>DATCBO010000001.1:0-5083 GCA_036511795.1 Xanthobacteraceae bacterium
CGAGGAAGGGAGCTACAATGGCCTCGTCGCCGGGAGCCGCCCATGCTGTTCGTCGTCCACGCGCTCGATAAGAAGGACATCCTGCCGACGCGGGCGAAGCATTACCGCGACCATCGCATCCATCTCGACCGCGCCGTCGAGCACGGCGTCGACGTCGTCACCGCCGGAACGCTCGTCGCCGACGACGGCGAGACGCCGGTCGGCAGCATTTTTGTCATCGACGCGACGGACCGCGGCGCGGTCGATTCGTTTACACGCAGCGATCCGTATCACGTCAACGGCGTGTGGGAACGCGTCTCCATCCACGGCTACAACAAGAAGCGCGGCACGCCGATTGCGAGCCAGTGCTGACCGGCTCGCCCGCCCGGCGGGTCAGGACGTGGGCCGCTACTTGTCTGCGGCGGGCTTGCTCATATCGGGCACCTCGATGCCCAAAGCGGTCGCCAGATCGATCTGGTGATCCTGCTCCTGGGTGACGATTTTGCGGATCTGCTCCGCCATCGCAAATTCGCCCAACGCCTCGCATTGGCGGATGCGGTCGCGGTAGTTGCGCACGGTTTCGTTCTCGTTGTCGAGATCGAACCGAAGCATCTCCTTGGCGTCTTTGGACGTCTTCACCGGCCGTGGCGTCACGGTCGGCATCTTGCCGAGATAGTCGATCTGCCGCGAGATCATCAGCGCGTGGTCAAGCTCCTGCTTGGCGTGGAGTTCGAGCTGATTGGCGATGTCCATGTATTCGGCGCCTTTGAGCACCTGGGAATAAACCACATAAGCGATGATGGCCTGGTATTCGCGGGCCAGATCTTCGTTGAGCAATTCGGCGAGGCGGTCGCGGCTAATCTCATGTTTGGCTTCGGCCATTGGCGTTCTCCTGGGCAATGCCCAACTCCTCGGGCCCAATTCCTCGGGCCCAATTGCTTGGGCGCAATTGCTTGGGCCAAAGGCAACGCATTGGCCGGAGAATTGTTCAGTTGAAGATTCAGACGCCCACTTTCTCCCGCAGGCCCATGCGCACCAGCCGGCCGATGACCTCGTCACAGAAATAAGGCAGCTCATCGAGGTAGTTGACGAGCGAGATGCCGATGCCGGTGAGGCCGGCCTTGGCGAGGTCCGCAAGCTGGCTGGCGACCAGATCGGGATCGCCGATGATCGGCAGGCCGCCCATGCCTTGCGCATATTGGTTGCGCTTTAGGATGTATTCCTGCATCGGCACGGTCTGCGGCGAGATGTTCTTCAGCGCCAGGATGCCGTCGACCGCCGACCAATCGGCATGCTCGACGATCGAGTGGTGGAAATACTCCTCGGCTTCCTTCCTGGTCGGCCGGCAGGTGACCACGCCGACCGTATAGCAGCCGATTTCGCGCCCTTGCACGCGGGCCGCGTCCTGCGCGGCACGGACTTTTTTCTGCGTGTCTTCAAGCGATGTGCGCGACGCCTGCAGAAAGAACGCGTCGCAATTCTTCACCGCGAACGCCTGGCCGGTCGCCGAAGCGCCGGCGTTCATGATCACCGGACGCGCGCCGCCGAACGGCTTCGGCTTGCCGCGAATGCCCTTCATGTCGAAATACTTGCCCTTGAAGGCGAAATCCTCGCGGTCGGACCAGATCATCTTGATGACGTCGATCCATTCCTGCGCGTACTCATAGCGATCTTCGTGGGCGCGCTGCTCGACGCCGAACATGTCGAATTCGCCCTCGTTCCAGCCGACCACGATGTTAAGCCCGAAGCGGCCCTCGCCGATCTGATCGGCGGTGACCATTTCCTTCGCCACCACCACCGGATTGAAGATCGGCGCGTGCACCGTGCCGAACACGGTGATGCGCTTGGTCGAAGCCAGCAGTCCTGTCGCCCAGGTGATGGTTTCGAGCGTGGTGCCCTGGTAGTCGGTGTCGCCGCCGTAGCCCTTCCAGCGCCCGATCGGCAGCAGAAAGTCGATGCCGGCGTCGTCCGATATCTGGGCGAGGCGTTTGTTGTCCGGCCAGTTGCCCGACCAGCGCTCCGGCACCAGCGTCACCGCGCGGCCCGACGAGCAATTGGGGCCGAACAGGCCGATCTGCAATTTGTTGCTGCCGTGCATGGCGCGGCGGGCATTGAGCGAGCCGTCGCGCGTGGTGGAGTCCTGAACTGCGTGCACTTGTACCAAGCCTCGTTTGAATGAATTCAGCCGGCTTTATAGCACGTCATTGCGAGGAGCCAACGGACCCGCGCGAAGTCGCGCGGTCCGATGACAGGCTCCGCGACGAAGCAATCCAGTTCTGCGACACCCCCTGGATTGCTTCGCTGCGCTCGCAATGACGATTCTTTTCACCTCTCGTTGAGCGCGGCGCGGACGCGGGCGACCACGGCGGGCGGCGTGTTGGCGAGGTCGGCGACCAGCTTCTGCACCTGCTCGCCGGTCAACGGATCGATGTCCAGGCCGATCCTTTTTGCTTCGGCCAAAAAGCCCTCGTCCTTCATTGTGGCGTCGAACGCGCGCCGCAAGGCTTCGACACGGTCCGCCGGCACATCCGGCGGCAGAAAGAAGGGCCGGCCGATGTCGGTGCGCGAAAACAGCATGGCCAGCGCCTGCCGATCCGCGGGCGATTTGGCGAGCTCAATCATCAACGGCACACCGGGCAGTAAGGCGCTCCGTTGCAGCCCGAACTGGGCGATCACCTTGACCTCCTTGTCGGCGAGAAAATGGGACAGCTGCGCCTTAACGGCCTCCCAACCGAGCGCCGCAACACCCTGGGTCTCGCCGCGCTCCATGGCCTGGTTCATCAGCGGCGTCGATCCATAGCCGGGCACGATCTTGAACCTGGTGCCGACCACGGCGTTCGTCAGTTGCGGAAAGTCGACCATCGTCGAGCCTGGCGTGGTGCCGCCAACGACGAGCTGTTCGGTCAAGAGTTGGGAGAGAGTCTGCACCGGCGCCGTGTGCCAGACATACGCCACATAAGGTTCGCGCATGGTGCTGCCGACCCAAATGAGCTTGCCGGCGTCGTAACGCGCGACGTTCGGCTTCAACAGCGGCTCGGCCGGGATGCCGTTGAGCGGAACGCCGATGGCGGTACCGTCCTTCGGTCCGAGTGCGTAGAGCTGATTGGTCATCACGACGCCGCTGGCGGTCGGCTGGTTCTGCACGATGATCGATGGGTTGCCGGGAATGTGCGCGCCCATATGGCGTGCCACCGCCCGCGCGACGAGATCGTAGGTACCCCCGGGCGCCGAGCCGACGATGAAACGGATTTGCTTGCCGCGGTAGAAATTTGCCGCGTCTTCGGCGTGGGTGGGCGGGATGGAAAAGAACAGCGTCATTGCGAGGAGCGAAGCGACGAAGCAATCCAGGCTTTGGCGCCGGACTGGATTGCGTCGCTTCGCTCGCAATGACGAGATCACTTCCATAGCTGCTTGGTCGCCAGATCGGCGCCATGGCGCAGCGCTTTGAATTTTTCCCATACCACGGTGGGATGCACCTCGGTGCGGTAGAGCGCCTGCGAGGAGAAGCCGCAATCGGCCGCGGCCATGACATTCTCTCGGCCGACCAGCTTGGCGAAACGCACAATGCGCTCGGCAATCAATTCGGGATGTTCGACGATGTTGCTGGCGTGCGTGATCATGCCCGGCGCAAGCACCTTGCCGGGCGCAAGCTTGACGCGCTCGAACAGGTGGTACTCGTGCTCGTGGCGCGGATTGGCGGCCTCGAAGCTGTACGAGCCGGCGTTGATCTTGAGCACGTATTCGATGATGTCGGCGAGCGCCGCTTCATAAAGGCGCGGGCCTTCGTTGATGCCATAGCAGGTATGGAAACGCACCTTCTCGGCCGGAATGCCGTTAAGCGCCGCATTGGTAGCCTCGACATAGATTTCGGCGCGGCGGCGCATTTGCGCGCGATCGAGCCCCGGCTCGAAGAAAATATCCGGCAGGAACGGATCGTCGATCTGCACCAGGATGCCGGCGTCGGTAATGGCGCGATATTCCTTGGCGAGCTCGGCGGCGAGCGCGTGGAAATATTCCTCGTCGGATTTGTAGTATTCGTTGATGCCGACGCCCGACGGCGCCGTTGCCGGCAGAAAGACGTGGTGATCCGGCACGCCGGCCGCGGCCGCGGCGCGCTTTATGTTTTGAATGTCGCGCTCGACGAATTTCTCGCCGCGATATTTGATCGGGCCAACGCACACCACCGGCGCCAGGCCGACGATCGCGCCGCCCATCATCGCCTGCTTGAAATACTCGGCGTAATATTCGGGGAACGCCGCCACTTCCTGCGCGAACAGCTTCATCTTCTGATCGGGACGGCGTTCGAAGCCGCCGAGGCGCTCGTGCACGTACGTGAAAAAGCCGGGCTTGGAGAACTCCCCATCGGTAACGATGTCGATGCCGCAATCGACCTGCTTGCGCACGACGTCGCGTACGGAATCGGCGATCGCCGCCTCGTATTTGCTTTCATCGTAGGACTGGCCGGAATATTTCGCCTTCATCATATCAAGCAGCGCGTGGGGGCGCGGCAGGCTGCCGATATGGGTGGTCTGAATGCGGTCGGTGTTCTGCTGAATGGTCATGGCTTACTCTGGTCAAATTGAATCGTCATTGCGAGCGAAGCGAAGCAATCCGGGGCCGAGAATTCCGATTCTGGATTGCTTCGTCGCCCTTCGGGCTCCTCGCAATGACGAAAGTGTGTCAGTTCAAATGGTCATGGCTACACGAGCGCCTTCTGCGCGGTCTGGGCCGTGCCGATGCCGTCGAACAGCCGGCCGGGACAATTGCGCCGGTCGGTAGACCCGAGCAACGACAGCGCCTCCCAGATCACGACTTGGTTGCTGGTGATCACCGGCCGGCCGAGTTTTTGCTCGATCTCCTCGATCACCGGGAATGCCGAAATATTGGCGCAGCTCAGGAAATAGGCATCGGCTTCCGGCCGCGCCGCTTCAATGGCGCGGTCGCGCCAGAACTGCGGCGGCGTAGCGCAATACTCGTCGCTGCCGTTGAGCGCGAAGCCGCGGGCGTAGAGCACTTCGAAACCGGCCATATGCAGGAACTCCGCCTCCTCGTCAGTCACCTGCTCGCTATAAGGCGTGAGCAGAACGATGCGGCGGGCGCGCAA
>DATCBO010000002.1:0-66985 GCA_036511795.1 Xanthobacteraceae bacterium
TCTCCACCGGGATGTAGCTGAAAAACGCTTCCGATCGCTGATCTTCGCCGCGCATCGCAATCCCCAGTCCAAAGGAATCAGGCATATGCACAGAATCACATCTCAGAAAACCCGCAAAACAACTTTTTCAGCAGCCTGCTAGTCGCGGCTGCGGACCACTTCGGCGTATTTCGGCTCCTTGTTGAGGAAGCCGCGGTCCATCATCCAGTCGACCTTTTCCTTAAACTCATCGGGCTGGTAGGCGTTGACGCCCACGAGCTCCGGCATGAGACCACCCTGACGCTGCTCGGGCGGTAGATCGCGGAGCAGTTCATCGCGCGAGCGCGCCTCGTTTTCGCGCAGCCAAGCGATCGCGCGGTTGAGCGCGCGCCGCAGCTTGCCCGCGGTTTCGTCGTCGACATCGTCGCCGGCGACGATGCCGCCGCGCCAGCGCAGATCGGCGATCTTGCGTGCGCCGGCGGCGAGCGCTCGGCTCACCAGCGGCTCCATCAGCGCCGCCGCCTCGGTCGTGCCGCTGAGCAGCGCCTCGAGCCGGTCGTTGGCGTGCACCAGCTTGATGTCATCGAACGGCACGCCCGCGGCCTCCAGCACCTCGATCGCGGCGTAGAACGTGCCGGCGTGCCAGGTGACTGCAATCGGAATATTGCGCAGCTCGGCGGCCGAGCCGATCTTGGATTGCTCGCGCACCATCAGCGCGCCGGTGCGCACCGTGGTGTCGAGCCCGATGATCTTGCCGCCGCCGAGCGACTGCACGCGCTCGATCGCGCCCCATTCACACACTGGATAGACTTCCAGTGCGCCCTTTTGCAGTTGCGATTCCTTCCAGCGCTGCGAGAAGTCCTGCACCCGTCCGGCCGCGCCCTTCGGGTTGTCCTCGAAATACTCAACATTGAGGCCCTCCGCGGCGAAGAAACCCTGCTCGACCGCGACCCGCCAGGGCCGGTCGTGGGCATTGCTGTCGCCTTGCAGTCGGATTGTGCGCGTCATCGTTTCCTCATTTTGTTGGGCCGTGAGGCGAAGTTTCACGAAGAAACTAGAGTGGCGAATGCGACGATGCAACACGCCCACCGGCGGGGCGCATGGCTGAGCTGCGGCCCTATGCGGATTCGTCGTCGTCCAGGCGATAGGGCTCGTCGTAGCCGTGGCGGCTCGAATAGAACACCAGCGCCATCAGTCCGCAGCCGACCACCAGCGAGAACCCCACGCCAAGCGCCATGGCGGCATAGCCCGCGGCCGGAACCGGTGGGCCGCTGATCGTGAGCCACGCCCGAGCGGCAAACCAGCCGGCCGCCACCAACATCGCCAACAGCGGCACCGCGATCAGCGCCGTTTTGACGAGTGTGCCGCGCATTTTGGGGGACTGAGGCATAACCCCCAGATAAGCGCCGGCGGGTCGAATGTCACCGGCCTGCTTGCGGCGCTCGGCCGGGCGCCGCCGCCCAGTTAAGCCATCGCCTTCTTCAGGTTCTCGTCGATCTTGTCGAGGAAGCCGGTCGTCGTGAGCCACGCCTGGTTCGGACCAACGAGCAGCGCCAGGTCCTTGGTCATGAAGCCGGCTTCGACCGTGCCGACCGTGACCTTCTCCAGGGTGTCGGCGAATGTTTTCAGCTCGGCACTGTTGTCGAGCTTGGCGCGGTGGGCGAGCCCGCGCGTCCAGGCGAAGATCGAGGCGATCGAATTGGTCGAGGTCTCGCGGCCTTTCTGATGCTCGCGATAGTGCCGGGTCACGGTGCCGTGCGCGGCCTCGGCTTCGACGATCTTGCCATCGGGCGAGGTCAGGACCGACGTCATCAGGCCGAGCGAGCCGTAGCCTTGGGCCACCGTGTCCGACTGCACATCTCCGTCGTAATTCTTGCACGCCCAGACATAGCCCCCGGACCATTTCAGCGATGACGCGACCATGTCGTCGATCAGCCGGTGCTCGTAGGTGATCCTCTTCTGCACGAACTTGTCCTTGAATTCCTTGTCGAAGATGTCCTGGAAAATGTCCTTGAAGCGCCCGTCATAGACTTTGACGATGGTGTTTTTTGTCGAGAGATAGAGCGGATAGCCGCGATTGAGCGCGAAGTTCATCGACGCGCGCGCAAAGTCGCTGATCGAGTGGTCGAGGTTGTACATCGCCATCGCCACCCCGCTGCCGGGGAAGTCGAAGACCTCGCGCTCGATTTCTTGCCATCGTCGCCGACGAAGGTCAGGAACAGCTTGCCCTTGCCCGGCACCTTGAAGTCGGTGGCGCGGTACTGATCGCCATAGGCGTGGCGGCCGATGATGATCGGCTGCGTCCAGCCCGGCACCAGCCGCGGCACGTTTTTGCAGATGATCGGCTCGCGGAAGATGACGCCGCCGAGGATGTTGCGGATGGTGCCGTTCGGCGAACGGTACATCTCGTGCAGATTGAATTCCTTCACGCGCGCTTCGTCGGGCGTGATGGTGGCGCACTTGACGGCGACGCCGACTTTTTTGGTTGCTTCCGCGGCATCGATGGTGACCTGGTCGCGCGTCTCGTCGCGCTTGCCGATGCCGAGGTCGAAATACATCAGGTCGATGTCGAGATAGGGACGGATCAGCTTGTCTTTGATGAGATGCCACATGATCCGCGTCATCTCGTCGCCGTCCATCTCGACGATCGGGTTGGTGACCTTGATTTTCGCCATTTTTTTGCAGTCACCTTTCGAGAGCCGGCGCGTCGCTGCCGGCCCCCCCCGCGTCAGAGTGCCGCGAGCGCCGCGTTCAGCGTGGTGCTGGGCCGCATCGCGGCCGATGTCCTGGCAGAATCAGGCAGATAGTAGCCGCCGATGTCGACCGGCTTGCCTTGCGCGCCGATCAGTTCGCTATTGATCTTGGCCTCGTTTTTGGCAAGCGCCTCGGCCAACGGTTTGAAGCGGGCTTGCAGCTCCACGTCCTTGGTCTGCGCCGCCAGCGCCTGTGCCCAGTACAGGGCGAGGTAGAAATGAGTGCCGCGATTGTCGATCTCGCCGACCTTGCGCGCGGGAGAGCGGTTGAACTCGAGGATCTTGCCGATGGCCTCATCGAGCGTCTCAGCAAGGACCTGTGCCTTGGCGTTCTTGCAGGTCTGCGCCAGGTGTTCGAGCGACGCGCCCAGCGCGAGAAACTCGCCGAGTGAATCCCAGCGCAGATAGTCCTCTTGCTGGAACTGCTCCACATGCTTGGGCGCCGAGCCTCCGGCGCCGGTCTCGAACAGGCCGCCGCCCGCCAACAGCGGAACAATCGACAGCACCTTGGCCGAGGTGCCGAGCTCCATGATCGGAAACAGGTCGGTCAGATAGTCGCGCAGCACGTTGCCGGTGACGGAGATCGTGTCCTGCCCCTTGCGGATGCGCTCGAGCGAAAACTTGATCGCTTCGACCGGCGGCAGAATGCGGATGTCGAGTCCCGCGGTGTCTTCATCCTTGAGGTATTTCTCCACTTTGGCGATGACCTGCGCGTCATGGCCGCGCTTGGCGTCAAGCCAGAATACCGCAGGTGTGTTGGTCAGGCGCGCGCGGCGCACGCCGAGCTTGACCCAGTCCCGGATCGCGGCGTCCTTTAGCTCGCACATGCGGAAGATGTCGCCGGCCTCGACCGGACGCTCCAGCAGCACCTTGCCGTCATCGGCGACGACGCGAACCTTTCCGCCTGCCGGCACTTCGAAGGTCTTGTCGTGGGAGCCGTATTCCTCGGCCTGCTGCGCCATCAGCCCCACGTTGGGAACGGAGCCCATGGTCTTGGGATCGAACGCGCCGTAAGCCTTACAGTCGTCGATGGCCGCCTGATATATCGTCGCGTAGCTGCGATCCGGGATCGCGGCGATGACGTCGTGCAGCTTGCCGTCGGGGCCCCACATGTGGCCGGATTCGCGGATCATCGCCGGCATTGAAGCGTCGATGATGACGTCGCTGGGCACATGCAGGCCAGTGATTCCCTTGTCGGAATTTACCATGGCGAGGCCCGGCCGTTTCGCGTACTCGGCCTTGATGTCGGCCTTGATCGCTTCTTTCTCAGCCGTCGGTAGTGTTTCGATTTTGGTCAGCAGATCGCCGAAGCCATTGTTGAGATTGACGCCGAGACGCTTCAGCGTGGCGGCGTGCTTCTCGATCACATCGGCGAAGTAGACGGAAGCGGCGTGGCCGAACACGATGGGATCGGCGATCTTCATCATGGTCGCCTTCACCTGCAATGAGAACAGCACGCCGTCCTTCTTTGCAGCTTCGATCTGCTCGGCAAAGAAAGCGCGCAGTGCCTTGCGGCTCATGACCGCCGCGTCGATGATCTCGCCGGCCTGGAGCGACGTCTTCGCCTTCAGCACCGTGACGGCGCCGTCGCCGCCGACCAGTTCGATGCGGGCGTTGGTTGGCGCCGCGACGGTGGTCGAGATTTCCGAGCCGTAGTAGTCGCCGCCCGACATGTACGCCACATGCGTTTTGGAATTGGAGCTCCATGCGCCCATCTTGTGTGGATTGTCGCGGGCGTATTGCTTGACGGCGCCGGCCGCGCGACGGTCGGAATTGCCCTCGCGCAACACCGGGTTGACGACGCTGCCGAACACCTTCGCATAGCGGGACTTGATGTCCTTCTCGGCATCCGTCGCGGGATTGTCCGGATAGTCCGGAACATTGTAGCCCTTGCCTTGCAGTTCCTTGATCGCGGCCTTGAGCTGCGGAATCGAGGCGGAGATGTTGGGTAGCTTGATGATGTTGGCTTCGGGTCTCAAAGTCAGTTCGCCGAGTTCGGCGAGTTCGTCGTTGATCCGTTGTGCGGGGGTGAGCCTCTCGGGGAAACTGGCGAGGATGCGTCCGGCCAGCGAGATGTCCTTCAGTGTCATGGACACGCCCGCCGCGCCCACGAAGGCTTGGACGATTGGCAGCAGGGAGAAGGTCGCGAGCGCCGGGGCTTCATCGACCTTTGTCCACATGATTTCGAGATCTGACATGCTTGCACCTCTGGTCGCCGTGCTTATTTGGGCCGACCGGAAACTGAACATTGGCGGGCGCGGTGAAATGATTTCTCCCGCGGACCCTCAAATGAATTGTTCTCGGCGCGGACATCGCCAACCGGGAATTCGACTGACGGAAGTTCGGCGCGCGCCCTATAGCACCCGCGAACGGGCGGAGAAAGCCGACAGTTGCACATATCGCACTGCCTTTTCGTCGTCCCATTGGCTATGACCGGGGCCGATGTTTCAGGGCCGTAGTTTTACGGACCCAAGGGTGGACCGATGCCGGGTGCCGGGACCGACAAGACCAAGAGGTGGCGCGCAGGGCCGGCGCCCGTTGTCGTGCTGGTGGAGCCGCAGCTTGGCGAGAATATCGGCGCCGCCGCGCGCGCCATGGCGAATTTCGGCCTGTCGCGGCTGCGCCTGGTCAAGCCGCGGCAGCGCTGGCCAAACGATAAAGCGGTGATGATGGCGGCTGGCGCCGACCGCATTCTCGACGGCGCGGTTCTCTACGACAGCCTTGAAGCCGCCATCGCCGATTGTGCCTTCGTGCTGGCGACGACGGCGCGCGCCCATGACCAGGCCAAGCCAGTCGTCGGAGCGGCCGAAGCCGCCGCCGAAATGGCCGATCACGTCGGGGCCGGAGAAACCGTGGCCATTGTGTTCGGCCGTGAGCGCAATGGTCTCGAAAACGATGAGGTCGCGCTGGCCGACCGCATCCTGACCTTGCCGGTCAATCCCGCCTTTGCCTCGCTCAACCTGGCACAAGCCGTGGTGATCGTCGCCTATGAGTGGTTCAAGCGCGACGGTGCCGGAAAGTTGCCGTTCGGCATGCCACAAAAATCGGCGTCGGCGCCGAAGCAGCAGTTGCTCGCTTTTTTTGCGTCACTTGAGCACGAATTGGAAAAGGTCGAATTCTTCCGCCCGCCCGACAAGCGCGAGACCATGCAGATCAACTTGCGCAACATCGTCACTAGGATGGCGCCGACGCAGCAGGATATTCAGACGCTGCACGGCGTGATCATGGCGATAGCAGAGGGACGCAAGGGTCCGGCGCGCGGCGGCGTACTGGACGGCGAGGAGGCCACGATGCTGCGGGCGCTGCTTGCCGAGCACGGCGGCGGCCGGGTGCCAAAGGAGCGCGGCCCGGTGCGCGGGCTGGCGCGGCTTCTACGCCGCAACCCGACCGACGCCGAACGGGCGCTGTGGCAGGCGCTGGTGAATGACCGCCGCTTCGCCGGTCGCGGCTTTAAGCGGCAGACGCCCGTTGGTCAGCACATCTGCGATTTCGTGTCGTTTCCGCTCCGCCTCGTCATCGACGTGATACCGGCGAAGGAGAGCGAGGCGGCCGCACAGGCGCGGGCCGATAAGCACGCGTGGCTCAAGGAACGCGGCTATCAAGTGATGGCGCTGCCGTCACGCGCCATCGACGCCGACATCGCGGCTTCGCTTGAGGGAATAAATCTCGCCATCGGCCGATAAGTCCCGCAGGCGAAGCTCGCCCAGCCGGGGGCCCAAATGGTGAAACCGATCAACAGCAAAATGAATCACGCATTGTCTGCCGCGTGGCTACACGTCGTAGGTGCTTGCGACCGACGCTGAGTCTGATATGGCAGCCTCCTTGAGCGAAGCGGCCAAACCATCGGCTAAAATTGAATTGTTTTAGTTTTAGTTCCAAATGGGTCTGGCGCGATCGGACGCTGGTGCGAATGCTGCCCGGCAAGGCGTAGGCATCTCGGAGCGGTTCACCCCTTGAGCGTCTTGAGTGCGGCCGCGGCGCCGGCGCGCAGCATATTGAGGTCGCTCGACACGGCGAGAAATTTCACCCCGCGCTTGGCGAGCGCCGCAGCGCGCTCGGCCGAGTGGCAGTAAGCGCCCGGGATTTTCTTCGCCTCGATCGCGCCGGCGATCATCCGCTCGAGATGGCCGTCGACCTCTTTTGACATCGGATCGACGTTCTTGCCGTCGGAGAGTGCGATCGACAGATCCGAGGGGCCGAGGAAAAAGCCGTCGATGCCCGGAGTGCGGATGATGGCGTCGAAATTGGCGAGCGCGGTACGCGTCTCGATCATCGCCAGCGTAATGAGGTGATCGTTGGCTTCGCGCAGATAGGTCGCCATGTCGGGCACGCCGCCGAGCGTCATGGCGCGATGCGGACCCCAACTGCGTTCGCCGAGTGGCGGAAATTTTGCCGCCGCCGCAAAGGCGCGAGCGTCTTCGGGTGTATTGATCATCGGCGCGATGATGCCTTCGGCGCCGAAGTCGAGCGAACGGCTGACCATGGCGAAATCGGCAAGCGGCACGCGCACGATCGGTGCCGCGCCGCCTTGGCGAACAGCCGCGATGCCGGCGAGGATGCCGGCGGTGTCCCACAGGCCATGCTGGCTTTCGATGGTGACCGCGGTAAAGCCGTCACGGGCCAGCGTTTCCGCGACGAGCGGATAGGGCAGTCCGCACCAGCCGGAGAATACTGTTTCGCCGGCGTGCAGACGGCGGGCGAGGCTGAAACCGGGAATGGCCATGGCGAACGTTGCTCCGTCGAGGCAGGGAATTGTTAGGTTGCGGTGTTACTCCGCTCGTATCTCGCTGCTACTTGCCTGTCATGATCGCCTGGATGGCCTGCGCCATCAATTCGGTCGCGTGGCGGCTGATCTGGTGGTCGGACTGATCCACGCCCTTGGCGTCGAAATCCTTGCGAATCTTCGCCAGCACATCGTGGTCTTTGTCTTCGAACGCCGCCATCACGACGGACAGCGCATAGCTGTCCGCTTCCGCGCCGGCGAGACCGAGTTTTTCCGCCGCCCAGAGACCGAGCAGCTTGTTGCGCCGCGCGGTCGCCTTGAAGCGCAGTTCCTCGTCGTGCGCGAATTGCTGTTCGAAGGCTTCTTCGCGTTTATCGAATGTCGTCATGGGCGTCGCCCCGGTGTGTGTGGAACCGTGCCAACCATCTCGCGCCATGCATATCGAGGGTAATCCGTCAAGGCAACGGGGATCGGGCGAGAACATCGCCTTGCGGCCGCGGCTGCGCGGGTTTATGTCGATTGTACTCCGCGGTGCCATCGGCTAGCTTCGACTTGCGGAGGGCTGCTGCGTCGAGTCGTGCGCCCGTTTCCGCCGCCGCGGACCTCGAACGTGAAAATGGAGCCACGGCAAATCCAATGGATTTCAACAAACAACGGTATACTCCGATGAGCCGGCGCCGCCGCATCTATGAAGGCAAGGCGAAGGTCCTTTACGAAGGACCTGAGCCCGGAACACTCATTCAGCACTTCAAGGACGACGCCACCGCCTTCAACGCCAAAAAGCATCAGGTGATCGAGGGCAAGGGCGTTCTCAACAATCGCATCTCCGAATACGTATTCCAGCATCTCAACGACATCGGCGTGCCGACGCATTTCATTCGCCGCCTCAACATGCGCGAGCAGTTGATCCGCGAAGTCGAAATCATCCCGCTCGCAATCTGCGTGCGCAACGTCGCTGCCGGATCGCTGTCGACGCGGCTCGGCATCGAAGAGGGCACGCAGCTGCCGCGCTCGATCATCGAGTTTTATTATAAGAACGAGCAGCTCAACGACCCGATGGTGTCGGAGGAGCACATCACCGCGTTCGGATGGGCGACGCCGCAGGAAATCGACGACATCATGTCGCTCGCCATCCGCGTCAACGATTTCCTCTCCGGCCTGTTCCTCGGCGTCGGCATCCGGCTGATCGATTTCAAGATGGAGACCGGCCGGCTGTGGGAGAATGACCTGATGCGCATCGTCGTCGCCGACGAGATCTCTCCCGATTCCTGCCGGCTGTGGGACATCAAATCCAACGAGAAACTCGACAAGGACCGCTTCCGCCGCGATCTCGGCGGCCTCTTGGAAGCCTATACGGAAGTTGCCAAGCGGCTCGGCATCATGAGCGAAGGCGAGCGGCCGCAGGGTACCGGACCGGTTCTGGTCAAGGGCTGAACATCGAGCCTGTCATGGGCGTTCCGACGATCAAAACGGGACCGATGAGCGTGGAGGAATTCTACGCTTTCACGGACACGCGGCCCGATGAGGAAAAGTGGGAGCTAATTGACGGGGAGCCCGTCTTGAACGCCTCGCCAAGTCCGATCCATCAGTGGATCGTCGGAAATTTACTCATTGCGCTAGGCAATCGTGCGCGTGAAGTGCATGCCACGTGGGCGGTGCTTCCTGGATTGGGCGTGCGGGTTTCGGACATCAATCGACCGGAACCAGATGTGCTGATCGTTCCGCGCGCCAGTCTTGCAGCCGACCCAACCGGGCGCGATCGAAAGGAAGTCCTCGTAGCTTTTGAAATCCTGTCACCATCGACCGAGGAACGCGACCTGCGCTGGAAGCGCACAGCATATACCAACCTGGCTTCACTCACTCATTACGTGGTGATAGCCCAGGACAGTGTGGAGGTTGTCGTCTTTGCCCGAGATGCAGGTTTTTCGGAACGGCGGCTTCGATCGGGCGGCGAATCGTTGGATTTGCCGGCGCTGGGAATTTTGTTGCCGCTTTCCGAGATTTATCGCGACCTCGAATGGGCAGGGCTGCGAGTGCGCTGAGCCAATCCGCGAGCTAGGATACGCACGCTGGCACGATAATAATCAATGACCAAACAATACACCATCGGCCTTGTCGTTCCGTTCGCGAAGGACGAGGTGCCGTTCGAAGGCCCGATTATGTATCCGGGCGTGCGGTTTATTCCACGCGGCGTCGGTGTGCGCGCGCTCACGCCTGAGGGCTACGAACCGGCGTGGAACGCCATCCTGCCGGCGGCGGAGTCTCTCGCCGCGCAGGGCGTCGACGCCATCATGGTGATCGGCACATCGCTGACCTTCTATCGCGGGCCCGAGGCGCACGAGTGGCTGCTTGGCGAATTGCGGCGACGGACCGGCCTGCCGGTCAGCACCATGAGCCAGGCCATCATCGACGGCCTGCGCGAGATGGGCGCCAAGCGCGTTGCCGTTGCCACCGCCTACAGTGACGTCGTCAATCGGCGCCTGAAGGAGCTTCTTGCCTTCGCCGACATCGACACGCTGGCGCTCGAATGTTTCGACCTGCTCGAATTCGGCGGGCCGAGCAAGAAGAGCGAGGCCGACATCATTGCGCTCAGCGGCAGCGCCGTCGAACACGCCCACGGCGCCGAGGGGATACTCATTTCCTGCGGCGGTTTGCGCACGCTGGGCGTGGCCAAACCGCTCGAAGCCCACCACGGCATTCCGGTCGTGTCGTCGGCCACGGCGGCGTTCTGGGCGGCCATGCGCCTTGTCGGCGACAGCGGGCAGATCAGCGGCTACGGCCGTTTGTTCGAAGCAGCGCGCGCGCCGGTTGGAGCCGCGTGATCGTCGTCAGCCGGTAGCGGCCTAGTGGAGCGGATTTGACATTCGCTATCCACCCAGCCGCAAACTCCGGTAGCGAATGTCAAATCCAAAAGCTCCACTAGCACTTATAGTTGCTAGTGGTCCTTTGATTCTAACATTCGCATGATGGGGTGCCGAAACGGGATGCGAATGTTAGAATCGGACCACTAGGTTGCGGTTTGCCCGATTCGTTCCT
Organism: Xanthobacteraceae bacterium; assembly: GCA_036511795.1. Taxonomy (GTDB): domain Bacteria; phylum Pseudomonadota; class Alphaproteobacteria; order Rhizobiales; family Xanthobacteraceae; genus BOG-931. The sequence continues at coordinate 10,492 of DATCBO010000002.1, forward strand.
ATTGAATAAGCGATGAAGGCCCGTGTCACCGTCACGCTGAAATCGGGTGTTTTGGACCCTCAGGGCAAAGCCATTGAAGGCGCCCTGAAATCGCTTGGCGTGAGCGGCGTGGCAAGTGTGCGCCAGGGCAAGGTTTTCGACATCGAGATCGAGGGCGGCGACCGCACCCGCATCGAGGCGGCCTTGAAAAGCGCCGCCGAAAAGCTTCTCGCCAACACCGTTATCGAAAACTACCGGGTCGAGCTGATCGGATGAAGGCGGCAGTCCTCGTCTTTCCCGGCATCAATCGCGAGCGCGACATGGCGCGTGCGCTGACGCTCGTCTCCGGCCGCGAACCGACAATGGTCTGGCACGCCGAATCCGAGCTGCCGGCGGGCACCGATGTTGTCGTCATTCCCGGCGGTTTTTCTTACGGCGACTATCTGCGCTGCGGAGCCATCGCGGCACGTGCGCCGATCATGGACGCGGTTCGCACCTTTGCGCAGAAGGGCGGGCTGGTGCTGGCGATCTGCAACGGCTTTCAGATCGCGTGTGAGGCCGGCCTGTTGCCCGGTGTACTGATGCGCAACGCGCAGCTGCGGTTCATCTGCCGCGATGTTTATCTGCGCGTCGAGCGCTCCGATACGCCGTTCACCCGCGGCTACAATGCCGGCCAGGTCATCCGCGTGCCGGTGGCGCATGGCGAGGGCAATTACATCGCGGACGGCGAAACCATTGCGCGGCTCGAAGGCGAGGGCAGGGTGGTGTTCCGCTATGCCTCGCCAGACGGCATCGTCGACCCGAACTGGAACCACAACGGCGCAATGAACGCCATCGCCGGCATCATCAACGAGCGCGGCAATGTGCTCGGCATGATGCCGCATCCGGAAAATCACGTTGAAGCGCTGATGGGCTGCACTGACGGTCGTGGGTTGTTCGCGGGCCTTGTGGATCACTTTCAGAAAGCTGCTTGACGGCCGACAGCATGCCCGGCCTTGTGCCGCACATCTGCGACTTTACATGCCGGACGTGAGACGTGGATGGCCGGGACGAGCCCGGCCATGACGGTGATATAGAACGCATCAAGGCCGTGTCCTCCAACGAACCTCCCATCACGCCCGCGCTGATCGCCGAGCATGGCCTCAAGCCGGACGAGTACGCGCGCCTCGAAAAACTCATCGGCCGCACGCCGAGCTTCACCGAACTCGGCATCTTCTCGGCGATGTGGAACGAGCACTGCTCGTACAAATCGTCGAAAATCCATCTGCGGACGCTGCCCACCAAGGCGCCCTGGGTGATCCAGGGGCCGGGCGAAAATGCCGGCGTGATCGACATCGGCGACGGCCTTGCCGTCGTGTTCAAGATGGAGAGCCACAACCACCCGAGCTACATCGAGCCCTACCAGGGCGCGACGACCGGCGTTGGCGGCATCCTGCGCGATGTCTTCACCATGGGAGCGCGGCCGATCGCCTGCCTCAATGCGCTGTCGTTCGGCGACCCAAGTCATCCCAAGACGCGCCACCTGGTCGCGGGTGTGGTCGCTGGCATCGGCGGCTACGGCAATTCCTTCGGTGTGCCGACGGTCGGCGGCGAAGTGCGCTTCCACGGCCGCTACGACGGCAACATCCTGGTCAATGCCATGGCGGTCGGCCTCGCCGAGACCGACAAGATTTTCTACTCCGCGGCTTCTGGCGTCGGCATGCCGATCGTCTATCTCGGCTCGAAGACCGGGCGCGACGGCATTCACGGCGCCACCATGGCATCGGCCGAGTTCGGCGCCGACGCCGAAGAGAAGCGGCCGACCGTGCAGGTCGGCGATCCATTCTCGGAAAAGCTGCTGCTCGAAGCCTGTCTCGAGATCATGGCCAAGGGTTGCGTCATCGCCATCCAGGACATGGGCGCCGCTGGGTTGACCTGTTCGGCCGTGGAGATGGGAGCCAAAGGCGATCTCGGGGTGACGCTCGATCTCGATCGCGTGCCATGCCGCGAGACCGGCATGAGCGCCTACGAGATGATGCTGTCGGAGAGCCAGGAGCGCATGCTTATGGTGCTCAAGCCCGAGAAGGAAAAAGAGGCCGAAGCGATCTTCCGCAAATGGGGGCTTGATTTCGCCATTGTCGGTGAAACGACGCCGACCAAGCGCTTCGTTGTCAGGCATGGCGGAGCCGTCATGGCCGACCTGCCGATCAAGGAATTGGGCGACGAGGCGCCCGTTTATGACCGAAAGTTCGAGCCAAGTCGGAAGCAGGTCGCGATCGATGCCGGCACGGTGAAGCCGCCGCTCGGCACCGGCGAGGCGCTGCTCAAGCTGATCGGCTCGCCCGACCTTTGTTCGAAACGCTGGGTGTTCGAGCAATACGATCATGTCATTCTCGGCAACACGGTGCAGCGGCCGGGCGGCGATGCCGCCGTGGTGCGCATCCAGGAGGGCCCCAAGGCGCTGGCGCTGACCTCCGACGTGACGCCGCGTTACTGCGAAGCCGATCCATTCGAGGGCGGCAAGCAGGCGGTTGCCGAAGCCTGGCGCAATCTGACCGCCGTCGGCGCGCGGCCGCTGGCGGTCACCGATAACCTGAACTTCGGCAATCCGGAGCGGCCCGAAATCATGGGCCAACTGATCGGCTGTATCCGCGGTATCGGTGAGGCCTGCCGTGCGCTGGAATTCCCGGTCGTGTCGGGGAACGTCTCGCTTTACAACGAAACTAACGGCAGGGCGATTTTGCCGACGCCGACCATCGGCGGCGTCGGTCTGCTCGACGAGTTCACCAGGTCGATGACGCTCGCCTTCAAGGCAGAGGGCGAGGCGATCCTGCTGATCGGCGAGACGTGCGGCTGGCTAGGCCAATCGGTGTATTTGCGCGAGATTTGCGGTCGCGAGGAGGGTGCGCCGCCGCCGGTCGATCTTGCCGCCGAGCGCCGCCATGGCGATTTTGTCCGCGGTCTGATCCACGATGGCCTGGTGACTGCAGTCCACGATATCTCGGACGGCGGTCTTCTCGTCGCGCTCGCCGAGATGGCGATGGCCGGAAAGATCGGCGCCGTGCTTGAGCGCCCGTCGCAGGTGCCGACCCATGCCTTCTGGTTCGGCGAGGATCAGGCGCGCTACGTGGTGACGGCCAAAGATGCTGACGCCATCATTGGGCGGGCGCAGACCGCCGGAGTTCCGCTCGCGCGGCTGGGCGCGACCGGCGGCAAGGTTTTGGCTATTGCCAACGAACGCCCGCTGCCGATCACAGATATCGTCGCCCAGTTCGAAACTTGGCTTCCGGCCTACATGACCGGGCCGGCGTAAATGCCATGACGCATTGACGGTTTCGCCCGCGCGGGCTCTATTCAGTGAGCCGAAAAACAAACCGTGCGAGGCGCGCCATGGCGATGGCTGCGAACGATATTGAACGGCTGATCAGGGCCCGTATTCCCGACGCCGATGTGACGATCCGCGATCTCGCCGGCGACGGCGATCACTATGCCGCCACCGTGATCGCCGAATCGTTTCGTGGCAAATCGCGTGTCCAGCAGCACCAGATCGTCTACGACGCACTCAAGGCCGAGATGGGCGGTAAGCTGCACGCTCTGGCGCTGCAGACCGGAACGCCCGAGCGATAGTGCTCGCGCGTGCGAAATGCCCGCTTTTGACCGGTCCGTCCCCGCTAGAATCCTGTTCTCCGGGAAACCAGCTGGGTAGGGCGCTGTTCCATGCGGATTCTTGCCAAGTCCGGCGTGAATCAGCGCATGGCGTTAGGGGCGTTTTGCGCTACATATAGGGTGTGGCGACTGGATGGGATTCGGCGCAGGACGCCGCTCCCGCCGCCCCAGCAAGGAAGACGAGAATGTCCATCGATCAATTCATCGACAACGAGGTCAAGGCGAACCCGGTTGTGCTGTTCATGAAGGGTACCCCGCAGTTTCCGATGTGCGGCTTCTCCGGTCAGCTCGTCCAGATCCTCGATTACCTCGGCGTGGCCTATAAGGGGCTCAACGTCCTGGAGAACGACGATCTGCGCCAGGGCGTCAAGTCGTACTCCAACTGGCCGACCGTCCCGCAGCTTTACGTCAAGGGCGAGTTCGTCGGCGGCTGCGACATCGTCCGCGAGATGTTCCAGGCTGGCGAATTGCAATCGTTCTTGAAGGACAAGGGCGTCGCGGTGAAGGAAACCGCGGCCGCATCTTAAGCCTCCGCGCCGCGCAGGAACGAAGCCGGAATAATCCTTCGTCTCCGGTGTAAGTCCGTAAAGGATACACCGGAGGCTCCGATGCGGATGACGCGAAGCCCTATGAAAGGCAGCGTTGCGACGCGGCTATTTGGGCGCGTCGCTGTTTTGTTGCTGGCTGCTGCCGCTGTGGGGGCAAGCTTCAATGCCGCCTACGCGGCAAAGAAGCCCAAACATCCAAAACCGACACATACCGAACAAACGGCGCCGTCCACTGGTGGAACGCAGCAGGCGCCGTCCGGGCCGCCTGACCCGGGCTCGTATAAATAGGCCGCCGATAAACGTGCCGGCGCAGTCTCGTCAGCGCGAGTAGTACTCGACGACGAGGTGCGGTTCCATCACGACCGGGTAGGGGACGTCGCCGGGCGCCGGGATGCGCGTCATCTTGGCGGTCATCTTGGTATGATCGACGTCGATGTAGTCGGGCACGTCGCGCTCGCCCAACCCTGTCGCTTCCAGCACCAGCGCCAGTTGCTTCGACTTCTCCTTGACCTCGATCAAGTCGTCGACCTTGACGCGGTAGCTCGAAACGGTGACGCGGCGGCCGTTGACCTTGATGTGGCCGTGGCTGACGAACTGCCGTGCGGCGAACACGGTGGGTACAAACTTGGCCCGGTAGACGATGGTGTCGAGGCGGCGTTCGAGCAGCCCGATCATATGGGCGCCGGTGTCGCCCTTGAGCCGCCGTGCTTCGTCGTAGATGCCGTGGAAGTGCCGTTCGGACATGTTGGCGTAATAGCCCTTGAGCTTCTGCTTGGCGCGCAACTGCACGCCGTAGTCCGACAGCTTGCCCTTGCGGCGTTGGCCATGCTGGCCGGGGCCGTATTCGCGCTTGTTGATCGGGGATTTCGGCCGGCCCCAGATGTTCTGGCCCATTCGCCGGTCGATCTTGTACTTCGCCTCATGGCGCTTGGTCATTCGCGTCCTCTTAAAAAATAAAGGTTGAGGATCGCGCCCTCCTCTGTCACGGCCGTCTCGTTCGGAGAGGTCGGACCGACAGGCTTTGGGCCGAAGCGCCGGCCAAGCAAAACCACGGGTCGCGAAACACTTTGCGGGCCCAGATTTTCCCGAAGATGATCTTATCCGAAAACCGGAAGACCACTTTTCGGGATCATTTGACCCGCAAAGTGCGCGGTTTCTAGGCAAAAAGCCGCGGCGTGTCAAACGCTCAGCGGAAAAGCCTTCATCCTTGCGCGAAGTGCTTTTGCCGCATGCTGCGCAGGACCGTGATCGCCAGCAGCGCCGTTACGGCGTCCAAAATCGCCACCACGACGAACACGGCGGTCCAGCTCCCGGTCCGCTGATGCAGATAGGCCGCCGCCGGCCCGCCGAAGATCGAACCGACGCCCTGCGCGATATAAAGAAAGCCGTAATTGGTCGCGGCGAATTTGGCGCCGAACGTATCGGTCAGCGTCGAGGGGAACAGCGAGAAGATTTCGCCCCAGCCGAAGAACACCAAGCCCGTCAACACGACAAACAGCGCCGGCCGGTCGATGAAGGCGAACAGCACGAGGATCGCCGCACATTCGAGCGAGAAGGCGAGCGCCATCGTGCTTTCGCGGCCGATGTGGTCGGATACCCAGCCGAAGAACGGCCGTGTCAGGCCGTTGGTCAGGCGCGACAGCGTCAGCGACAGCGGCAGTGCTGCCATGCCCAAAACAAGCGCCTGCGCTACTTTATACTCGTTGGCAAACGGCCCGACGTTGGAGACCACCATCAGCCCCGAGGTCGACATCATGCACATCATGATGAACAAGACCCAGAAAACCGGGCTTTGCAGCATTTCGCGCGGCGTATAGCTGCGTTTGCTCTGGGTGGTCGAAGCTGTCGCCGGCGAATAACCCGCTGGCACCCAGCCGTCCGGCGGAACGCGCAGCCACTGCGCAGCGACGATGCCGATGATGCCCTGAATGATGCCCCACACGATGAGCGTGTGCGCATAGCCCGCGCTCTTGATCATGCTGTCGATCGGGAAACTGGTGAAGATGGCGCCGAAGCCGTAGCCGGCGGCGGCAAGACCGGTGGCAAGCCCGCGCCGGTCCGGAAACCAGCGCACCATCAGCCCAATGATACCGACGTATATGATGCCGGTGCCGAAGCCGCAGATCACGCCATAGGTCAAATACAGCGCCCAGACATTGCCGACGTAGGCCGACAGTACCCAGCCGCCGCCCGACATCAGGGCACCGACCGAAATCAAAAGTCGCGGCCCGAAGCGATCGACCAGATAGGCCTGCAGCGGCGAGCACCACGTCTGCAGGATAATAAGCAGCGAAAAGGCCCACTGCAGCTCGGCAAGCGTCGTGCCGAGTTTTTGATTGAGCGGGCTGGTGAACAGTGTCCAGACATATTGCGGGCTGGAGATCGCCATCATGGCGATTAGGCCAAGGATAAGTTGGCTCCAGCGATTGAGGTACCACGCCTGTGTTTGCGGTGAAGCGATAGCGGTGGTCATTTGCATGCCCCATAGCCCGATGCCGGCGCTGGAAAGGTAACGCTGCGCGACCAAAAGGAAAAGCCACGCTGGAAGGCTTGTGGGCAGCCTTTCGGGCGAGCGTCGGGAGCTGATTTGCCGCCGAGCTTAATTTGCTTCTGTCGCAGCCGGTGCAGCGGTGTGAATGTCAAACCGCGCGAGCACGGCGGCGGGCGCGCGGCCGGACGTGAAGATCGCACGCGCGGAGCCCGCCGTCGCCGCCGGCTGTAACGTTCCCAGCAAATTGACGACCCGGCGCGCGATCGCGGGCGCGGGATCGATGAAATTGACCGGCCACGGCGAAAGCCGGCGCAGCCGATCGAGCAGGAGCGGGTAGTGCGTGCAGGCGAGCACGATGGTGTCGGTGCGGCTGCCGTCGTCAACGAAGGCGGGCGCAACCTCATCGCGCAGCGCGGCGTCGCTGACCGGGACTCCGGCAATGTCGTGCTCCGCATAAGCGGCGAGATTTTTTGATCCGACCAGAGTGACCTGACAGTCGCCGGCGTAATCATGAATGAGCGCACGGGTATATTCGCGCGCGACCGTCCCTTCGGTGCCGAGCACCGAGACGCGCCGCGTCACCGATGCCGCGCAGGCCGGCTTGATCGCCGGCACGGTGCCGACGAACGGCACCGTGAATTTCTTGCGCAGGTCTGGCAGCACAATGGTGGACGCGGTGTTGCAGGCAATCACAATAAGATCGGGCGCATGCGCCTCGATCAGTTCACCCATCAGGGCGACGACGCGCGTGATCAGCGCCGCTTCGACCATGGCGCCATAGGGAAATCCCGCATCGTCGGCGACATAGAGAAAATCGGCATCTGGCCGTGCCGCCGCAATCTCACGGAACACAGTCAGGCCGCCAAGCCCGGAATCGAATACCAAAATGGTCGGAGACGCCGCCATGCGCGAAACAAATGCATGATGATTGTGGCGAGAGCAATCGCCCGTGCGGCACCGTCCCTCTGGCAGTACGATTGAGGCGTCACCCGGCCAACGCGCCGACCAGGCGAGGTCCTTCCTTCGGCATGGCGCCCAGCTCTTCGCGCAGCCTCAACCTGCGAGCCGGCGGTGTAATCACGCCGCTGACAGCCGTGAAAGTCAGCACCAGGATCGCCGCCAGATTGCCGTCCTGATAATTGGCGAAGGCGACTGCGCCCATCAGGTACGCCCAGAACGGAAACGCGATCGTCGAGACGACGGCGTTGACAATCCAGGCATCGCCGTCCCGGCGCACGTACCAGCAGAACAGCGGCGTCAGGATCAGGCAGCTCACAATGAGCGTGCCGAGCGCGACCATGTTGACCGGGATGCCCGCCATGGTGGCGTGAGCGCTGCCCGATCTGATGGCCTGTTCGAGGATTGCGTTGACCAGCATGGTGAAGGCGAGCACCTCGCCCGGAATGTATTTCACCATCCGGAGCAGATAATCGTCGCCCGGCTCGGCATTGGGAGTTGCGATACCATCGAGGTCGGAACGAAGCACGCGCTCGAGATCGGAAATCTGCTCGTCCGCTATCTGCGGCTTGCGCACCAGTCTGCCCATGGCTGTCTCCTCGGCGTTGCTCAAAGATTTACGGCAGGCAAGGTGAGTCGGGCAAACAAACAATGCGGCGGCCGGTCGCGGTGGAACGGCCGAGTAGGCCATTGGCCGAATTGCGGACGCCCTTGAATTGTCGCTGGGCGGTGGTAACTTCCCCCACCGGATACCGGTCAGGCCCGCGAAGACAACGTTTGAGCAAATCGCCACATCTCGTTACCTTCAATCGGAAATCGGCTTTCCGCTTCGGCCGGACAGGCTTGGAGGGGCGATGAAAACTTGGAGGGGCGATGAAAAGATGTTTCGTCATGGCCATGACGCTCGCCGCGCTCGTTGTTGCACGGGCGGGCACCGTCAGCGCCGATCCGATCGCCGAGTTCTATCGCGGCAAGACGGTGCGCATGATCATCGGCTATGGCGTCGGCGGCGGCTACGATCTCTATGCGCGGATTGCCGCGGAATTTCTCGGCCGGCACATTCCCGGCAATCCGCGAATACTGCCGGAAAACATGACGGGCGCCGGCAGCTTTCTCGCCGCCAAGTACCTCAACGAGGTAGCGCCGCATGATGGGACGGCGCTTGGCAGCTTGGCACAGACGCTTGCGCTTGACGCCGCCACCGGCACCGGCAGCGGCCTCGATGTTACGCAGTTTCACTACATTGGCCGCCTTACGAGCAGCATCGATCTCGGGGTAGCGTTGCCAAGCACCGGTATCACTTCGTTCGACGATGTCCGCAAACGAGAATTCACCGTGGGCTCTTCCGGCGGCGCATCGACGGCGGTGCTGCTGCCGGCGTCGCTGGACGCCTTTGGCGGCGCCAAGTTCAAGCTCGTGCGCGGTTACAAGGGCGCCGCTGAAGTGATGCTCGCGTTGGAGCGCGGCGAGGTGCAGATCGCCGGCGCGGTCGGCATCCCGCTCCTGCTGGCCCGTCATCCCGACTGGATATTGCAGGGCAAGGCGACGTTTGTTTATCAGGCTGCGCTCAAACGCAGTCCTTATCTGCCGCAGGTGCCGACGCTGCCAGAACTTGGTCTGACGGACGACGGCCGCGCCGTATTGCGCGCACTCGCCGGTACGGCCGAGATCGGGCGGTCGATCATTACCACCCCCGGTGTGCCGAATGAGCGGCTGGCTGCCTTGCGAACGGCGTTCAAGGCCATGCTCAAAGATCCGGATTTCGTCGAGGCGTGCAAGCAGCGTCATATCACGATCGATCCTGATACCGGTGAAGACATGGATGCGATCGTGACCGATACCGTCAATCTGCCGAAGCCGATCATCTCCAAGCTTGGCGTATTGCTGCGCGAATAAAGCCATAACAATCAAACAGGAGAATAACAGTGCCCGTCATCGTACTGACCAACGAAGAAGTCAGAGAGCTCTTGCCGATCGCCGCTTATGTCGACGCCATCGAGACCGCTTATCGCGAATACGGCCTGGGCCGCGCCGTCAACCAGACGCGCATCGATCTCTACGGCGAGTCGCCCGGCGAGAACCAATATTGCGTGTTCAAGTCGATGGTCGGCATGCTGCCCAAGGACCATGTCGTTGCATTGCGCATCAATTCCGACGTGATTTCCTGGACCCGTCGTGAAGGCAACCTGCGCAAGGAGAAGATACCGGCGGCCGAAGGCGGGCGCTGGGTCGGCTTGGTCTTCATATTCGATACGCTGACGGGAGAGTTGCGCGGCATCATGCCGGACGGCGAGGTGCAGCGTCGCCGTGTCGGCGCCACCACGGCGGTGGCGGTCCGCCATCTGGCGCGGCCGGGGGCGCGCGCCGTCGGTATCTATGGCAGCGGCTCGCAGGCGGAAGGAGCGGCGATCGCGATTGCGGCGGCGATGCCGGATTGCGAGATGCGATTGTGGAGCCCGAACCGGAATAATCGCAATGCCCTGGCGCAGCGGCTGCGCGGACAGGGCCTTGAAATCCAGGCCGTGGAATCGCGCGAGCAAGCCGCGGTCGGCGCCGACGTCGTGGTCACCGCCACGAATGCGCTTGACCGCGTCGTAGAGCCGGATTGGATCAAGCCCGGCGCCGTCGTCGCCTGCGTCAAGGCGCAGGAACTTGGGCGCGAGATTCTTGCGCAGGCGGACCGCATCATCCTGCACACCCACGATCTTGATCCGATCAATTACATGGCCGGCAAGGGCAACGAGCCGTTCCGCGACACCGATTTTGTCGACACGCTGTTCGGCGAAAAACGCGGTGACGGCGATGTCCGCGATCTCCTGAAATCACTGGCCGCAGATACGCCTGACCTCGCCGACGTGGTCAGCGGGCGGGTGCCGGGACGCACCAGCGCCGAGGAGCGGGTGGTTTTTCTCAATCCGGTCGGGACCGGGCTGCAATTCGCCGCAGTGGCCAAGCACATCCTCGCCGCCGCGGAGAAGCAGAAGATGGGCCAACGTCTGCCCACCGACTGGTTTACCGAGGATATGCATCCTTGATTCGTCATTGCGAGCGCAGCGAAGCAATCCAGCGCGGCGCAAAAAGACTGGATTGCTTCGTCGCCCCTTTGGGGCTCCTCGTAATGACGATGCCTACTATGTCTGATCAGATACGACCTGACTTCGCCCGAATACGCGGCGGAAAATCGCGTTGACCTGAGCGAAGTGGTAGTCGAGGTCGAAATTGGCCTTCAGCTCCGCCGCCGAGAGGTGCTTGCGCACTTCCTTGTCGGCCGTGAGCAGGGCGAGAAAATCGCCGTCGCCGGCCCAAACCTTCATGGCGTTGTGCTGCACCAGGCGATAGGCGTCCTCGCGCGCCACTCCTTTCTGCGTCAACGCCAAGAGCACGCGCTGCGAGTGGACGAGGCCGCCGAGCCGGTCGAGATTCTTGCGCATGTTGTCCGGGTAGACGACAAGCCGCTCGATGACGCCGGCGAGCCGCGCAAGCGCGAAATCGAGCGTTGCCGTCGCATCGGGGCCGATCATGCGCTCGACCGAGGAATGCGAGATGTCGCGCTCGTGCCAGAGCGCAACGTCTTCCAGCGCCGGCGTCACGTAGGCGCGCACCATGCGCGAAAGTCCGACCAGATTTTCCGACAGCACAGGATTGCGCTTGTGCGGCATGGCCGAGGAGCCCTTTTGGCCCGGGGAGAAAAATTCCTCGGCCTCGAGCACTTCGGTGCGCTGCAGGTGGCGGATTTCGGTCGCCAGCCGCTCGACCGAGGCCGCGATAACGCCGAGCGTGGCGAAATACATCGCATGACGGTCGCGCGGAATAACCTGCGTGGAGATCGGCTCGACCGTAAGCCCGAGCTTTTTGGCGACATATGCTTCGACCCGCGGGTCGACCTGCGCGAAGGTGCCGACCGCCCCCGAGATGGCGCAGGTCGCAACCTCTTTGCGCGCCGCTTCCAGTCTTTGCCGCGCGCGGAAGAACTCGGCATAGGCGACGGCGAGCTTGAGCCCGAACGTGGTCGGCTCGGCATGGATGCCGTGTGAGCGGCCGATGGTCGGGGTGAATTTGTGTTCCTCGGCGCGCTTTTTCAGTGCGGCGTTGAGCTTGTCGACATCGGCGATCAGCAGATCGGCGGCGCGCATAAGCTGCACGTTGAGGCAGGTGTCGAGCACGTCCGACGACGTCATGCCCTGATGCACGAAGCGAGCTTCGGGTCCGATGATTTCGGCGAGGTGGGTGAGAAAGGCGACGACGTCGTGCTTGGTTTCGCGCTCGATCTCCTCGATCCGCGCGATGTCGAACTTAGCGTCCTTGCCCTTGGCCCAGATCTTTTTCGCCGCGGCCTTCGGGATCTGCCCGAGTTCGGCCATGGCGTCGGCGGCGTATGCCTCGATCTCGAACCAGATGCGAAAGCGCGTCTCCGGCGACCAGATCGCCGCCATTTCGGGCCGGGTGTAGCGTGGAATCATCCTTGACCTCGATCGGCCGTGCGCCTCGGCTGTACCAGAGGCCATTGTGCCCAGCAATCGAACGCTGCCAGCCGACGGAGGCAGCGGAAACCTGCCATCCTGTCGATTACGCGAATGGGATCACCCGGCCGACGAGAATTGACGTTCGATTTCGTCCATCAGCGGGGCGGTGAGACCGGCCTTCCTCAGCGCGGCGAATCCTTCAAGGATGATCGCGTCCCAGGATTTGCCCGCCATCACGCTCTTCTCGCCGCGATATTTGAGATAGAGCGCCCGCGCCTCGTCGACGCGGCCGAGGAACATCAGCGCATGGGCCCGGCCCGCATAAAGCCATGTTGTCTGAGGGGCGAGTGCGGTGGCCTGGTCGGCGGCGTCCAGCGCGGTAGCGAAGTCGTGCGCCAGCACCGCGCTCCAGGCGGCGATCCCGATTCTGCCGGTGCAAAACTGCAGGTCGTTCTGCCACTGCCTGTTGCTGGGCTCGCTGACGACCAGACGCTGCACGATGTCGAGCGCCGCGCGGTAGGATTTGAGTGCATCGGGCAAAGCGTGCTGCGTCAGCAACACGTTGCCGACAAGATTGTACGAGACGGCGAGATCGCGCTGCCAGCTCGTATTGGCAGGATTGGTCCTGGTCAAAGCCTCGACGACGGAAAGGCTGTTGCGGAAATCACGGATCGCCGCCGCCGCGTCACCCTGCGCCAGCGCCGCGCTGCCGGCCTTGTTACCGGTAACGGAAAGCGCGCGCTGCAACTCGGCATTGGTGGGGTTGGACTTGGCAAGGGGCTCCAGGACGCCGAGACTGTCGCGATACGATGTGAGGGCGTCGGGCAGATTCCGCAGCGTGCTGAGAACGTCGCCGACTTTCTCGTAGGTCGCAGCGAGAGTGCGTTGCCATTCGGTATTGCTGGGATCGGACCGGGCGAGCGCTTTCAAGATGGCGAGTCCGTCACGATACGATTTCAGCGCGTCCTGCGGGTTTTGCAATGCGGTGAGAACGTCGCCAATTGTCAGATAGGTCCCCGTGAGATCGGCTTGCCAACCCGCATCGGCGGGATTGAGTTTGGCAAGACGTTCGAGGACGGCCAGGCTGTTGCGATACGATTTCAGGGCATCCGCCGGTTGGCCCTGCGCCCGCAGCGCATCGGCGATCAGACTGTCGGTGACTGCGAGGTCGTGCTGCCAGCTCGCATTGCCCGCATCAACTGTCACCAAGTGCTCGACGATCACAAGCCCATCGCGATAATTTTGCATTGCCTCCGCGAAGTTCTTTTGCGCGGCCAGGACCGTTCCGACCCTATTGTGGAAGAACGCGACGTCGGCCTGCCAACTCGCGTTGCTGGGATCGATTTGCGCAAGGTGCGAGATAATTGCGAGTCCGGCTTGATAGGCTTTCAAGGCACCGGGCAGGTCACCTTGCGTCAGCAACGAGGCGGCAATCCGTTGGTCGGAAATCGCGAGGTCGTGCTGCCGGCTGGTATTGCTAAAATCGGCCGTCGCGAGGCGCTCTCGGATCGCATGTCCGTCCCGATAAGATTGAAGGGCTTCCGCCGCATGGCCCAGCGCCAGCAGCGCATCGCCAACATTCTGGTGGGCGATCGAGAGGTCGCGCTGCAGTCCCGAATTCGCTGGGTCGGCCTTGGCCAGGCGCGCGGCTATCGCCAGACTGTCGCGGTAGCTCTGCAGGGCTTCGGCCGGCTTGCCCTGTTCGGTCAAAACCGCGCCGATCTTTGACAAGCAAAAGCGCAGGTCTGCTTGCCATGTAACGTTGCCCGGGTCCGTCTTGGTAAGGCGGTCGACGACGGCGAAGGCACTACGGTAGAGCGTGAGCGCGTCCGTAAAATGCCCCTGTTTCACTAGAATATCGCCGAGCCCATTGTAGGCGAGCGCAAGACCGCGCTGCACGCCGGTGTTGTCGGGCTGAGCTTTGACGGCATGCTCCATGATGGCGACGCTATCGCGCAACGCCTGCTGTGCATCTCCTAAATGACCTTGTGCTTCAAATACGTCGGCGATTTCTGACTTGAGGGTCGCGAGGTCACGCTGCCATTCGATGTTGCCTGGATCGGATTGGGCGAGCCGCTCCATGATCGCGATGCATCCGTGATAAGTCTGCAAGGCATCCGGCAGCTTACCTTGATCGAAAAGTACGCCGGCGATCTTCTCTTGCGAGATCGAGAGATCGCGCGGCCAATTAGGATTGTTTGGATCGGCTTTGATCGCCCGCTCCATCGTCGCAAGGTCTTGGCGATAGATTTGGAGGGCCTCCGCGAGATGACCTTGCGTCCGCAATACGTACCCTACCTTCTCCTGCGCGGTCGCTAGACCGCGTAGCAGCCGCGCATTCTGCGGATCGGCGTTTGCCAGTTGCTCGGATATGGCGAGACTTTCTCGGTAGGCTTTCAGCGCGCTTTTAAGGTCGTTGAGCGCCAGATAGGTGTCGCCGAACGTGTCCAGCATTTGCGTGCGGCTCGCCAGCATGGTCGGGTTGGTGGGGTCCGACGATGATATTTGGTTGAAGGTCGCTTCGGCGGTGCCGAGAATTTTACGCACCGTCTCGGCGCGCAACCCTTCGACCTCGCGAAGGCCCTGAGCGATGTCGATCACGAGACTGTCGGCCGCTTGCTTGGCGAGTGCGAAATTGCGTAGCGCTTCCTGCTGGGCGCGATATGCCAGGAAGCCCGCCGCTATCGCTGCGATGGTGAGCACCAACAGCGCCGCGGCGGCGCCGACGGCGAGTCGCAACGCGCGGCGCTGCTGCCGCACCTCCTGGGAGAGTAGATCCTCCTTGGGTACGCCGCGCATCGCCGCGGCGAAATCGGCTGCAAGCTCCGTAAACTTGGCATCGCGTTTATCCGCGCCTTCGCGGTAAGGGGATAGATCGACCCATTTCGGCTCGCTCGGAAATTGTCCGGCCAGCGCCAGCGGCAGCGGGTTTGTGCCGCGCGAGGCAAAATCTCCGGCGGCTTCGTCCCAGAACAGCTCCCCGTCAGTCAGGCCGATCAGCAGCGTTTCGACGGAGTTGTGCTCCAGCCAATAGGTGACCTCCCTGTTGACCCATTTGGAGGTGGCGGCTTCCGGCGAGGCGAGCAGCAGGAAATACCGCGATTGGCCGAGCGCCTGCTCGATTGTCGGCCACAGATGCGGCGTGGCGGAGAGGCTGGTGTCGTCGCGAAACAGCCGCAGCGCCCTGCGCGCATACCATGGCTTGCCGAGCTTCTGGACCGCCGACTGCAGCGTTGCTGCGATCGGCTTGTCCTTGGCATGGCTGTACGAAATGAAACCGTCGTAGAGTGCCATGATGCTGCCCCCGCAGAGCACCCGCATATCTCGCCATTTCAGGCACCGTAAGCCTTGCCGGCAGGCAACAGGAGAAAATTATTCGTGCTCGTCCGTCGGGTCCGGCGGTGGAAAGCAACTGTGATGGTGCTGTTGAGCTTTTTGTCTTGCGTGAGGCGAAATCGGGGGGGGTGAATCGGCCGCCTGAATGCTTTTGTATTACTTCAACGGCTGATCGGCTGCCTTCCAGGCAGCGATGCCGCCGCGATACCAGTAGACTCTGTCGTAGCCCATATTGATCGCGCGCAGTCCGCCATTGTAGCCCGACCAATCTTTCACATCCGCTCCGAAGAAGACGACCGGAATGTCGAAATTGCCTCCGGTCACCTTGGACAACGCTGTCCAGATATCTTGCAGCGTTTTTTCGTCCATCGTGCCCTGGCCGGCGGCGGGTAGTCTGCTCGCGCCGGGGATGGTCTGTGAGTGCGCGGCGGCCCCGACGTCAATCAGAAATATCGCGGGGCCTAGCTTGTGGTTCGCGATCGCATCCCACAACTGCGCCGTGGTCAAGACCGCGCCGCCCGGCAGATCAGTCGGCGTAGGTCCGTTAAGCGTCTTCGCCGCCTCGCTCGGCGGTGCTACACCAAATGACTTCGTCTCATCTGCGTAGATGGCGGTTGGGCGAGGTCCGAGGCCCTTTGCCGCGTCTGCAATCTTCTGCTGCGCCAATTGCGCCGCTTCTTTTTGTGTTTTGGCTAATTCGGCATAGGCTTTCTTTGCCTCAGCCTCCGCCTCTTGCGCCTGCCTCTTTGCGACTTCCGCTTGGCTCTTCGCGGCCTCCGCTTGGCTCTTTGCGACCTCCGCTTGGCCTGTCGCGGTCTCCGCTTGCTTCCTTTCGGTCTCCGCTACCTTGAGAGCGGCCTCCAGTTTGCCGTTCTGTATGACGAAGAAGACCGAAAATCCGCCCAAGAAAACGCCCAGTGCGACAACCGCGGCGACGGCAAGGGTGATTCTACGCCGGCGCCGCTCGTGTTCGGCGCGCTGTTTGGCCGCCAAGCGCTCCTCTTCGGCGTGTTTGGCTGCTTCGATACGGTCTTGCTCCGCGCGCTGGCTTCGCTCGAGAAAAGTCATCGCCGCATCGAAATCGCCGCCGTAGCGCTTGGCCCATTCGGCGTTGGGCCTCATCTCCTCATTCCACGCAATCAGCGCGGCCAGTTCGCGTCCCTGCAAGAGGTCGCCATCAGCCAGACGGTCTCTGAGCCGGCGCCAAAGATGCGCGGCGCGTGCTTCCTTTTCCAGCCATTCCGATAATTTGCTCCATTGCCGGATCAGGCTCTCGTGGCTGATGTCGACAAACGCGTCATCGTCGAGCGGCTTCGGATCGGCAGGATTGAGCTCGGGGGCGAGGAAGTTGACGCCAGACTCGCGAAACTTGTCGACCACGGCGCGGACCGCCGGCTCGTTTCCGTCGGCCAATTTGACCAACTCGCCAAACGGTCGCGGCCGCCGCACCGCTTCGGCGACGGTTGCCCCCGAGATAAGGCCACGAAACACCCCTTCGACAGCGCTCTCCGGAGCTTTATCCTGCAATTCCTTGAGCAGCTGGTTGGCGTGCTCGTTGAGGGCGCCGCGCAAGCCGCCGATCGTCTCATAGTCGGCGAGCCGCAACACGAGCGAGCGGCCGTCGGCGCCAGCGCCGCGGCGCTCGCGCGCGCGCAGCCACATGCGGTTGAGCGTGTATTGCAGGAGCGGCAGCTGATCGGCCCGGCGAGCCTGCTTGTCGAGTTCGTCGGCGCCGCCGGTGTCGTCCCAGGAGGCGAAACTCGTGAGGTCGTTGAGCAGTTGGTTGACCAGCGGCTGGTCGGTTCTGATGCCGCAAACGTCGGCGGGACCGACGATTGCCATGCGGCACTGCTCGCGTGTGAGGCGCGGAATGAGCACCATGCCACGGCTGATCGTTTCGGCGAGGCCATCGAGGAATGCGCAGGCTCCGAGATATTCGGAACGCATGGTGATGGTCACGTAGATCGGGAACTCGGTGCTGTGAGCGCTTTCAAGCAGCAATTCCACCAGCGCCTGCGTTTCCTCGCGCTTGGCGTAATCCTGATAGCGGAACAGTTCCTCGAATTGGTCGGCAAGCAAGAGCAGATTGGTGCTCGCCGGCAGATTGCCGTCGCGGCACCACTCGATGACAGCGCGTGGTCCACGCGCCAGGAAGCCCCGCAGGCTGTCGCGGTCGCTCGCCGTGACGTGTTCCTCGTTTGCGAGCAGAGCGCCAGCCAGGTTCCGCAACGGATCGCTGCCAGGTCGAAAGTCGGCGACGCGCCAGCTCGATCCCGCTTTCGCCATGAGTCCAAGCTCAAGCGAATCGAGCAGGCCCGTTCTCACCACCGAGGACTTGCCGGTTCCAGAGGAGCCCAGCACCGAGAGGAAGCGCGTCGCCGCCAGCCGGTCCACCATCGTGCTGACGAAACTTTCACGCCCGAAAAAGAGGTCGCTCTCATCGTGGCGGAATGATCGCAGGCCGGGATAGGGCGCACGCGGCGGAGCCGTAGGGGCCGCAGCCTCTCGGCTCGCAACGGAAGCTGCCAGATTCGTAGCTGCGGCTGGCTGGTTCACAAAAGGTCTCGAACGATGGTGCCGACCCGCTCGGGTGTTGCGCCATCTTGCCAATCCACTACGTCAAAACCGGAGACTCCGACGTCTGGCTTGGCGGGTGGGGGGCCACATACGATGGTCTTCACCCGCAACGGCTCTTTGCGCTGGCTCTCAAGCTTCATGATGCGACGAATCTGCGCCCGCACCCAGGCCAGAGAGGCCTGTCCATACACCAGCAAAAGGTCCTTGCAGCCGATCAGGTTGGCTTCGAGATCTTCTTCAATCTCCTTGGCGGAAGCCGAGCTGTCGTCCATCGGCACGACAGCGTAGCAGGCATTGTCGTTGAAGGCCTTGAACAGGCTTTGCGCAAGCGCCTGGTCGCTGCGGTCGGCGTTGATGAAAACAAAGTCGCCGCGATTTGGTTTCGACTCTGGCTTCTCGTTGAGCCGAACGACCGCGGTGCGTATTTCCTTCATAAAGTCCTGCAGGCCCATTGCCCGCACGTCCGGGCTTTGCAGCAATTGCCGATCCCAATTAACCGGCGGCAGTTTGTCCGGAACGATGTCGGGATGCCGCCACTGCAAGATTGGAATGCCGCGGCGTCGCGCGGCGTCATATTGGTATTGAGCAAAACTCTTGGCCGGCTCGCCCTCGCCGCGGAGATCCTCCGGCTTCAGCGAGCGAACTCGGCCGAGCAACTGCACAAAAAGGTTGGCCTTTTGCAGGTCGGCGGTGACGGCGCTCGCGAATTTCGCGCCGCTTTCCGGATATTCTCCGCCGGGCACGACCTTGATGCCGTAGTCTTCCAAGTACGAGGTGACCTTCTGCCGCTCGTCATAGACGTCGTCGGTGACCTGCGCGAGGAAAACCGTGGTTTGCGGCTCGCTCCCAACCACAATTTGCGGGATTTTTTGCGGGCTTTGTTGTGGGGCTTGCAGTGGGGTTCGTTCTTCTTGAACCGGGCTTGCGGGCGAGCCCTCGCTCTCGCGAAGTTCGCGCAGCAGCAGGACCAGATTATGCGCGAGCTGCTGCAGCCGTTCATTATAGACCAGCGGCTGAGACGCGGGCGTCAGCGGGAAGTCGGTACCGGAGTCCTTATCGCTTGTGTAAAATCGCGTGCGCTTGAGGTTTTCGAATTCCGGCGGAAGACTGCCTCCCTCAACCGGAAGTACCTCGATGGTAACCAGGCAATTCGGACCACCGCGATTTTTTGCGGTTTCGCAGAACGCCTTGAGCTCATCAAGCGTCCATTCTCTCCCGACATAACTGGGTGAACACAGTGCAAGAAAAATCGCCGACCGGCGGGCGTTCTTGAGGAGCGCTTCCAATTCGTCATTGGCGTGAAGATCCGCCTGATCGAAAAATATCTCCAGATCCTGGCCGAGGCGGCGTCGCAATGCAGTTTCAAGATCGCCGCGAAATCGGTTGACCCACCGTACGTCCTGGACGTCGGGCTCATTGTCGACGCTGGCGTAGCTGATGAAGATGTCGTTGGTAAAGCCCGCAAGATAGGGCATAGGACAACCGTGGCTTGAGCCCGATTACACCATTCACGAAAGGTCACGTTATTGCTACATTACCGGCAAATTAGTGGCAATAGATCGTGTGCGCCAAGCCGCGGCAAAGTGGACGAGTCCACGGTGCGGGTTCCCGGTGTCTTGCAACGGCTTCCAAAGCGCGTTAAAAATCAGAATATCCGCGTCAAGGGGTGTCACGTGGGGATTTGGGTACGGTTCGCTTTTTTCGCAGTCGCGGTGCTTTGTGCGTCGCCGTCATTTGCTCAAGGGACTAGTTCGGCGCCCGCGCCGAAAGCCACCGCGCCCTCGGGTAACGCACCCCAACCGGTCGTCACTCAATTTACGCCTGATGAGGTGGCATCGATCCTTCGCGATGCGGGTTATCGCGCTGAAATCGTACATGAGGACAATAAATACCACATCCTCACGGGGATGGGTGGCTACAAGGTCATTCTTTATCTGTATTGCGACGGCACAAAATGCACATCGCTTGACTGGGACGTCAGCTTTTCTGCCGCGTCGAAGTTTACGCTTACTCTGGCCAACAAGTGGAACAGGGAGAAGCGCTACGCCAAGGCCTACATCGCGACGGACGGCGCTTTCTTTCTTGAGTATTCCTTGGACTTTACCGGCGGGGTTACGCGACAGACGATAACGGCATCCTCCAACCTGTTCGAGCGCTTTGTCACGGGCCTGGATGCTTGGATAGACAATTCTTCCCATTGAGCGCCGAGCGTAGGGTTACCCCGGCTGCGCCTTGATGGCTTCGCGCCGAGTTTCAGGCGAACCCTTTAACTTCCTCGAAAGCTTCGTCACGCTGCAAAGCGCGTGCGGTCGTGCGGCCGCAATAATCGACCGGCGTGCCCTTGGGGATGATGCCGTTGGGATTGGCGCGCGCGATCGAATAATAATTGATCACGTAATAGCGCGGCTTCACCGTCTCGGCGACGCCCGGCACCTGGTAAAGCTCGCGCATGTAGTTCGACAAGTTTGGAAAATCGGCGATACGATTGCGGTTACACTTGAACAGCGAAAAGTAGGCGACATCGAAACGCACCAGCGTGGGAAACAGCCGCCAGTCCGCTTCGGTAATTTGCCTGCCGACCAGATAACGCTGGTGTCCGAGACGCGCTTCCAGTTTGTCGAGTGCGGCGAACAGCGCATCGTAGGACGCCTCGTAGGCTGCCTGCGAGCGGGCGAAGCCGCAGCGGTACACGCCGTTATTGATATTGGCGTAGACGAAGTCGTTGATGCGGTCGATCTCGCCGCGTAACGCGGCCGGATAATAGTCCGTCGGATCGGCGCCGACGCCGCCGAACGCGCTGTTGAGCATGCGGATAATTTCGGATGACTCGTTATTGACGATGCTCCGGGTTTTCGTATCCCACAGCGTCGGCACCGTAACCTTGCCGGTGTAATGCGGATCGCTCGCCGTATAGGCCTCGTGCAGGTAGCGAAAGCCGTTGACGCGGTCGGGCACACAATCCGGAAAGGCCGGATCGTCGCCGTACATCCAGCCCTGCTGTTTCATGCCCGGCAGCGCGTAGGCGACCGTAATGGCGCTGTTGAGCTTTTTGACCGCGCGATAGATCAGCGTGCGATGGGCCCAGGGGCAGCCATGCGCGACGTAGAGATGATAGCGGCTGGGCTCCGCCTTGAAGCCTGACGACCCGTCGGCCGTGATCCAATCGCGAAAGCGGCTCGTGGCCCGCTGAAAGTCGCCAGCCTTGCTGGTTTCGGCAGGGAGCTCCTCGTCGCGCCATTGACCGTCGACCACGATACCCATCATCAGTCTCCCTATGCGGCGGCGCTGTAATGCCGCGGCTCGCGCACCGTTGTAAGCTTATTGTCGATCATCCGTTTGTAGAGCTGAACCGAATAGCGCCGTGCCGGTCCGTTCTCACGCGGCTTCGCCGCGTATCAGCGCCGCGGCGTGGCGGATGGCCGCTATGTTGGCGCGATAGGTGTCGGGATGGCGATCCTTGAACACTGCCGAACCGGCGACAAAGGCGTTCGCGCCGGCGCGCGCCGCCGCAGGCGCGGTTTCGGGCGTGATGCCGCCGTCGATTTCGATATCGATCGGACGGCCGCCCGCCATGGCGCGCAAATTGCGCACCTTGTCGACGGCGCCGGTGATGAATTTCTGGCCGCCGAAGCCGGGATTGACCGACATGATCAGGATCAGATCGACGATGTCGATGACATTCGCGACGGTGTCCTCAGGCGTGCCGGGATTCAGGGTGACGCCGGCCTTCTTGCCGAGCGCACGGATCGCCTGCAGCGAGCGGTGAATGTGCGGGCCGGCCTCGACGTGAACGGTAATGTGGTCGGCTCCGGCCTTGGCAAACGCTTCGAGATAGGGATCGCACGGCGCGATCATCAGATGCACGTCGAGCGGTTTTTTGGTGTGCGGCCGGATCGCCTTCACCACGTCCGGACCGATCGAGATGTTAGGGACGAAATGGCCGTCCATGACGTCGACATGGATCCAATCGGCGCCGGCGGCGTCGACCGCGCGCACCTCCTCTCCGAGCTTGGAGAAGTCGGCGGACAGAATCGACGGTGCAATGATGAGCGGGCGTGGCACGGCGCGTTCCCGAATGTCCCGCTCGCCTAACATGCCGGTGACGCAGCGGCAACGCGGTCGGGGGCAAGGCGGTAAGGCGGCAGGGCGGCAAGATTTACCTGGTTCGACGCTTAGGCGGCAGTATTTGATCCGCCTTTCGCCGCGCGATCACGCAAAACCCGATAATTTTCCGATGCTTATGCCGCGGCCCAAGCCTTGCATTGCCCAGCCTTGCATTGCCCAGTCTTGCATCGCCCAGTCTTGCATCGCGGGCTCAGGAAGCCCGCGGCTGCCCGAATTTGCCGCTTCGAGGAGCCTACGATGTCGTTGTCTGTCACCGGATCGAACAATGGCAATCCGCTTGCCTTTCTGCAGTCGCTCTGGCCACAGAGCGCTTCGGCGAACGGCACGTCGGGACAGTCCGACCCGCTATCCTCGCTGCTGGCCGCGCTCGGCCAACAAAATCCGAACGCAACGTCATCGTCGGCCACATCGCCAACCTCGCCGAGTGCCGGCGCACCCGGCACGGCGAGCACGACCCCGCAATTTGGTCCGCAAACGCTGCAGGCCTTGTTGGCATTGCAGACGGATAGCTCCAATCCACAAACGCTGGCGGCACAGTTCGCCAATGCGGCGAATGACGAGGATGCAACCACGTCGCAGCAGTCCGGCGCGAGCCAGGGGCAGCACGGTCATCATCACCAACACGTGGACGGCGCAGGCGGGAGTGGCGGCCAAAATCTTCTGTCACTGCTCGCTGGGGGCAGCGGCTCGGCGACCTCGCAGAGCACGGCCAACTCCAACGGCACGACCACCACGTCGATCACCTATGCGGATGGCTCGACCGTGAGCATGACGACAGCCGCAGCGGGCGGCGCGTCCGGTTCGGACACGACGAGTTCGTCGGCCGGTGGCGCCAATGTGGCCAGCGGAAATCTGCTCGAACGCCTGATTCAGATGCAGGCGCAATTGCTGACGCCCGCTGCGACGCAAAGCGTCACCGCGTAGGACGAACTCCGCACCCGTCGCGCCCTGACTGGACTCGGCCGCCGCGCCGCGATACCGCGTGGCCGCAGCGGAGGCTTTTGCTGTGGCGCGCACCGATGTCATCGTGCTGGGAGCCGGCATCGTCGGAACTTCGATCGCGCTGCATCTCGTCAAGCGCGGGCTTGGGGTTGCGCTGGTCGACCGCGCTGGGCCGGGGGAGGGGACCTCCTACGGCAACACCGGCATCATCGAAGGCAACACCATCTTTCCCCAGGCTTTTCCGTCGAATTGGCTGACGCTGTTTCGCATCGCGCTCAAGCGCGCGCCGGAAGCCAACTACCATCTGACTTTTCTGCCGAAGGTCGCGCCGTGGCTTGCCGCATTCCACGCCGCGTCGCGGCCCGAGCGCGTCGTCGAGACCGCCGCGTTGATGCGGCCGTTTTTTGCGCGCGCGATCCCCGAGCACGAGACGCTGGTCGACGAAGCCGGCGCCGAGCGGTACATCCGCCGCAATGGCTGGCTCAAGCTCTACCGCGGTGACAAATCGTTCTCCGCGCAGGCGCGCGAACGCGACATGGCGGCGCAACTCGGCATTGCCAATGTGGCGCTCGACGGCGACGCCGCGCGCGCGCTCGAACCGTCGCTCGCGCCTGTGTTCAAACACGCTGTGCATTGGACCGGCGCGATGAGCGTGAGCAATCCGCTGGCGCTTACCCGCGCCTACGTGGCGCGCTTCGCCGCGCTCGGCGGGATTACGTTGCCAGGCGACGCGCGGACGTTGCATCGCGTCGAGCCGCATTGGCGTGTCGATACGGCGAGCGGGCCGCTCGATGCGAGCGATGTCGTGATTGCGCTCGGCCCATGGGCGCCGGATCTGCTCGATCCTCTGGGCATCAGGCTGCCGCTCGCCGTCAAGCGTGGCTATCACCGGCATTTTCGCGCTCGCGGCAATGCCGCGCTCAGCCGGCCGATCCTCGATGCCGAAAACGGCTATTGCCTCACCCCGATGGAGCAGGGCATCCGGCTGACCACCGGCGCCGAATTTGCGGCGCGCGATGCGGCGCCGACGCCGGTGCAGTTCGGTCGATTGTTGCCGGCCGCGCGGCAGCTGTTTCCGCTCGGCGAGCCCGTCGAGCCGGCGCCGTGGCTCGGCTCGCGTCCGTGTTTTGCCGATTCACGGCCGGTGATCGGGCGCGCGCGGCGGCAGCGCGGCCTATGGCTCGCTTATGGGCATGGTCATTGGGGTTTGACGCTTGGACCGGCCACCGGCCGGTTGATCGCCGAGATGATGACAGGCGCGACGCCGTTCTGCGACCCGGCGCCATACGGCGCGGAGAGATTCCTGCAGTGACTGTCATTCCGGGTCGCCGCTTGGGGCGAGCCCGGAATCCATATTCGCTGCAATTGCAGAATGATCGCGAGAACCGAGCCACCTCGAACGACTGTGAATATAGATTCCGGTCTCACGCCTTTGGCGTGCCCCCGGAATGTCTCAGTTGCCGCTGATGGTCTTGACCACGCTGTTCTGCGGACGCGTGTTGGTGGCGTCCATCTTGTCCTGCTGATGCAGCATATCGTCGTACTTGGCGAGCGTGGTCACCGGCGTCTTCGGCACCATGTGGACGATCTTGAAACCGGCCGCCTTGAGCTGGCGCAGCAGTTCCGGCATCGCTTCGGCGGTGTTGTGCTGGAAGTCGTGCATCAGCACGATGCCCTTGCCGCGCTTTTCCAGCTTGGTCATGACCGACTTCACCACCAGTTCGGGGCGGCGCAACTTGAAGTCGAAGGAGTCGAGATCGGTTGAGAAGGTCGAGATGTTGCGCGAGCCGAGATAAGTCAACAAATCCGGCGGCTGCTGCAAATCGGGAAAGCGGAAGAACGGGGCGATTGGGCCGCCTACGGCGTGATGCACGGCGCTCACGCCCATTTCGATTTCCTGTTTGGCGAGTTCGATATTGCTGGCATACGGATTTCTCGCCAGATCCTTGTGCGACCAGGTGTGGCTGCCGATCGTCATGCCGGCCTCAGCCACCATCTTGGAAAGTTCCGGGTGCCAGGTGGCGTGCTCGCCGATCTCGAAGAAGGTCGCCTTGAGGCATTGATCGGTCAGCGCCTTGATGACGGCCGGCGTATTACCCGGCCACGGCCCGTCGTCGAAGGTCAGAACGACTTCGTGCTCGTTTAGGAAATCGTATTGCTTGAAGTGTTCGAAGCCGAATGCCGGGCCGCCCGTGGTGTCGATCTGCACCGTGCGGGAGATCCCCATGGCGCCGGGCTTGTCGCAGCCCGGGGCGGCAGGTTTGGCGGCGCTACCCTGTGCGCCTGCCGCAGGGGGTGCAGGCGGCGCGGTGGAGGCGCCCGGATTGCCGTTTTGCACCTCGGCGAGGCGCGTCGGAGCGACGGCCGGAGCGGGTGCGGGCGCAGCGACCGTCGGCGCGGCGATCGGCGCTTGCAACGGGGCGGCAATTGAAGTCTGGGCAATCCTGGGAGAGGACGCTGCTGCTGCGGGCATGGACGCGGGCGCCGGCGCGGCGTGCGTGCCGCTCGCAGCCAGTAGGGGACCGCCGCGCTGCGCTGCGATGACGCCGAACGCCGCGAGACCCAAGGTCGCCAGCGCGGCAACGACAATGACGAGCACCCTCACAGTACCCTCCACAGCACACACAACTAGTAGTCTCAAATGAAGGCGTAATCGCGCACCGAGTCAATGCGAACGCGCCAACTGCCCGATCCGAAACGAAGAAAACCCGGGCGTGTGGTTTCCAAAGTCGTGGCAGGACGATGGCAGCACGAATCTAGGGGGCGAACTGATCCTTCCAGCTGCGCATCGCGCCTTGAAACGGCAATGCCGACGCTGCAAACACCCCACGTGCAACGGCGCGCGCCACGACGTTGGCGGCGAGTGCGCCGAGCTTGGTCAAAGCCAAGATAGGATCGGCCAGCACTTTGTCTGCGGTGGAGACAGCAAACATGACGTCGCCGTCGAGCGGCGTGTGGATCGGATAAACGGCCCGCGCCAGTCCCGATTGCGCCATGATCGCCAGTCGCTTGGCCTGCGCCTTGCTCAGCTTGGCGTCGGTCGCCACCACCACTAGCGTCGTGCTGGCGCGGGCGCCGCCTTTGGTGCGCGGTTCGAGCGCGCTTGCGGGAAATGGATCCGGCCATCCCCGGCCGCCGAACTCGGCGTTCTGCTCGAACGGTGCCGCCCAGAACGAGGGACCGGAACCGACAAGGACGCTGCCGGCGGCGTTGACCGCGGCGAGTGCGCCCACGACGTGCCCATCGGAACTCTGTGCAGATGCGGAACCGAGCCCGCCCTTGCAATTGACGGTCGTTGCGCCCGCGCCGGCGCCTACGCTGCCGAGGTTGAACGCGACGGCTGCGGCCGCAGCCGCGGCATAACCGAGTTCCCGGTAGGGCGGGAAACGCCCCCAGGTCTTGTCGCCGCCGTTGTTGAGATCGAACAGGATGGCGGCCGGCACGATCGGCACGCGTGACGGGCCGACAGCGAAGCCGCGGCCTTGTTCCTTGAGCCACGCCTGCACGCCGGACGCGGCATCGAGGCCGAAGGCCGAGCCACCGGCGAGCGTGATGGCGTCGATGCCTTCGACGGTCTGGGCAGGGTCGAGCAGGGCGGTTTCGCGCGTGCCGGGGCCGCCGCCACGCAGGTCGATCGAGCCGACGGCGGGACGATCGAAGATCAGCGCCGTCGCACCGGAACCGAGCCGCATGTCTTGGGCGTGGCCGACCTTAACTCCGGGAACGTCGGTAATGAGGTTGCGCAAATCGTCCTCGCAAATCGGA
Organism: Xanthobacteraceae bacterium; assembly: GCA_036511795.1. GTDB lineage: Bacteria > Pseudomonadota > Alphaproteobacteria > Rhizobiales > Xanthobacteraceae > BOG-931. The sequence goes on from DATCBO010000002.1 coordinate 37,320, forward strand.
TGAAGCGGAGACGATTTGCACGTCCGCGTCAATCGGTTGAGCGGCTTGCCTTAACATCGGCGTGAACCATCGCCCGCCGACCATCACATCCTCGCGGCTCATTCACGCACGGCTTGCGCGCGCGGTGCTGTGCGGGCATGAGTGCGCCATGGTCAATGTCAGCATTATTGCAGCGCTCGCAGCCGGCATGCTGAGCTTTCTGTCGCCCTGCGTGCTGCCGCTGGTGCCGCCGTATCTGGTCTATTTGACTGGAACTTCGCTCGAGCGGTTCGCCGACGCGGAGGGCAAGCGGCAGGTGCGGCGTGAGACGCTCGTTGCCGCGCTCCTCTTCGTGCTCGGTTTCTCGACCGTGTTCGTCGCGCTCGGCGCCAGCGCCAGCGTCATCGGCGCGGTGGTGCGCGCCTATTCGAGCGAACTCGCCATCGTCGCCGGCATCGGCATCATCGCGATGGGACTGCATTTCCTTGGGCTCACGCCGATCGCCTGGCTGATGCGCGAGAAGCGGCTCGATGTCGGCAAGCCGGTCGGGCTGTGGGGCGCCTACCTGATGGGGCTTGCGTTCGCGCTCGGCTGGACGCCCTGCATCGGCCCGATCCTGGCGGCTATTCTCGCTATCGCTGCGTCGGAGCAGACGGTCGCCAAGGGCGCCGGGATGCTCGCCGTCTATTCGCTTGGCCTTGGCGTGCCGTTCATCATTGCGGCGATTGCCGTCGAGTCGTTTGCGGGTTTTCTCACGCGCTTCAAGAAGCACCTGCATCGCGTCGAGCAGGGCATGGGCGCGTTGCTGGTGGTGACAGGCGTCGCGTTTCTTTTCCCGTCGCTGAACTGGATCAACTGGTTCAGCAACTGGCTTTTGGATGCCTTTCCGGTCTTAAGCAAAATCGGCTGACAAGAAGAAGCCCGCCGGTGCGGCGGGCTTCGCAATTGCCGTGCGCAAACCAGTCGCTGCCTACATCGTGCAGCCAGACGCGGGGCATTCGACGTAGGTGATCTTGCCGCTCGCGTCCTTTTTCCAGATGTAAACCACATAGTCGAGCCGCGTGATGTCGCCCTTCTTGTCGTAGGCGATATTGCCGATCACGGTCTTGAAGTTCATGCCGGAATGCATCTTTTCGGCAACCTTCTTCGGATCGAGCGATTTTGCCGCCGTGGCCGCCTGGGCGATGATCTGCACGCCGGCGTAGCTATAGAGCGTGTAGGATTCCGGCTCGAATCCCTTGGCGCGGAATTTCGCCACCACCGCCTTGGCCTCGGGGCGATTGCGCGGGTCCGGACCGTAGGTCATCAGCGAGCCGACCACGCCAGGACCACCGACCGTCGCAAATTCGTCGGACGTGATGCCATCCCCGCCCATCAGCGGCGCCGTGACGCCCTGGTCGCGCATCTGCCGCACGATCAGACCGGCTTCGGTGTAGAGGCCGCCGAAATAGACGAGGTCGGCGCCGGATAGCTTGATTTTGGAGACCAGCGCCGAATAGTCCTTCTCGCCGGTGTTGATGCCCTCGTTGAGCACTGCGTGCATGCCGCCGGCTTCGATCGTCTTCAGCGTCTCGTCGGCGAGGCCCTTGCCGTACGTCGTCTTGTCGTTGACGAACGCGATCTTCTTGCCCTTGTAGTGCTTGAGAATGTAGGCGCCGGCAACGCGGCCCTGCTGGTCGTCGCGGCCGCAGGTGCGGAAGATGTTCCACAGACCGCGCTCGGTCACCGTCGGATTGGTGGAAGCCGGTGTGATCTCGAGGATACCGTTCTCGTGATAGACCTCCGAGGCCGGGATGGTGACGCCGGAATTGTAGTGGCCGATGACGAATTTGACGCCGTCGGCGACGAAATTGTTGGCCACCGACACGCCTTGCTTCGGATCGGATACGTCGTCGCCGAATTCGACGGTGATCTTCTTGCCGAGGACGCCGCCTGCGGCGTTGATGTCCTCCGCCGCCTGTTGGGTGCCGTTTTTCATCTGCGCGCCGGTGGCGGCGTTCGGGCCGGTGATCGGACCGGCGACGCCAAACTTGACTTGCGCCGAGGCTGAGCCCGCCAACGCACACGCAAAGCCCAGTGCAAGGCCGAATGTGGCGATCCTGTTCATGCTGTTTCCCCTTCAGGTTAGACCGGCTGGTTCAACCTTGCTGCGATGTTACGTCAAGGCTCTTTGCGGCGCCAGCCCAAGGGCCCATCTGGCGTGTTGATCCAACGATACTGGGTGACCATTTGCGCAGCACGTGCGGCGCGAAAGCCAAAGAAACCCGCGATCAAGCAAACCGCGCTGTCGACCGCATAGTAATGCAGCGACAACAAGGTGCCGCCGAACAGAGAGAAGTGAATGAAGTGCACGACGGCGCCGAGGATCAGCATATAGATCACGACCTGCCACCAGGGCCGCCACGTCGCCGCCACGGCGCGGCCGGCAAGCCACGCCGCGCCGCCGCCGAGTACGACGGTGACGAGAACAAAAACGCCGAGCGAGTTCTCCTGGTAGAAAACCCGCGCGATCACGGCGAGCACGTTTGTCATGACGCTTGCTACCGCCCGCCCTCGAGATAGGCGGATTTGATTTCGGGCCGGTCGAGCAATTCGCGGCCGGTGCCCGACAGCGTGATCAGCCCGTTGACCATGACGTAGCCGCGGTGCGCCAGCCTGAGCGCATGATAGGCGTTCTGTTCGACCAGAAACACGGTGAGGCCGTCGTCGGCATTGAGTTTCTTGATGGCATCGAAAATCTGGCGAACGATGAGCGGCGCAAGCCCGAGCGACGGCTCGTCAAGCAGCAAAAGCCGCGGCCGGCTCATCAGCGCGCGCGCGATCGCCAGCATTTGCTGTTCGCCGCCCGACAGCGTGCCGCCGCGCTGGGAGAGCCGCTGGCGCAGGCGAGGGAACAGCGTCAGCACGCGCTCAAGATCCTCGGGGAACTCGTGCTCGGCAGCGACGGTCGCGCCCATCTGCAGGTTTTCCAAAACCGTCATGCGCGGAAAAATACGGCGGCCTTCCGGCGCCTGCGCGAGCTTCAGTTGGGCAATCTCATAGGTCGGCAGCTGGGTAATGTCGCGGCCGTCGAAGATGATCGCACCGTCGCGCGCCCGCGGATTGCCGCACACCGTCATCATCAAAGTGGACTTGCCGGCACCGTTGGCGCCGATCAGCGCGACGATCTCGCCGGCATTGACGTCGAGGTCGACGCCCTTGAGCGCCCGGACATGGCCGTAGAAGGCGGTGACGCCGCGAATGGAGAGGAGCGGAGCGGTCATAGACCCACCGCCGCCTCGACATGAGCCACGTCCTCGTCGGCGACACCGAGATAGGCGGCGATCACCTTCGCATCGTTGCGCACTGCCTCCGGCGCGCCGTCGGCGATCTTCACGCCATAGTCGAGCACGACGATGTGGTCGGAAATATTCATCACCACGCTCATGTCATGTTCGATCAACAGGATCGACACGTCGTGGTCGCTGCGGATGCGCAGCAGCAGTTCGTTGAGTTCGGCGCTCTCGCGCGGATTAAGCCCGGCGGCGGGTTCGTCGAGGCAGAGTAGCACTGGATCGGTGCACATGGCGCGCGCGACTTCGAGCCGCCGCTGCGCGCCATAGGGCAATTCGCCGGCCGGATCGTCGGCGCGTTCGATCAGGGCGAAACGGTCGAGCCAGAACCGCGCCTTGTCGAGGGCCGCGCGTTCAGCGGCCGCGTAGGATGGAAAGCCGAGCACGCCCAGGAACGTAAAGCCCGAGGCCAGCATCAGCCGGTTATGCTGGGCGACCAGCAAATTCTCCAGCACGGTCATGCCGGAAAACAGGCGGATGTTCTGGAACGTGCGGGCGACGCGCGCCTGCTGCGCCACCAAATAGTCGGGCATGCGCTCGAGCAAAAACAGCGCGCCGTCCGGCCGAACCACGCCGCGCTTGCCGCTCGCTGTGAGATCTTCGAGCGCGCTCCACACCGCCGCATCGCCGCGATGCAAGGCGAGACGCCCCTCGGTCGGCCGATAAAAGCCGGTGATGCAATTGAATACAGTGGTCTTGCCGGCGCCGTTCGGCCCGATCAATGCTGCGATGCCGCCGCGCCTGACTTCGAACGACAAATCGTCGATGGCGACGAGACCGCCGAAGCGCATCGTCAAGTGTTCGACACGGAGCACGGGGGAGGCGTCCTGTGCCATCAGCCGTGGCCCTCCTTGACCAGGTCGACGGATATCGCCTTGCGCTCCTTGAGAAACACCGAGGGCTCGCGCGTTGCGATCAGGCCGCGCGGACGCCAGATCATGATCAGCACCATGGCGAGGCCGAACAACAGCATGCGGTACTGCGTCGGATCGAAGGTCGGCCCGAAAATCTGCTTGAGGAATGTCAGTTGACGAAGAATCTCGGTGCCGCCGATCATGGCGATGGCGGCAATCGCCACCCCGATCTGGCTGCCCATCCCCCCGAGCACGACGATCGACAAGACGGTCGCCGATTCAATGAAGGTGAAGGATTCCGGCGAGATGAATGCTTCGCGGGCGGCAAAAAAGGAGCCGGCGAAGCCGGCGAACATCGCGCCCATGGCGAACGCAGTGAGCTTGGTGTTGGTGGTGTTGATGCCGAGCGAGCGGCAGGCGATCTGGTCCTCGCGCAGTGCCTCCCAGGCGCGGCCGACCGGCAGACGGCGCAGCCGCATGGTGACGAAGCAGGTCAGCAGGCCGAGCGCGAGAATGATGTAATAGAGAAACAGCACGCGATAGAGCGGCCTGAACTCCAGGCCGAACACGGCGGCGAATCCGTTGTCGTCCGCATTGAATGGAATGCCAAAGAATGTTGGACGCGGAATGCCGGTGATCCCCGCATAGCCGTTGGTCAGCGCCGTCCAATTGATGATGATGAGACGGATGATTTCGCCGAACGCCAGCGTCACGATGGCCAGATAATCGCCGCGCAGCCGCAGCACCGGGAAGCCGAGCAAGACGCCCCAGAACGAGGACAGAATGCCGGCGAGCGGCAGCAGCACCCAGAACGACAGCCCGAAATTCTTCGCCAGCAGCGCATACGAATAGGCGCCGACCGCGTAGAACGCGACGTAGCCGAGATCGAGCAGGCCGGCGAGGCCGACCACGATATTCAGTCCCCAGCCGAGCATCATATAGATCAGGATCTGGATGCCGAAATTGTCGACCCAGCGCAGCGCGCCGCCCCAGCCGACGGCAAGAATGACAAGCACCGGATAAGCGATGACAAAGCCGATGGCGAATGGCACGAACCACTTCTTGAAGTAATATCGCCACGCCGGTATCGGTCGCGATGATGGCCGCTGCGCGCGGCGCGCGATCCACGGAGCGATTGCAAACGAATAAACGAAGCGTCCGGCGGCTGCGATGACGACGGCTGCCGCCAGCAGCGGCCAGCGCGTCGTCAGCGTCAGTTCATCGCGGATGTTGGTGACGGTCTCGAAGCCAATGAGCGGCAGCAGCAGGCCGAACGTCACGACGCCCGTGAAGACCGCATCACGCAACGCGCGCACGGCATCGACGCGCAAATCTTGGACGCGCCCACCTTGCGCGCCGGCCTGCATCCTAGACCTTTTCGACATCCGGTCGGCCGAACAGACCCTGCGGCAGGAAGATCAGGGTAATCGCCAGGATCGAAAAGGCGGCGACGTCCTTGTAGTCGATGGAAAAATACGCCGACCACAGCGTCTCGACCAAGCCGATGATGAGGCCGCCGACGACGGCGCCGGGCAGCGAGCCGATGCCGCCGAGCACTGCGGCGGTGAAGGCTTTCACCCCCGGCACGAAACCGTCGGAGAAAGTGATGACGCCGTAATACATGAGATACATGGTGCCGGCGACGGCGGCGAGCGCGGCTGCTATCACGAATGTCATCGAAATGGTATGGTCGACGTTGACGCCGACCAGCGCCGCCATCTTCTGATCCTGCTCGCAGGCGCGCTGCGCTCGGCCAAGCCGGGTCTTGCTCACCAGGTACCAGAACGCGGCCAGCAGTATCGCGGTGACGCCCCAGATGATGAGCTGCTTGTAGGACAGCGTCACCGGAAAATTGTTGTTGTTGAGCAGCACAAACTGGCCCTGCACCATGGGCGGGATCGACTTGTTGCGCGGCCCCTGCGTGACCTGCACGAAATTCGACAGCGTGATCGACATGCCGATCGCCGAAATCAGCGGCGCCAGGCGGAATGAGCCACGCAGCGGCCGGTAGGCGACGCGTTCGATCACCCAGTTTACCAGCGAGGTGAACAGCATCGCCACGATGAGCACGATGAACAGCGCCAGCGCGATCGAGCCGATGCCGATCCAGGCGGTGAGGATCAGGAACGCGATCAGCGCGATGAAGGCGGAGACCATGAAAACATCGCCATGGGCGAAATTGACCATGCCGATGATGCCGAACACCATGGTGTAGCCGATGGCGATCAGGCCGTAGATGGAGCCGAGCGTAATGCCGTTGATCAGTTGCTGGACGAAATAATCCATGCGGTCACGGCCCTTCGAATCCCCGGCAAGTCTTAACAGGCGCCCCGCGGAGCGGCAATTGCGGCGCCTTGTCCCGCGCTGCAAAGGCTGGGCCATGTGGCGAGAGCTACGCCGCCGGCCGGCAGCTTCCCAACGGGGCGGTCCTCCACCGATCGAGCCTGTCGGAGGCGCTCCCGACGACCCCTCACGGTCCTCGGCTTATTTCTTTCGCAATGAGCTGCGCCGCTCGCCGCAAAGCCTCGCGAAAGCCGGGCTCTCGATCCTGCGTGAAACGCGCCGTGGGCACCGCCAGATTGATGGCGCCGCAGAACTTGGATTCGCTGCGCACAGCCGTCGCGATCGCCGTAATCCCCAACGTGAACTCTTCCCGGGAATAGGCGAAGCCCGTCGCTTTGATGTGTGCAATTTCCTTTTTAAGGCGGCTCTTGGATCGTACGGTGTGCGGCGTAACAGGCGCCAACGTCGCGCCGGTCAGATACTGGCTCAACTCCTCCGATCCGAGCTCTGACAGCGCGATCTTACCCGCGGATACGGCGTATAGCGGCGCATTCATGCCGACCTTCATGGTGTACGACAGCGCCTGCGTGCTGATTGCGGAAGCGGCCACTTCCACCGAATCCCCCACCCGAACGTAGAAACCGCAGGTCTCGCTGACCTCCTGGCTGAGCTGGTGCAGCAGCGGTGCGACCCGGTCGCGTAACGATGGCCTTTTCACCTTCCTGGCAATTGCAACGACCTCCGCTCCGAGCCGGTACCGCTCCGATTGCGGGTCGCGTTCGAGAAAGTTACGCGACAAGAGGTTCGTGAGCAGATGAAACAGGCTGCTGCGCGGGATGCGCAGGCTGGTCAGCAATTGCGAAAATGACGGCGGCTCGGGGCAGCCGGCGACGTACTCGAGAATATCGAGCCCCCGGTCGAGCGACTTGACAGCTGCGGTCTGGCCAAGTTTCATATCGTGGATAAGTTCAACAGGTTGAACTTACCTATCCACCTGACCTCGCGTTGGCAAGTGGCTTTACTGGCAAGTGCCGGGCGCACGATTCTGTCCCCGCGTGTCAGACTACAGGCAGCAAGATCGGAGAAGCCCCATGGATCGCGTGAAGTCCGAGGACGCCATTGGCGGCAAGGGCCGGCCCTTTACGGGCGCCGAGTACCTCGAAAGCCTGCGCGACGGCCGTGAAATCTATATCTACGGCGAGCGGGTCAAGGACGTCACCACCCATCCGGCGTTCCGCAACGCCGCGCGCTCGATCGCGCGGCTCTACGACGCCCTGCACGACGCCAAGAGCAAGCCGCTGTTGACCGCGCCAACGGACACCGGGTCCGGCGGCTTCACCCATAAATTCTTCCGCGCCGCGCATTCGCGCGAAGACCTTATCGGCCAACGCGACGCCATCGCCCAATGGGCGCGCATGTCCTACGGCTGGATGGGGCGCTCGCCCGACTACAAGGCGTCACTGATGAATACGCTTGGCGCCAATTTCGATTTCTACGGAAAGTTCGCCGACAACGCCAAGAACTGGTACCGGCGCGCGCAGGAAAACGTGCTGTTTATGAATCACGCCATCGTCAATCCGCCGGTGGACCGCGCCAAGCCCGTGGATCAGGTCAAGGACGTCTATATTACCATTCAGAAGGATACCGATGCTGGTATCTACGTGTCGGGCGCCAAGGTGGTGGCGACGTCTTCGGCGCTGACGCATTACAATTTTCTGGGCCAGAACGCCGCGGTGCCGCTGCACGACACCGACCTCGCGGTGATGTTCATCGCGCCGATGAACGCGCCCGGCGTGAAACTGTTCTGCCGCACTTCGTATGAAATGACCGCGAGCGTGATGGGCACGCCGTTCGACTATCCGCTGTCTTCGCGCTTCGACGAGAACGACGCGATCTTCGTGTTCGATAACGTCTTCATCCCCTGGGAGGACGTGCTGCTGCATCGCGACCTGGAAAAGCTGAAAGTGTTTTTCCCACAATCGGGATTCCTCGCCGGTTATCAGTTCCAGGGCTGCACGCGCCTCGCAGTCAAGCTCGACTTTCTTGTGGGCGTCATCGGCAAGGCGCTGCGCGCCGCCGGCTCCGATGAATTCCGCGGCAATCAGGCCATGCTCGGCGAAATCATCGCCTGGCGGCATCTGTTCTGGGCGCTCACCGACGCCATGGCGATGAATCCGACCGCGTGGGTCAATGGCGCGGTGCTGCCGAACCTGCAGTCGGGATCGAGCTATCGCGTCTTTGCCGGCGATGCCTATGCGCGCGTCAAGGAGATCGTGGAGAAGATTGTAGCTTCATCGCTGATCTATCTGCCGTCTTCCGCCAAGGATTTTGCCAATCCGTCGATCGATAAATATCTTGAGCGCTACGTGCGCGGCTCGCACGGCATCGGCTATCGCGAGCGCATCAAGGTGATGAAGCTTTTGTGGGACGCTATCGGCACGGAGTTCGGTGGCCGCCACGAACTCTACGAGCGCAATTACGCCGGCAACCATGAGGACATCCGCATTCAGGCGCTGTGGAACGCGCGCAGCACCGGCTTATTCGACGACATGGCGGCGCTCGCCGATCAGTGCATGTCCGAGTACGACGAGAACGGCTGGACCGACCCGGCGTGGCTCAATCCGGATGACGTTGCTTATCCCGGCTTGCCGGAGGACCTGCGCGCCGCGGAGTAACCGCCTCGTCGTTCCTGCGCAGGCGGGGCATCCAGTATTCGCGTGGCTCATTGCCTATGTCGCCTTGTAAGGTAGATACTGGATGGTTCGCCTCGGCGGACGATGACAAAGTCACGTTGACGAAGAGAGTCATGAGCTGGATCGACCAACGTCCGGACGATGCGATGGATGGCGCTTTCACGGCGGTGCCGCCAGCGCCAGTCATCAGCGTCGACTCGCCGCAATTCCGCGAAGCCATGAGCCGGCTGGGCGCCGCGGTGCACATCGTTACGTCGGCGGGCCCGGCAGGGAAAACTGGATTCACTGCGACCGCGGTCTGTTCGGTGACCGATTCCCCGGCAATGCTTCTGGTCTGTCTCAATCGGCGCAGTAACTCGGCCCCGCTGCTTGCGGAAAACGGCGTGTTTTGCGTCAACACGCTCGGGGCAGGCGAGTCAAACCTCGCGGATATGTTCGCAGGCCGCAGCGGCGTGCACCTGGACGAGCGCTTCAACATCGGTGAATGGATGACGTTGAAGACCGGTTCGCCGGTTCTCGCCAGTGCAGTCATCGCCTGCGACTGCCGCACTGTCGAGATCAAGGCCGTGGCGTCGCACAACGTCATATTCGGCGCCGTCGAGGCCGTTCGCCTCGGTCCGAGCGGCCCGGCGCTGGTCTACCATGACCGCGCCTACAAGCCGGTTTGACCGTTTGCTGCTCGGGAAGAAACGCGGCGCGGTTCCGCACACTACGTAATTCCCCTTATATTTCAGTAATTTGCCAAAAGTTCGGTCAAATAAGGCTCGGAACAAAGGGAGTTGGGGCCGCGTTGTCAAAACGGGCCGGGGATCATGACAAAATCCTCAAAGACCGGAGAACATCTCATGTCAAACGATCAGCGGCAGAACAACCCGCAACGCGACCAGCAGCAGCAGCAGCAGGGAAATCCCCAGCAGGGCGGCCAACCGGGCGGCGGGCAGCAGAAGCCGGACCAGCAGCAGCAGCAGGGTGGTCAGAACCGCCCCGGCCAAGGTGGCCAGCAAGGCGGCCAGCAGGGTGGACAGGACGGAAAAGGTGGACAGGGCGGCCAGCACGGCAGCCGTTAGCGCCGCCAGACCTTAAGATCTTCCTCAGCGTTCGGCAGCCCGCGTCGCCCGCGGGCTGCCGTCGTTCTTGTGCACAGTGCAGGCGCGCCGATCTGCGGCATCTTCTTCCATGATCGGATCGGCCTATGCTTGAGCTATGGCGACGATCCAGGCCTCGACGCTGCCGCTGTTCCACCTTTACGGCGATCCGCCGGACGACCAGGCTTTCGACTTCATTCACATCGAAACCATCGCATCGCGCTCGTCGATCCACGACTGGACCATCCGCGGTCACCGCCATCGCAATCTGTTTCAGATTCTGCTGATCGAGCGCGGCGGTGGCACCATGACATTCGACGCCGCGACACTGTCGTTCACCGCGCCCGCGGCTCTGCTGGTTCCGGCGACGATTGCGCATGGCTTCCGTTTTGAGCCGGATGTCACTGACGGCTGGGTGGTGAGTTTCACCGAGGATTCGGCGCTAGCGGGCCCCGCCAGTGAAGCAATGAGCCGGTTGCGGGCGCTCGCGGCGCAGCCCGTCATCCCGATCGCCGATGACACGGAGCGGGGACGGCTCTCGGCGCTGTGCGCGGAGCTCAACGAAGAGCACAGTCTGGCGCGCGAGGGCTATCGGCTGGCGATGCGCGGGCTGCTCGTACTGATCGCGGTCGGCGTGGCGCGGCTCGCCGCCAGCCGCGCCCGTACCGGCGCCGTGACGCTGCGGCCCGCGGACGCGACGGTGGTCCAGTTGCGCAACCTGGTCGACGAATTTTTCCGCACCGAGCGCTTGCTCGGCTTTTATGCCGATAAGCTCGGCATGACGGTCGACCGGCTCAACGATCACGTCAAGCGGGCGACCGGCGTGACCGCCGGCCACCTCGTGCGCCAGCGCCTGCTCACCGAGGCCAAACGCCAGCTTGTCTTCACCCAGCAGCCGATCCAGGAAATCGCCGAGGAACTGGCGTTTGCCGACGCGTCGCACTTCGCCCGCTTCTTCCGCAAGCAGACCGGAACGACGCCGCACGAGTTCCGCGATCAGCGCGGCGGGTGAGGCGAGCGCACGGCATGGCTAATATTCCGATGGCAGTGTACGCTTAGCGCAACCAATTACGCCTCTCGGGTGGGGGAACCGTGGTAGAGCGTGACGACGAGTTGCAGGTTGAGCGAGCCTCGCCCAGCATTGAGGGGTCGTCCGAACGCGCTGAGCGCCTGGCCAATCTACTGACCTTATCTTACGAGCCGATGCTCGTGTGGCGCCTGGATGGGCCGATTGAGTTCTGGAACACGGGCGCCGAGCGGCTTTACGGTTTTATGGCAGACGAGGCGATTGGGTGCGACAGCCATGCTCTGTTGCAGACCAAATTTTCCGCTGGATTGGCTGACCTGCGTTCAAAGCTTCGGACCTCGCATCAATGGTCGGGCGAACTGTGCCAGACCTGCAAGGATGGTCACGAAGTCACCGTAGACAGCCGTATGCAACTGCTCGGCGACGGCGCGGTGCTGGAAGTCAATCGCGACGTGACCGGTCACAAACAGATCGAATTTGCGCTTCGCGAACGCGAACAGCGCTTGCGCTGGCTGGCGTCCATCGTCGAGTCGAGCGACGATGCGATCGTCAGCAAGAATCTCGACGGCATCATCACAAGCTGGAACAAGGGCGCCGAGCGCGTTTTTGGCTACACGGCTGAGGAAGCGATCGGCCAGCCCATTACCATTGTGATTCCGCGGGATCGGCACGGCGAAGAGGCAGATATTCTGGCGCGCATCAGGCGCGGGGAACGCATCGAACATTTTGAGACCATCCGGCAGCGCAAGCACGGCAGTCTCATCGTTGCTTCGCTGACTGTTTCTCCCGTCAAAAATGCGGAAGGCAAGATTGTCGGTGCGTCGAAGATCGCGCGGGACATTACCGAGCAAAAACGAAATCAGGAGCTCATCGCAACGCTCGCCCGCGAGGTGGAGCACCGCAGCAAAAATTTGCTCGCGAGCGTGCAGGCGACCGTCAACCTGTCTCAGGCCGATACGCCCGCAGGGCTTAAGCAGGCCATTGAAGGCCGCATCCAAGCCTTGGCAAACGTGCATTCGCTGTTTGCCGAAAATCGATGGACCGGGGCCGAGTTGTCGACGATTGCGTCGCATGAGCTCGCACCCTATGCCGAAAGGGCCGAAGGCCGGGTCGCCATCGGCGGTCCGCCGGTCATGCTGGAACCCAATATCGCCCAGGCGATCGCGATAACCTTGCACGAACTGGCGACAAATGCGGCCAAGTATGGCGCGTTGTCGGCGGGCAGCGGCAAGTTGGCGCTCAACTGGACGCATCAGGCAGACGGACCGTTAAGGCTGCGCTGGAGCGAGACCGGCGGCCCGACGATAAAGGCGCCGCCGTCGCGTAAAGGATTTGGCGGCCGGATCATCGAGCGAATGATCGCGCAGCTCAATGGCACGACGAAAGTGGACTGGCGCCCTGAGGGCGTCGTCTGCGAGATCACTGTTCAGCTGTGACGTCGCAGCCGCCGCGCCGACGTAGCCTTATCGTCTCCTATGACGTGCCGAGCAAAAATCCGAGCATCGTCTCGGCGTAGGCCTGCGGCTGCTCAAGATTGGAGATGTGCGCGGCTTCCAGCACGGCGATGCGCGCGCCGGGCACATGGTCCTTGATGTACTCGCCGGCTTCCAGCGTGGTTGCCGGATCATGCCGGCCCGCGATGACGAGCGTCGGGGTGGTGATCCTCGGCAACAGCGGGCGATGGTCCATGTCGCGGATCGCTTCGCCGCAGCCGATGTAACCCTCGATAGCAGTGGCGACGAACATCTCGCGCATCTTGGCCATTGTTTGCGATGCGCGCTCTCGGAAGCCCTTGGTGAACCAGCGCTCCATATTGGCGTCGACGATGCCGGCAAGCCCCACGTCGCGCACCACCTTGATGCGGGCGTCCCAAACAGTCGGGTCGGGAAAATGCGCGGAGGTATTGGAGAGGATGAGCTTGTCGACGCGATTTCCGGCGTTGGCGCCGAGCCACATGCCGACCATGCCGCCCATCGACAGGCCGCACCAATTGATCTTTTGAATTCCAAGCCCGTCGAGCACGCCAAGCACGTCCCGGCCGAGCCGCTCCATGGTGTACGGCCCCTTGGGCGCGCTCGATTTGCCGTGACCGCGCCGGTCATAGCGCACCAGGCGGAAGTGGCGTGTGAGTGGGCCTGTCTGCTCGTCCCACATATGCAGGTTGGTGCCGAGCGAATTCGACAGCATCAATACCGGCGCGCGTTCCGACCCCTCGAGTTCTGCATGGATGATGCAGCCGTCATCGACTTTGATGTCGGGCATTGCTATCTCCTCCGCTTATTCGCACCTTTGTAACATCCTTTTGGCGGTCAGGGAGTGACGCGACATGGCTATGACAATGAATGGCGAACATCAGCTCGCGGCGTCGCAACAGACGGTCTGGGAAAAGCTCAACGATCCGCTGGTGTTGAAGGCTTGCATTCCGGGCTGCGAGTCGCTCGACAAGACGTCTGACACCGGATTCCAGGCCGTCGCTACGATCAAGATTGGACCCGTCAAGGCGAAGTTCAAAGGCAACGTCACGCTGTCCGATCTCGACCCGCCGAACGGCTACAAGATTTCCGGTCAGGGGGAGGGCGGTGTCGCCGGCTTCGCCAAAGGCGGCGCCACCGTCAAGCTCGCGCCGAAAGACGGCGGCACGCTGTTATCGTACTCGGTGGAGGCGCAAATCGGCGGCAAGCTGGCGCAGCTTGGTCAGCGGCTGATCAACGGCGCGGCCAAGAAAGTCGCCGATGACTTCTTTAGCAATTTTGCCAAGGCGGTGAATCCGGACGCCGCTTGAGGCACCGGCTGGGGCCGAGAGCTCCGCGGCCGTCAAGGTTCCGCGCGGCTAATGGCCCGAGGAACTCCCTTGACCGCCGCCCGGCGGGCGGTTCAGAGTAATCCAAGCTTTCGAGGGTCGAATCCGGCAAAAACGCCATGATTTTGCCCTCGGATGAAGCCGGCGGACCAGGTCGGCCCACAAATCAGGACGTTTGACCGCTATTTTTGTCGAGGAGGAGCCCGATGGCAGCCAATACGGCAGCCGTTTCGCTAACGGTGAACGGCAAATCCGTCTCCGTCGAAGTCGATCCGCGAACACTGTTGGTGCAGTTGCTGCGTGAGAATTTGCGGCTGACCGGCACCCATGTCGGCTGCGACACGTCGCAGTGCGGCGCCTGCGTCGTGCACGTCAACGGCAAGGCAACAAAATCCTGCACCGTGCTGGCGCTGCAGCTCGAAGGCGCCGATGTGCTGACCATCGAGGGTTTGGCTGCGGCGGACGGACCGCTGCACCCGATGCAGGAGGCATTCCGCGAGAACCATGGCCTGCAGTGTGGCTATTGCACACCCGGCATGATCATGACCGCGGTCGATTTGGTGCGCCGCAAGGGGAATGACCTCGACGACCGCACGATTCGCGAGGAGCTCGAGGGCAACATCTGCCGCTGCACCGGCTATCACAACATCGTCAAGGCGATCGCCGCCGGCGGCCGCGCCATGCGTGGTGGCGGCGCGACGTCGAAGGCGGCCGAATAGGAGAGCACTGCCTAGAGGGGATTTGCCGGAGGGCATTTCTCCGATCCGGGGAGTGAATTGCCGGAGGGCAAGCCATGAGCGGAACCGGTATCGGCGCCGCGGTGCGCCGCAAGGAAGATCGCCGCTTCATTACCGGCACAGGGCATTATACCGACGACATCACCCGGCCCGGCCAAGTCTTCGCCTACTTCATGCGGTCGCCGCATGCGCACGCCAAGATCAAGACGATCGACGCCGGCGCCGCGGCGAAAATGCCGGGCGTCGCCGGCGTGTTCACCGGCGCGCAGTACGCCGAAGACAAGCTCGGCAATCTGATCTGCGGCTGGACGGTGCTGTCGAAAGACGGCTCGCCGATGAAAATGGCGCCGCACGCGGCGCTCGCCGCCGGCAAGGCCAATTATGTAGGCGACGCGGTCGCGGTCGTGCTGGCGGACACTCTGGCGCAGGCCAAGGATGCGGCCGAAAAGGTTGTCGTCGACTACGAGGAATTGCCCGCCGTCGTCGATTCGATGGGCGCTGCCGCCAAGGGTGCGCCGCTCATTCACGAGTCGGCGCCAAACAACACGAGCTACAACTGGCATATCGGCGACGCCGACTCGACCAACGCGGCATTCCGCGACGCCAAGCACGTCACCAAGCTCGAATTCGTCAACAACCGGCTGGTGCCGAATGCGATGGAGCCGCGCGCGGCGCTTGCCGATTACGATGCGGCAAGCGGCGGCCTGACGTTGTGGAATGCAACGCAGAACCCGCACGTCGCGCGCCTGGTCATTTCCGCTTTTGTCGGCATGGCGCCTGAGAACAAGCTGCGCGTCATCGCGCCCGATGTCGGCGGCGGCTTCGGCTCGAAGATTTTCATTTATCCTGAGGAGGTCGTCTGCCTGTGGGCGGCGCGCAAGCTGAACCGCGCGGTGAAATGGACCGCCGAGCGGTCGGAGAGCTTCATCACTGACGCGCATGGCCGCGATCACGTCACCAAGGCGCGGATGGCATTCGACGGCGACGGCAAGATCACCGGTCTGAAGGTGCACACCACCGCCAATCTCGGCGCCTACATGTCGACTTTCTCGTCGGCGGTGCCGACATATCTCTACGCGACGCTGCTATCGGGCCAGTATGAGATCCCGCACATCTACTGCGAGGTCGACGCGGTCTACACCAACACGGTGCCGGTCGATGCCTATCGGGGCGCCGGGCGCCCCGAGGCGACCTTCGTGGTCGAACGGCTCGTTGAAGTCGCCGCCCGCGAACTCGGCACCGAACCGGCTGCTCTGCGGCAGAAGAACTTCGTCAAGAAATTTCCCTATCAGACATCGGTCGCCTCGCTCTACGACGCCGGCGACTACAACGCGTCGCTGCAGAAGGCGCTGGAAATCCACGACTATAAGGGCTTCTCAAAGCGAAAACGCGAGTCCGAGCGGCACGGAAAGCTGCGCGGCATCGGTTTTGCGACCTACATCGAGGCGTGTGGCGTTGCGCCATCGGCGCTGGTCGGCCAGCTCGGCGCCGGCGTGGGCCTATGGGAATCCGCCGAAGTGCGAGTCAATCCGACCGGCTCGGTCGAAGTATTGACCGGCTGCCATCAGCACGGCCAAGGCCACGAGACCACCTTCGCGCAGCTTGTCTCAGACCGGCTCGGTCTGTCCATCGATCAGGTCAACGTGCTGCACGGCGATACCGATACGGTGCAGTTCGGCATGGGCACCTACGGATCGCGATCCGGCGCCGTCGGCATGTCCGCCGTCGTCAAGGCGCTCGACAAGGTCGAGGCCAAAGCCAAAAAAATTGCCGCGCATCTGCTTGAAGCCGCCGAGGGTGACATCGTCTTCAAGGACGGCAAGTTCACCGTTGCCGGCACCGACAAATCGGCGGCGTGGGCCGAGGTCGCGCTTGGCGCCTACGTCGCACATAAATTTCCAACCAGCGAGATCGAGCCAGGGCTGAAGGAGGGCGCGTTCTACGACCCGACGAATTTCACCTTCCCGGCCGGCTGCCATATTTGCGAACTGGAGATCGACCCGGAAACCGGCGAAGCGACGATCGTTGGCTGGACCGCAGTCGACGATTTCGGCACGGTCATCAATCCGATGATCGTCGAGGGTCAGGTCCACGGTGGCGTCGCCCAGGGTGTCGGCCAGGCGCTGCTCGAACACACCGTGTATGACAGCAAGGGTCAGTTGATGACCGGCTCGTACATGGACTATGCCATGCCGCGCGCCGACAACCTGCCGTCGTTTCAGGTGGGCATGACGACGACCCGGTGCCCGTCGAATCCGCTCGGCATCAAGGGCTGCGGCGAGGCCGGCGCCATCGCCGCACCGGCGGCGGTGATGAACGCCATCACCAACGCGCTCGGGACCGAGGCCATCGACATGCCGGCGACGCCCGCCACGGTGTGGGCGACGCTGCAAAAGACCAACAAGCTGCCGCGCGCGGCTTAAATTTTGAGATCGAGATAACGGAGGACTGCAATGTACGCCTTCACCTTCAATCGCCCGCAGACGGTGCGCCAGGCCGCGGGCCTTCTCGGCAAGAACGAGGAAGCCAAATTGCTCGCCGGGGGCCATTCGCTGCTGCCGACGATGAAATTGCGCCTGGCCGGCCCGCCGCAGCTCGTCGACCTGTCGCTGATCGAAGACATGGCCGGCATTGAGCAGAGCGGCCGTTCGATCACGATCGGCGCCATGACGCGGCACAACGACGTCGCCAATTCACCGGTCGTGCAGCAGGCGATCCCGGCACTCGCGCATCTCGCTGGCATGATCGGCGATCCCGCGGTGCGTCACATGGGCACGATCGGTGGTTCGGTCGCCAACAACGACCCGAACGCCGACTATCCGGCGGCCTGCCTTGGGCTCGGCGCCACCATCATCACCAACAAGCGGCGCATCAAGGCCGACGATTTCTTCACCGGCATGTTCTCGACCGCGCTGGAGCCCAGTGAAATCATCACCAAGGTAAGCTTCCCGATCCCGAAGAGGGCGGCCTATCAGAAATTCAAGAACCAGGCTTCGCGCTTCGCGCTGGTCGGCGTGTTCGTGTCAAAGCGCGGCAGCGAGATCTGCGTTGCCGTGACCGGCGCCGGCTCGAACGGGGTGTTCCGGGTGAAATCGTTCGAGGAGGCGCTGAAGAAGCGCTTCGCGCCGAAATCCCTCGAAGGCATGACCATCCCGGCCGATGGCATGAACAGCGATATCCACGGCAGCGCCGAGTACCGCGCCCATCTGGTCGGCGTGCTGTCGCGCCGCGCCGTGGCGGACGCGATCGGAAAGCCCGCGGCCTGATCGATCGTGTCGGCCATTCCCGTCAGCGCGGCAAGCGCGGCCTAATGTGGAAGGTCGTCAGCGCGACCAGATAGTCGCTGTCGGGCCGTTTTTGCGCGCTGCCATCGAGCTTTGCGCCCTTCCGCACGGCTTTGCCGGGCGCGGATGGGCTTTGCCGGCCGACAACAGCGCGCATGTAAAGGCGGTCCACCGGCGGAGTTTGATGGGGCAGCCTTATTGGAAGGTCCCGCCCCATCGGTGGCCGCTCGCGTGCCGGCGCCCGTTTCGATGCTTTATGCTTCTGCCGTTTGGCTTGCATGAAGGTCACACGTCCACGGATGTACCGCTCCCGCCGGTCCTTGCAGACCAGCGGGAGGGAAGCGGCTAGAAGCAGCTCTTGCAGGTATCCCACAGCGGGCCGAGGCACGAAATGCAGCCGGGGCTCAGCGGATTGGGAACGCAGGCTCCGACGCAGCCCGCGAGCTTTCCGGCACACTGCCACCAATCGCAGCTCTGCGTGACCGACTGGGTCTGGTAGGCGCGGGCGGGGCCGCGCATGACGGGGGCCGATTGCATAGGCGAATTCATGGGCTACTCCTCATGATATTGGCGCGTTCAAGGCGGGGCATCGCCTGGCGCCGGAAACTCCGTCCCAGGCGAATGATTGACGCGGAAGCGCCGTCAGCACTGACCGATATTCGGCACGCACACTCCGGCGCAGCCGACGAAGGGCAGGCAGGCGCCGACACAGCATTTACCCGACCCGCAACAATCGGATTGCCGGAGCCCGATGTCTGTCCGCTGCGCGGATTTCAAATCCCGTTCGACGGGTTTTGCCTGGATTGGAGCTCTCATGACTGCCACCTCTCGGTTCTGGCTCTCACGGGACGAAGAGCCGCTGGATTTGTGCCGCGTGTCGGGCACTCGATCGGTCATGCTCCCGCAGCATGACCACGGTTTTCAAATCCCCCCTGGCGCCCTACGCGCGAACCGCCCAGGTGCGAACCGAGCCGACGGTGACCGGGAGCACTTCGCTCACATCGACGGTGTAGCGGTAGACGCGGTTGGCGCGCCGTTCGTTCTCGGGATCGAACATCTGCAGCTCGACGTCCCAACAATCGGAATCGGGCCGGCAAATGGGGCTCTTCACCACGTTGATGGTGTCCAATTCGAGATTTCGCCCGGCGCTTTCGGCGAACGCGGCCTGTGTCTGATAGGCGTTGGTAGCCACGAAATTAAGCGCGCGATCCTGCGGCGCGACGCCGAAATTGCGCAGTTCGTAGTAAACCCGATTGAGGAAGTTGAAGATATGATTGTCGGAGGCGACGCCTGAACCGACGGCAGCCTTGGCCGCCTTTATGAGGTCGTGCGATTGCCATTTGTACATGCCGCGCAGGTCGGGAAAAATGACCGGGACCGTCATCCCGTTCAGGAGACGCATCGAGCTACTGATCATGCCCGGTATCGATACGCGCTGCTCGCGGTTGCGTTGCTCATCGAGCGAAGACTCCAGCGCGTCGAACATGGCGGTGTAGATCTGGAGAGCAAACGGCCCAGCGGGCTGGACGGCGTAGAGCGGAATCTGCTCCTGCATCAGGATGAAGGTGATGCCAGTCGCATATTGCGGATTTGAACGGAGGAAATTGATCAGTTCGGTTGGATTGTTGGCGCGGATGGGATCGAGCTGCTGGACGATCGCGTCGTATCTTGCCTCGCTGCCGAAATCGAACCAAAGGGCGCCGAGCGCGTACACGATCTGCGGCGGTTGGCCGCCGCCGCACGAGCACGCGAGCTGGCTGACACCGGCCGATGCCGGGCCGCTCTGGATCATCGGCACCAAAGGCGGCGTCGGCGTCGACTCCGCAGCGACGGCAGCGGCAGGGGATGCTGCCGGAGCTGGAGAGCCGGCACTCTGCGGTTTGACCTTGTAAGTCTCGTCATCCGGCTTCTGCTGGCAAGAGCATGCAGACGGCGAAACGCCCGGTGGCGTAATGGTATTCGTATCTGTTGAACCGGAACTGGACATCTGGACACTCCCCTCACCAAGACGCGCAATGTGTTGATCACGGCCAATGTCAGGTGCCGGCCCGTTCAATCCGGCGGATCGAAGCGGCGCGAACGTGTACCCGGCCGTCCCGCTGCGCCGCACCCTGGCGAGCGCCGCGGCGGCATCGAGCGTGCCGGCGAGGTAGCGGTCGCAGGCGCCTTTGCCTTCAAGTGTGCAGGCGGCGGCGCTTTCCAGCAGAATTTGGCGGATATCGAGCGCATCGAGACGATACCCTTCCTCACGAGCAACCGAGAGCAGCACTGCGGCAACGCCCGAAACGACGGCCGTCGCGTAACTGGTGCCGCTACCGGCCGTGACGCCTCCGTCGCGCGTAGCGACGGGCACGCTCTCCCCCGGAGCGAGCAAGCCATTGCAGCGGTAAGGCTCGGCCCAGTTGCTCGTCTCCAAGGGCCGGCCGGTTCGCCCCAGCGCACCAACCGACAAAACAGATTCTACCGCAGCGGGTAGATGTATGCAAGAACAACCATCGTTGCCGGCGGCGGCGATGAGGAGGACGCGGCGCGCAATAGCCGCCTGCAGCGCCTGCTCGAGATGCGAGTCGGGCTCGACCGTCGCGGACTTTTGTCCGGCACTGATGTTGATGATCGAGACGCCGCGTTCCAGGCCGAAGCTGATGGCGCGTGCCAGATCAAGTTGCGAAACTGGACGCGTCTCAGGGTCGGTGCCTTTGCGAAAAAAGATCGGCAGCGCCAGGCCCCGGCAGCCCGGCGCGAGACCGCGAACGGCGTTGCTGCGGCCGAAGATGATGCTGCACACAGCGGTGCCGTGTGCATCGGGTCCGCCGGAATCCGGCGGCACCATGGTCTCCAATATTTCGATGGATGCTCCGCGCAAGGCTGGGTGGCCCAGATCAGGAAGCCCATCTACGATACCGAGCGTGACCAACGCCGACCCCGTTCCCGCGCCCGCAAGCGCCGCGCGGGTCTCGCCGAGCTGCTCTGGTTGTCCTTCGTCCATGATACAATCATAGGACGTAGTATTGCGATCGTCCAGTCTGGGTTGCCAAAGGGCTCGCCGGGCAAGCGAGTTGATGTATGAATGGCGATCCATCCCAAGGCCTGCGACGGCCGACGCTCCCCATCGGAGTGAATGAAACGACGAACGACGAAAATGGCGTCTGCTGAGGTTTTATTGTGAAGACATCCACTCCGCGGCCTTTGCCCGCTTCAATCGACGCCACCGTCGATCTGCTTGGCGAGGGCGACTACCTGGCCGATCGCTCGCTTGGCACCGTGCTGTTTCTGGCGCTGAAAATGGGCCGGCCGATCTTTCTCGAAGGCGAAGCCGGGGTCGGCAAGACCGAGATAGCCAAAGTATTGTCGGCGACGCTGGGGCGGCGCCTGATCCGGCTGCAATGCTACGAAGGCCTCGATGTCGCTGCCGCGGTGTACGAGTGGAACTACGCGGCGCAGATGATTGCGATCCGCGTCGCCGAAGCCGGGGGCGAACACGATCGCACCCGGCTTGAGCACGACGTGTTTTCCGAGCGCTTCCTGATCAAGCGGCCGCTGTTGCAGGCGCTGGAGCCTGACACCGCCGGCGCGCCGGTGCTCCTCATCGACGAGATTGATCGCACCGATGAAGCGTTCGAGGCGTTCCTGCTCGAAGTGCTGGGCGACTTCCAGGTCACGATCCCGGAACTGGGAACGGTGAAGGCCGCGCATCCGCCGGTCGTGGTCATCACGTCGAACCGCACCCGCGAGGTGCACGACGCGCTCAAGCGGCGCTGCCTCTACCACTGGGTCGGTTATCCGAATGCCAAGCGCGAACTCGCCATCGTGCGCAAGAAGGTGCCGGGCGTTAGCAAAAAACTGTCCGAGCAGGTGGTGGGGTTCGTCCAGGCGCTACGCAACCAGGATCTGTTCAAGTCGCCCGGCGTTGCGGAAACGCTCGACTGGGCCGGCGCGCTGTCCGAACTCGACGTGGTCGCGCTCGATCCGGCGACCGTCTCCGACACGCTGGGCGTACTGCTCAAATATCAGGACGACATCGCCAAGCTCGAAGGCTCCAAGGTCAAGGAGCTGTTGGACGAGGTGAAGTCGGAGCTGCGCGCGGCGGAATAGGGCGGTCAGCTATTCTCGCTTTTTGCGGTTTGATCTTTCTCATGCCGCCGCGCCGCGACGGCGAGCGCGCCTGAGGCAACGATCGACGCAATGACGCCGGTGCCCCACGGCAGCGCGGTCGATATTGCATAAAGCCACGTCCCGATCGCCGGCCCGACGGCATCTTTCATATCGAACACGATCGAGAACGCCGCCTGATAGGTTGCCTGCGCATTGCGCGGCGCCAGTTCGGACACGATGGCTTGGACCAGCGGTCCCGACAGCATGCGGGCGAAGGACGCGAATGTGATCGCCGCGATGAGCAGCGGCAGCGCCGGCGCCGGCAGCAGAAAGACGAAGGCGAGCGCCTCGATTGCACCGCTGCACAGCACCGTGGCGAAGCCGCTGAAGCGTGCCGACGCCTGGGTGACGGGAAGCTGGAAAATGACGCCAATCACTCCCGCATAGGCGAACAGCATTCCGACCCCGGTCGGGGTCACGGTGCCGGCCGCGGTAGCGTAAAGCGGTGTGACGGCCTCGATCCAGCTCACCGCGATTTCGAGCACCGAAATCGAAAGCAGAAGTGCAGCAAGCCGGCGGTCGCGCAGCGCGGCGCCGAGTGCGGTGAAGCTTTCGTCGTCGTCGTCCTTCTCGCCGGCGTTGCCGCGCCACGTCTCCGGTAGCAGCGCCGCCACCGCGGCCGCGCCAATCAGGATCGTGACGGCGGCGCCAAGAAACACCAGTTGCAGCGACCATAACGCCAGCACGCCGCCGAGCGCCGGTCCGATGACCCGTCCGGCGTTCGACATCAGGCGGGTCATGGCAAAATGACCGCGGCGCTCGTCGGCCGCCACAACGTCGGTAATGACGGTCGCAGCGGTCGGGTGCAGAACGCTCTCGAATAATCCGATCACAAGCAGCGAAAACGCAGTCGCGATGACACCCGGCGCGAGAAACAGCAGGATAAAGCCCACGCCTATGCCGGTCGTCGATGCCGCCGACAAAGGGTGTCGCCAGTAACTCGCCGCCCGCATAGCAACCGAGCAGCAAACCAATATATTCAACGGGAATGCCGGCGTCGTTGCGGGCCCAAAGCGGGAAGAACGGCATCAGCGTGCCGTCAGCGACGCTTGCGACAAAGAACAGGAACGAGCCCACCCGCGCCGCGCGAGGCGCAGCACGGAACGTGGTGATTGAGGCTGTCAGGAATTTGAAGATGCGATTCACGTCGAAGCTCCATGCACCCTTGCCATTTGCGCCCGCACCATGCGGGCTGGATCGGCTGGGTGCGTTGGCTGACGTGAACGCTTACGGCGCGGGACGGGGCCGCGCGCGGAGAGGCTTTAGGGCAAGACACAGCAGGTGGCAACACTAAAAGCGCTGTGGCGATGCTTGCTTGCAAAGAGATAAATGCCGCAACGCGCCGTTTATCAAGGAGCTCGTCTTATCTCATCAGCTTGCCGAACGTCGGCTTGGGGGCAAAGCGGACATTAAGGCAAATTCCCACAGACGACGCGAATGACCCATTTCAGCCATTATTTGCGAAATTTTGCTGCGGTGCACGCGCAAAAGACGTGGGGGAGCTGCTTTATCCAGCCGGTTGTCAACAAGATTCGTCGGTTCCTTCGCACACGAACCGAGCCGAATCAGATGATTCTAGTATTGCAATGGGGGCGCATCATGGTCTCGACCAAGGCGGTCGCCCAGCCAACCAAAGAGGACACCTATGGCTAAGAAAGCAAAAAAGGCGAAAAAGAAAACAAAGGCCAAAGCAAAAAAGTAGCAATAGGCTCGGGCGGTGATTCCGCCCGAGCAAATTTTCCAGCGCATCTATTAGGATATAACTCTCATGACAAAGCTGATGTCGAAATCAGAGCTAATCAATAAAGTGGCTGATCAACACTCTTTGGCAAAGAAAGACGTTAAGAGTGTCATCGAGTCACTGGCATCCGTGGGTTACAGGGAATTGAAGAAGAATGGCGCATTCCTGTTGCCTGGTTTTGCAAAATTCGTCGTCATCAAAAAGCCTGCCACCAAAGAGCGCGCGGGCATTAATCCGTTCACGAAAGAGCCGACCGTGTTTAAGGCTAGGCCGGCCAGAAAGATTGTCAGGGCTCGTCCGGTGAAAGCAGCAAAAGACGCGGTGTGAGCGAGCCTGCTAAGTGCCGCCTTATGTCCCGAGGGCTTTGTTCGGTGCGAATTCGAACGTTGGGACCGAACGTCGGTTCTTGATGTCCGTTGTCACGGCAGTTTTTGGGGCATGAGCGGACCTGGTGCGAGCACGTCCAAACCGACACGAATGACCTAGGGCCGACGTCGACCGTCCAATTTTGCTTTGACGCATAAGAGGTCGCGCAACGTCTCAACCTTTTAGCACGCCGCCGTAGAGAAAAACGTAGGTTGCGCGCGGCACTGCTTTTCTCCCGGGATACCGACCTCCTCCATCAGTATTTGATCGCTGATGACGACAGCCGACATTAAGCGCGCGGCGGCGGAAACGATTTGGATGCCGCAGCAAGCCCGTTTGCAGCGATGCACCCAGCCGGCAGAAACGCCATGCGTTTCGTGACTATAAGTCACTTTAATATTGACAAGATGTCCCGCTTTTGCGGTACAAACTTTCTATCCTGCTCGTCGAATCATGGGGGTCGCTTCTCGATACGATCCCTGAAGCGCAGCAGGAGCGGTGCCCGGGATGGGGCTCGTAACCTCATTCGCGGGCGGTTCGGAAACTCGCCCGGCCGGCCAAATCTTATGTACCAAGAATTGGCCGGTCTGCCAGGAGCTCGCTGCCCGGGTAGCGCACGTTGTCGCTAACATGAAGCGCGGGACCGGACTGAGCCAAGCCCGAAAGGTTTTGGCAAGAGCCGCGGTAGAGCGCCGGAAGGCGAGCGCGTTCGCCAAAAGCGGCGCGCGCCGCGAAGCCGCCCAGCGGCAACGCTGCGATAGCGCGGAGCGGCCTCTGATTACGCGCCTTTCGGCGCTCCGCCTCCCCTTATATGTTTGGAGGCGCCTTTTCGTACCGTGCCATATAGCTCGGGCGCAGGGAGCCGCCGCGAGAACGATGAGGTGTGCGTCGTTGCGAGCCAACGGACCCGCGCGAAGTCGTGCGGTCCGATGACAGGCTCCGCGAAGCAATCCAGGGCGGCTTGCGTTAGCCGTGAGGCCGCTCTGGATTGCTTCGTCGCTATCGCTCCTCGCAATGACGAGTGCTTGTTCACCTCGCCCCGCGTGCTGTAACTCTCAAGAGAGCGTGGCGGGGGGAGGGAGTGAAGCGCCCTCCGCCTAGAACGGATACGGAAGCAGAATATGTCCGACCCATTACCTCCCTCCCTCGATCTCCCCCTCCAGGGCGGCGGTGACAACAACGGCGGCCGGCTGGCCGAGAACATCCTCTACTTTGCTCGTGCGCTGCGTGCCGCCGGCATTCCGGTCGGACCGGGTTCGGTGCTCGATGCACTCGAAGCCGTAAAGACCGCCGGTGTCGGCACGCGCCAGGATTTTTACTGGACGCTACACGCTGTGTTCGTGAAGCGGCACGAGCATTCGGTGCTGTTCGACCAGGCGTTTCGTATCTTCTTTCGCCGCCGGGGCTACATCGACCAGATGCTGGCGATGATGCTGCCGCAGGTGCCCACGGAGCCGCAGGCGCCGCAGGCCGGCGCGACGCGGGTGCATGAGGCGTTGTTCTCCGGTCTCGACGATAAGCTGCGCAAGGAGCGTGAGGTCGAACTCGACGCGCGGCTCACGGTGTCCGACCGTGAGGTGCTGCAAAAGAAGGATTTCGCCCAGATGACGGCCGCGGAGATCGCGGCCGCCAAGCAGGCGATGAAGAAGCTCGTGCTGCCGCTCGCCGAAGTGCGCACGCGGCGGCTTAAGCCGCATATGCGTGGTCACCTGATCGATCTGCGCCGCACACTGCGCGCCAGCCTCAAGGGCGGCGGCGATTTCATCGACCTGAAGTTCATTGGCCCGAAGACCAAACCGCCGCCGCTCGTGGCGCTGCTCGATATCTCCGGCTCGATGAGCCAATATAGCCGCATCTTTTTGCATTTTCTCCATGAGCTGACGGATGCCCGCAAACGCGTCAGCACATTTCTGTTCGGCACGCGCCTCACCAACGTGACCCGGAGCCTGCGCGAGCGCGACCCCGACGACGCGCTGTCGGCTTGTTCGGCGAGCGTGCCCGACTGGTCGGGCGGCACCCGCATCGCCTCGTCGCTGCATGCCTTCAACAAGCAGTGGGCGCGCCGCGTCCTCACCCAGGGCGCCGTGGTGCTGCTGATCACCGACGGACTTGAGCGTGACGCCGACGATACGCTCGCCTTCGAGATCGACCGGCTGCACCGCTCCTGCCGGCGCCTGGTCTGGCTCAATCCGCTGCTGCGCTTCGACGGCTTCGAGGCGCGTGCCCGTGGCATCAAGACCATGCTGCCGAACGTCGATGAGTTCCGGCCGATCCATAACCTGGAATCGATGGCCGGGCTGGTGGCGGCGCTGGAGCATACCGGACGCGGCCGCAGTTCAGCCGATCCGAAAGCCTGGATGGCGCAGGTGGCCTGAGCCGCTATATTTAGCCGTATATAACACATGCCGAAATGGCAGGTGGCAAAGGCCGGCAAAAGTGCTTATTTTCAGGCAGATCCCGTTCGCCGGTACAGCATGGAGGCAGTTCATGCTCTCAACCAATGACGATATCCTCAAAGCCGCCGAGGAATGGCGCAAGGACGGCCGCGACGTGGCGCTCGCCACCGTGGTTGAGACCTGGGGCTCGGCGCCGCGGCCGGTCGGCTCAAACTTGGTGATCGACGGCGAGGGCAATTTCCTCGGCTCGGTGTCGGGCGGTTGTGTCGAGGGGGCGGTGGTCACCGAAGCCCTCGACGTGATCGAAAACGGCCAGCCGAAAATGCTGGAATTCGGCGTCGCGGATGAGGCCGCCTGGAAAGTCGGCCTGTCGTGCGGCGGGAAAATCAGAGTATTCGTCGAGAAGGTGGAATGATGCCAATCCGCGTGCGTCGTAGTCGTAGGGGCGGGCCTTGTGCCCGCCCACCGGGCGACCACGAGGATCGCCCCTACGAAGCATCATCGCGCAGAGGATTGCTGCCATGAAACTTGACCTCTTGAAGACTCTGAATGCCGAACGCGCCGCGCGGCGTGCGGCGATCGTGGTCACCGATGTGGCGAGCGGCAAGGAGCGGCTGGTCAAGGCTACGGACGTCGCCAACGACCCGCTGCGAGCGGAGCTTGCCGACCGCCTGCGCAGCGGCAAGAGCGGCATGGCGGAAACCTCCGAGGGACGCGTCTTTTTCACTGTCCACGTGCCGGCGCCGCAACTCGTCATCACCGGCGCTGTTCACATCAGCCAGGCGCTGGCGCCGATGGGAAAACTGCTCGGTTACGATGTGACGATTGTCGATCCGCGCACCGCCTTTGCCACGCCGGAGCGGTTTCCCGATGTGAAAGTTATCGCCGAGTGGCCCGACCAGGCACTGCCGCCACTTGACGTCGATCGTTACACCGCGTTCGTCGCACTGACGCACGATCCGAAGATCGACGATCCGGCTTTGCTCCACGCGCTGTCGCGCGACTGTTTCTATATCGGCGCGCTCGGGTCGCGGAAAACCCATGCGCGTCGCCTTGAGCGGCTCAAATCGCAAAGCAACGCCGATCTTTCGCGCATCCATGCGCCAATCGGGCTCGACATCGGCGCGGTTTCCCCCGCCGAGATCGCCGTCGCGATCATGGGGCAGATCACCGAGCGGCTGCATGAGGAAGTCGAAGCCGAGCCCGCCGTAAAGGTTGCGTCATGAAATTTGGTCCGGTCGCGCCCAAAGATGCGCTCGGCGCGACCGCCGTACACTCGATCCGACAGGGCGGCCTGGTACTCAAGAAAGGCACCCTGATCGGCGCCGCGGAGGTGGCGGCGCTGGAAGCCGCCGGCATCCCCGATCTGGTCGTGGCGCGTCTTGAGCCCGGCGACGTATCAGAAGATGTGGCGGCTGCTGCGATCGCCAAAAAGGTGGCGGGCGAGGGCGTCCATATCGACCGCGCCTTTACCGGCCGCGCCAACCTATTCGCACAATCACCCGGCGTTCTGGTTGTCGACAAGGACGCCGTGGACCAACTCAATCGCATCGACGAGGCAATCACCTTCGCCACGCTCTCTGCCTACAAGCCGGTGGTCGAGGGCGAGATGATCGCGACGGTCAAGATCATCCCGTTCGCCATCGGCAAGGACGCCTGCGACGCGGCGCTCGCCGGCGTGCAGGCCCCGCTACTGCGTGTGGCGCCGTACCGCATTCGCAAGGTTGGGATCGTGTCCACGATCCTGCCCGGGCTTTCGCCAAAGGTGATCGACAAGACTCTGAAGATCACTGCCGAGCGGTTGGCGCCCGCGGGCGCCACGATTGTCGCCGAACGGCGGGTGCCGCATGAGCGTTCCGCGCTCGCGCGTGCGCTCGACGAGGTGCTCAAGGCCGGAGCCGAACTCGCCATCGTCTTCGGTGCGTCCGCGATCGCCGACCGTCGTGACGTGATCCCCGCCGCGCTTGAATCGATCGGCGGCCATGTCGAACATTTCGGCATGCCGGTCGATCCCGGCAACTTGCTGATGATCGGCGATGCCAACGGCCGCGCCGTGCTCGGTGCACCCGGTTGCGCGCGCAGCCCCAAGGAAAATGGCTTTGACTGGGTGCTGATGCGCCTTCTGGCCGGTTTGCCGGTCGAGCGCGAGGACATTACCGGCTTCGGTGTCGGCGGGCTACTCATGGAAATCGTGACGCGGCCGCAGCCGCGCGAGGAGCCGGTGAAAGCCGGCCGCAACCTGGCCGCGCTGGTGCTCGCTGCCGGCCGTTCGAGCCGCATGGGCGGGCCGAACAAGCTTCTGGAATTCATCGGCGGGCGCCCGCTCGTTCGCATCGTTGCCGAGGCGGCGCTCGCTTCCCGGGCGCGCCCCGTAATCGTCGTTACCGGCCACCAGCGCGAGCGGGTCGAAGAGGGGCTTGCCGGGCTGCCGGTGAAATTCGTGCACAATCCGCAGTTTGCCGATGGGCTCGGCACCTCGCTCAAGACCGGTATTGCGGCGCTCCCGGCCGAAGCCGACGGCGCCGTGGTTTGTCTCGGCGACATGCCGCAGGTCGACGCCGCGCTGATCAACCGGCTATTGGCCGCGTTTGACCCAGATAAAGGCGCCTTGGTTGTGGTGCCGAGCATCGAAGGCAAACGCGGTAATCCGGTGGTCTGGTCGCGTCGGTTTTTCCCGGACCTGATGGCGGTCGAAGGTGATGTCGGCGCGCGCTATCTGATCGGCCGCTACGCCGAGGCGGTGACCGAGTTGCCGCTCACCGGGACGGCGGCGCTGACGGATGTCGACACGCCGGAAGCGCTTGCGGCAGTCAAGAAAGAGCTGGAACGGACGTAAATCCTGCAGTCTCCGGCAGCTCCCGCGGCGAGAGCAAAAGACGCGTATTCACCAACTGGAAACCCTTCCCGGGTAGCGGCAATTCCCTGGGGAGGGATGCG
>DATCBO010000003.1:0-47255 GCA_036511795.1 Xanthobacteraceae bacterium
TGCGCATCTCCACGGGTGTTACCCGCGCCGGAAAAACCAACGAAACCACTGTCCCCGTACAGTGAGCACCTCACGCGCCGGTCATGATGCCGGCAGGCTGATGCCCGATGCCGCCCGGGAGCGGGTTACAAATCCGCCCGCGGGCACCGCACTCGCCCCGTCCCAAGGAGTGTCCTCGCGAAGAACGTCCCTTCGATGGGCGAGAGCGGGTCTTTTAGTTTGTCTGCTGGCGGGAATCCAAGAAATTCCGGCGGCTGGCGCCATCCCGTTGATTTAACAAAGAATCATCTCACGCTGTTTGTTTGATTCGCGGCGCGTCAAATATGGCATTATCGCCATGATTCGCATTTTTCCGGTTAAGGCTCGGAAAGCGCTGACATTTTCAAATTGCGGCAGTCTGTAGATGGGGTAACGGGCCGATCTACAAATCATAAAATGCAATGATCTGACCCGCGTTCAGCTCCGCGTGCCCGCAAGTGCAGTGCGCACCCGTTCCGGAGTCATGGGATATTGGCGCAGCCGTGAGCCGGTTGCGTCGAAGAAGGCGTTGGCGACGGCGGCCGCGGTCGCGCCCATGACCTCTTCGCCGGCTCCGCTCGATGGCTCCTCCATGCGCTGGACGACGATCGGAACGACTTCGGGGTGCTCGGCAAACCGTAAGACCGGATAGGAATTCCAATCGAGACTGGTGACGCCGGTCTTATTGAAGGTCACCTCTTCCTTGAGCACGCGGCTTACTGACTGGACCGCCTGGCCGATGATCTGGTTTTCGACCAGCCCCGGATTGACCGCCAAGCCGACGTCCATCGCGGCGAAGATTTTCTTCACCACGATGTTGCCTGTGCGCCTGTTGACCTCGATATCGGCGACGGCGGCGCCATAGGAGACATGGTGTGTGCCGAGGCCGATGCCGCGTCCGGTGACGACGTCGGCATCGGAATGTGAGGAAGCCGTGCGTGGCGTCCAATTCGCCGCCGCCGCCGCGGCATCGAGAACCCCGCGCCAGCGCTTGTCTCCGATGTTCTTTCGCCGGAACTCAAGCGAATCCATCTTGATGGCGTAGGCCAGTTCGTCGATGGTCTGCTCCGACGCGAACGAAAAGGACAGATCGAGCGGCGAACGCAGCGCCGCGCCGCGCAGATAGCCGGCCATCGGCACCGCGTGGCTGACGACCTTGCGGTTGGGCACCTTGTACATCGAGCCGGTGCTCATCGGGTTCACCGTGATCGAGGCCGAGCCACTGGCCCGCTCCACGCCCGGCTTCTGCAAGGAAATGTCATAGACCGTCGACGTCACTGTCCAGCCGTGCTGCCAGCCATGGTATTCGTAGGCGACCAGGTTGCCGTCGGCATCGATACCGGCACGGACATCGGCGAGATGGGCGGGGCCGTACTGGTCCCAGCCATGCTCGTCCCACCGCATGAACTGAACGCGCACCGGCCGGCCGACCGATTGCGAGAGAATCGCGGCGCTCTGTTCCGCATCGCCGTAGCAGCTCCGTCCGAAGGTGCCCGAACCTTCGTGGTATTGCACCCGCACCTGCTCGGGCTTCATGCCGAGCACATCGGCCAGAAATCTGCGCGCGCTGTAGACATCTTGCGTCGACGACATCACCAGTGCGCTGTCCGACTTGACGTCGGCTACCGCGCAATTGGGCGCAAACGGCATGTGGCCCTGGTAGGGACAGCGGTAGGTCGCGCCGGCTACATGGATGGCTTTCGGAAAGCCCGTCTCCACGTCGCCGCGCGAGGCGACCACGGTGTCATGGGTCTTCTCCGCGCGCATGCGCTCGTAAAGATCGCCGGCGGGCAGTGCGGGGGTCGGCGCCCAGGTCACCTTGAGCTGCGCGGCGGCTTTCACCGCATCCCATTCCTGCTCCGCGACAACACCGACAAAGTCTCCCTTGCGCACGACACGCGCGGTGGAAATATGCTTGATCGAGCTTTCATCGATGGCGAGCGGTTTGGCGCCCGCGCCGTAGGCGCGCTGCCCGCGCGGCAACACCACCCGGCCGTGCAGCATGCCGGGAAGCCGCACGTGCTGCATGTGCACATATTTGCCGGCCATCTTGTCCGGCAGATCCACCCTCGGAACGCGCGTGCCGACGAGGGTGTACTGGTTTGCCGGCCTGAGCGGTGCGGTGCCCGCGACCTTCGCCTTCAACAACTTGCCGCCGATGAGGTCGCCGTAGCTAACCGACCGGCCGGGTTCTCCGTCGACCGACACGACACCTTTCGATACGATCAGGCTGCCAATCTGGCAGCTGAGCTTCTTGGCTGCGAGCAGCAACATCGCGTGACGGGCCGCGGCGGCGGCGGCGCGCACCGCCGGTCCACCGTACTCGATGGACGTACTCGAGCTGGTCGCTCCCTGGTCCGGCGTGACGTTGGTGTCGCCACGCACCGGCGTCATCTGGCTGATGTCGAGCCCGAGCTCTTCGCCCGCGATCTGCAACATGCCGGTGGTGTTTCCCTGGCCCATCTCGATCTTGCCGAAATAGATCGTTGCGGTGTTGTCGGCATGGATCGCGATCCAGGAATCGACCGCCCTGGGATCAGGGGGACCGGCCACGTCGCCACGGGCGGCGGCTGCAGGCGCCACGCCCGCCAGGCTGAAGCTGACGATCAGGGCACCGCCGCTCTTGAGCAGCGCACGGCGCGAGAATGACGAGTCGGCGTGCATCGCGTTCATCGCGCATTCTCCGTCATCATGGCGGACGCAAGCTGGATCGCCTTCATCACGCGCCCATAGGTGCCGCAGCGGCACAAGTGGCCATTCATGTGCGTGCGAATCTCGGCCTCGCTTGGGCGCGGATTCTGCGCCAGCAATTCGGAGGCCTTGATGGTCATACCGTTGTAACAGTAGCCGCAATGCGCGGCCTGCTGCTCGATAAAGGCCTGCTGCAGCGGGTGGAGCGCAGGGACCTGCGGCAGCTTATTCTGCTCGGCATAGAGCGATGGAAGGCCTTCGAGCGTTGTCACTGCTTTGCCGGCGACGCTCGCCACCGGCGTTATGCAAGAGCGCGTTTCGACGCCGTCGACCAGCACGGAGCAAGAGCCGCATTGGGCAAGTCCGCAGCCAAAACGCGGCCCGCGCAGCTCCATCTCATTCGTCATGACATATAAAAGCGGCGTGTCCGGGCTGGCGGCGACCGACCAGTCCTTGCCGTTCACTTTGATCTTGAGATCGTCCGTCATTCGGATTTCTCCATCGGTGTCGCAGGGGCATATCCCCATCACTTCTCGATTCCGAAAGAACGAAGGATATCCAGGCGCCCCCCAAGGAACAAGATAAGACGGCCTGGACGCGTAGAATGTGCTATCGGCTGGCCTATGACCCCGCCGTCAGACGATGGAACACCGATCGTTGAGCCGAAGCCGGACGATCAGCCCGACGATCCCATCAGCCGCGCTCTGCGTCAGCGCATTCGGCAGCAAGAGCTGCTGGCCGAACTTGGCGTCCTGGCCCTGCAGGGCGCAAGTTTCATGGACATGCTCAATCACACCGCGCGCATGACCGCCGAGGGGCTCGGCGCCGAATACTGCAAGGTTTTGGAATATATCGCCGCCGAGAACCGGTTTTTGGTTCGCGCCGGAGTGGGCTGGAACGAGGGCGTGATCGGCACTGCAACTGTCGGCGCGGACCTGGCCTCCCCCGCCGGCTTCGCCTTGCGCACCGGCAAGCCCGTGATCTCGAACCACCTCGAACACGAGCAGCGCTTTAGAACACCTGAGTTGCTCTCCGAGTACGGCATCCGGCGCGCGATGAATGTCATTCTGCAGGGCGACGGCTCGCCCTACGGCGTGCTGGAGGTTGACAGCCGATCCGAAGGCGAGTTCGGCGAGCACGACATTGCGTTTCTACAAGGCGCCGCAAACCTTCTCGGCATGGCGATTGAGCAACAACGTTCCCAGCGGGAATTGCAAGCGGCGCTCGACCGGCACCAGGTCCTTCTCAACGAGGTCAACCATCGCGTCAAAAACAGTCTGCAAGTGATATCGAGCATGCTGCAACTGCAGGCGAAGGCGGTCAGCGACCCGAAGCTCGGTGAACGGCTGATCGAAGCATCGGCCCGCATCACGACCGTCGGACGCGCTTATGAGCGTTTGGCCTACAATGCGGACTACGAGAACATCGATCTCGTCGCTTATCTTCGTGAGGTCATCGCCGACCTGGAGGTCGCGGTTGCTCCGTGCAAGGTCGAACTCGATGTAACCGGAGAAATCCAGTTTGCCGCCGATCGCGCCATTCTGGTGGCGCTCGTCATCAATGAATTGGTGTTGAATGCCGGCAGACATGCTTATCGCGATGGTCCGGCCGGATCGATCTGGGTGCGGATCGCCCAAGCGGGGCAGAATGCGGTGTCGGTATCGGTGCGCGACGAAGGTGTTGGGTTGCCGGCCCAATTTGATCCGGCGACGAGCCGGCGGCTCGGCTCACGTCTGGTCACCGCGCTGGCCAAGCAGTTGGGTGCTGAGTTGACATGGCCCGCCGCCGCCAAGGGCACGAATTTTACGTTGTTGGTTCCGCTTAAGCCCGACGCAAATCATTGACTGCCCTTCAAATCGACGCCGCGGCTCGAATTCGCCTGCGCGGGCTCTCGACGTTACGCGGCGCGAGGTCAAGCACGCGCGAGCTTTGCGTCTATTTTTTCGCCCTCATCCAGACCAGGACATTCGAACTCAGCACGCTTGCACAGACCGGCGGCGAAGCAAGAACCGGCCGGTATTCGGCGCGCAGATGCGCAACGATCGGCGCATAGTCTCCCCCAAGTTTCATCATTGCGTCATACGCAATGATGGCGGGTCCGTCATAGTCCGCAATCGAGCGAACGTAATCCTTGCTGGCCCGGGTGCCCAGGTTCTGCCTTTGAAGGGGCAACGGAAAGAAAAAGCGCGAAAAGCTGCGCAGCCCGAGACCGTAGACGACCGGCGTCAAGTTCACGATGGCGCCGTTCGCCACGAGGCTCGGATCGGCCGTCAGGATCAGCGACCTTGCTTGTCTTGCAGTTTGAATCCAGCAGTCGAGCCTGCGTTCGACGGCTGGTCTTGAATATATCGATTTTCCGGTCGTCAGCAGCGACGCGCCTATCGTGGCAATATCGACGCAGCACACCAGCATGACAAAAGCCTTTGCCAGAGGCGGCGCCGAGCGAATTTTGATGAAATCGCGCCAATGCCCACCCTGCGCCAGATAAAGCGCCGTCAGACACAGCCACGATGACAGCACGAAACCCTGGTAATGGTAGCCGAAGAACTCGTGCTGCGCGATGAGGCTGGCGAGCGGCGGCAACCAGACTAACATTGCGAAGCCGACGAGCTTGGGATTTTTTCTCGTCAATCCGGCGCAAACGGCTGCAACAAGAGCCAACAGACCAACCGGTATCGCGGGATTGTAGATCGCAAACTGACGGCCATTGTCGAGAAATGCGCCGAGACAAACCGTCAGGTTATTCTCCTGAAACTGGGCGGCGAGCAGAATATTGTCGAATTCTCCACGCAGAATCGTTGCGTAGGCCAGCCCGGTCGCGGCGGCCGCGATGCCCGCGCTGACGATGACGCGGCGGATCCGCGCGGCGTCACCCGCGGCGAAAACGGCCGCCAATACAAAAAGGAAATCGAGCGCGGTTACGCCCTTTATGGAAAACAGAAGGATCAGTACCAGTCCGCTGCACCATTGGGCGCGCGTGGATGACGACAGCGCCAGGCCAATGCCGAGAACGCAGAGCAAAACCGAGATATGCGTGTCTTGTGCCCAAGACCAAATGACCGCCGGAACGAAGCACAGCACGGCGAGCGCCAGTGTTTCCGCGCGGTCGCGCAGCGAAATGCGCTTGATCCCGCCCAGATCACTGCGCAACAGAACCGCGTGATAGGCGCCGATCAGAACTCCAAGCGCCAGCGCGACGAACACCGCGTTGAAGATGTAAATGCGAAAGCGCAGCGCGTCGCCGGCAATGAGCCGCGACAGGCCTTCGGCGAAGTACAGAAACGTCCTATAGCCTATGCCGCGCGACAGCCACAGGTCCGATAGGCTCGTTGGAAAATGGCCCTGCAGCGCATCGAGATCGGCCCAGGCGAGGCCCGTGATCACGTCCGCGCAGGGCGGCAGCAAGATCAGATAAACGATAGTCAATGCGGCAATCGCCCACAGGATGACGGCGTAATGCTGCAGGACAGCGGTAGATGCCGAGGCGAGCCAAGCGCCGGCCCCTCGACTCTTTGTCACCCGTTGCTCGATCTCGTGCGTCATCGATATCGCGCTTGCAGTCGCTCGAAAGAAACCCACGAAAGGCGGGGTCGCTTCACAAATCAAAGAACGCGATGATCTCGCCGATCAATTCTCGCTTTTTGGCGAGCTTTTCCGCCGGCTGGTAGCGGCCGAGCGAGCGTCCGGCGATGTCGATCTCGCCCTGTTCGCCGACGACGATGTAGAGCGGCTCTTCGTAATGGCCGGATTGCGGCCGGTGCAGGACGAGCTTGTTGTCGGCAAATTGCGCCGCAATGCCGCGGCTCTTCAAGGTCTGCGACGGCTTGATGTCCTGCTCATAAAACTCGGTCAAAAACGCCGTGCCGAGTTTTTGCCGCTCGCGCCGCTCCTCGTCTTGATGGGCGCGCTTTTGTGAGAGTTCGCTGAAGACTTTATCGAGTTCGGACATGGTGTTTCACTCGTCATTCCGGGGCCGAGCGAAGCGAGGAGCCCGGAATCCATGCTCCCAGCGCTGGGGTTATGGATTCCGGACTTGCCTCTGCGCGGCAATCCGGAATGACGGGTACCATCACAAAATAAAACTCACTGAACCCAACAGGCCCAGCTCCTCGGCGTCGAGAATAGCGCGGCGTTCGGCGATTTTCAGCCGACCGCCGACGCGCCGGAGCTTGTAGCGGTAATGGCCGACGAACACGCGGAGCAGGTCGTTGTAGCGGAAGCGGTGGATGATGAAATTGGCCGCGGCCGAAATCTCGTCGCCGTCGACGCCGGTGATGCGCACATTGCCAATGAGCCGCCGGGTGCGCGACAGCGGAAATTCAGCGTGACAGTTCGGGTCCTTGAGCCGGATGACGCGTTCGCGCAGCCGCACCATGTCGTCCGCGATGGTGAACAGCGTGAAGCGCGCGTCGGCATCCGGCTTGTCATTCGGCGGCACGTAATAGGTCGCGTCGTCGGTCAGCAGCGTCAGCCATTCGTCGAGCCGCCAATTGTCGAGCAGATCGGCCTCGTGAAAGAACATATCCTCGACTTCGGCGCGCGAGACCGTCGCGGTCACGACCTCGTTCATGGGCGCGCCTCCATCAGTTCGCGCCATTTACGCCAGAACACGCGCAGATGTCCCTCGTCGGTCGCGAGCTGCGCGTCGGACGCCTTGGCCATGCCGCGCGACAGATCGGACCACGGCACTTCGCGCCACGCCGCGAAGCCGAGCTGCGCGGCCTCCAGCGCCGCGACGTCGTCCGGCGTGGCGAAACCGCCCGGGCCATAGAACGTCAGGAACGCGTGCAGGCGGCGGGCGCGCTGCGCCTCGGTCTCCTCCACCGGCCCGAGCGCCCACGCGGTGACATGCATGCGGTCCGGCGCGATCGGATAGAAGTGGCGCACGGTGACGGACGAGCCATCGTTGATGACGAGATTGGGAAAGATGCACAGATTGCGGTTGGTATCGGCGACGCGGGCGGCGCGCGCCGAGCCGAGCCGCTGGACCAGTTCATTGCGCATGGCGTCGATGTCGGCCTTGGCGTCCTCGCCATAGACGGAGATCCACTTCGCTACCGGCCGGCCGCGATAATTGGGATTGTCGGTGGTGAGATGGCCGTTGCCGAGATCGCGCCCGTAGCCGCGCGTCGGTAAGAGTTCGCCCTTCGGCGGCGTGACGTTGACGCCGGAGTTGCGCATGTAGTTCAGCCAGGTCGAGTGCGTCGAGATCAGGTGATAATCGTCGACGCTATTCTCAACCAACAATTTCCAGTTCGCCCGGATGTCGTATTCCTGCGTGCCGGAGATGATCTGCATCTTACCGGACGGCGACTGGTCGACAACGAGGTCGATGTATTCCTTGGCCTTGCCCAGATAGGTGTCGAGATCGACCGCGTCGGCGTCGAAATTTGCAAAATAGAAGTCGCGGTACTGTTCGAGCCGCGGTACGGCGACCAGGCCCATTTCCGTCTGATCGAACGCGGCGCCATAGGCATCGGCGCCCGGCACCGATTTCAGCCGGCCATCCGGATGATAGGTCCAGCCGTGATACATGCAGTAGAACTGCCGGGCGTTGCCTTCGCGCTCGCGACACACCAGCGCGCCGCGATGCCGGCAGCAATTGATGAGCGCATGGACCTCGCCCTCGCGGTCGCGGCAGAAGATGATCGGCCGCCCGGCCACCGGACGCGTCTTGAAGTCGCCGGGATTCTTGAGCTCCGAGCCGTGGCCGACATAAACCCAGCAGCGGTCCAAGATACGGCGCTTCTCCCGCTCCAGCACATCCTCGGAGACGAATACTTCGCGATTGACGAAGAAGGTCTGCTGGTCGGGATTTTCGACCACGAAATCGTGGCTGAACGGCTGGTAGTTCATGGGCGAACTCCGGAATCGCAAGCCCTTAATTCGTCAGTCCTTCGCATATATGCCGCGGGCGGGCCAGTCGGCAATGCGAGCGGTGATGCGCACCTCGGAATTTCCGCCCTAGGATGGCAGCGGGTCGTCTTTGGGCACCGCTACCTGATGCGCCAGCGCAACTTCGCGGCCCTCCTGAGCGGATCGCTGTATGGCGAGCGCAACTTCGAGAGTAGCCTTGCCCCAACCGCCGTCGTGGACCGGCCGCTTCCCGAGGCGAAGCGCCCGACCCATTTCGTCGAGCACCTGATGCCGTCCAGGCATGCCAGGTTCACGCTCGATCTTGATTTCGCTCGCGCCAAACCGGTCGTACTGCATCAGACCATCGGCGCTGGCGCGCAATTCCGCCTTTTCGCAGGTTGCGATGGTGATGCCGAAGTGAGGCTGGTGCGGGGGTAGATCGTTTTTGCTCGAACCGTAAGCGAAGGTTTCGGTGCGAGCGCGCACTTCGTCGGCGGTCCTGATCAAGGCGCGGCGCGCAGCCCCATGGTCGAGCTTTTTCGGCGAGCCACGCTCGCTGATATTGAAATGCCACTCGTCGGAATCGAAATAGTCGTAGCCGCTGTAGACCAGAGAGGCCGCTGCGCCGTTTTCGAATTGCAGCAGCGCCGCGCAGCTGCCCTCGGTCGGCCGCGTCGGGTCGAGCACGGTGGTCTGCGCGCGTACGCTCTTGACTAGGCCGCCGCCGAGAAGACGCGCCGTATCGATCTGATGCGGGACCTGATTGAACAGAATGCCGCCGCCTCTCGCCGTATCCAACTCTTCCGGGCGGCGCGGGCGATACAGAAAGTTGGTGTAGTTGAAACTATGGATCATTCCGAGCCGGCCCAACGCGCCGCTCGAGATCAACAACCCCATGACATGGACCGCGGAATCGAAGGAATGTGTATGTCCGACGATCAGCTGCACCTTCGCTTGCTCGACCGCGGCGATGATGGCGTCGCAATCGGCGAGCGTCAGCGCCATCGGTTTTTCGAGAATGATGTGCTTGCCGTGCAGGGCCGCCAAAATGGCGTGCGGCTTATGGAATTGATGTGGGGTGGCGATATAGACCACCTCGACCGCAGGGTCGGCGCAGAGCGCGCCGATGTCGTCATAGGCTTTGGCGTTGAAATCGCGCGCGAACGCCGCGCGGGGCGCGGGATACGGATCGGCCGCCGCCCGCAGCACATAGCCCGGATGCGCCATCGCCGCCTGCACCATCACCGCGCCGGCCATCCCAAGCCCGGCGATGCCCAGGCCGATGGGCGCCGGTTCGGCGGTGGGCGTCATGCGGTCAGGCCGCCTCTCCGGCCGCGTTCTTGTCGACATCGACGTAAATGTCGTCGCCCTGCAGCACGACCTTGTAGGTGCGCAGCGCGAACGAGCATGGCGGCGCTTTCACCTCGCCGGTCTTCACGTCGAACGCGCCGAAATGCAGACTGCATTCGATGACGCCGTCTTCGAGCATGCCGTCGGCGAGGCTCGCGGAGGCGTGCGTGCACTCGTCGTCGGTGACGTAATACTGGCCGCCGAGATTAAATACCGCGAGCCGGCGGTCGCCGACTTCGTATGCCTTCACGCTGTCCGGCGCGATCTCAGACTGCGCGCAAACCCGGACCACCGATTCCGCCATGGGAAATGCCCTCTTCTTCGCCCTCGTTACGGCTCTTATAGCGGCAGGTTGGATTTGCTTTCAATGATTGAGATCGGAGAGCCCCCGGGCAGCCCTTTCGCTGTCATCATCCGCGAAAGCGGGAACCAGTAATCTCGTACGCAGCAAAACTATTCGCTGTATACAGCGATCAGCGCGGCGACTACTGGATGCTCCGCCTACGCGGAGCATGACATAGGGGAGGCTCATGCAGGTCCTAGTGGTCGGCGCTGGTGTCATCGGGCTCGCGGTCGCTCGTGAAGCGGCGCTACGCGGGCACGATGTCACCATTGCCGAAACGACCGGCGGCATCGCCAACGGCGTCTCCTCGCGCAACAGCGAAGTGATTCACGGCGGCCTGTATTATCCGACCAACAGCTCGCGCGCGCTCCACTGCGTGCGCGGCCGGCGGATGCTGTACGAATTCTGTGCCGGTCACGGCGTCGCGCACAGAAAATGCGGCAAGCTCATCGTCGCCACCAACGAGGCCGAACTCGCCAAGGTCGAGACCATCCGGGCGCAGGCCGAGAGGAACGGCGTCGAGAATGCCGAGATGATCGGCGGCAACGCCGCGCGCACCATGGAGGGCGAATTGTCCTGCATCGGCGCGCTGTGGTCGCCGGAAACCGGCATCATCGACAGCCATGGCTTCATGCTGGCGCTGTGGGGCGACCTCCAGGATCGCGGTGGCATGATCGCGTTTGAGACCGCTGTCGAGCGCATGAGCTTCAAGGCGCCGTCCTGGCACGTACAGTTCTCCGGGCGCGATACCGGCGAGCTTGAATTCGATGCGGTGGTCAACGCCGCCGGCCTCGGTGCGCAGCCGCTGGCGCGGCGCATCGAGGGTTATCAGGCCGACAAGATCCCGCGGCTGATTCTAGCCAAGGGCAACTATTTCGGGTTCTCCGGCCGGCCGGTATTTTCGCGGCTCATTTATCCAACGCCGGTCGATGGCGGGCTTGGCGTCCACGTCACGCTCGACCTTGCCGGACGCATGCGCTTTGGCCCCGACGTCGAGTGGATCACGCAGGAGAGCTACACGGTCGATGCGCGACGTGCGGACAGCTTCTACGACCGCATCCGCGCCTATTGGCCGACGCTACCCGCGGACTCGCTGGTGCCGGATTATTGCGGCATCCGGCCGAAGCTGACGGGGCCGGGCGAGCCGGCCGCCGATTTCATAATCGCGCCGGAGTCCGCGCACGGCATGCCGCGGCTCGTCAATCTGTTCGGCATCGAATCGCCGGGGCTAACCTCGTCGCTGTCTTTGGCCGAAGAAGTCGTCGGCTATCTGTCGACCTGACCGCGCAGATCCGCGACCGGCGACAGAAAGCGCGGCGGCGCGTTCGACGGCTCAACCATAATGCCGGGCGCATCGCCGGCGAGTTCGGTGCGCGGCGCCTGCGGCGAGGTCACCGAATTCAATTGGTTCATGACGCTCGACGCATCGACCGGTGTGTACGCGGCCCCTTGCTCGCCCCTGCCGGAAAAAGCCATCAGCCCCTTCTGGGTCACGACGATATCGCCCGGCCGCAATGTCGCATCGTCGGCGATGTTGAGCGGCGCGAGGCCGAACTGGTCACGGCCGTTGCAGGTACAATTCGCCATGAGGTGCTGCGAAACAGAAATGCATTTTCGAGCTGGCCGTAGCGCGTGCCATCGCGCGCGACGGCGCCGTCGATTTGCGAGCCGAACAACACCTCGGTCTTGCTCGCCGGACACATCGCCCCGCAGGTTTCAATCGGGGTGGCATTGGCGAGGTGCGCAATCGGAAAGCCCTCGCCGTCGCATAGCCGCACGCAGAACGCGACCGTGCGGCCGCCGATACCGTGATCGTGCACGGTCTCAGCCGAGTACCGCGCGCGCGCAGAGGGGTCGGAATTTGAACCTGCTCGCGCCGCAGGCCGGTCCTGCGGTCCGCCGAACAGAAAATCGAACAGCCCGGCGGCCAGCACCGGACGCGGCTGGGCGAAGACGATGGCGCCGCACAGCGCGCCAATCATCACGGCCGCGCGCCGTCCCAACCGCCTGTCATGAGGCCTGATCACAACGCCACATCCCGCCGCCGACACGCGGCGTGCACAGCGCCGAACGATAGTGCGGGATGGTAAATGGCGGCTTGGCGGTTATGGCAAACAATCTATGAACGCCGCGAATACCGGCCAACCAGCAGATCGATTTCAAAAATAGCGCAGCCAGACATAGAGCTGGCAGATCGCGATCGACACCAACGTCATCGGCAGCCCGTAAGCCAGATAACGCACGAACGAAAAGCGAATGGCGTTACGTTCGGCAATGCCGGCTACCGTGAGATTTGCCGCCGAGCCGATCAGCGTGCCGTTCCCTCCCAGGCACACTCCGAGCGCCAGGCACCACCACAACGGTTCGATGTGATCGGCGCCGCCATAGGCGGGCGCGGCGCTCTTGAGCAACGGGATCATCGTGGCAACGAAGGGAATGTTATCGAGCAGCGCCGACAGCACGGCCGACACCCACAGGACGACGCCGCCGGCGGCCGTCATGTTGTCGCCTGTGGCCGCGACCAGCCGCTTGGCAAGCAGGTCGAGCAGCCCGCTGACCTCGACGGCATGCACCAGAACAAATAGAGCCACGAAAAAGAAAATCGTCACCCACTCGACATCGGCGAACGTCTTGTGGACGTTTTCAGATTGTTTGGCGCTTCCTTGTCGCCAGTTATCGAGCAACATCAGCAGGGCGGCCCCGGCAAGCGCGATGGTGGCGGGCTCAAGCCGCAACGACGCGCCGAATACGAACGCTGCGAGCACGCCACCGATGATCGCAACAGACTGCCAGAGGAGCACGCGATCCGTGATCATCCCTGGCGCATTCATGCCCATCACCAGGGCGCGGCTCTCCGGCGTCGCGCGGAGCTTGCGGCCCCAGATCGCATGCACCATGAAGAGTTGCACAGCCAAGACCAGGACGACGACCGGAGTCAGATTGACCAGGAACGCATTGAAATTAAGCCCGGCCGACGAGCCGATCAGGATGTTGGGCGGATCGCCGATCAGCGTTGCGGTGCCGCCGATGTTGGAAGCAAAGATTTCGGCGAACAGGAACGGGAACGCCGGCAGATCCAATTCCTCGACGATGACGAGCGTCACGGGCGCCACGAGCAGCACCGTACTGACGTTATTGAGCAGCGCCGAGAGCACGGCCGTCGTCAGCTGCAGGACGATGAGAATGCCCGCCGGACTCGCGTTCGCCCGCTGCGTCGACCAGATCGCCAGAAACTGAAATGCGCCGGAACGGCGCGCGATCGACATCAGGATCATCATCCCGGTGAGGAGCCCGATTGTGTCCCAATTGATGCCGGCGATCGCCTGGTTCTGATCGAGCGCACCGATCGCGATGACGATCACAGCCCCGATGAGCGCCACGACCGCGCGATTGATCCGGTCGGCAATGACGAACGCATAGGTCAGCGCAAGGATCGCCGCCGACGTCCACATCGGATCAAGGCTGAAGATG
Organism: Xanthobacteraceae bacterium; assembly: GCA_036511795.1. Lineage (GTDB taxonomy): Bacteria > Pseudomonadota > Alphaproteobacteria > Rhizobiales > Xanthobacteraceae > BOG-931. The sequence continues at coordinate 13,730 of DATCBO010000003.1, forward strand.
AGGTGCGGGGTGAATGGCGGCGTCACGGCGAACCAGGTTCCTGCGGCGTTTCGCCTAGGCGCGGTGGTTGAGGAACGTAACACCAAACGGCAAACTTGCCAGCGATATCGGGCGATCTATGCTTGCGCCGAGCGCCGCCGAGTCAACGAGCGGCGACAACCGGAGGATTCGATGGCACTTCCCCGCAGACGCGTTCTGCAACTGGCGGCAGGCGCCGCAGCCCTGCCGGTGCTCCCGCGTCCGACTTTCGCCGACACCTATCCGTCGCGGCCGGTGCAGATGATCGTTCCGTTTCCTCCCGGCAGTTCGCCCGACATCATCGCGCGTCTTTCGGGACAATGGCTTTCGGAGCGGTTCGGCCAGAATTTCGTCATGCAGAACCGGCCGGGCGCCGGCAGCAATATCGGCACTGAAATCGTCGTGCGGGCGGACGCGGACGGCTACACCATCCTGGCCGACGTCCTGAGCAACGTCCTCAATGCATCGCTCTACCACCATCTCAGTTTCAATTTCCTGCGCGACATCGCGCCGGTCGCGACGGTCGCCAACGCCCCATACGTCGTACTGACGACGCAATCGCTGCCGGCCAAGACCATTCCGGAGCTGATCGCCTACGCCAAGGCCAATCCGGGCAAGATCAATTTCGCGTCCGGCGGCATCGGTACCGCATCGCATATCTTCGGCCTGTTGTTCATGACCATGGCCGACATCCAGATGGTGCATGTGCCGTACCGCACCAATTACATGCCGGACTTGATCGGCGGCCAGGTGCAGATGGTGATCAATCCGATTCCGCAAGCAGTGGAATTCGTCAAAACCGGCAAAGTGCGCGGGCTGGCGGTGACGACGAAGGAGCGGCTGGCCGCACTGCCCGACCTGCCGACGGTCGGCCAATTCGTGCCCGGCTATGAGGCGATCGGCTGGTACGGCATCGGCGCGCCGAAGAGCACGCCAGGCGATATTATCGAGAAGCTCAATGCCGCCGTGAACGCCGCGCTCGATCAGCCGACACCGAAGGCGCGGCTTGCCGCTCTGGGCGTCGAGCCGATGAAGAAGACGCCGGCTGAGTTTGCGCAGTTCATCACTGCCGAGAACGACAAGTGGGGCAAAGTCATCCGCGCCGCCAACCTCAAGCTGGATTGAGGGCGATCCGGCAACATTTGCTCTGCAACGCACGACGCATGCAAAGGAGTTCACCGTGGCCGTCCATCGCTTTCTCAATCCCCCCGCCATTCCGGCGCCGCGCGGCTATTCTCACGTGGTCGAGACTAAGGGGCCAAGCCGAACGATCTATCTCGCCGGCCAGCTCGGCATGACGCCGGACGGCAAATTCGCCGGTGCGCCGGGCGACTTCCGCGCCCAGGCTGTTCAATGCTTCGAGAACATCAAGGCCGGGCTCGCCGCGGTCGGCGCAACCTTCGAGCACGTCGTGAAGCTCAACAATTACCTCGTCGACATGGCGCACCTGCCGCTCTATTTCGAAGTGCGCGACCGCTACGTCGACACCAAAAATCCGCCGGCCTCGACCACGATCCAGATTTCCAAGCTCGCCCGCGACGGCGCGCTTTACGAAGTCGAGGCGATCGCGGTGGTGCCGGAATAACAGTGCCTGGAATCATCGCCGCGATCGGGTTGGCATCGCAGCCGCGCCGTGAAGCGTGGCGTGCCGGGCACAATTGTTGGGCGACCTATCGCTTTCCCTGGGGCACGTTAAGATGGCGGCTATCTAATCGTTCTGCTGGGAGGACATTATGAGAAACGCGCGAAACGGTTTTGTTGTGCAGGCGCTGACGGGATGCTGCGCGCTTGCCCTGGCGGCGACGCTGTCGCCGATTGCGGCTTCGGCGCAGGGCAAGACTTACACGATGAAGATCAGCCTGCCGACGCTCAACGATCCGAGCTACGTGTTTGCCAAGAACTATGCGGCGGCGCTGGAAAAGGACTCCGGCGGCCGCATCAAGCCGCAGGTTTTTCCGCTCAGTCAGCTGGGCTCCATTCCGCGGCAGATCGAAGGCACGCAATTCGGCTCGATCCAATGCGCGATCCTGCCGCCGGAATTCTTCGTCGGCGTGGACAATCGCTTCGAAGTCATGGCGGCGCCGGGTCTCGTCGGTTCGCTCGCGCAAGGCCAGCGCGTCGCCGCCGACCCGGCGGTCCTGAAGCTGATGCTCAGTCTTGGCGCCAACAAAGGTCTGCACGGCATCGCCATGTTCATGAATGCGCCGTCCTCGGTGATTGCGAAAACGCCGATCCGGCACCTGGCGGATTTCAAGGGCAAGAAGATCCGCGTGCTCGCCTCGCCGTTTCAGACGGCGCCGATCGCCAAGCTCGGCGCAACGCCGGTGGCGATGACGCTGGCCGATGTCGTGCCGGCGATGCAGCAGGGCACCATCGACGGCGCGGTCGGCGGCATCGTCGTGTGGACTCCGATGCACTTCAACGATGCGGCAAAATACGTAACCGAGACCGGCCAGCCCGCGGTCTTCGTCATCGCCGAGGTCAACAAGACCTGGTACGAGTCCTTGCCTGCGGATCTGCAAAAGATCGTCGACGCCGACGCCGCCGCGCAACAGAAGGCGATCGGTCCGATAGCGGACGATATTGTCGGCAAAGCGCGCAAGGGCTGGACCGCCAACGGCGGCGAGCTGATCAATCTGCCGGCCGCCGAGCAGGCCCAGCTGATGACAACATTCTCCGACACGGTCGCCGCAGTCGCCAAGGAAAAACCGGCGCTCTACGACGCCTACAAGGTGGTCAGCGACGCGGCCAAGCGGGTCCAGTAAGCGGAGTTGATCTAATCACCGCTCATTCCCGCGCATTCCCGCCCAAGCGGGAATCCAGACGAGTCGAACAGGCACGCGGTAGTTCGCTCTGGGTCCCAGGCTCGCGGGGACGAGCGGATGCGAGCACCAACGCGCGCGTGCCCGCTACGGGCCGCTAATGCGCGTCGTCCCAATTGCTGGCCGCCTTGGCCTCGACATGCAACGGCACTGAGCGCGAGAGCGATTGACAAGAGGATACTTAGCGAAGATTGGGCTGGCCGAGAGGCTGCGGCCGCATGCCAACACCTTGTCCCCAGCTTTTGTGACCACAGGGGGCCGGATGGTGTATGATTGAGCACGTTGAACGGACAAGCGGCCAATTATGCAGCAACATTCTGTCCGGCCGAGCAAGGAGAAGCGCGGGCGGCAAAGACTGCCGATCGCCAATCTCGCACTGCGGGCCACCGAGGATATCAAAGCAATCGGACCTGCAAATTGTCATATCTTGATTTCATGCAGCAAAAGTAAAAGCGGCCACCGTGATCTGGCTCGCAACATGTACGTCTCACCGCTTTACCGAAAATCCGTCTTGGTCGCCGACGCATGGGGAATCCCCTTTAGCATCCTATCCGCCAAGTACGGCTTGCTTGACCCGGATCAGGCCATCGAACCATACGAACTAACGCTCAAAGGAGCGTCCAAACAGTTCAGGTGCGAATGGGCGACTAATGTTGACAGACAGGTCAGAGGGTCAGCCTTCGCCAAGAAACGTCTCGTCATTCTCGCGGGTGACGACTATTATGTCCCGCTCGTCGAGGCGGGGGCGCAGGACCCATTAGATTTTCTGGTTCCAATGCAAGGAGTTTCCTTTGGCAGCAGGCTGACCTTTCTCGATCAATGCATTCGAATTCGCAAGCGCCGCGCTGCGATTGAGCACTCGTATGAAATCTTCGCTCAGCTCGCCAACTTTGCAGGCTTACATAATCTACGAGATCTCCTTGCAGAAGATATTCCAAAACAAGGCGTATATTTCTTTTTCGACGACTCCGAACGGACAGAGTTTTCAAATGCTGTCCCTCGACTAGTAAGGGTGGGAACGCATGGCGTCTCAGCCGGCTCTACGGCTACGTTGCGAAATCGTTTGCGAACTCACCTTGGAACCAAACTTGGGGCTGGAAATCATCGCGCCTCCGTCTTTCGCCTCCACATCGGGCGCGCGATTATCGAGCGCGACCGAATCCAGGTGCAATACCCTCATTGGGGCAAGGGGCAATCGGCTCCCAAGGAGGTCACCGACAAGGAAACCCCACTCGAACACCAAGTCTCAGAATACATCGGCAAACTTAGAGTTCTTTTTATTCCGGTGATGGACTCAGCTGGCACGAACAGTATGCGCGCGACTATCGAGAGGCAGTTCATATCTATGTTTACGGAGAATCTCTGCCCAATCGAAGAAATCTCTCCATCTTGGCTAGGCCGCTTTTCCGATAAGGCTACAATCCGGGATTCCGGGCTCTGGAACGTTCGGGACGTCGGCGGTGAATATGATCCAAAATTCACACCTTTTCTGGACGGACTGCTCCGCAAAAGCACCCTGCAAAAATCCGTAAGAAAGAATTGAGGATGTCGCCCTCCCACCCGCTTGCTTCTGCCGTCCAGCAGGAGCCTAACCTTCCAACATGGCTGACCCACCTCTGGCAACGGTGCCACGACCACGAAAGATTAGGCCTTGTTTTAGGCGCCGGCGTTTCAAACGACGCTAATATTCCCATGTGGGAGGAGCTGGTTAGACGCTTAGCGAAAGCCGCCAACGTTCCTGACGAACGCATGGCACTTCACAAGGAGGCTCGTCTTCCCGAAACGTTCCTTGCAGAAATTCTATTCCGTAAGCACTGCGCCGACCAAGAGCTTGCAACGCCGAAGCTCTCATCCAAATATCGCGCTTATCACGTCAATGCGACTTGGAAGGAAAAAATTAGGACTTGCTTATATCAGGACATCGACGGCAAAGATTTTGCGAAAACCATAGAAAATCACGTTTATCTGAAGTCGCTTGCGAAACTGGTTTGCGCGGCTCGTTTTGCAGTCATATTCAATTTCGATGACATCGTAGATCAAGCAGTCGTTTCGCACGTTGACGAAATCAGGACAGCCGCCTCCAGCGCTCCCCTGGCGAACCCCGAAATAATATACCATCCGAAGACAGAAACTCGAAAGAACGCCCCGGTCATCTATCACATAAACGGAATCCTTCCGATGGACGCACTCCGCCGCGGAAGCGAAAATGTCGTCCTAACTGAAGACGCCTTCGCGGATGTACTGCTTTCGCCAAACTCGCGGGACGCCGAATTCGTCATTAGTCAGTTTTCGATTAGAACATTCCTGCTCCTCGGATTGTCCCTGAACGACAATTCCCTGAAGAACATCTTGCGATCAAGCGCCAAATTGAATCCGGCTAACTTTCATTTTGCAATATTTCACGAAAAAGAGGGAGAACGACGAGACGCCGAACGGCGGAAAGAAATCTTCGACGCTAACGAAAGTGTCTATAACCTAATTTCCTTATTTCTTACCACTGATGAAGTCAAAGCGCTTATCGACATTCTGAACTCTCCAACTGGGAGCGACTTCGATAACTCACTGCATCAATTGACACCTGGAAAGATCGACAGAAAATATTATTTGGTGGGGTCAATCGCTGCAGGCAAGAGCTCTGTACTGGATCATCTTCGTTGTTTTACAACGTTCGAAGAGTTCGGTGGCCGCGTTCCGGCGGCGATGTACCAAAACGATCGAACGCTTACTGGGGAAGAACAAACTGTAGTCGACGATTTCCTTTTTCCGCGACTTATTCAGAAGAACAACAGCATGATACGTACCAATTCTGGGATACGGATCACGGATCGCGCTTACTTGGACCTATTCGCATTCTCGAAGGGCGACCCTTTTGAAATCGAGCGCAAGGCAATCGAACTCGAAAAACGGTTTGATGCGTGGGGCAAGCCCATGGAAGGCGGGCATATGTTCTTTCTCAGAGCTTCAAGGGAAGCCCTAAAGGAGACGCTAGCTCGCCGTGGCACAATAAAAGTTGGCAGTGGCAAGTATCGTTTTGACGCTAAAGCGCTCATTCAGCAAGAGACCGAACTCTTGAAGATATACAATCTCAACAGGAGCGACACGACAGATACGACCGATTCAACTGCCGGCGAAACCGCGAGAGCTATAGCGAAGACAATCCTCCTCGGGGACTACAAACCGTTTGATTTCCTCGCCAGGCTGCAGCAGATAATTCAGATGGGCGGAGCATTGTGATTTCTAACCGGCCCAATATTTATATTGCGGCGCCGCTGTTTTCGATAAACGAACGCAGATGGAACGTCGCGCTTCGGGACGAATTGAGCGAGTTTTCCGACATTTATCTTCCTCAAGAGGACGGCGCGCTGTTGGTCGATTTGGTCGCGAGCGGCGTGCCTGTAGAGAAAGCGAAGAGCACAATTTTCGTACGCGACATCGAGGCCATTGACCGGTGTGATATCTTGCTGCTGGTGATGGACGGGCGAGTAATCGATGAAGGAGCGACCTTTGAGTTGGGATATGCTTATTCTCGTGGCAAAATATGCGTCGGTCTAAAAACCGATGTGCGTTCTCTGTTGGCAATTGGCGACAATCCTATGATTGAATGCGCGCTCCGTGAGGTCTTTCGGGACATTCAGGATATGTCGGACTGGATCCGAAACAGGCGATGGGAACGTCACTAAATCCCCGTAATGCGTTAGTTTCCTTCTCCGGCGGACAAGATTCGACGACGGTGCTTGCCTGGGCCCTTCATCACTACGAAAGGGTCGAAACGGTTGGCTTTCGCTACGGTCAGAAGCATTTTGTCGAGATGCACCAACGACCTATCATACGTAACGCGCTTGTCGAGGCCGTGCCCGATTGGAAAGCGCGTCTAGGTCCAGATCACGTCGTCGAACTCGACCTTATCGGCCAGATAGCGGGGCAGAATATTCTCTCACCGCCTAGTCATCGTCTGATTGCGGGTGAAGGCTTTGAGGCCGGGAGGCGATACATTCCGGGGCGCAATCTGATCATGCTTTCCATGTGCGCCAGTGTGGCCTTCCGAAGAGATATACGTACTTTGGCTTGCGGGGCGAGCGAAACAGAATATTCTGGATATCCCGATTGCCGAAGTGAATCGATGAACGCTATTGAGAAGGCGATTAGCCTATCGAGCGGTTTAGACTTCAAGATCGAGTGTCCGCTGATGTGGCTAGATAAGGCAGGTGTGTGGGCGCTCGCTAACTCACTTGGCGGAAGGCAACTCGTCGAAATAATCCGAAAAGATACACACACGTGTTATTCGGGTTCGCGAGATCACCTTCATGAATGGGGCTACGGCTGCGGCACGTGCGATGCTTGTCGGCTCCGAGCAAAGGGATGGCGAGATTTCTGCAGCCCGCAATCTGCGCCCTAATGCGCGGCGTCCCAGTTATCCGCTGCCTTGGCCTCAACCTGTAACGGAACAAAGAGCGAAATCGCAGGCATTGGCGCTTCCACCATAACCCGTTTGAGCACCGGCAGTGTCCTCTCGACCTCACTATCAGGCACTTCAAAGACGAGTTCGTCGTGAACCTGTAACAGCATCTGCGCTGAGAGTCTGTCCTTGGCGAGCGCATCATCCATACGGATCATGGCGCGGCGGATGATGTCCGCGGCACTGCCTTGCAGGCGCGCATTGACGGCGGCCCGCTCGTTGAAGGAGCGGATAGAAGCGTTGGAAGCGCTGATTTCTGGATAGTGGCATTTGCGGCCAAATAACGTTGTTACATAGCCGTTTCTTTTCGCCTCCTTTTTTGTGATCTCGATGAAATCTCGAATTCCCGGAAAGCGCTCAAAATACTTCTTGATGTAATCTCGGGCCTCTTCGATCTCTATGCCTAGTTGATTGGCCAATCCAAAGCCCGAAATACCGTAGATGATGCCGAAATTGATCGCCTTGGCGCGGCGGCGCACTTCGGCCGGCATGTTCTTGACCGGCACGCCGAACATTTCCGACGCCGTCATCGCGTGAATGTCGAGGCCGTCGCGGAACGCCTGGCGCAGCTGCTCGATCTCGGCGATCTCGGCGAGAAGCCGCAGCTCGATCTGCGAATAGTCGGCGGAGACAAGCTTCTGGCCCTTGTCGGTGATGAAGGCGCGGCGGATTTTGCGGCCGTCCTCGGTGCGGACCGGAATGTTTTGCAGATTGGGCTCCGATGACGAGAGCCGGCCGGTGGTGGTGGCGGCGAGCGCGTAGCTCGTGTGCACGCGATGCGTTCTCGGATTGACGTAGCCGGGAAGCGCGTCCGTATAGGTCGATTTCAGCTTCGACACTTGCCGCCAGTCGAGGATCTTCTGCGGCAAGTCGTGGCCCTGCTCGGCGAGTTCATCCAGCAGCCGCGCTCCGGTCGCCCACTGCCCGGTCTTGGTCTTGGTGCCGCCTGGCAGTCCCATCTTGCCGAACAGAATGTCGCCGATCTGCTTCGGACTGCCGACATTAACGGTCTCGCCGGCCAACGTGTTGATCTCGGCTTCGAGGCCGGCCGCCTCCTGGGCGAACTCGCCGGATAGCCGCGACAGCACGTTGCGGTCGACAGAAATGCCGCGCCGCTCCATGCGGCCGAGCACAGACAGGAGCGGCCGCTCCAGCGTCTCATAGACGTTGCGCACCGTCTCGGCGGCAAGCCGCGGCGACAGCGTCTGCCAGACGCGGAAGATGATGTCGGCGCGCTCGGCGGAATATTCGGTGGCGCGGTCGATGCCGACGGCGTCGAAAGTGATCTTCGCCTTGCCGGCCTTGATCAATTCGTTGATGTCGATGGCGCCATGGTTGAAGGTTCGCTCGGCAAGCGACTCCAGCGCATGGCCGGCGCGGCCGGCATCGGCCACATACGACATCAGAATAATATCGTCGTAGGATTCGATCTCGATGCCGCGCTGCGCGAACATCTGCCAGGCGAATTTCAGGTCGTGGCCGATTTTGAGTACGCCCTTGTCGGTGAGAAGCGGCTTGAGCACATCGAGCGCGGCGGCTTCGCCAATCTGGTCGGCAACAACGTCGCCGCGGAACAAGCCGGCGCCCTCGCCGCCCTGACGGTGCGACAGCGGCACGTAGCAGGCCTCGTTTGGTCCCACCGCGAGCGCGATGCCGCACAGCTCCGCCTGCATCGGATCGAGGCTGAGCGAGGCCGCGTGCAGCGCCACCGCGCCGACGTCCCACGCCCGTTGGACCCAAGCTTTGAGCCGATCAAGGCTGCGCACGGTCTCATACTGGCTACGATCGAACTTGGCGGTGCGCGCGGCCTCGCGGCGCGCGTCGGCGAGCGCCTTGGGGGTCAGCACCACAGTCTGCGATGCTTCGGGGCGGCCTTGGCGCGACAGGTCGCCGGGCTGCGGCGGCCGGCCAAGCGCAAGCTGCGGCGCGGCGCCGGCCTCGCCGTTGCCGTTCGAAGTTGCCGGTGCCGCACGGTCGCTGCCTGAAAGCCGCGACGCTGCCTCGATCTGCGCCACGTCGGTGCCGGAGAATTCGGCGACGCGGCGCGTCAGCGAATTGAACTCCATCGCCTTGAGGAAGCCAATCAGCGCCTTGTAATCCGGCTCGTGTACGGCAAGATCGCCGATCGGCACATCGAGCGCGACGTTGGTATCGAGCGTGACAAGCTTTTTCGACATCCGCGCCAACTCGGCATGTTCGATCAGCGACTGGCGGCGCTTCTCCTGCTTGATCTCGCCGGCGCGTGCGAGCAGCGTTTCCAGGTCGCCGTATTCGCCGATCAGCTGCGCCGCGGTCTTGACGCCGATGCCGGGCACGCCCGGCACGTTGTCGGTGGAATCGCCGATCAGCGACTGCACTTCGATGACCTTGTCGGGCGGCACGCCGAATTTCTCGATCACCTCGGCGCGGCCGATGGTCTTGTCCTTCATGGTATCGAACATCGTGACGCTGTCGCTGACGAGTTGCATCAGATCCTTGTCGGACGACACGATGGAGGTCTTGGCGCCGGCCTCGGATGCGAATCGCGCATAGGTGGCGATCAGGTCGTCGGCCTCGAAGCCGTTCTGTTCCAGGCAGGGCAGGTCGAACGCATGCACTGCCTCGCGGATGAACTTGAACTGGGGAATGAGATCGTCGGGCGGGTCGGGCCGGTGCGCCTTGTAATCGGGATACATCGTGGTGCGGAAGGTCTTTTCCGATTTATCGAACACCACGGCGAGATGCGTCGGCTTGTCCTCCGGCTTCATGTCGCGCAAAAGCTTCCACAGCATGTTGCAGAAGCCGAACACGGCGTTGAGCTGCAGGCCGTCCGATTTGCGCGTGATCGGCGGCAGCGCGTGATAAGCGCGAAACACGTAGCCGGAACCGTCGACCAGAAAGACGTGATCGCCCTTCTTCAGGGCGCTCGCCGCGGGCGGCGAATTCGGCGACGTCGGCGCTTGGGGCGCTTGGGCGGAAGCTTTTTGTGCTGTGGGCATGCCGCCGATAATATAGGGCTTTGGCGTCATTCCGGAAGCCGCCAAGCGGCTATCCGGAATCCATAATCACAGTCTGTGCAGAACTGGCGCTGTAAGTTTGACGATTCCTCCACCGCTTCCGATCGACGCTGCGCTGCCGGACTTGCAGGCCGCCTTGCGCGCGCACCACGCCGCGGTCCTGGTTGCGCCGCCGGGCGCCGGCAAGACGACGCGGGTGCCGCTGGTGCTCGCCGGCGAAGACTGGGCCAAGGGGCGGCGCATCCTCGTTCTCGAACCGCGCCGGATTGCAGCGCGCGCCGCGGCCGAGCGCATGGCGCAAACCTCGGGCGAGCGCGTCGGCGACAGCGTCGGCTTGCGGGTCCGGTTCGGCTCCAAGGTGTCGCGCAGGACCCGCATCGAGATCATCACCGAAGGCATTTTCACACGCCTCATACTCGACGATCCGATGCTCGACGGCGTCGCTGCGGTGCTGTTCGATGAGTTCCACGAGCGCTCACTCGACGCCGATCTAGGCTTGGCGCTGGCGCGCGACGTGCAGACCGGGTTGCGCGAGGATCTGCGTCTGCTGGTGATGTCGGCGACCATCGACGGCGCGCGCGTGGCGGCATTGCTTGGCGACGCCCCGGTCATCGCCAGCCAAGGCCGCGCGTTTTCGGTCGAGACGCGCTATGCGGGCCGCGATACGCGGCCGATCGAGCCGCAAATGGCCGACACGATCGTGCGGGCGATGCGCGCTGAGTCCGGCTCGCTGCTTGCGTTCCTGCCGGGGACGGCCGAAATTCGCCGCACCGAAAAGCTGCTCGAAGGCCGCACCGATGCGGCGACCGACATTGCCCCGCTTTACGGAGCGCTCGACGCCGACGAGCAGGACCGCGCCATAGCTCCTGCGACTGCCGGCCGGCGCAAGATCGTGCTCGCGACCGCGATCGCCGAAACCTCGATCACCATCGAGGGCGTCCGCGTCGTCGTCGACAGCGGGCTCGCCCGCGTGCCGCGCTACGAGCCTGATGTCGGCGTCACCCGGCTCGAAACCGTGCGGGTGTCGCGCGCTGCGGCCGACCAGCGTCGCGGCCGGGCCGGGCGAACCGAGCCAGGCGCCTGCTACCGCCTATGGGATGAGCCGCAGACCGCCTCGCTCGAACCGTTCGCCCGCCCCGAAATCCTGGCCGCCGATCTTTCGTCATTCGCGCTCGATCTGGCCGCGTGGGGCGCGGCGCCCGAGCAGCTCGCATTTCTTGATCCGCCGCCGCGCGCCGCCTTGACCGAAGCGCACGCGCTCCTGCGCGAACTCGGCGCCGTCGGCGGCGACGGCCGCATTACCGAGAAAGGCAGGCGGCTGCGCAAACTGCCGCTGCCGCCGCGGCTCGCCCGCATGGTGCTGGAAGCTTCGTCGGAACGTTCGGCGCGCACGGCCGCGCGGATCGCCATGGTGATCACCGAGCGGGGACTCGGCGGCAACGATGTCGATCTGCGCCACCGCCTCGACAGCTTTCGCCACGATCGTTCGCAACGCGCCGACACCGCTCGAAAGATGGCCAGGGACTGGGCGTTCGTCGACGGATCTGCCGAATTCGATGAGAGCCGCAGGAGCGGGACGCCGCATCACTCGCTTATCGAGAAGCCGGATGAAGAGCCCGGCGCGCTGCTTGCGTTCGCCTATCCGGAGCGCATCGCCAAGAGCCGCGGCGGCGGTACCGGCGCCTTTCTGCTGGTCAACGGACGCGGCGCGCAGATCGATCCCGCCTCGCCGCTCGCCCGCGAGCAATTTCTCGCCGTCGCGGAGCTGACCGGCAGGGCAGCGGCCGGCCGCATTCTGCTCGCGGCGCCGATCACGCTTGCCGACATCGAGGCGCGTTTCGGCGACCGCATCGAGACGCGCGATGAGGTCACATTCGATCCGGCAAGCGCGAGCCTGCGCGGGCGAAAGAGCCGCCGGCTTGGCGCGCTGGTGCTGTCCGAGCAGCCGATGGCGATCGCACCCGGCGATGAAAGCGCAAAAACACTTGCAGCCGGCATCGCCGCGCTCGGCGTCGGCCATCTGCCGTGGAGCAAGGCGCTTCGCCAATGGCGCGACCGCGTCATGTTCCTGCGCGCCAGCGAGGACGAACAATGGCCCGACCTGTCGGACGACGCGCTGACACGATCTATCGACGGGTGGCTGATGCCTTCGCTCACCGACAAGACGGCTCTCGCCGAAATCACGGCCGACGAGCTGGCGACCGCCTTGCACGCGCTGCTGCCCTGGCCGCTGCCTCGCCGTCTCGATGCCGAGGCGCCGACGCATTTCGAAGCACCGACCGGCACGCATGTGCCAATCGACTACGAAGCCGAAGGCGGCCCCAAAATCGCAATCCGCGTGCAAGAGCTGTTCGGCTTGAACAGTCATCCGGCCATCGCCGGCGGAAAGGTGCCGCTCGTGGTCGAACTGCTCTCGCCGGCGCACCGGCCGGTGCAGACCACGCGCGACCTGCCGGGCTTCTGGCGCGGCAGTTACGCCGCGGTCCGCGCCGAGATGCGCGGGCGCTATCCAAAGCATCCGTGGCCCGACGATCCGCTCGCCGCCAGTCCGACGCGCCGCGCCAAACCTCGTAATTCATAAAGCCTCGCAATTCATAAAACCGCGTAATTCATAAAGCCTCGTAACTCATAAAGCCTCGCAATTCATAAAATTTGAACAAAGGTTTTACCGCGCTGCTTACCGATCGCATGCAAATCCCGGCTGCCATAACGAGGGTTAGCGGCTTTTTTCGCCTTGCGGTGCTCAGATGCCGCGGTACCCGTTCGCGCCAGGATTTGCACCATGCGTTCCGTCATCATGTTTGCAGCGGTTGCGGTTGTCGCCGGAGCGATCATTCCCCGCTATGCCGACCATATGAAAGGCCGGGTAGTGCCCTCGACCGCCTCAGTGCAGGCGGCAGCGCCGACCCGCACGCCGGCGGCGCCGAGTTCGGCCATCGTCTCCCGCGACACGTTCGGCCGCTTTCGCGCCGACGGCCGCATCGACGGGCGCGAGCTGCAATTTACCGTCGACACCGGCGCCTCGATCGTTGCGCTGACTGCCGACGACGCGGCGCAACTCGGCATCCATCCGGCCGCCACCGAATATACGATGCTGATCAGTACCGCGAACGGCACCGTGCGCGCCGCACCGACCACTCTCGATATGATCGAAGTCGGCGACATCATGGTGCGCGACGTCGCCGCCGTGGTGATGCCGAACGGCGCGTTGAGCGACAACCTGCTCGGGCTGTCGTTTCTGTCGCGGCTGCGTCACTTCGAATTCAGCGATGGCAAGATGGTGCTGGAGCAGTGAGGAAGAGCGCGAATAGGGAATAGCGAGTAGCGAATAGGGCAAAAGGTCTGATCTATTCGCAATTCGCCACTCGCTATTCGCCTCCTTAGGCAACCATTTCGACTTTTCGCCGTTTAGGCTATTGCTGTACGGCAGCTCCCACCGATTGCACCGAGATGTTTCCCAAACCAAAGCCTTCGCTCAAGCCCAACACCTACGCCTATGAATCCGAGCCGATGGTCAAACCCACCGGCTTTCGCGAGTATGACGCGCGCTGGCTGTTCGGCAGCGAAATCAACCTGATGGGCGTCGAGGCGCTCGGGATCGGGCTCGGCACCTTGATCCCTGAACTCGGCGTCAAACCGCGATTCGTCACCGGGCACGATTTCCGCTCGTACTCCGCGTCGATCAAGATGGCGCTGGTGAACGGGCTTATTGCAGCCGGCTGCGAGGTGCAGGACATCGGCCTCGCGGTGACGCCGATGGCCTATTTCGCGCAATTTGCGCTCGACGTGCCTTGCGTTGCCATGGTCACCGCGTCGCATAACGACAACGGCTGGACCGGGGTAAAGATGGGCGCCAACCGGCCGCTCACCTTCGGCCCTGACGAGATGACGCGGCTCAAGGACATTGTGCTCAACGGGCGATTCAAGATGAGGGCGGGCGGCGCTTACGCGTTCGTCGAGAACTTTCCTGAAAAATACATCGCCGATCTGACTGACCGGCCGAAGTTCAAGCGTCACCTCAAAGTGGTCTGCGCCTGCGGCAACGGCACCGCCGGCGCGTTCGCGCCCCGGGTGCTGGAAAAGCTCGGCTGCGAGGTCGTACCGCTCGACTGCGAACTCGATTACACTTTTCCGAATTATAATCCCAACACCGAAGACATGAAGATGCTGCATGCCATGCGCGACGCGGTGCTCGCGCACAAGGCCGACGTCGCGCTCGGCTTTGACGGCGACGGCGACCGCTGCGGCGTGGTCGACAACGAAGGCGAGGAAATTTTCGCCGACAAGGTCGGCGTCATGCTGGCGCGGGATATTTCCGCCGATCATAAGGGCGCGATATTCGTCGTCGACGTGAAGTCGACGGGACTGTTCATGACCGATCCGGTGCTCATCAAAAATGGCGCCAAGACGGATTATTGGAAGACCGGCCACTCCTACATGAAGCGCCGCGTCAATGAGATCGGCGCTATCGCCGGTTTCGAGAAATCCGGACACTTCTTCTTCAACAAGCCGTTCGGCCGCGGCTACGATGACGGCCTGATTTTTGCGGCGGCGGTCTGCGACATGCTCGATCGCAATCCGGGAAAGAGCATGGCGGATTTAAAGAACGCGCTGCCGAAAACCTGGTCGTCGCCGACCATGTCACCGCACTGTCCGGATGAGATCAAGTATTCCGTCGTCGACGAGGTGGTGAAGCACTTTGAAGCGGAAAAGAGCAAAGGCGGCAAGGTCGCCGGCCAGCCAATTCGCGATCTCGTCACCGTCAACGGCGTGCGCGTCACGGTCGAGGACGGCACCTGGGGTTTGGTGCGCGCCTCCTCCAACAAACCGGAACTTGTCGTCGTCGTCGAAAGCCCGGTGTCGGAAGCGCGCATGCGCGATATGTTCAAGTCGATCGACGCCGTGCTGCGCACCCACAAGGACGTCGGCGAATACAACCAGACGATCTGACCGTCAGCGCGCTGGTTTCGATCGGCGGCGCAGTCGACTTGCGCAGGCGACTTGCGCTGTCGACTTACGCCGCCGAGCGCAATCGTTACTCGGGCTGTTGGTACGCGACGATCTTCCAACTCCCGTCGGCCATCATGGCGTAGCAAAGCCGCTCGGGCGTCAGCGGCCGCGTGATCATAGCCGGGATCCACCCGGCCTTGCCGGACGGCAACAACACTTTGTAATTCGTCGGCACCGCAGAGTCGTCGTTCGACTGCGGAAAGTGGTCGAGCACGGGCATCGCTATCTTGCCGACATGGCCAACGACCGCTCCACCCTTGGGGTCCGCGGTCACAGCCATATCGCCGAGCGTAAAGTACCACTCGATCGAATCGCCGCCGCCGAGCTTCTGGTTGGCTTGATCGAATACGTCGAAATCGGCGACGGTCGCCGCCACCGGACCGCACACGAGTGTGTCATTCACCTTCTGGAAATCTTTATTGTCGGCGAAATCATACAGCGATTCCCAGTATGGCCCGTCCTTGACGCCGCCGTCGGCGTGCTTCCCCGCAGCGCGGAACCCGAACGCTACCTTGAAATTCTGCAACGCGTCACCGCCGTAATCGAACTGGCCGGAGATCGCGCTGTCTTGGGTCCACACGAAATTCGGGCCCACGAGGAAAGACACCGCCTGCGTATTCTTCTTTTCGACAGCATCGTACAGCGTCTTCTGCATCCTCAGGAAACCCGCGTCGGGTTTGAAGAGTTCCGGCACCTGCACCTTTACTTCCGGATAAGGCACCTGTTTTATCTCATCGGCCGATGCGGCGGCGACCGTCGCCAGTAAGGTGATTGCCGCGGCAGTAACAGTCCAGTGTCGCATGTCGCTCCCCTTCGTTTGAGTAGTTCGTCTTACACTTCCTGGTACACGTCGATCTCCGGCGCTCCGGGCAGCATTGCTCGCCATGCCTGCAAATAGGTTTGCATGCGCACGTCACTGGCAATTCGCTGCCGGTTCAACTCCCAGCCTTCCTGAGCCTCGTATTCGATCTCCTGCACGAATTTGGCGGGATCGTCGACGTTCTGCAAGAGCCTCACCTGTGCGTTGCCGAACACCTGATAGAACGGCGCGGCGGCCTTGATCATGGCGGCGAGTTGCCCCGAATCGGTGGCGGGAAGCGTGAATCGCAGCTGCAGCGTCCGCTTGACCTTCGCACCGTCATTGGCCATCGCCAGGATCCTTAGTTTGCAGGTGAAGCTTACCGATCCGGCGCCGCCTTCCGGGATCGCATTCTATTTGAACGTCGCACGAAATGGATGCGCCGG
Source organism: Xanthobacteraceae bacterium (assembly GCA_036511795.1). GTDB lineage: Bacteria > Pseudomonadota > Alphaproteobacteria > Rhizobiales > Xanthobacteraceae > BOG-931. Next base: position 30,277 of record DATCBO010000003.1, read on the forward strand.
GTAGACGCCGAGAATCTTCAGGCTCTTTGGGCGCGAGAAGAATTCCAATTCTTCCAGCGCCAGCGCCAGCGGGCGCTCGTCGGGATGTCCCTCGACATCCGCATAGAACTGCGTCGCCGCAAACACCCCATTGACCATATAGCTTTCGAGCTTGGTCATGTTGATGCTGTTGCTGGCGAAGCCGCCGAGCGCCTTGTAGAGCGCGGCCGGGATGTTGCGCACCTCGAACAGGAACGTGGTCACCACCGGCTTGCCGCGTTTCGCCCATTTCGGCTTGCGCGACAGCAAGACAAAGCGCGTGGTGTTGTGTTTGGCGTCGGCCACATCTCTTTTCAGGATGCGCAGCCCGTAGATTTTCGCCGCCAGCGCGGTCGCCAACGCCGCGCGCGTGATGTCGCCCGCCTCCGCTAGTTCGCGCGCCGCGCCGGCCGTGTCGGCCGCAACCACCGCCTTGACGCCGAGCTTGCGGATGATGTTGCGGCACTGACCGAGCGCGTGCACGTGGCTCTCGACCGTCTTGATTGTCTTGAGACTGGCGCCTCGTGTCGCCATCAACTGATGCTGCACTGGCAGAAACCATTCGGCGACGACATGCAGGCCCGATCGCGGCATCAGGTGATGAATATCCGCCACCCGGCCCGCGACCGAATTGTCGATTGGGATCATCGCCAGCACCGCCCGGCCGGTACGCACCGCCGCGAACGCATCCTCGAATGTCGGACAAGGCAGCGGCTCGTGGCCTGGATAGGCCTCCTTGCAGGCGATGTGCGAGTTGGCGCCCAGCTCACCCTGGAACGCGATTTTGCGCGACTTCTTCATGCTCGATTCGTTAGCACGGCCCGCGCCGTTTCCAAATCCGCCGGCGTGTCGACGCCCAGCGGCACGCTGGCGACGATCGCCGCATCGATGCGCATGCCGGCTTCCAGCGCCCGCAGCTGCTCGAGGTGTTCGCGCCGCTCCAGCGGCGAGGGCGGCAGCGCGACAAACCGCTCCAACGCGGCGCGGCGGAAGGCATAGAGGCCGATGTGATGATAGAGCGGGCCCTCGCCGGCCGGCGCGCTCGCGCGCGTGAAATAGAGCGCGCGCAACCGATGCGGACCTACTGGCGTACCAACCACCTTGACCACGTTCGGATCGCCGCGCTCGTGCGCTTTGACGATCTCGGCCGCCAACGTGGCGATATCGACCGAGCGGTCGGACAACAACGCGGCCGCCGCCGCAAGATCGGCAGGCTTGAGTGTTGGCAGATCGCCCTGCACGTTGACGACAATATCCGCGCGCCCCGCCGGGTCGGCCTCGCGCAGCGCCTCATGGATGCGATCGGTCCCCGAAGCGTGATCGCCGCGGGTTATCGTCGCACGGCCGCCGGCCTTTTCCACCGCCGCGGCGATCGCGGGCGAATCGGTAGCGACCCACACCGGGCCGACATTTGCCTCCAGCGCGCGTCGCCAGACATGCACGATCATCGGCTCGCCGGCGATATCGGCAAGCGGCTTGCCGGGCAGCCGGGTCGAGGCCATGCGGGCCGGAATTAAAATCAGGACATCAGGCATTCGCTGCGCCAGCCAAGGTACTTATACGGGTTGCAAGGCGCGCGGCAAACCGGCTATCTGTGCGCACACTTCCTGCCCCCTCGGAGCCTCTCGGCAATGGATTCGTTCGAACTCAACAAGGTTCTCGGCGCCCTGCTCGGAACCTGCATGGTGCTGCTTGCCGTTCACCTCGCCACGGGCGCCATCTTCGCGGCCCCCGTGCCGGCCAAGCCCGGCTATATCATCGAGGTCAAGCAGGAAGGCACGGCGAAACCGAGTGGCGGCACGGCGGCGCCGGCCGAGCAACCGATCGAGGCGCTTCTTGCCAGCGCGAACACCAAGAATGGCCAGGAGACCGCGAAGGAATGCGAGCTGTGCCACAATCTCGGCAAGGGCCAGGGCGCCAAGATCGGCCCCGATCTCTACGGCGTGGTCGGGCGGCCGGTGGCATCGGAAGCAGGCTTCGGCTATTCCGCACCGCTCAAAGCCAAGGGCGGCACCTGGACCTTTGATGCGCTCAATAAGTGGCTGACCAATCCGCGCGCCGACGTGCCGGGCACGCTCATGACGTTCGCGGGTATCTCGAATGCGCATCAGCGCGCCGACGTAATCGCTTACCTGAACTCGAACTCCGATAAGCCGCTGCCGCTGCCCAAGGCTGCGGAAGCCAAACCCGCTGGCGGCGCCCCAGCGAGCGCTTCGGCTGGTGCGAATCCGCCGGCACCCGCCGCTGCGGCACCGGCTGCGCCCGCTGCCCCTGCGCCAGCAGCCCCGGCGAAATAGCCGCTCGCTTTTCCTGGCTCGACGATCGATCCGCTCCGCACGCGGTTGTGAAGCGCATTTCGTCGCGTGGAGTGCGGGCATGCTGGCGCCGCAATCGAAAACCACATAATGAGCGGCTCGGCCACAGCGCCGCTTCCGCGGCGGCGCCCGGCTGATGAGCTGCCGTGGAGCGCCCGTTGAATCGCCGATCATTGCTGAAATCCGCCGCGCTGGCGTCTGCCACGCGCGTCCTGCCTCTGCCGGCTTTTATGACCCACGCCGCCGCACAGCAGCCGGCACCGAACCGCATACCGAATCAGACTTGGCGGCACGGCGCTTCGCTCTACGGCGACTTGAAATATCCGGCAGGATTCAAGCAGTTCGACTACGTCAACGCCAACGCCCCGAAGACCGGCACGGCGCGGCAGATCGCCATCGGCACCTTCGACAGCTTCAATATGATCGTGGCCGGCGTCAAAGGCGTCGCCGCCATGGGGATCACGCTGATCTACGACACGCTACTCGCCAGCTCGCTCGACGAAGTGGCGAGCGGATATGGGCTGGTCGCGGAGGCGGTGAGCTATCCCGACGACTTTTCCTCGGTTTCGTATCGGCTGCGCCAAGAAGCAAAGTGGCATGACGGCAGTCCGGTCACCGCCGACGACGTGATCTTCTCGCTCGACGCATGGAAAAAATACAGTCCGCAGCTCGCTGCCTATTACCGGCACGTCGTCAAGGTCGAGAAAAGCGGCGACCGAGAACTGACTTTCAGTTTCGACGGTCCGGGCAACCGCGAGCTGCCGCAAATCGTCGGCGAACTGACGATTCTGCCGAAGCTGTGGTGGGAAGCTACCGACAAAAACGGCAAGAAACGCAGCGTCGGCGACACGACGCTCGAGCCGCCGCTCGGCAGCGGCCCCTACCGCATCAAGAGTTTTTCACCCGGCCGCGAAGTCGTTTATGAGCGGGTGAAAGATTATTGGGCGCGCGATCTCAATGTGCGGATCGGCCGCGACAATTTCGACGAACTGCGCTTCGAATATTTTCGTGACGGCACGGTCGCGCTGGAAGCGTTCAAGGCCGACACCATCGATTGGCGGGTCGAGAACAGCGCAAAGAACTGGGCCACCGCCTACGATTTTCCGGCCGTCACCCAGAAGCGCGTCATCCTCGAGCAGTTTCCCCAGAACAGCCTCGGCATCATGCAGGCTTTCGCCTTCAACGTCCGCCGCGACAAGTTCAAGGACCCGCGGGTACGGCTCGCGTTCAATTACGCGTTCGACTTCGATGAAATGAACAAACAGATTTTTTTCGGCCAATACACTCGTATCGCCAGTTATTTCGAGGGCACCGATCTTGCGGCCACCGGGCTGCCCACCGGCCGCGAGCTGGAAATCCTCCAGACGGTACGCGATAAGGTGCCGCCCGAAGTTTTCACGACGCCCTATGCCAACCCGACCGGCGGCAATCCGAACGCGGTGCGCGACAACCTCCGTCAAGCCGTGGGCCTTCTGCACGAGGCCGGCTACGAGATTCGCGACAGGCGTCTCGTCAACAGCAAGACCGGCGAACCTTACGCCGTCGAATTTCTAACCGAGGATCCGGCTTTTGAGCGCGTCTTTCTGTTCTACAAGCCCGCGCTTAGCCGGCTCGGCATCACGGTCACGGTTCGCACCATCGACGACGCCCAATACGAGAACCGGCTGCGCGATTTCGATTTCGACATCATCACCCAGGGCTGGCCGGAATCGCTTTCGCCGGGCAACGAGCAGCGCGGCTACTGGGGTTCACAGGCCGCCGATGAGCCGGGTTCGTTCAATCTGGTCGGCATCAAAAATCCGGCGGTCGACGCGCTTATCAACCAGGTGATCTTCGCCAAGAGCCGCGCCGATCTGGTCGCCGCCACCAAGGCGCTCGATCGCGTTTTGCTGTGGAATCATTATGTCGTGCCGCAATGGACATACCACTACGTGCGCACTGCCCGCTGGGATCGTTTCGGCCGGCCCGACCCGATGCCCAAATACGGCATGGAGGCCTTCCCCACGGTGTGGTGGTGGGATGCGGCGAAGGCAGCGAAGACAGGAACCAAGTCGTGATTCGCGTGACCGCGCCGATTCGGACTCCATCGCGCGATGATTGAGCTCACGCGCCGGCGCGTTCTCGAGGCGTCCGCCGCAGTTGCGCTGGCGAGCGCAGCGCGCGGCGTAGCTTCGTCCGCGGACGCTGCCGACGCGATCGAGTCGCACGGCATGTCCGCATTTGGCGATCTCGCCTATCCGGCCGATTTCCGGCAGTTTCGCTATGTCAATCCGAATGCCCCAAAGGGCGGCACCTTTTCACAGATCGGCCCGGACCGGCTGTACAACCAAAATTTTCTTACCTTCAATTCGTTGAACAGTTTTATTTTGAAAGGCGACGCCGCGCAGGGCATGCAGTTGACCTTCGCGACGCTCATGGCGGCTTCGGGCGACGAACCGGACGCCATGTATGGTCTGGCCGCCGCAAAGGTGCGCCGTTCGACCGATGGCCTGACCTACACGTTTCTGATTCGGCCGGAAGCCAAATTCCACGACAATTCGCCGCTGACCGCGCAGGATGTTGCATTTTCGCTGACCACCCTCAAAGCGCAAGGTCATCCGCTCATCACGCAGTTGCTGCGCGACATGCTTGGCGCCAAGGCGGACGATGACCACAGCGTCACCGTGACGTTTGCGCCCAAGCGCGTCCGCGATGTGCCGCTTTTCGTCGCCGGGCTGCCGATTTTTTCCCGCGCTTATTACACCACGAAAAAATTCGACGAATCGACGCTCGATCCGCCGCTCGGCTCCGGCGCCTATAAGGTCGGCCGTTTCGATGCGGGCCGCTATATCGCATACGACCGCGTCACGAATTGGTGGGGCGCTGACCTGCCGGTGTCCCGCGGCCAGAACAATTTCGACACCTTGCGCTTCGAATATTACCGCGATCGCGAGGTCGGCTTCGAAGGCTTTACCGCCAAATCCTATTTGTTTCGCGAGGAATTTACGTCGCGGACCTGGAAAACGCGCTACGACTTTCCGGCGATGCGCGACGGCCGCGTCAAGACCGACACCATCCCGGATGACACGCCGTCCGGCGCGCAGGGCTGGTTCATCAACACGCGGCGCAAGAAATTCGCCGACAGGCGGCTACGCGAAGCGCTCAATAACGCCTTCGATTTCGAGTGGACCAACAAAACCATCATGTACGGCTGCTATGAACGCACCGTTTCGCTGTTCCAGAATTCCGAGATGATGGCGAAGGATAAGCCGAGCGCGGCTGAGCTGAAGCTGCTCGAACCGTTCCGCGGCCGCGTGGCTGACGAGGTGTTCGGCGAGCCGTACATTCCGCCGGTCACCAACGGCTCCGGCAACGACCGCACCATGCTGCGCAAGGCTGTCGAGCTGCTTGCGACCGCCGGCTGCGCCGTCAAGGACGGCAAACGCGTGCTGCCGAGCGGTGAGCCTATCACCATCGAGTTTCTGCTCGATGAGCCGACGTTTGAGCCGCACCATCTGGCGCTGATCAAGAACCTCGCGATTCTGGGTATCGCCGGCAACATCCGACTGGTCGACCCGGTGCAATACCGCGCCCGCCTCGACGATTTCGACTTCGATATCACGGTCGAACGGCTCAGTTTTTCGGCCACGCCCGGAGATTCGCTGCGCTCGTACTTTTCGTCGCAGGCCGCGGCGCTGAAGGGGTCGAACAATCTGGCCGGCATCGCCGACCCCGTGGTCGATGCCTTGATCGAGTCCGTTATCGCCGCGGATAGCCGCCCGGCGCTCGTCACCGCCTGTCGCGTGCTGGACCGGGTCATCCGCGCCGGCCACTATTGGATTCCGCAGTGGTATAAGGCGACGCACTGGATCGCCTATTGGGACGTGTTCGGCCGCCCCCCGGCGCAACCGCGGTATGCCCGCGGCATCCCGGATACCTGGTGGTACGACGCCGCCAAAGCTGCGAAACTTGAACAAAAGGGCTAGTGGAGCGACATTCGCGATCGGAGTTTGCGGCTGGATGCATAGCGAATGTCAAATCCGCTCCACTCGTGCGAGCATTCCGGACTGGGCTTGTCCCGGTCATTTGCGTCTTTATCTTGCCGCTATGCGGTAAGACGTAAATGCTAGGCGCGCGACCGGGAACAACAGACGCACAGATCGACACCACAGCATGAGCGCCTACATCGTCCGCCGCCTTCTGTTCATGATCCCGACCATCATCGGCATCATGCTGGTGTCGTTTGTGGTTGTGCAGTTCGCCCCGGGAGGGCCGGTGGAACGCGTGATCGCCCAGCTTTCCGGTCTCGAGACCGGCGCGGCGTCCCGCGTCTCGGGTTCCTCCGGCGGCGACTTCGCGGGGCGCGTCGGCCTTCCAGGCAGCGCGCAAGGCGGCATGAATTCAAAATATCGCGGCGCGCAAGGGCTCGACCCGGCTTTCATTAAGAGTCTGGAGAAGCAGTTCGGTTTCGACAAGCCGGCCTACGAGCGCTTTTTCATCATGATGTGGAACTACGCGCGCTTCGATTTCGGCAAAAGTTATTTCCGCGACGTAAGCGTGATCGACCTGATCGGCGAGAAACTTCCGGTCTCGATATCGCTCGGCATCTGGATGACGCTGTTGAGCTATCTGATCTCGATTCCGCTCGGCATCCGCAAGGCGGTAAAGGATGGCACGCAGTTCGACATGTGGACGTCGAGCGTGATCATCGTCGGCTACGCCGTCCCCGGATTTTTGATCGCGATCCTGCTCATCATTCTGTTTGCCGGCGGTTCGTTCTGGCAGATCTTTCCGTTGCGCGGGTTGACGTCGGACGGCTGGTCGCAATTTCCCTGGTGGGAGAAGATCCTCGACTATTTCTGGCACCTGACGCTGCCGATCATTTCCATGGGGTTGGCGGCTTTCGCCACCATGACGCTGCTCACCAAGAACTGCTTTCTCGAAGAACTGCGCAAACAATACGTGCTCACGGCCCGCGCCAAAGGCTGCTCGCAGCATCAGGTGCTCTACGGTCACATTTTCCGCAACGCCATGCTGCTCGTCATTGCCGGCTTCCCCAGCGCCTTCGTCAGCGCATTCTTCGCCGGCTCGCTATTGATCGAAACGATTTTTTCCTTGAACGGCCTCGGCCTCTTGAGCTTCGAAAGCGTGCTCAATCGCGATTATCCGGTGGTGTTCGCCAACATCTATATATTTGCGCTCATCGGGCTGGTGGTGACGCTGATTTCCGACCTGACCTACACGCTGATCGATCCGCGGATCGATTTCGAGACGCGGGAGGTGTGAGGTGGATGTCCGCGCGCCAAGCGAACCAGCCATCGCCCCCTCGGTCGAGGCACGGGTGCAGTCGCCCGAACTGACGCCCGATATCGAGCCGACTGGCCCGCTCGCGGCCGCCGCACCGCCGGGCCGCTACGCGCTCTCGCCGATCAACGCCCGCCGTTGGCGCAATTTCAAAGCCAACCGGCGCGGCTACTGGTCGTTGTGGGTCTTCCTCGTGCTGTTCGTGATCTCGCTGTTTGCCGAACTCATCGCCAACGACAAGCCGATCTACATTCACGTCGACGACAAGAGCTACTTTCCCGTGTTCGTCACTTATCCTGACACCGATTTCGGCGACGTGTTCGGCACCGCCGCCGACTATCTCGATCCGCATCTGCAGCAATATCTCGCCGAGCGTCACGCCTTCGTGGTGTGGCCGCCGATCCCATTTTCCTACGGCACCATCGTCAGTCGGCCGCCGTCACCATTTCCGTCCAAGCCGACATGGCTCTTGAGCAGACAGGATTGCGAGTCCGCCGCCAAGAACGGCTACGGTAAATGCGGCACACTGCAATACAACTGGCTCGGCACCGACGATGTCGGCCGCGATGTGCTGGCGCGGCTGATCTATGGTTTCCGCGTCTCCGCGCTGTTCGGACTGATCCTGACCATCGTGTCGTCGATAATCGGGGTGGCCGCGGGCGCCGTGCAGGGATATTTCGGCGGCTGGACCGATCTGTTGTTCCAGCGTTTCATCGAGATCTGGACCTCGGTGCCGGAACTTTATCTGCTGCTGATCATCTCCTCGGTGCTGGTGCCCGGCTTCTTCGTCCTGCTCGGGATTTTGCTGCTGTTCTCCTGGACGCGGCTCGTCGGGCTCGTCCGCGCCGAGTTTTTGCGCGGGCGCAATTTTGAATACATTCTGGCCGCGCGGGCGCTCGGCGTGTCAAACCGGGTCATCATGTTTCGGCATCTTTTGCCCAACGCCATGGTAGCGACACTCACTTTCCTGCCGTTCATCATGTCATCATCGGTGATGACGCTCACCGCGCTCGACTTCCTCGGCTTCGGTCTGCCGCCCGGCTCGCCGTCGCTCGGTGAATTGCTGTCGCAGGGCAAGGCCAACGTGCAGGCGCCATGGCTGGGCCTTACCGGTTTCTTCGCCGTCGCCATCATGCTGTCGCTCCTGATCTTCATCGGCGAAGCGGTGCGCGACGCCTTCGATTCGCGGAAGACGTTCGCATGACCGCCGATCCCCTTCTCTCCGTTCGCGACCTTTCGGTTGCCTTCCGTCACGGCGGCCGCGAGACGCTTGCGGTCGACCGCGTCTCGTTCGATATCGGCAAGGGCGAGACCATGGCGCTGGTCGGCGAATCCGGCTCGGGCAAGTCTGCCACCGCGCTGTCGATCCTCAAGCTCCTGCCCTACCCGGCGGCGCGGCACCCTTCCGGCAGCATCCTGTTCAAGGGCCGCGATCTGCTGCCGCTTGCCGAGCGCGACATGCAGCGCGTGCGCGGCGACGACATCACCATCATCTTTCAGGAGCCGCTGTCCTCGCTCAATCCGCTGCACACCATCGAAAAGCAGATCAGCGAAATTCTGCTGCTGCATCGCGGGCTCACCGGAGCAGCGGCGCGCGCGCGGACCCTGGAAGTCCTCGGCCAGGTCGGCATTCCCGACCCGCAACACCGCCTAAAAAGCTATCCGCATCAGCTTTCCGGCGGCCAGCGCCAGCGCGTCATGATCGCCATGGCGCTTGCCAACGAGCCCGATCTGTTGATCGCCGACGAGCCGACCACGGCGCTTGATGTCACCATCCAGGCGCAGATCCTCGCGTTGCTTGCCGACATCCAGAAGCGGCTTGGTATGTCGCTCCTCTTCATCACCCACGATCTCGGTATCGTTCGTAAGATCGCCAGCAAAGTCTGCGTGATGAAGGACGGCCGCATTGTCGAGCAGGGCGATGTCGAGCGCGTCTTCACAGCCCCCGCCCACGCCTACACCCGCGCGCTGCTCTCCGCCGAGCCGAAGCCCGATCCGGCGCCGCCACAACCCGGCGCACCGCTGCTGCTCGAGGCGAACGATCTCAAAGTCTGGTTTCCGATCCGGCGCGGGGTACTGCGCAAGACCGTCGGCCACATCAAGGCGGTCGACGGCGTGAGCATCGCGCTGCGCAAGGGCGAGACGCTCGGCGTGGTTGGCGAATCCGGCTCGGGCAAGACCACACTCGGGCTGGCGCTGCTGCGGCTCATCTCCTCCGACGGGCCGATCGTGTTCATGGGCAACAACCTGCACGGCCTGCGCTTCAAGCAGATGCGGCCGTTCCGACGCGACATGCAGATTGTATTTCAGGACCCCTACGGGTCGCTGTCGCCGCGGCTATCGGTGGCTGAGATCATCAAGGAGGGATTGAAGGTCCACCACGCCCATATGCCGGAACACGAATGCGACGCGCGCGTCAGCCGCGCCCTTACCGATGTCGGGCTCGACCCGGAGATGCGCTTCCGCTTTCCTCATGAATTTTCCGGCGGCCAGCGGCAGCGCATCGCGGTGGCGCGCGCCATCGTGCTGGAGCCGACTTTCGTGGTGCTCGACGAGCCGACGAGCGCGCTCGACATGCTAATCCAGTCGCAGATGGTCGACCTGTTCTGCGACCTGCAAAAGCGGCACAATCTCACCTATCTGTTCATCTCGCACGACCTGCGCGTGGTCGCGGCGCTGGCGAGCCGGCTGATTGTGATGCGCGCCGGCAAGGTGGTGGAGTCGGGCGACGCCGCGGCGCTGTTCCGCAATCCGCAGACCGACTATACGCGCGCGCTGTTCGCCGCAGCGTTCAACCTGGAGACCGCGCCCGCGGGCATCGTCGCACAATGAGCATGAACCGCAGAAGCCTCGCCCTTGCGCTTTTTGCCGCGGCGCTCGGCGCATCGATGGCGGCGCCGGCGGCCGCGCAGGATCGCGACCGCTCCATGCGCTTCGTCTCGGAATTTCCGCTGACCGGCGATGACGGCGGGGTCGTGCCCAACCACACAGTCAAGCTGTCGAGCCCGATCGAAAAAATGCCCGGCGTGGTGACGGCCGCCAACCCGGAAGGCAAGACCACGCTCATCGAGTTTTACGACCTGAACTGTCCGTTCTGCCGCATTGCGTCCGTCGACATCGAAGACATGGTGAGCACCGACTCGAACTTGAAGCTCGTTCTGGTGCCCTACCCGGTGCTCGGCCCGGCGTCGGTCGCGGCAACTCAGGTCGAACTGGCGCTGGCGCAACTGGCGACGCCGCAACAATTTTACGCCTATCACCACAAGGTCTATGCGCAGCGCGGCACGATCACCGGCTTGCGCGCCTTCCAGCTCGCGCGCGAATCCGGCTTCGATGGACGCGTGATCGATACCCTTTCGGAAAGCGATGACGTCGCGCAAACCATCAAGGACCACCTGGCTCTCGGCAAATCGCTCGGCATATCCGCCACGCCTGGCTTCATCATCGGCGGTGTCGCCATTCTCGGCTATCCGGGCCGCCATGCGTTGCAAGCCATCGTCGACTCGATGAGTTCTTGCGGCAAGGTCACGTGCGAAAGCACTCCTGCCCACAGCCAATGAACGCGTATTCGGGACGTTCGTAGCCCCAATTCGGGATTCGCGGTCGATTCCGCCTCATTGAGCTATGCGCGGCGCGTGAAACGGTCGCCCGTTTCGGGTTTCTTCAACGGAACCGCATCACGCCCGGTGAGTTAAAGCGGGCAGTCCCACTCGGCTGTCTCACGCGCATCGTCACATGGAATTCAGATTCGACCCGAAAGAGCGTCGACTTCACATCCGGACTCTGGTTCCGGCCGGGCAGGACGCGCCCATCTTCGTGGCCGACGAACTGTTCCAGTTCGGCGTCGAGGAGGAATATTTCCTGTCCGACGCGACGACATTGCAGGTGCCAACGGAGACGCCTGATTCGCTGTTCGACACCGCCAATAACACGACCGCCGGACAAATCGGCCGCGAGTTTCTGCAGGCGCAGATTGAAGTCGCAACTGAGCCACATTGCAGTGCCGAGCAAGTGCGGCACGAATTGCTGCGCCTGCGAAAAAGCGCGGCTGCAGCGGCGGCCGAACATGGTCTCGCCATTCTGGCGTGCGGCACGCATCCGCTCGCGGCGTGGCGCGATGCCGTGCAGAGTCCGAAAGGCCGCTATTCGCAAGTGATGGACCTGCTGCAGATGATCGGACAGCGCAACATGCTGTGCGGCATGCACGTCCATGTCGAATTTCCCGATCCGACGCGCCGCGTCGACGTGATGACGCGGATGTTGCCCTACGTGCCGCTGTTCATCGCGTTGTCGACCTCATCGCCGTTCTGGCAAGGCCGCGTCACCGGGCTCAAAGGCTACCGCCTCGCCGCCTATGACGAACTGCCTCGCACCGGCCTGCCGGAACTGTTCCGCAGCAATGCCGAGTACGACGCCTACGTGGACGCCATGGTGACGTCCGGCGCGATGCCGGATGCAAGCCACTTGTGGTGGACGATCCGCATTTCGCAGAAATATCCGACCTTGGAGCTGCGCGCCGCGGATTGCTGTACGCGGATCGACGACACGATCGCGATCGCCGCGCTTTATCGCGCCCTGGTCCGCCACCTGTTTAATCATCCGGGACACAATGCCGGGATCGATGTGGTCGACCGCTCGATCGCGGTCGAAAACAAATGGCGTGCGCAGCGTTATGGGGCGCAAGGCAGTTTCGTGACCCGAACCGGCGCGCTGCCGGTCGCCGAGATGCTCGACCGGCTGGTGGAACTTTTGGCCGCAGATGCCGATACGCTGGGCTGCTCAAGCGAGTTGGAGCGGTGCCGTACGATTGTCGCCGAAGGCACCTCGGCCGATGCCCAATTGCGGATATTTACCGAAAATGAACACGATGGTGCCGAGATTGCCCTCCACAGGGTGGCCGAATGGCTCAAAGCGGCCACTTTGATGGCCTGACGCTTGAGGCAATGGCAATGGCAATGGCAAAGGCAACCGCATGTGCCGCTGGATCGCCTATCGCGGGGAAACAACCGCTCTCGAGCATTATGTGACCTCGCCGTCACATTCGCTGGTGACCCAGAGCATCGCGGCGCTCGAATCGACGGCGAGCGTCAATGGCGATGGTTTCGGGCTCGGCTGGTATGGAGCCCATCCCGAGCCCGGCCTGTATCGCGAAATCCGGCCGGCCTGGTCCGACGAGAACCTGCGCTACCTTTGCCGGCACCTGCAGTCGCACCTGTTCTTTGCCCATGTGCGCGCCGCGACCGGCACGCCGATTACCCGGCCGAATTGCCACCCCTTTGCCTGCAGCAAGTGGCTGTTCATGCACAACGGCTTCATCGGCAACTGGGCGAAGCTGCGCCGCCGGGTCGAGGCGCTGATTCCCGACGCGCTTTACCCTGCGCGGGTCGGCACCACTGATTCGGAGGCGATTTTTCTCGCCATCATGGGAGCCGGCATGGGAGCGGGCATGGGAGCCGGAATGGACGATCCGGTCGCCGCGACACAAACGACGCTGGCGCGGCTCGCCGATCTGGTCGGCCCGGACCGCATGCGGTTCACCGCCGCCCTCGCCAATGGCCGGGACCTGTACGCTTTCCGCTACGCGATGAACGATCGCGCCAATACGCTTTATTATCGGGAATCCGAGCAGAGCATCGTTGTGGTTTCCGAACCGCTCGACAAGGATCACCATAACTGGACGCCGGTTCCTGAAAGCCATGTGCTGGTGGCAAAGGCAGGTGAGCCGACGCGAATCCTGCCGTTTCTCTACGTGCACCGGGAAGCAGCGGAGTAGCGACGGCTCTCTGCTCCGTCGCGCACGATTTAGCGCCATTCCACAATCTGTTTGCTCAGACATCCCAATGGCTGGACGGCCGCCGCTAGAAGGGTCACGATGCCGTCGAAACGGGGGCTGGGATGAAACGCTTTCCAATTTGGCTGCTCGGCGCGTGCTTTTTTGCCGCGTGTTTGATGCCGACGCGGCCAGCGTCGGCCGAACCGATCAAGATCGTGGTGCCGTTCGCGGCGGGCGGTCCCGTCGACCAACTCGCCCGGGTGCTCGCCAACGGGCTCGGTCCGAAGCTCGGCGAAGACGTCATCGTCGATGACCGCGGCGGCGCCGGCGGCGCCATCGCCTGCGAATTCGTGGCGCGCGCCAATCCCGACGGCAAGACCGTGCTGCTGGCAAGTCTCGGCGCCTTCGTGATCGGCCCAGTCCTCAAACCGCCGGCGAACTACGATCCGGTCAAATCATTCGAACCAATTATGCTGGTCGGTTCGGTGCCGTCGCTGATCGTGGTCAATCCGAAATCCGGCATCGCGACGCTGGCGGACCTGATCGCCAAGGCCAAGCAACGGCCGTTGAGCTACGGCTCGGCCGGCCTCGGCACCACCATGAACATCGCGCTCGAAATGCTCAACAAGGCAGCGGGCGTGAAGATCACTCATGTCCCCTATCGGGGCGCCGCGCCCGCCATCACCGATCTGCTCGGCGGCCATATCGATACGCTCAACGCCGACCTGCCGGTACTGCTGCCGCTGGTGAAAGCCGGCAAGGTCAAGGCGCTGGCGGTGTTCTCACCCGAGCGCACGCCGCTGTTGCCCGATCTGCCGACCACCAAGGAGGCCGGCGTTCCGGGCATGATCATGGAGAACTGGTATGGTCTTCTGTTCCCCGCCGGCACGCCAAAGGACGTGCGCGACCGAATCGAGCGGGCGGCATTCGCGGTGATTGCCACGCCCGCCATCAAGGCGCGATTCGCAGCCGACGGCACCCACGGCGCGCTCGACCACGACGCCTTCGCCGCGATGTTGAGCAAACAATTCGCCGAGTGGCCGCAGCGTATTAAAACGCTGGGCATCAGCGCCGAGTAGCGGCGGCGTCTAAAAGCCGAACAGCTTTGCCGGATTGTCGACCAGCATGAGCCGACGCGTGCGCGCGTCGGGAGCGATTTCGGCGATCAGATCGACCAGATCGCCGTCATTGGGGACGGCGCTATGATTGGGGTGCGGCCAGTCGGTGCCCCAGACCACGCGCTCGGGGGCGTGCGCCGCGAGATCGCGGGCGAACGGCACGGCGTCTGCGTAGGGATATGGTTGTTTGGTGATGCGGTCGGTGCCCGACAGTTTGACCCAGATGTTGCCGCGGTCGAGCAGACGGCGGAGCACCGTGAACGTCTGGCCGCGCAAGCCTTCGCCGACATCGATGCGTCCGATGTGATCGATCACCACCGCCGCGTCGATCGAGGTGATGAAATCGTAGAGTTCCAGGACACCGTGGCCGCCCATATGCATGGCGATGTGCCAGCCATAAGGGGCCGCAAGCTCGATGACCTTGCGCATGTCGTCGCGCGACATCGGCGGCCCGAGATGCGACGCGAAGAAGTGCAGGCGCACGCCGCGCACGCCCGCGTCGTCGAGACGGTCGACCTCGGCCTGCGCCGTCGTCGGCCGGAGCAGCGCCACGCCGCGATAGCGGCCCTTGCCGGCGGCGAGCATGTCGAGGAGCACCGCATGATCCCTGCCGTGACAGGTCGAATGCACGAACACGCCACGCTGGAAGCCGAGAAATTCATGCAGCCGGAACAAATCCTCCTTGGGCGCATCGGTCGGCGTAAACGGCCGGTCCGGTGCGTAGGGAAATATCCGATGCGGCCCGAACACATGAAAATGCGAATCGCAGGCGAGCGGCGGCAGCGCGACGCGCGGCTTTTTCGGATGCGGGTCCGGCGGCGCGATGGTCGGCGTCAAATCGTTGGGATCGATGGCCATGAACTTCCCTTAATCAATCGCTGCGCGCCGTCATGCCGCCGTCGACCACGATCTCGGTGCCGGTGACAAAGCGCGCTTCGTCGGAAGCGAGAAACAGCACCGCGGCGGCCGTGTCGCGGCCATCGCCCGCAAAGCCGAGCGGAATGCGTGCGATTCGCGCCTTGAGCAAGGCCTCGACGTCGCCGCCGGTGCGCTGTTTGGCAAGGCGCGTTTCCACCATGGGCGTGTGCATCTGGCCGGGAATGACCGTATTCACGCGAATGCCATGCTTAGCGTATTGCACAGCCGTCACGCGCGAAAACTGGATCACGGCGGCCTTCGACGATGCATAGCCGATCTGCGGCGAGCCCGAATACGTGATGCCCGAAGTCGAGGCGGTATTGACGATCGCGCCGCCGCCCTGCTCGACCATGACCGGGATGACATGGCGGCAGGTCAGAAACACGGTTTTGAGATTGTATTCGAGCTGACGGTCGAACGTCTCCTCGGCCATTTCGGCAACGCCGCCCGGCGCCGAGCCGCCCACATTGTTGACCAGAATGTCGACACGGCCGAAGGTTTTGCGGCAGGCCTCGACCATCGCCCGCACCTGTGCATCGTCGGTGATGTCGCAGACATGCGTCGCGATCTCGCTGTCGTTGCCGACGCGCGCGACCGTTTCGGTCATCGATTCGGCGTTCTTGTCGACGGCAAAGACCTTGGCGCCTTCGCGCGCGAACAGCACCGCAGCCGCACGGCCGTTGCCCCAACCGGGGCCGACGCAACCGGCGCCGCTGATCAGCGCCACCTTTCCCGCTACACGTCCGGGCAAGTCGTTCCCCCCGCCGAGTCGATCAGCCGCTCGGATCAAAAGGCCGGTTTCACGCCGCCGTCAACTGGCGAGATTCTATTTGCGGCCCAGCGCCTGTTTGACCCGCGCGAGCACATCCTTCGGCGCGCCGGCGCTGTCCTTGAGCAGCGCATCGACATCCGCTCCCGTCACCAGCGAGACATCGAGCCGCGTGCGTTTGGCGTCCTGCAGGAATGCTGGATCGCGCAATGTCGCCGCGAACGCGGAACGAAGTGCCGTGGCACGGTCGGGAGGCAAATCCGGTGGTGCGAGGAATGGTCGTCCGATGATTTCCCGCGCCAGAAGAAACGCCAGCGCCGCCTTGTCGGTCGGATTGGTGACGAGGTTGCGAAGGCTTGGTACTTGCGACACGTCCGGGATTGGATTGAGGCCGGTCTGAAACAGGAGATTGACCTTCTTGTCTCGTATCCAATCGGGATGGGCCGCCATGATCGAACTCCATGACCAGTAGGCCAAGCCGTCGAGTTCGCCCCGCTCCATGGCGAGCGCTGCGATAGGCGTATCGCGATAGCCTTCGATGATCTTGAACTGCGTGCCGGCGAGACGGTTGAAGGCCAGCGGCAATATCTCGGAATCGGCACCGGCGCCGGTGCCCGGAACCAGCAGCTGGTACTGTTGCAGATCGGCGAAGGTCTTGATCTTTGACGTATGCCACGACATTGCCAGGCTGACGTCGCGGTTCATGCTGCCGAGCCAGGTGAATTTGAGCGGATCGACGTTGACCTCGTTCTCGCCGAGCATCGGCTCGAACGGCAGGCCGCGCC
>DATCBO010000004.1:0-44331 GCA_036511795.1 Xanthobacteraceae bacterium
CGGCAGCTGCCGCGGTTGCGGTTGCGGCCGGTCCCGCCGCTGCTGCCGCGCCGGCCGTCGAAGAAAAGACCGAGTTCACGGTCGTGCTCGCGGCTATCGGCGAAAAGAAGATCGAGGTCATTAAAGAAGTTCGCGCCATCACCGGCCTGGGCCTCAAGGAGGCCAAGGATTTGGTCGAGGGCGCGCCGAAGCCGGTCAAGGAAGGCGTCAACAAGGATGATGCCGGCAAGATCAAGGCGCAGCTCGAAAAGGTCGGCGCCAAGGTTGAGTTGAAATAGGCGAATGCCTATTTCAACGAAATCCCCGGGCGGAGCGCAGCGAGACCCGGGGATTCCGTGAGGATTAGGGCGTGGATGGCCGGGTCAAGCCCGGCCATGACGAGCGAAAAGTGCGGCGTGGTCCGGTCTGCAGCCGGATCACTGAGAAGTGAGAATCGGGCGTCCGACGCCTGTCCCGACGGTCGCGATGGATTGCGGCCTTCTGGAGAGTCGTCTTGGTCGCTTCGACGTTCCGGACCCGGGCAGGGTCCGGGCGCGATGGTTTGAGCCTGTGATGCTTTGAGCCCGGCGGGTTCAATGTCGCGGTTCGATTGAGCGAGAGGACATGATGGAGCAGACGTTTATCGGTCGGAAGCGCGTACGGAAGTTTTTCGGAAAAATCCAAGAAGTCGCGGAGATGCCGAACCTCATCGAGGTTCAGAAGGCGTCCTACGACCAATTCCTGCTGGTGAAGGAGCCGGAAGGCGGTCGGCCCAATGAGGGCCTGCAGGCCGTCTTCAAATCGGTATTCCCGATCTCCGATTTCTCGTCGACCTCGATGCTCGAATTCGTGAAATACGAATTCGAAGCGCCGAAATACGACGTCGACGAGTGCCGCCAGCGCGGCATGACCTATGCTGCGCCGCTCAAGGTCACGCTGCGGCTGATCGTGTTCGATATCGACGAAGAGACCGGCGCCAAGTCGGTGAAGGACATCAAAGAACAGGATGTCTACATGGGCGACATTCCGCTCATGACCAACAACGGTACGTTCGTCGTCAACGGCACCGAGCGCGTCATCGTCTCGCAGATGCACCGTTCGCCGGGCGTGTTCTTCGATCACGACAAGGGCAAGACCCATTCGTCGGGCAAGCTCCTGTTCGCAGCCCGCATCATTCCGTATCGCGGCTCCTGGCTCGACATCGAGTTCGACGCCAAGGACATCGTGCACGCCCGTATCGACCGGCGCCGCAAGATCCCGGTGACGTCGCTGCTCTATGCGCTCGGCCTGAGCGGCGAGGATATCCTCAACGCCTTCTACAAACAGGTGCCCTACAAGCGCACCAAGGACGGCTGGCGCGTGCCGTTCGATGCCAACCGGCTGCGCGGTTACAAGGCGATCAACGATTTGGTCGATGCCGACACCGGCAAGGTCGTGCTCGAAGCCGGCAAGAAACTCACCGTGCGTCAGGCGCGGCAGCTCGCCGAGAAGGGCCTCAAGGCGCTGCGGCTTTCGGATGAAGAACTTTACGGCCAGTACCTCGCCGAGGACCTCGTCAATTCGAAGACCGGCGAAATCTACGCCGAGGCCGGCGAGGAAATCACCGAGAAGAATCTGAAGGTTCTCAACGAGCAGGGCTACAAGGAACTGCCGCTGCTCAACATCGATCACGTCAATGTCGGCGCCTACATCCGCAACACGCTTGCCGTCGACAAGAACATGACGCGTGAGGATGCGCTGTTCGACATCTACCGTGTCATGCGTCCGGGCGAGCCGCCGACGATCGATACGGCGTCGACCATGTTCAACTCGCTGTTCTTCGATTCGGAACGCTACGATCTCTCCGCGGTCGGACGCGTCAAGATGAACATGCGGCTCGATCTCGATGCACCCGACACCATGCGCGTGCTGCGTAGGGAAGACGTCATCGCGGTGATCCGCACGCTGGTCGATCTGCGCGACGGCAAGGGCGAAATCGACGACATCGACCATCTCGGCAATCGCCGGGTGCGCTCGGTCGGCGAGCTGATGGAAAATCAGTATCGCATCGGCCTGCTCCGTATGGAGCGCGCCATCAAGGAGCGCATGTCATCGGTCGACATCGACACGGTGATGCCGCAGGACCTGATCAACGCCAAGCCGGCGGCGGCGGCGGTGCGCGAGTTCTTTGGCTCGTCGCAGCTCTCGCAGTTCATGGACCAGACCAATCCGCTGTCGGAGATCACCCACAAGCGGCGCCTGTCGGCGCTTGGCCCGGGCGGACTCACGCGCGAGCGCGCCGGCTTCGAGGTGCGCGACGTGCACCCGACCCATTACGGCCGCATCTGTCCGATCGAAACGCCGGAAGGGCCGAATATCGGACTGATCAACTCGCTCGCCACCTACGCGCGGGTGAATAAATACGGCTTCGTCGAGACGCCGTACCGCAAGGTCAAGGACGGCCGCGTCACCGATGAGGTGATCTATCTGTCGGCCATGGAAGAAGGCCGCTACACGGTCGCCCAGGCGAACTCCGTCATCGACCCCAAGGGCCGCTTCACCGACGACCTCGTGGTCGTGCGCCATGCCGGCGACGTGCAGCTCATTCCGCCCGACAAGGTGGATTTCATGGACGTGTCGCCGAAGCAGCTCGTTTCGGTGGCCGCAGCGCTCATTCCGTTTCTTGAGAACGACGACGCCAACCGCGCGCTTATGGGCTCCAACATGCAGCGTCAGGCGGTGCCGCTGGTGCGCGCCGAGGCGCCGTTCGTCGGTACCGGCATGGAAGGCGTGGTCGCCCGCGATTCCGGCGCCGCCATCGCGTCGCGCCGCACCGGCGTGGTCGATCAGGTCGACTCGACCCGTATCGTCATCCGCGCCACCGATGAAGCGGACCCGACCAAGCCGGGCGTTGACATCTATCGGCTGATGAAATTCCAGCGCTCCAACCAGAACACCTGCATCAATCAGCGGCCGCTGGTGAAAGTGGGCGATCAGGTCAAGAAGGGCGACATCATTGCCGACGGTCCGTCGACCGATCTCGGCGAGCTCGCACTCGGCCGCAACGTGCTGGTCGCGTTCATGCCGTGGAACGGCTACAACTTCGAGGACTCGATCCTGCTCTCCGAGCGGATCGTCAAGGACGACGTCTTCACTTCGATCCACATCGAAGAATTCGAAGTGATGGCGCGCGATACCAAGCTCGGCCCCGAGGAAATCACCCGCGATATTCCGAACGTCTCGGAAGAGACGCTGAAGAATCTCGACGAGGCCGGCATCGTCTATATCGGCGCCGAGGTTCGCGCCGGCGACATTCTGGTCGGCAAGATCACGCCGAAGGGCGAAAGCCCGATGACTCCGGAAGAGAAGCTTCTGCGCGCCATCTTCGGTGAGAAGGCCTCGGACGTGCGCGACACCTCGTTGCGGGTGCCGCCGGGCGTGCAGGGCACGGTCGTCGAAGTGCGCGTGTTCAACCGGCACGGCGTCGAGAAGGACGAGCGCGCGCTCGCTATCGAGCGTGAAGAGATTGAACGGCTGGCCAAGGACCGCGACGACGAGCAGGCGATCCTTGACCGTAACGTCTATGGCCGCCTCGCCGAGCTTCTGGAAGGGCGCCAGGGCATTGCCGGACCGAAGGGCTTCAAGAAGGACACCAAGATCACGCGTGCGATCCTGGAAGAATATCCGCGCTCGCAATGGTGGCTGTTTGCTTCGCCGAACGACAAGATCATGGCGGAGATCGAAGCTATCCGTAAGCAGTACGACGAATCGAAGAAGCGGCTGGAACAGCGCTTCCTCGACAAGGTCGAAAAGCTGCAGCGCGGCGACGAACTGCCGCCCGGCGTCATGAAGATGGTCAAGGTCTTCGTCGCCGTGAAGCGCAAGATCCAGCCCGGCGACAAGATGGCCGGCCGCCACGGCAACAAGGGCGTGGTGTCGAAGATCGTGCCGCTCGAGGATATGCCATTCCTCGCCGACGGCACGCCGGTCGACATCGTGCTCAATCCGCTTGGTGTGCCGAGCCGCATGAATGTCGGGCAGATCCTGGAGACCCACCTCGGCTGGGCCTGCGCAGGCCTTGGCTTGAAGATCGGGCACGCCGTCGACCTGTACAACAGCAAGCACGATGCGAAGCCGCTCAAGGAGCTGCTGCGCAAGGTCTACGGCGAGGACGAGACGATCAAGTCGTTGGATGAGAAGGGCCTCATCGAACTCGGCTCCAATCTGCGTCACGGCGTGCCGATTTCAACGCCGGTGTTTGACGGAGCCAAGGAGGCGGACATCGAGCACATGCTCGATCTCGCGGGTCTCGACCATTCCGGACAGGTCAGACTGTTCGATGGGCGCACCGGCGAGGCGTTCGACCGGCAAGTCACGGTCGGGCACATCTACATGCTCAAGCTGCACCACCTGGTCGACGACAAGATCCACGCGCGTTCGATCGGCCCCTACAGCCTCGTCACCCAGCAGCCGCTGGGCGGCAAGGCGGAGTTCGGCGGCCAGCGGTTCGGCGAAATGGAGGTGTGGGCGCTCGAAGCCTATGGCGCCGCCTACACGCTGCAGGAAATGCTCACGGTGAAGTCGGACGACGTCGCCGGCCGCACCAAGGTCTACGAATCGATCGTGCGTGGCGACGACTCGTTCGAGTCCGGTATTCCGGAATCGTTCAACGTCCTGGTCAAGGAGATGCGCTCGCTCGGCCTCAACGTCGACCTGCACAACTCCAAGCAGCAGCGCGGCGGCGAAGTCGCCGAGGCGGCGGAATAACGCGACACGTCATGCCCGGCACGCAATCAAGCGTGCGCAGATTGCGCAAGCTAATCTGCGGTGCCGGGCATCCCGATCCGAAGGCGTTGCCTTCATCTGCGAGATGGCCGGGACGAGCCCGGCCATGACGAGTGAAGAGATAGCGACAGCGGCCGATACGATCGGCAAGCGGAGAAGACGATGAATCAAGAGATCATGAATCTTTTCAGCCCGCAGGTGCCGGCTCAGGTCTTCGACCAGATCCGGATTTCGATCGCGAGCCCGGAAAAGATTCTGTCCTGGTCGTATGGCGAGATCAAAAAGCCGGAGACCATCAATTACCGCACCTTCAAGCCCGAGCGCGACGGTCTGTTTTGCGCGCGCATCTTTGGACCGATCAAGGACTATGAGTGCTTGTGCGGCAAGTACAAGCGGATGAAGTACAAGGGCATCATCTGCGAGAAATGCTCGGTTGAAGTGACGCTGTCGCGGGTGCGGCGCGAGCGCATGGGTCACATCGAGCTGGCGGCGCCCGTCGCGCACATCTGGTTCTTGAAGTCGCTGCCGAGCCGCATCGGTCTGTTGCTCGACATGACGCTGAAGGACCTCGAGCGCATTCTGTATTTCGAATACTACGTCGTCATCGAGCCGGGCACCACGACACTGAAAGAAGGCCAGCTCCTGTCCGAGGAGGAGTTCGTCAAGGCGCAGGATTCGCTCGGCCCCGACACGTTCACGGCGATGATCGGCGCGGAAGCCATCCGCGAGATGCTCAAAGCGCTCGATCTGGAAAGGATGGCCGCGGACCTGCGCGTCGAGATCGCGGAATCGAAGTCCGAGCTTAAGCCGAAAAAGCTCGCCAAGCGGCTCAAGCTGATCGAGGCCTTCACCCAATCCGGCAACAAGCCGGAATGGATGATCCTGACGCATGTGCCTGTGATCCCGCCCGATCTGCGCCCGCTGGTGCCGCTCGACGGCGGCCGGTTCGCCACGTCCGATCTCAACGACCTGTACCGGCGCGTCATCAACCGCAACAACCGCCTGAAGCGGCTGATCGAACTGCGCGCGCCCGACATCATCATCCGGAACGAAAAGCGGATGCTGCAGGAAGCGGTCGATGCATTGTTCGACAACGGCCGCCGTGGCCGCGTCATCACCGGCGCCAACAAGCGGCCGCTGAAGTCGCTCGCCGACATGCTCAAAGGCAAGCAGGGCCGGTTCCGGCAGAACCTGCTCGGCAAGCGCGTCGACTATTCGGGCCGCTCGGTGATCGTGGTCGGCCCCGAACTGAAGCTGCATCAGTGCGGGCTGCCGAAGAAGATGGCGCTCGAACTGTTCAAGCCGTTCATCTATTCGCGGCTCGATGCCAAGGGTCTGTCGACGACGGTGAAGCAGGCGAAGAAGCTGGTCGAGAAGGAGAAGCCCGAAGTCTGGGATATTCTCGATGAAGTGATTCGTGAGCATCCGGTGATGCTCAACCGCGCACCGACGCTGCATCGCCTCGGCATTCAGGCATTCGAGCCGGTGCTCATCGAAGGCAAGGCGATCCAGCTGCATCCGCTGGTCTGCGCGGCGTTCAACGCCGACTTCGACGGCGACCAGATGGCGGTGCATGTGCCACTGTCACTCGAGGCGCAGCTTGAAGCGCGCGTGCTGATGATGTCGACCAACAACATCCTGCACCCGGCAAACGGTTCGCCGATCATCGTGCCGTCCCAGGATATCGTGCTCGGCCTCTACTATCTGTCGATCGTCAGTGAGAATGGCCCTGGCCATTTCAAGCTCGAGCTGCACACGCCGGAGCAGCTCAAGCGCGATCCGAAGAAGCTGAACGTCGTGCAGGGCTATTTCCGCAACGTCAGCGAGATCGAGCATGCGCTCGCCGAGAAGGCAGTCGGCCTGCACAGCAAGATCAAATACTCGTGGCTGGGCGTCGACGAGAACGGCAAGAACTTCCACAAGACGTATGAGACGACGCCGGGCCGCGTGCTGCTAAGCGATGTGCTGCCCAAGCATTTCAAGGTTCCGTTCGACCTCGTCAACAAACTGATGACGAAGCGTGAAATCTCGTCGATGATCGATACGGTCTATCGCCACTGCGGGCAGAAGGAGACGGTGATCTTCTGCGACCGCGTGATGGCGCTGGGCTTCTTTCATGCGTTCAAGGCGGGTATCTCGTTCGGCAAGGACGACATGGTGGTGCCGCGCTCGAAGCGTGCGATCGTCGAGAAGACGCGCGAGCTGGTCAAGGAATTCGAGCAGCAGTACAACGACGGCGTCATCACTCAAGGCGAGAAGTACAACAAGGTCGTCGATGCCTGGTCGAAATGCACCAAGCACATCGCCGACGAGATGATGAAGGAGATCTCGACCTCGCGGCCCGGTGCCGACAAGAATGCCGAGGCACAGGTCAATTCGATCTACATGATGGCGCATTCCGGCGCTCGTGGTTCGAGCGAGCAGATGCGTCAGCTTGCCGGCATGCGCGGACTGATGGCCAAGCCGTCGGGCGAGATCATCGAGAGCCCGATCATTTCAAACTTTAAGGAAGGGCTCTCGGTGCTCGAGTATTTCAACTCGACGCACGGCGCCCGCAAGGGCCTCGCCGATACCGCGCTGAAGACGGCGAACTCGGGTTATCTGACGCGGCGTCTGGTCGACGTCGCACAGGACTGCATCATCACCGAAGTGGATTGCGGCACCACGCAGGGCATCAAGGTGCGCGCCATCATCGACGCCGGCACCGTCGTGGCCTCGCTGGCGAGCCGCATTCTCGGCCGCACCGTGGCTGAGGACGTGCGCTCGCCGTCCACCACCGAGGTACTGGTGCCGAACGGCACGCTGCTCGAAGAGAAGGACATCGAGCGGGTGGTCAATGGCGGGGTTCAGGAGGTGCGTATCCGTTCGGTGCTCACCTGCGAAACCACGAGCGGCGTGTGTGGCATGTGCTACGGGCGCGATCTCGCCCGCGGCACGCCGGTCAACATGGGCGAGGCGGTGGGCGTCATCGCCGCGCAGTCGATCGGCGAACCGGGCACGCAGCTGACGATGCGCACGTTCCACATCGGCGGCGCGGCGCAGCTCTCCGAGCAGTCGTTCGTCGAATCGAACTTCGAGGGCACCGTCAAGATCAAGAACAAGAACGTGATGCGTAATTCGGACGGCGCCGACATCGTCATGAGCCGCAACCTGGTCGTTACGGTGGTCGATCCGGACGGTACCGAGCGCGCGATGCATCGTATCCCCTATGGCGGCCGGCTCCGGGTCGCCGACAATGCGCACATCGCCCGCGGTCAGCGCATCGCCGAGTGGGATCCGTACACGCGGCCGATCCTCACCGAAGTCGAGGGCTTGATCGGCTTCGAGGATCTGATCGAGGGTCAGTCGATGTCGGAAACGCTCGACGAGACCACCGGCATCGCCAAGCGTTCGGTGGTCGATTGGCGGACCGGCTCAGGCCGCGGTCAGGATTTGCGGCCGGCGCTTGTCATCAAGGGCAAGGACGGCAAGATCCTGAAGCTCGCGCGCGGCGGCGACGCCCGGTACATTCTCGCTGTCGATGCGATCGTCTCCTTCGATCCGGACTCGCACGTGAAAGCTGGCGACGTCATCGCCCGCATTTCGACCGAAAGCGCCAAGACGCGCGACATCACCGGCGGTCTGCCGCGTGTTGCCGAGCTGTTCGAGGCGCGGCGGCCGAAGGAGGCGGCGGTCATCGCCGAAATTTCCGGCACGGTGCGCTTCGGCCGCGACTACAAGAACAAGCGGCGCATCACCATCGAGCCTGCCGAGAAGGATGCAGAGCCCAGGGAGTATCTCGTTGCGAAGGGCAAGCACATCCACTTGCAGGACGGTGACGTGATCGAAAAGGGCGACTTCATCGTCGAAGGTAACCCGGCGCCGCACGACATTCTGGCGATCAAGGGCGTCGAGGAACTGGCGGGCTACCTGGTCAACGAAATCCAGGACGTCTATCGGCTCCAGGGTGTCGCCATCAACGACAAGCACATCGAAGTTATCGTGCGGCAGATGCTGCAGAAGGTGGAGCTCGACGACTCGGGCGAGACCGACATGATCCAAGGCGATCAGATCGACCGTATCGAGTTTGATGAACTCAACGCCCGGGCGGTGGAGGAAGGCAAGAAGCCTGCGACCGCACACCCGGTGCTGCTCGGCATCACCAAGGCCTCGCTGCAGACCCGCTCGTTCATCTCGGCGGCGTCGTTCCAGGAGACCACCCGTGTGCTGACTGAGGCAGCGGTCAACGGCAAGGCCGATACGCTCGACGGGCTCAAGGAGAACGTCATCGTCGGCCGGCTGATCCCGGCCGGCACCGGCGCGATGATGAACAAGGTGCGCGAGATTGCGATCAAGCGCGACGCGCTCATCCTCGCCGAGCGCGAAAAAGAGGCGGCGCTGAAGGCCGAAGCCCCGGCCGAACCCGTGGCGCTGCCGGCTGCGGAATAACCGTTTCGCTCCAACAAGATCGAAGGGCCGCCTCGTTGGCGGCCCTTTTGTTTGAATGAATACGAGGGAGGGCAGTCGCCATGGATCTGAAAATCCTCAGCGGCGGTGCAATGCAAGGCCTGTTGGCCGAGGCGGTTCCGCTGTTTGAGCGTGCCGGCGGCTGCAAAGCCACGGTCGAGATCGGGCTGACGTCGGCATTGCGAAAAGCGATTGCGGACGGTGCGGTATTCGACATTGCTTTGTTGCCGCGCGCCGATATCGACGCCCTGGCGCGTGACGGCAGGATCGCGGCTGGCAGCGCGACCGACATCGCCCGCTCGGCGATCGGGGTTGCGGTGCGCTCCGGCGCTCCGAAGCCTGACATCGCGACCGTCGATGCTTTCAAGCGTGCCGTATTGCAGGCCGGCTCGGTGACCTATAGCGACGGGCCGAGCGGGCTTTACATCGCCGGTCTCATGCAGCGGCTTGGGTTGGCCGAGACTATAAAATCCAAGACGAAATTGACCACTGGGCCCGTAGCCGAACTCCTGGCCAGGGGGGAGGCCGAACTCGGCCTTCAGCAGATCGTGGCAATCCTGCCCGTCAAGGGTGCGGACCTGGTCGGACCGCTGCCCGGCGAGCTGCAGACCATCATCGTTTACGCCGCCGGTATCTCGGCTGCCGCCCAACCAAGCTCCGCAGCTCGCCGTTTGATCGAGTTTT
Source organism: Xanthobacteraceae bacterium (assembly GCA_036511795.1). Lineage (GTDB taxonomy): Bacteria > Pseudomonadota > Alphaproteobacteria > Rhizobiales > Xanthobacteraceae > BOG-931. The sequence goes on from DATCBO010000004.1 coordinate 9,874, forward strand.
TGGCGACGCCCGAAGTCGTGCGCATCATTCGGGCCAAGGGCTTGGAGCCGGGCTGAGCGACTGCGAGCGACGCCGCAGATGTGCCTGTGCCATCGCGCTTTCAGCCCGGATCGTCTTGACTTCGCCGCACTGCACCGATACATACGCCACACTTTTCGGCAGGCGGTGAGCTTCGCCCGTCGGAACGGCCTGCCGGGTCCCCCTTTAAGTCCTTGAAAGACGTTGCTTTCTCGGTTCGGACTCGGCCTGACGCCTCGACACAAGCAGGCTCAAACGCTGCCTCTGACTAAGACGAAGTCAGATTTTTGATGCATGACCGCGGTCGCAAGCCGTGGTCCTCTGCGATGGCCAAGCGCCCCTCCGCAACGCGAAGCGGGATGGCGCGATTTGGCTTTGCGTGAAGGATTCAGCCTGGGCGCGAGCCTTGGCGCAGCGACGGGGCATGGGTCCCGTTCAGAAGCGAGACGAACGGATGCCGACGATTAACCAGCTCATTCGCAAGCCGCGCGTCGTGCAGCATGCGAAGAAGAAAGTGCCGGCTTTGCAGCAGTCGCCGCAAAAGCGCGGCGTCTGTACGCGCGTCTACACGACGACGCCGAAGAAGCCGAATTCCGCGCTGCGCAAGGTCGCCAAGGTGCGGTTGACCAATGGCTTCGAGGTCATCGGCTACATCCCGGGCGAGGGCCATAATCTGCAAGAGCACTCGGTGGTGATGATCCGCGGCGGCCGCGTGAAGGACCTTCCGGGCGTGCGCTATCACATTCTGCGCGGCGTGCTCGATACCCAAGGCGTCAAGAACCGCAAGCAGCGCAGGTCGAAGTACGGAGCCAAGAGGCCGAAATAGTCGGCCTCTTTGCGTTCATAGAGAGCGAGAGACGAAGGAATAACGAGATGTCCCGCCGCCACAGGGCAGACAAGCGCGATATCCTGCCGGACCCGAAGTTCGGCAATATCGTCGTCAGCAAATTCATGAACTCCGTCATGCATGCCGGCAAAAAGTCGGTGGCGGAGGGCATTGTCTACGGCGCCCTCGAAATGATCGAAGGCAAGACCAGGTCGTCGCCAATCAACGTGTTCCAGCAGGCGTTGGATAACGTCATGCCGTCGATCGAGGTACGCTCCCGCCGCGTCGGCGGCGCCACCTATCAGGTGCCCGTCGAAGTCCGCACGTCGCGGCGCCAGGCGCTCGGCATCCGATGGATTATCTCCGCGGCGCGTGACCGCAACGAAAAGACCATGACGGAGCGGCTATCCGCGGAACTGCTCGATGCATCCAATAACAGGGGGAACGCCGTAAAGAAGCGCGAGGACACGCACCGGATGGCCGAAGCCAATCGGGCCTTCTCGCACTATCGCTGGTGAACCTGGCGACAGCGAAGGAAATATCCCCATGCCCCGCACCCATCCCATCGAGGATTACCGCAATTTCGGCATCATGGCTCACATCGATGCCGGAAAGACGACGACGACCGAGCGCGTCCTCTATTACACCGGCAAAAGCCACAAAATGGGCGAGGTGCACGAAGGCGCCGCGACCATGGATTGGATGGAGCAGGAGCAGGAGCGCGGCATCACCATCACGTCGGCTGCCACCACCGCGATCTGGAATGGCAAGCGGCTCAACATCATCGATACGCCCGGGCATGTCGATTTCACCATCGAGGTGGAGCGTTCGTTGCGCGTGCTCGACGGCGCGGTATGCGTGCTCGACTCCAATCAGGGTGTGGAGCCGCAAACCGAGACAGTGTGGCGCCAGGGCGACCGTTACAACGTTCCGCGGATCGTGTTCTGCAACAAGATGGACAAGATCGGCGCCGACTTCTTCCAGTGCCTTAAAGACATCGTCGACCGCCTCGGCGCCAGGCCGGTCGCGGTGCAGCTGCCGATCGGCGCCGAGAATCAGTTCAAGGGCGTGATTGATCTGGTGCGCATGGTCGGCGTGGTCTGGGACGAAGAGACGCTGGGCGCCAAGTATCACGACATCGAAATCCCGGCGGAGCTGGTCGATCAGGCCAAGGAATACCGCGAGAAGCTGATCGAGGCCGCGGTCGAGCTCGACGACGATGCCATGACCGCCTACCTCGAAGGCAAGGAGCCGGACGAGGCCACGCTCAAGCGCCTCATCCGCAAGGCCACAATCGCCAGCACGTTTTTTCCGGTGTTTTGCGGCTCGGCATTCAAGAACAAGGGCGTGCAGCCGCTGCTCGACGCCGTGGTGGATTACCTGCCATCGCCGCTCGATGTGCCGGCGGTGAAGGGCGTCGATCTCAAGGGCAACGAGGTCGAGCGCAAGGCATCCGACACCGAGCCGATGGCGCTCCTGGCCTTCAAGATCATGGACGATCCGTTCGTCGGCACCATCACCTTCTGCCGCATTTATTCGGGCAAGCTCGAGAGCGCTTCCGGCGTGATGAACTCCACCAAAGATCGCAAAGAGCGTGTCGGCCGCATGCTGCTGATGCACGCCAACAACCGCGAGGACATCAAGGAAGCCTTCGCGGGCGACATCGTCGCCCTGGCGGGGCTTAAGGAAGTGCGCACCGGCGACACGCTGTGCGACCCGCAGAAGCCGGTGATCCTGGAAAAGATGGAATTCCCCGATCCGGTCATCGAGATCGCCATCGAGCCGAAGTCGAAGGCCGATCAGGAGAAGCTCGGTGTGGCGCTGGCCAAGCTCGTGGCCGAGGACCCCTCGTTCCGCGTCGCGACCGATCAGGAGTCCGGCCAGACCATCATCAAGGGCATGGGCGAACTGCACCTCGACATCAAGGTCGATATCCTCAAGCGCACCTATAAGGTCGACGCCAATATCGGCGCGCCGCAGGTCGCCTATCGCGAGAAGATCACCCGGCAAGCCACTATCGACTATACCCACAAGAAGCAGACCGGCGGCCACGGCCAGTTCGCCCGCATCAAAGTTGTCGCCGAGCCTGGCGAGCCCGGCAGCGGCTTCGTGTTCGAGAACGAGATCGTCGGCGGATCGGTGCCGAGGGAATTCTTTCCCGCGGTCGAAAAAGGTCTTGAGGGTCAGTTGAGCGCAGGCGCGATTCTTGGCTTTCCGGTGGTCGACATCAAGGTCAGCCTGATCGACGGCGCCTCGCACGATGTCGATTCGTCCGCCATGGCATTCGAGATCGCAGCGCGCGCGGCGATGCGCGAGGCGCTGCAAAAGGGCGGCTCGGTGCTGCTCGAGCCGATCATGAAGGTCGAGGTGGTGACGCCGGAGGACTATACCGGCTCCGTCATCGGCGATCTCAACTCGCGACGCGGCCAGATTCAGGGCCAGGACATGCGCGGCAACGCCAACGTCATCTCGGCGATGGTGCCGCTCGCCAACATGTTTTCTTACGTCAATAACCTGCGCTCCATGAGTCAGGGGCGCGCCACGTTCACGATGCAGTTCGATCATTACGCCGAAGTGCCAAAAGGCGTGGCAGACGAGGTTCAGGCCAAGCTGGCCTGACGATTATTCAAACCACTTCGAGGTAGAGACGGAACGGAGGGCCCAATGGCCAAGGAAAAATTCAATCGCAACAAGCCGCATTGCAACATCGGCACGATCGGCCACGTCGATCACGGCAAGACGTCGCTGACGGCAGCGATCACCAAAGTCCTGGCCGAAACGGGTCAGGCCAAGTACACGGCGTATGACCAGATCGACAAGGCGCCGGAAGAGAAGGCGCGCGGCATTACCATCGCCACCGCGCATGTCGAGTATGAGACCGACAAGCGGCATTATGCGCACGTCGACTGCCCGGGGCACGCCGACTACGTGAAGAACATGATCACCGGCGCGGCGCAGATGGACGGCGCCATCCTGGTCGTGAGCGCGGCCGACGGTCCGATGCCGCAGACCCGCGAGCACATCCTGCTCGCCCGCCAGGTCGGCGTGCCGGCGCTGGTCGTATTCCTCAACAAGGTCGACATGGTCGATGATCCGGAGCTCCTGGAACTCGTCGAGCTTGAGGTTCGCGAACTCCTGTCCAAGTACAATTTCCCCGGCGACAAGATTCCGGTGGTTAAGGGCTCGGCGCTCATGGCGCTGGAAGACAAGGATGTGAAGCTCGGTAAGGAAGCGATCCATGAGCTGATGAAGGCGGTGGACGACTACATTCCGCAGCCGGAGCGTCCGAAGGATCAGCCGTTCCTGATGCCGGTTGAAGACGTGTTCTCCATCTCGGGCCGCGGCACCGTTTGCACCGGCCGTATCGAGCGCGGCGTCATCAAAGTCGGTGAAGAGGTTGAGATCGTCGGCATCAAGCCGACCGTTAAGACGGTCGTCACCGGCGTCGAGATGTTCCGCAAGCTGCTCGACCAGGGCGAGGCCGGCGACAACGTCGGCTGCCTGCTGCGCGGCACCAAGCGTGAAGAAGTCGAGCGTGGCCAGGTGCTGTGCAAGCCGGGTTCGGTGAAGCCGCACACCAAGTTCAAGGCCGAGGCTTACATCCTCACCAAGGAGGAGGGCGGCCGTCATACGCCGTTCTTCACCAACTATCGGCCTCAGTTCTATTTCCGCACCACCGACGTGACTGGCGTGGTGACGCTGCCGGAAGGCACCGAGATGGTGATGCCCGGCGACAACATCGCCATGGAAGTGACGCTGATCGTGCCGATCGCCATGGAGGAAAAGCTGCGCTTCGCCATTCGCGAGGGTGGCCGTACCGTCGGCGCCGGCGTGGTCGCGAGCATTGTGGAGTGAGGTAGCTCCGTCGTCATGCCCGGCCTTGTGCCGGGCATCCACGACCTAGGACAGATCGAAGACGTGGATGGCTGGGACAAGCCCGGCCATGACGAGACAGAAAGAACGGGCTCATGAACGGCCAGAACATAAGAATCCGGCTCAAGGCGTTCGATCACCGCATCCTCGATGCGTCGACGCGCGAGATCGTCAACACGGCCAAGCGCACCGGCGCGCAGGTGCGTGGCCCGATCCCGCTGCCGACCAAGATCGAGAAATTCACGGTGAACCGCTCGCCGCACGTCGACAAGAAGAGCCGCGAGCAATTCGAAATGCGCACGCACAAGCGTCTGCTCGACATCGTCGATCCGACGCCGCAGACCGTGGATGCGCTGATGAAGCTCGATCTCGCGGCCGGCGTCGACGTCGAGATCAAGCTGTAAGAGCGCGAAAAGGGATTTCGAACATGCGTTCCGGGGTGCTCGCGCAGAAGGTGGGAATGACGCGGCTGTTCACCGAATCGGGTGAACACGTGCCGGTGACGGTGCTCCGTCTCGGCAATTGCCAGGTGGTCGCTCACTGCACCAAAGATAAGAATGGCTACGTGGCGCTGCAGCTCGGCTCCGGCGCACGTAAGCCGCAGCGTGCCAATCGCGCCGATCGCGGGCACTTTGCCGTCGCCAAGGTCGAGCTTAAGCGCAAGCTTGCCGAATTCCGCGTCGACGACGACGCGCTGATCCCGATCGGCGCCGAGATTACGGCCGATCATTTCCTCGTCGGCCAGTTCGTCGATGTGACCGGCACCTCGACCGGAAAGGGCTGGGCCGGCGCGATGAAGCGCTGGAATTTCGCGGGTCTGCGCGCCAGCCACGGCGTGTCGGTCTCGCACCGTTCGATCGGCGGCACCGGTGGCCGTCAGGATCCGGGCAGGACGTTCAAGAACAAGAAGATGTCAGGCCATATGGGTGTCGACCGGGTGACCACGCTCAATCTCAAAGTGGTGCAGACCGACGTCGATCGCGGCCTCATCCTGGTCGAAGGCGCCGTTCCCGGTGTCAAAGGCGGCTGGATCACGGTGCGCGACGCCGTGAAAAAGAAGCTGCCGGACGGCGTGCCAAAGCCCGGCAAGTTCAAGCTCGCCGAAGCTGCTGTCGCGGCGGCCGAGGCAGCGCCCGCCGCCGAATCGAAGGAGGGCGCGTGACATGGAACTGAAAGTCACCACCCTCGACGGCGGCGAAGCCGGATCGGTCACGCTCTCGGACGCGATCTTCGGGCTCGATCCGCGCACCGACATCATTCATCGTTGCGTGGTTTGGCAGCTTGCCAAGCGCCGCGCCGGTACGCACGCGGTCAAGAACCGCGCCGATATCGCCCGCACCGGCAAGAAAATGTACCGGCAGAAGGGCACCGGGTCCGCGCGCCACGGTTCAGCGCGCGTTAATTTATTCCGCGGCGGCGGCCGCTCGTTCGGCCCGCAGGTGCGCAGCCACGAAATCGGCCTGCCAAAAAAGGTACGGGCGATGGCGCTCAAACACGCGCTCTCCGCCAAGGCGAAGGATGACGGCATCATCGTCATCGATGCGCTCGCCATCAAGGACGGCAAGACCAAGGAGCTGCGTAGCAGCTTCGTGAAACTCGGCTTGGCCAACGCGCTGTTCATCGACGGCGCGGAGGTCGCGGCCAACGTGCGCGCGGCGGCGCGCAACATTCCGAATATCGACGTGCTGCCGGTCGCCGGTATCAACGTCTACGACATCATGCGGCGGCATAAGCTCGTGCTTACCCGCGCCGCGGTCGATGCGCTGGAGGCGCGCTTCAAATGACCACCAGCGATCCGCGTCATTATGACGTCATTCTGTCGCCGGTCATCACCGAGAAGGCGACCAATGCGTCCGAGCACAGCAAGGTGATCTTCAAGGTCGCCATGCACGCGACCAAGCCGCAGATCAAGGAAGCGGTGGAGCGGCTGTTCGACGTCAAGGTCAAAAGCGTCAACACGCTGCATCGGCGCGGCAAGTGGAAAGTATTCAAGGGCCGTGTCGGACGCACGTCCGACACCAAGCGCGCGGTCGTGACCCTGCAAGAGGGCCAGACGATCGACGTGACGACGGGACTGTAAGGGAGCGGCGCGATGGCACTGAAATCCTACAATCCGGTCACCGCGGGCCAGCGGCAGCTCGTGCTGGTCGATCGCTCGGGGCTCTACAAGGGCGAGCCGGTGAAGGCGCTCACCGAGGGCAAGAGCTCGAGCGGCGGACGCAACAATTCCGGTTCGATCACCAGCCGCTATCGCGGCGGCGGTCACAAGAGGGCGTATCGCATCATCGACTTCAAGCGCCGCAAGTTCGATGCGCCGGCCAAGGTCGAGAGAATCGAATACGATCCGAACCGCACAGCGTTTATCGCGCTGATCAAGTATGAAGACGGAACGCTGAATTACATCCTTGCGCCGCAGCGCCTGTCGGTCGGCGACGCCGTGGTGGCGGGCGAATATGTCGACGTCAAACCAGGCAATGCCATGCCGGTCGCCAACATTCCGGTCGGCACCATCGTCCACAACATCGAGCTGAAGGTCGGCAAGGGCGGCCAGATCGCGCGTTCGGCTGGCACCTACGCGCAAATCGTCGGCCGCGACGGCGAATACGTGATCTTGAGGTTGAATTCCGGCGAGCAGCGCCTGGTGCATGGCCGCTGCATTGGCACTGTCGGCGCAGTGTCGAACCCGGACAACATGAACATATCGATCGGCAAGGCGGGGCGTAACCGCTGGCTGGGCTGGCGCGGTCATGTCCGCGGCGAAGCCATGAACCCGGTCGATCACCCGCTCGGCGGCCGCACCCGTGGCGGGCGTCATCCGGTAACGCCGTGGGGCAAGCCGACCAGGGGCGCCAAGACGCGCAAGAACAAGAGCACCACCAAGTTCATCATGCTGAGCCGCCACGCGCGGAAGAAGAAGAAATAGGAGCTACGGCGATGGCGCGTTCGGTTTGGAAGGGCCCGTTTTTCGACGGCTATCTGATGAAGAAGGTCGACGCCGTGCGTGCGTCGGGCCGTCATGAGATGATCCGCATCTGGTCGCGGCGGTCGACCATTCTGCCGCAATTCGTCGGGTTGACGTTCGGCGTCTATAACGGCCAGAAGCACATCCCGGTGATAGTCAGCGAGGAAATGGTCGGCCACAAGTTTGGGGAATTCTCGCCGACGCGCTCGTTCTACGGACATTCGTCCGATCGCAAGGCGAAGCGCTCAAGTGGGGCGTCTTCCGGTGGCGGTGCCGCGGCGGCTCCGGCTGCCGCTCCGGCCGGCGGCGGGTCGTGAGGCGGGGAGCAGTATCATGAGCAAGAAGGGTCGCGAGCGTTCGCTTGCCGAGAACGAAGCCAAGGCGGTGTCGCGCATGCTGCGCGTGAGCCCGCAGAAGCTGAACCTTCTGGCTCAGCTCATCCGTAACAAGAAAGTTTCAACCGCACTCGCCGACCTCGAATTTTCGCGCAAGCGCATCGCCCACGACGTGAAGAAATGTCTGGAATCGGCGATCGCAAACGCCGAGAACAATCACGACCTCGACGTCGACGATCTCGTCGTCGTGCAGGCCCATGTCGGCAAGGCGCTGGTGATCAAGCGGCATTCGCCGCGAGCGCGCGGCCGGATGGGTGCGATTTCCAAGCCATTCGCCAACCTCACCATCGTGGTGCGTGAGGTCGAGGCGCCGGCGAAACCGGCGAATTAAGGGACGCGGTCAGGAGAGGACCATGGGTCAGAAAGTCAATCCGATCGGGCTTCGCCTCGGCATCAACCGCACGTGGGATTCGCGGTGGTATGCGGGCAAGACGAGCTACGGCTCGCTGCTGCACGAGGACATGGAGATCCGCAAGGTGCTGATGAAGGAGCTCAAGCAGGCTGCGGTCTCCAAAATCGTGATCGAGCGCCCGCACAAGAAGTGCCGCGTCACAATCCACTCGGCCCGTCCGGGCGTCGTGATCGGCAAGAAGGGCGCGGACATCGAAAAATTACGGCGCAAGGTCGCTGACCTCACCAGCAGCGATGTCGTGATTAACATCGTCGAGATCCGCAAGCCCGAACTCGATGCCCAGCTCGTCGCGGAATCGATCGCCCAGCAGCTTGAGCGGCGCGTCGCCTTCCGTCGCGCCATGAAGCGCGCGGTGCAATCGGCGATGCGGCTTGGCGCCGGCGGCATCCGCATCAATTGCTCGGGCCGGCTCGGCGGCGCCGAAATCGCGCGCATGGAGTGGTACCGCGAAGGCCGCGTGCCGCTGCACACCCTGCGCGCCGACGTCGATTACGGCGTCGCCACCGCGTTCACGACCTACGGCACCTGCGGCGTGAAGGTCTGGATCTTCAAGGGTGAGATCATGGAGCACGATCCCATGGCTCAGGACAAAAAGATGGCCGAGGGTGAAGCCGGCCGTCCGCGACGCGACGCGGCGTGAGCGAGAACGAGCAGAGAAGGTAACCAAAGGCGTTCGCCATGCTGCAACCGAAGCGCACCAAATTCCGCAAGGCCCATAAGGGCCGCATCAAGGGCATCGCCACGAGCGCGGCCGAGCTTTCCTTCGGCCAGTTTGGCCTCAAGGCGATGGAGCCGGATCGTGTCACTGCGCGGCAGATCGAAGCCGCGCGCCGCGCGCTCACCCGCCACATGAAGCGGGCCGGCCGCGTCTGGATACGTATGTTCCCAGACGTGCCGGTATCGAAGAAGCCGCTCGAAGTGCGCATGGGTTCGGGCAAGGGCGCGCCGGAATTCTGGGTTGCCCGCGTCAAGCCCGGCCGCATCATGTTTGAGGTAGACGGCGTCCCGGTGCAGATCGCCAAGGAGGCGCTGGCGCTTGCCGCTGCCAAATTGCCGATCAAAACCCGCTTCGTCGAGCGGATCAGCGAGTAGGCGTGTCATGAAAGCGGCCGACATCAAGACAATGACGATCGATCAGATCGACGATGCAGTGCTCAAACTGAAGAAAGAGCAGTTCAATCTGCGCTTTCAGCGCGCCACCGGGCAGTTGGAAAACACCGCCCGCGTGCGCGAAGTGCGGCGCGACATCGCGCGGTTGAAGACAGTCGCCCAGCAAAAACGCCAAGGTTCGGCGAAGCTCGCCGCGGCGAGGAGTTGAAAGGTTTTTTCGGATGCCCAAGCGGACCCTGCAAGGCGTCGTCGTCGGCGACAAACAGAGCAAGACTTTGGTGGTGCGTGTCGAACGCCGCTTTACCCACCCCTTGTTCAAGAAGACGGTGCGACGGTCGAAGAAATATTATGCGCACGACGAGAAAAATGAGTTCAAGGTCGGCGATATCGTGTGGATTGAAGAACACCGCCCCATCTCCAAGCTCAAACGCTGGGCGGTGGTGCGCGGCGAGAAGAAAAAAGCCTCCTGAGCGGGGCGTGGTGAAGACTGTTTGGGGTAGCCCATGATCCAGATGCAGAGCAATCTTGATGTGGCGGACAATTCCGGCGCGCGCCGCGTCATGTGCATCAAGGTGCTGGGCGGTTCGAAGCGCAAATACGCCACCATCGGCGACGTCATCGTCGTTTCGGTGAAGGAGGCGATCCCGCGCGGACGCGTCAAGAAAGGCGACGTGATGAAGGCGGTCATCGTGCGCATCTCCAAGGACATCAAGCGCGCCGACGGTTCGATCATCCGCTTCGATCGCAACGCGGCGGTGCTGATCAATCCGCAGATGGAGCCGGTCGGCACTCGCATCTTCGGCCCGGTGCCGCGCGAGTTGCGCGCCAAAAACCACATGAAGATCATTTCGCTTGCGCCCGAGGTGCTGTGATGGCGGCGAGAATTAAGAAGGGCGACAAGGTCGTCATCATTGCCGGTCGCGACAAGGGCCGCACCGGCGAGATCATCGAGGTGCGCCGTGGCGAGGACCGCGCTCTGGTGCGTGGCGTCAATATAGTCAAGCGCCACCAGACTCAGACCGCGAGCCAGGAAGGCGGCATCATCTCCAAAGAGGCGCCGATCCACCTGTCGAATATCGCGCTGGCCGATCCGAAGGACGGCAAGCCGACGCGTGTCGGCTTCAAAATCGTCGGCACGGGCGATGAGCGCAAGAAGGTCCGCGTCGCCAAGCGTTCGGGAGTCGAGATCGATGGCTGATACCGACGACAAAAAGGCCAAGAAGGCCGACAAGTCTCAGCGTGCTGCCAAGGGCGAGCAGGCGGAGAAGCCTGCGCGCGCAGCCAAGCCCGCGAAGGGCGAGCAGGGCGCAAAGCCTGCCAAGGGCGAAGCGGCCGAGCGAGGCGCGGACGGCAAGGGCAAGGCTGCGGCGCCCCGAGAGCGCGAGCAGCGGGTTCCGGCGCGGCTGCGAGTCGAGTTCGATGAGGCGATCCGCAAAAAGCTCGCCGAGCAGTTCGGCTACAAGAACGGCATGCAGATTCCCGTGGTCGACAAGGTCGTCATCAACATGGGCATCGGCGAAGGCGTGGCCGACCGCAAGAAGGTCGACTCGGCGGCAGCCGATCTGGCTCTGATCTCAGGCCAGAAGGCGATCGTCACCAACGCGCGCAAGTCGATTGCGACCTACAAGCTGCGCGCCGGCCAGGCCATCGGCTGCAAGGTGACCTTGCGCAAGGCGCGCATGTACGAGTTTCTCGACCGCCTCATCAACATCGCGCTGCCCAGGGTGCGCGACTTCCGCGGTCTGTCGCCGAAGAGCTTCGACGGCCGCGGCAACTACACGCTCGGCATCAAGGAGCACATCGTGTTCCCCGAGATTGATTACGATAAGGCCGCCGACATCTGGGGCATGGATATCACCGTCTGCACCACCGCGCGCAACGACGACGAGGCGCGTGCGCTTTTGACGGCGTTCAATTTTCCGTTCCGGCAGTGAGTCTCGAAGCAATCGCGACTCAAACGCGGAACACCGAGGAGAGCTAAATGGCGAAGAAAAGTGCCATCGAGAAGAACAACCGGCGCCGCCGGATGTCGAAGAAATATTCGGGCCCGCGGTCGCGGCTCAAAGCGGTTGTGAACGATAAGACAAGGCCGCTTGAGGAGCGCTTTGCCGCAACGCTCAAGCTTGCCAAGCTGCCGCGCAATTCGTCGCCCACCCGCATTCGCAACCGCTGTGAAATTACCGGCCGTCCGCGCGGCTACTACCGCAAGCATAAGCTGTCGCGCATCGCGCTGCGCGAGCTGGGCTCCAAGGGGTTGATCCCCGGTCTGTTGAAGTCGAGCTGGTAGGGAGGGTCGAACCATGTCTATGAACGATCCGGTCGGCGATCTGTTGACGCGTATTCGCAACGCGCAGATGCGCAACAAGAGTAAGGTCTCCAGCCCGAACTCGAGGCTGCGCGAGAGCGTGCTCGATGTGCTCAAGACCGAGGGCTACATCCGCGGCTATGCGGTGGTGGAGCGCGAGGGCCGCTCGGAAATCGAGATCGAATTGAAATATTTCGACGGCGAGCCGGTGATCCGGGAAATCGAACGCGTGTCGAAGCCGGGACGCCGGGTCTACACATCGGTCCGCAATTTGCCGCGCATCAATAACGGGCTCGGCGTTGCCATCGTGTCCACGCCGAAGGGCGTCATGGCCGATCACGACGCCCGCGACGCCAATGTGGGCGGCGAAATTCTCTGTACGGTGTTCTGATGTCTCGTATCGGCAAAAAGCCCATTGCGGTCCCGTCGGGCGTTACCGCCAATATCGAGGGTCAGACCGTAAAGGTAAAAGGCCCGAAGGGCGCCATGCAGGTCGCGCTGCACGACGACGTAACGGTCGTGCTCGATGGCGGCCAGATCAAGGTCGATCCGCGGTTCGAAACCAAACGCGCCCGCTCGCAATGGGGCACGTCGCGCACGCTGGTGGCCAATCTGATTGCCGGCGTGACCAAGGGCTTCGAGCAACGGCTTGAGATCAACGGTGTCGGCTATCGCGCTTCGGTGCAGGGTAAGAACCTGCAGATCGCGCTCGGCTACAGCCACGATATTCTTTATCCGATCCCCGACGGCATCACGATCGCGACGCCGCGCCCGATCGAAATCGTCATCAGCGGCAGCGACCGGCAAAAAGTCGGGCAGGTCGCCGCCGAAATTCGCGATTACCGGCCGCCGGAGCCCTATAAGGGCAAGGGCATCAAATATGCCGGCGAACGGATTTTCCGCAAAGAAGGCAAGAAGAAGTAACGGAGCCGGCCATGGCCAAGATCAACACGAGGATGGAGCGACGGCAGGGGCGCGTGCGCGGCGCGCTGCGCCGGGCGGCACACGGCCGCAAGCGGCTGTCGGTATTCCGCTCCTCCAAGCATATCTACGCGCAGGTCATCGACGACGATGCGGGCGCGACAGTGGTTGCCGCCTCGTCTATCGAGAAGCCGACGCGCGGCGCGCTGAAAACGGGCGCCAACGTCGAGGCAGCCAAGACCGTCGGCAAGCTGATTGCCGAGCGGGCCAAGGAAAAGGGCATCAAGGACGTGATATTCGATCGCGGCGGTTATCTCTTTCACGGTCGGGTCAAGGCGTTGGCCGATGCCGCGCGTGAAGCTGGACTGAATTTCTGATCGCAGCACTGAAGGCGAAAACAAATGGCAGAGCAAAATGGCGCGTGAACCACGCGAACGGCGGCGGGACGAAGCGCGCGACAGCGAATTCGTCGACAAGCTGGTCCACATCAACCGCGTCGCCAAGGTGGTCAAAGGCGGACGGCGCTTCGGGTTCGCGGCGCTCGTGGTTGTCGGTGACCAGAAGGGCCGGGTCGGTTTTGGCCACGGCAAGGCGCGCGAGGTGCCGGAGGCCATCCGCAAGGCAACCGATGCCGCCAAGCGCGGGCTGACGCGCGTGCCGCTGCGCGAGGGGAGGACGCTCCATCACGACGTGGCGGGTCGCCATGGCGCCGGCAAGGTCTATTTGCGCGCGGCGCCGCCCGGCACCGGCATCATCGCCGGCGGGCCGATGCGGGCCGTGTTCGAGACGCTCGGCATGCAGGACGTGGTGGCGAAGTCGCTCGGCACCTCGAACCCCTACAACGTCGTGCGCGCCACCTTTGACGCGCTCAAGCGGCAGGACTCGCCGCGCTCGGTTGCCGCACGACGCAACGTCAAGGTTTCGGCACTGCAGGCACGCCGCCGCGACGTCGACGCCGAACCGGCGGCGGCTGACTGAAATCTTTGGAGCAGGCGATGAGTGCGAGCAAATCGGGAAAGACCGTCAAGATCCGTCAGACCGGCAGTCCGTTGCGACGGCACCATGGCCAGCGCGAGACGCTCGTCGGGCTGCGCCTCAATAAGATTGGCCGCGTGGCTGAGCTTGTCGACACGCCGGCGACGCGCGGCATGATTGCCAAGGTCGCGCATCTGATTGAGGTCGTGAAGGAATAGTGTTGCGTGTCATCGTCCGCCAAGCGTCTTCGCGGGGCGTGACAAGACAAGAGATGTGGAGAGGACGATGAAACTTCACGAACTGGCAGGCCGCCCCGGCGCCCGCAAGACGCGCAAGCGTATCGGCCGCGGCATCGGCTCGGGCACCGGCAAGACCGGCGGCCGCGGCGGCAAGGGCCAGACCGCGCGCTCCGGCGTGCGCATCAAAGGCTTCGAAGGCGGCCAGATGCCGCTGCATCGCCGCCTGCCTAAGCGCGGCTTCAAGAACACGAAGTTCGCCCGCAAGCTCAATGAGGTGAATTTGGGCCGCATTCAGACGGCGATCGACTCCGGCCTGCTCGATGCCGGCGGCAAGATCGACGCCGCGGCACTGGTCAAGGCGGGTGTTCTGCGCCGCGCCAAGGAGGGGGTGCGGCTCCTCGGCAACGGCGAACTCAAGGCCAAGATCGCATTGTCGGTATTCGGGGCGTCGAAATCGGCGGTTGCGGCGGTGGAGAAGGCCGGCGGCACGATCGAAATTCTGGCTCCCAAGCGGGAAGTCGACGAAAAGGCGGCCTGAGGCGGCATCGCGGCCGGCACACGGGTGTCTTGTGCCGGGCATCCATGACTTCTACCTGTCTGGCACAGGTGACGGTCATGGCGTGGCAGGGGGTTGGAGCAGCACATGGTCTCTGCAGCAGAGCAACTGGCAGCCAATCTCAACTTCGGCGCGCTCGCCAAGGCCGAGGAGCTGAAGAAGCGCATCTGGTTTACGCTCGGAGCGCTCCTGGTCTATCGGCTCGGGACCTACATCCCGCTTCCTGGCATTGATCCCACCGCGTGGGACAAGATTTTCAATCAGCAGTCCGGCGGTATCCTGGGCATGTTCAACATGTTCGCCGGCGGCGGCATCCACCGCATGGCGATCTTTGCGCTGACGATCATGCCCTACATCTCGGCCTCGATCATCATCCAGCTGATGACGACGGTTTCGCCCACCCTCGAGAACTTGAAGAAGGAGGGCGAGCAGGGGCGCAAGTTGATCAACCAATATACGCGCTACCTCACCGTGGTGCTGGCGGCGTTTCAGGCCTACGGCATCGCCATCGGGCTTGAGGGCGCGGGCACCGGTTCGGTGGTTGGCGATCCCGGCTGGTTCTTCCGCATCTCGACGGTGATCACGCTGACCGGCGGCACGATGTTCCTGATGTGGCTCGGCGAACAGATCACGCAGCGCGGCATCGGCAACGGTACCTCGCTGATCATCATGTCAGGCATCGTCGCGCAATTGCCGTCGGCGATAGCCGGCACGCTCGAACTCGGCCGCCAGGGCGCGCTGTCGACCGGTCTCATTCTCGTCGTTCTCTTGATGGCAATCGCCGTCATCACCTTCATCGTGTTTATGGAACGCGCCCAGCGCCGGCTGTTGATTCAGTATCCGAAACGCCAGGTCGGTAACCGCATGTTCGAGGGGCAGTCCTCGCATCTGCCGCTCAAGCTCAACACTTCGGGCGTGATCCCGCCGATCTTTGCCTCGTCGCTGTTGCTGTTGCCGACGACGCTCGCAAGCTTCACCGCGCAGGGTTCGGCGACCGGCTGGCTGACGACGGTCACCACGCTGCTGTCGCACGGTCGGCCGCTGTTTCTCGTGCTCTACGTCGCGCTCATCGTGTTTTTCGCATTCTTCTATACGGCGATCATCTTCAACCCGACGGAAACCGCCGATAACCTGAAGAAGCACGGCGGATTCATCCCCGGCATCCGGCCGGGCGAACGCACCGCCGAGTATATCGACTACGTGCTGTCGCGGATCACCGTGATCGGCGCCGCCTATCTTGCCATCGTCTGCATGTTCCCCGAAATGCTGATCGCCTATGCGGCCGTGCCGTTCTATTTCGGCGGCACCTCGCTCCTGATCGTGGTGAGCGTGACGATGGACACGGTAGCGCAGGTGCAGGGTTATCTGCTGGCGCACCAGTATGAAGGTTTGATCAAACGCTCAAAACTGCGGGGGCGCCGTAGATGAGACTAATCCTGCTGGGCCCGCCGGGGGCTGGCAAAGGAACGCAAGCCCAGCGTCTCGTCGCCAAATACGGAATTGTTCAGCTTTCGACCGGAGATATGCTGCGCGCCGCGGTAAATGGCGGCACGCCGATCGGCCGCCAGGTGGCCGATATCATGGCGCGCGGTGCGCTGTGCCCTGACGAGATCGTCGTCGGCATCGTCGAGGTCCGCATCCAGGAGCCCGATGCCCGCAAGGGGTTTATCCTCGACGGCTTCCCTCGCACTGTTCCGCAGGCGGTGGCGCTTGATCGCATGCTGCAGAAGCACGGCGTTTCGCTCGACGCGGTGATCGAATTGCGGGTCGACGAGGCTGCCTTGCTGAGGCGCATCGAAAGCCGGATCGCCGAGATGAAGGCGCGCGGCGAGCCGCTGCGCGATGACGATAACGCCGAAGCGCTGCGGCGGCGGCTTGTCGCATTCCGCGAGCAGACCGCTCCGCTTATCGCCTATTACAAGTTGCAGGGCGTGCTGCGGACCGTCGACGGAATGGCGCCGATCCCGGACGTGACCGAGGCCATCGACAAGGTGATGTCCGCCGAAGTGCAGCCGGCCAAGGGGGCGCAGCCGGCCAAGGGGGCCAAGCCGGCCACAGGGCCAAAAACTCCCAAGGCGGTGCCGGCGGCCCGGGCGCCGCGGGTAAACGCGCGCGGGGCGGCAAAAGCTCGTCGCGCGGCCAAGCCCGTCAAACTTCGCACGGCTCCCAAACCCGTGTCCAAAAAAGGAAAAAAATCCGCAAAAAGCGCTCCGGCACGGAGGAAATTGCGGCCGGCGCGCAAGGCCGCGGGGGTGAAGCGCAGGGGCAAAGCGACCACCCGCCGCCGGTAGCCATGTTTATACAAGAAATCGCTAGCCGAGGTTGACGAAACCAAGAGGAATCCATTAATAGCAACGACGAATACCCAGTTGGAGATTGAGCGACGATGCCGGGCCGCAAGGGCAGGCAGGCGTCGCCTTTTTACGTTTGTGGCCGTCTCAGGCGACAATGCAACCGACGAACAGCGGCTTACCGCCATGCCGGAAGACCGGGCCGGCGCGGCGGCCGATGGCCGCAAGGAGTAACTGAATTGGCTCGTATCGCGGGCGTCAATATACCGACCAATAAGCGCGTTGTGATCGCGCTCCAGTACATCCATGGCATCGGTAACGCCAAGGCCAAGGAAATCATGGAGAAGGTGTCGATCCCCGAGTCGCGGCGGGTGTCGCAGCTGACCGATCAGGAAGTGCTCCAGCTTCGCGAAGTGATCGACCGGGATTACGTGGTCGAAGGCGATCTGCGGCGCGAAGTGTCGATGAACATCAAGAGATTGATGGATTTGGGCTGCTATCGGGGATTGCGGCACCGCCGTAGCCTGCCGGTGCGTGGACAGCGCACCCACACCAACGCGCGCACCCGCAAGGGTCCGGCCAAAGCGATAGCTGGCAAGAAGAAATAGTGAAACGACCGGAACGAGTGATGGCGCCGGAGCGAGAGCGGCCGATGCCCATCCGCGAAAGGGTTCAGAATGGGTAAGGAAGCTACGCGCGTCCGCCGGCGCGAACGCAAGAACATCGCTTCGGGCGTCGCGCATGTGAATGCGTCGTTCAACAATACGATGATCACCATCACCGACGTGCAGGGCAACGCCATTGCCTGGTCTTCGGCCGGCACGATGGGTTTCAAGGGGTCGCGCAAGTCGACGCCCTACGCCGCGCAGGTCGCGGCCGAAGACGCCGCCAAGAAGGCGCAGGAACACGGCATGCGGACGCTCGAGGTCGAGGTCGCCGGTCCCGGTTCAGGCCGTGAGTCGGCACTGCGCTCGCTGCAGGCCGCGGGCTTTACCATCACATCGATCCGCGATGTGACGCCGATCCCGCATAACGGTTGCCGCCCGCGTAAGCGGCGGCGCGTATAAGGACATCCGGTTGATGGACCAATTCGAACATCTGCCGCCGCAAGACCTTGGCCTCACGGAGCGGAATGAAGCCCGCGACATGGTCGCGCCGCGCAAAGCGATGGGTGATAACGTGACGATCCAGAAGAACTGGCAGGAACTGATCAGGCCCAACAAGCTGCAGGTGACCGCCGGCGGCGATTCGCGGCGGGGGGCAACCGTCGTGGCCGAGCCGCTCGAACGCGGCTTCGGCGTGACGCTCGGCAACGCGCTGCGGCGTATTCTCTTGTCGTCGCTGCAAGGCGCCGCGGTTCAGGCGGTGCACATCGACGGCGTGCTCCACGAGTTTTCCTCGATCGCCGGGGTGCGCGAGGACGTGACCGACATCGTGCTCAACATCAAGGACATCGCCATCAAGATGCAGGGCGACGGGCCCAAGCGCATGGTGGTGAAGAAGCAGGGCCCGGGCGCCGTGACGGCGGCCGACATTCAGACCGTCGGCGACGTTGTGGTGCTCAATCCCGAGCTCGTGCTGTGCACGCTCGACGAAGGCGCCGAAATCCGCATGGAGTTCACGGTCGCGACCGGCAAGGGCTATGTCCCGGCCGAGCGTAACCGGCCGGAGGATGCGCCGATCGGTCTGATCCCGGTCGACAGCCTGTATTCCCCGGTGCGCAAGGTTTCCTACAAAGTCGAGAACACGCGCGAAGGCCAGATCCTCGATTACGACAAGCTGACGCTGTCGATCGAGACCAACGGCGCCATTACGCCGGAGGACTCGCTCGCCTACGCGGCGCGCATCCTGCAGGATCAGCTCAATGTGTTCGTCAATTTCGAGGAGCCCAAGCGCGAAACTGCGCACGAGGCGATCCCCGATCTTGCTTTCAATCCGGCATTCCTCAAGAAGGTCGACGAGCTCGAACTGTCGGTGCGTTCGGCCAATTGTCTGAAGAACGACAACATCGTCTATATCGGCGATCTGGTGCAGAAGACCGAAGCCGAGATGTTGCGGACGCCGAATTTCGGCCGCAAGTCTCTCAACGAGATCAAGGAAGTGCTGGTGCAGATGGGCCTGCATCTCGGCATGGAAGTGCCGGGCTGGCCGCCGGAAAACATCGACGAACTCGCCAAGCGGTTCGAGGATCATTACTAAGACGCGTTATGGCCGGGCATAGCCCCGGCCATCCGCCGTTTTGAGCCAAGGCTAAGTGGGTAGGGATTAGCGCGATGAATCACGGGAAAACGCATCGGAAATTCAATCGCCACTCGGATCATCGCCGCGCGATGCTGGCCAATCTTGCCGCCTCGCTGATCAAGCACGAGCAGATCACGACTACGCTGCCCAAGGCCAAGGATCTGCGCCCGGTCGTAGAAAAGCTGGTGACGCTAGGCAAGCGCGGCGACCTGCACGCTCGCCGCCAAGCAGTTTCGCAGATGCGCGATATTGCCATGGTCAAGAAGCTGTTTGAGGTGATCGGGCCGCGCTACAAGGATCGACAGGGCGGCTACACGCGCGTGATGAAGGCCGGTTTCCGCTATGGCGATTCCGCTCCGGTCGCGGTGATCGAATTCGTCGATCGCGACGTCGAGGCCAAGGGCAAGGACTCCGGGCCGGTCCAGGCGCGCACCGCCGAGCAAGAGTCGGCCGCGGCGTAGCGCCGCAATCCAACCCGCGGGACGGCGTGGCCGTCCGCGGGTAGCGACGGTGGCCTATTTCAGCGGCCAGAGGCGCATTTCTGCGGCCAGAAGCCCGGGTATACAGCAGACATTTTGTTTGGCGGCGGGCCGGTCCTGCAATACCTTCCAGCCGCATCAGGCTTGGGGGTTATCAATGAAATCGTTGGTTACGCTGGTCGCGCTCGCCTCGGTCATCGGCGGCGCGGCCTACGCCGAAACGCCGCTTGAGCGCGGCTCGTATCTCGTCAACACAATTATGACCTGCGCCAACTGTCATTCGCCGAAAGGTCCGCCCGCGGCCGTGGCCGGTAAGGATTTTTCGGGCGGCCTGCGGTTTAATGTGCCGGGCGTGTTCGACGTGACGGCGCCGAACATCACGCCTGACAAAGAAACTGGCATCGGCACGTGGAGTGCCGCCGATATCAAGAAGCTGCTGCTTACCGGCGTGCCGCCGAACGGCAAGCCGATCGCAGTCATGCCGACCGAATTTTACGGCATCCTGTTGCCGGCCGATCTCGATGCGATCGTCGCCTACATCCAGAGCGTCAAGCCGGTGAGCAACAAGGTGCCGGCTCCCGTCTACCACGTGCCAATGAGGCAACAGGTCATCCCCTGGGCGCAAAAGCCGATCGATCCCGCGGAGCTGAAAGACAAGATCAAGCGCGGCTTCTATCTGGGCACCATCGGCCATTGCATGGAGTGCCACACGCCGCGCGAAAAGGGCCAATTGGTCTTGAGCAAGATGGGCGCCGGTGGCCAGCAATTCCCGGGACCGTGGGGAGTGTCGGTGTCGCGCAACATCACCCCAAGCAAGACCAAGGGGATCGGGGCTTGGACCGACGCCGAGATCAAGCGCGCCATGACGCAAGGAATCGACAAGGATGGCAAGAAACTGAACGGGCCGATGGGCTTTGGCTATTACGCCCACATGACCGATTCCGACCTCGACGACGTCATCGCCTGGGTGCGCACGGTGCCGCCGCAGGAGTGATGTGCGGGGTTGGTTCTGACAATATCCGGCAAGTGCACAGGGGGGCTTGGCCATGCCAGATAGTTTTGTTGAAACCACCTCGACGTCATGGCTGTCGCGGATCGTTCAGTCGATCACCGGCGTGCTGTTTGGCATCGTATTCGTGGTCGGTTCGATCGTGCTGTTGTTCTGGAACGAAGGGCGCGCCGTGCAGACGGCGCGCTCGATCAGCGAAGGCGGCAAGGTGGTGGTCGAGGCGTCGCCCGCGCCGGTCGATCCGAGCAACGAAGGCAAGCTCATCCACGTCAGCGGCGACGCCAAGGCGGGCACGCCGATCTCTGATCGCGCGTTCGGTGTGTCGGCCACCGCGTTGCATCTCGTGCGCGTCGCCGAGATGTATCAATGGGAAGAAGACAAACATCAGGAGACCCATAAATCGGTCGGCGGCTCGGAACAGACCGTGACAACCTATACCTACAAGAAGGTGTGGTCGGATCGCGCGATCGACTCGCAGACTTTCCGGCATCCCGACGGTCACGCCAATCCGCAGAAGCAATTCGGCCGGCTCAGCCTGACGGCGGCCGACGCCACGCTCGGCGCGTTCAAGCTCGGTGCGGCGGTACTCAATCTTCTGCCGACGAGCGCGGCATTGCAGCTCGACCCGCAAGCCGCTGACCCGCTCAAGCCGCGGATTCCGAATGCCCAGATCGTCGACGGCAAGATCTACATCGGTCCAAATGCGGATAGCCCGCAGATCGGCGATTATAAAATTTCCTATGTCTATGCCCCGGTCGGGCCGGTGAGCAGCATCGGCCGGCAGTCCGGCTCCGGTATCGCGCCGTACCAGACGAAGGCTGGCGACAGTCTGTTGCTGGCTGTGCCGGGAGAGCAATCCGCAGCCGAGATGTTCAAGCAGGCTGAACGGGACAATATGATCCTGACCTGGGTTCTTCGGCTCGGCGGGGTGTTGGCAATGTGGCTGGGCACGTTCCTGGTGCTGCGGCCGCTCGTGGTCGTCGCCGACGTGGTGCCCCTGATCGGCAGCCTTATAGGCGCCGGGGCCGGGCTGGTTGCCCTGACCTTCACCATGGTGGTCGCCGGATTCGTGATCGCTCTGGCCTGGTTCTGGTACCGGCCGCTGGTCGGGCTTGCTGTACTGGCCGCAGGCCTAATCGCCGGCATTGCCCTGCACCGGCTGGCAGGACGGCGCAGCGCCACACCCGCGGGCGCCGCTGCGGCTTGACACGGAGCCGCGGGAGGAGCCCTGGATCGGCCGTGTCTGCCATCCAATCGCCTTGGAAAAGGCCGATATGCCCGGCCCGAAAATGCTCAAAATTGCTACTCGGAGGATCGATGCCTCGACGATCTATGAGCCTGTTTGCCGCCGCGCTGTTGGCGCTCGCCGCCATCTCAAACGCGGCGAGTGCGCAAGAGCGCCGCGTGCCGGCCTCGCTCGGCCAGCTCCAAATGTCGTTCGCGCCGATCGTGCAGCGGGTCGCGCCCGCGGTGGTCAACGTCTACGCCACCCACATCGTCGAGAACCAGAATCCGTTTATGGCCGACCCGTTCTTTCGCCAATTCTTCGGCGGCGTGCCGCGACGGCAGGTTCAGCGTTCGCTCGGCTCCGGCGTCATTGTCGATCCTGCGGGCCTGATCGTCACCAACTTCCACGTCATCCGCGGCGCGAGTCAGGTCAAGGTGGCGCTGTCCGACAAACGGGAGTTCGACGCGGACATCGTGCTGCGCGATGAGCGCAGCGATCTCGCCGTACTGCGCATCAAAGGCGCGCACGAACGATTTCCTACACTGGAGTTCGGCGATTCCGACAAGCTGCAGGTCGGCGACGTGGTGTTGGCGATCGGCGATCCGTTCGGCGTCGGTCAGACTGTGACCCACGGCATCGTCTCGGCGCTGGCGCGCACGAAAGTCGGTTCGTCCGACTACCAGTTCTTCATCCAGACCGACGCGGCGATCAATCCGGGCAACTCCGGCGGTGCGCTGGTCGACATGGCCGGTCACTTGATCGGCATCAACAGCGCTATCGCGTCGTCGTCGGGTGGATCGGAAGGCATCGGCTTCGCGATTCCGGCGAACCTGGTGCGCGTCGTCGTGGCGTCGGCGGAAAGCGGCAACTCCGTGGTCAAGCGGCCGTGGCTCGGCGCCAAGCTGCAGGAGGTTACGCCGGACATCGCCGACAGCCTGGGTCTCAAGACGCCGAACGGCGCGCTGGTGGCGGGCGTCGTCGCTGACGGCCCCGCCGCGCGTGCGGGGATCAAAACCGGCGATCTCCTGGTCAGCGTCGACGGCGTTGCGATCGAGGATCCGAACGCTTTCGATTATCGCTTCGCCACCAAGCCGCTCGGCGGTACGGCGCAGATCGGCCTCATTCGCCAGGGCCGTCAGATGATGCTGAAGGTGGCGCTGCAGGCGCTGCCTGAGACGCCGCGCGACGAGGTCGCGATCCAAGCGCACTCGCCATTCGCCGGCGCCACGGTGGCCAACCTCTCGCCGGCGCTCGCCGACGACTTGCGGCTCGATCCGCAGGCCCAGGGTGTCGTCATTACCGCGGTGGCTGATGGTTCGACCGCTCAATCCATTGGTTTTCGGCCAGGCGACATTGTGGTCACGGTGAACAATGAAAAAATTGCCCGTTCGGCCGATCTCGATCGCATCGCCAATTCCGGCAGCCATTCCTGGCGCATCACTATCCAGCGCGGCAATCAGCAGATTTCGGTGATGTTCGGCGGGTAGTCCCTGGGAAATGCCCATTCCTTGTCATGGCCGGGCTTGTCTCGGCCATCCACGTCTTTATGTCTTAGAGGAAAGACGTGGATGCTCGGCACGAGGCCAGGCATGACGATAACTAGGTTTGGCTTATGACGAGCCGTCCACGGACCAAAGTGCCGACACTCTTCGCCGCTGCCGGCCTCGAGCGCGATGCGCCGCGGCCGATGGCTGACAAGTTGCGCCCGCAAACGCTTGCCGAGGTGGTCGGGCAGGATCATCTGCTTGGGCCGGACGGCGCGCTCACCCGGATGCTGGAGACGCGCTCGCTCGGCTCGCTCGTATTCTGGGGGCCGCCCGGTACCGGCAAGACCACGGTGGCGCGGCTCCTTGCGCACGCGACCGAACTTTATTTCGAGCAGATTTCGGCGATCTTTTCCGGTGTCGCCGATCTGAAAAAAGTGTTCGACGCGGCGCGGGCCCGGCGCGAGATCGGGCAGGGGACCCTGCTCTTCGTCGACGAGATTCACCGCTTCAACCGCGCCCAGCAGGATTCCTTTCTGCCAGTCATGGAAGACGGCACCATCGTGCTGGTCGGCGCGACGACCGAGAACCCGTCGTTCGAGCTGATCGCGCCGCTGTTGTCGCGCGCGCGTGTGCTGGTGTTCAAGTCGCTTGACGAGGCGGCGGTCGAAAAGCTGCTCGCCCGTGCCGAGGCGATGGAACACAAAGAACTGCCGCTCAATGCCGAGGCGCGCGCCTCGCTGATCCGCATGGCCGACGGCGACGGCCGTGCCGCGCTGACACTTGCCGAGGAGGTGTGGCGCGCCGCGCGTGCCGGCGAGACGTTCGATGCCGCGGCGCTGCAGGAGGTGGTGCAGCGCCGCGCGCCGATCTACGACAAGTCGCAAGACGGCCATTACAATCTGATCAGCGCCTTGCATAAATCGGTGCGCGGCTCCGATCCGGATGCGGCATTGTACTACTTGGCGCGCATGCTCGACGCCGGCGAGGACCCGCTCTATCTGGCGCGTCGCATCGTGCGCATGGCGGTCGAGGATATTGGCCTTGCCGATCCGCAGGCGCTGGTTGTTACGAACGCGGCCAAGGACGCCTACGACTTTCTCGGCTCGCCCGAGGGCGAACTGGCGCTTGCCGAGGCCGTGCTCTACGTCGCCACCGCGCCGAAATCGAACGCGACCTACATGGCGTTCGGCGCGGCCAAGCGCGTCGCCAAGGAAGCCGGCTCGCTGTTGCCGCCCAAGCACATCCTCAATGCGCCGACTAAGCTGATGCAGACCGAAGGCTACGGCTCCGGCTACGAATACGACCACGACACCGAGGATGCGTTCTCTGGCCAGGACTATTTCCCGGAGAAGCTCGGCCGGCAGAAGTTCTACGATCCGCCCGAGCGCGGCTTCGAGCGCGAAATCAAGAAGCGGCTGGAGTATTGGGCGAAGCTGCGGCGCGAGCGAGGTTCAGCGTGAGAGGCTCTCGCGGACCACGCCAGCCTGGCGGCGGCAAGCAAAATGCCGGGCCGCGGCATCGGCATCGCAATGTTCACCCTCATCCTGAGGCGCTCGGCGCGAAGCGCCGAGCCTCGAAGGGCGAGGGCCCTAGCCTCACGGGCCCTACATCCTTCGAGGCGCGGCGGAGCCGCGCACCTCAGGATGAGGGAAAGGAAAGAATCGTGCCAGCGTCGACGCCGACGGCAGTCCAGAACGTGGCAGTCACACCCGACGAAGCCGGTATGCGGGTCGATCGCTTTCTCGAAGCGCGGTTTCCGGGCCTAAGTTTTTCCCACATCCAACGCGTCATCCGCAAAGGCCAATTGCGCGTCAATGGCAAGCGCACCGAGCCGAAGAACCGCCTGGAGGCGGGGCAGACTGTGCGCGTTCCGCCGCTGCGGCTCGATGCGCCCAAACAGCCGCGTGCTCCAGGCAGCGAGGCGGACGAGAAGACTCGGGCATTTCTCAAATCGATCACGCTCTACGAAGACGCCGATGTGCTGGTGTTCAACAAGCCGATGGGACTCGCGGTGCAGGGCGGCTCCGGCACCACGCGCCATCTCGACGGCATGCTGGAGGTGTTACGCGACGCGCATGGCCAACGGCCGCGGCTGGTGCACCGGCTCGACAAGGACACCGCCGGCTGCCTGCTCGTCGCCAAGACCCGCTTCGCGGCGGCGGCGCTCGCCAAGACCTTTCGCTCGCGCTCGGCGCGCAAAGTCTATTGGGCCTTGGTCGCCGGCGTCCCCAAGGTGCAGCAGGGCCGCGTCTCGACCTTTCTGGCCAAGGAAGAACGCGAGGACGAATCGTTCATGCGCATCGCCCGCCACGGCGAGAAGGGTGCAAGTCATGCGGTGACCTATTACGCGGTCGTCGATACGTCGGGGCCTTTGCTCGCCTGGCTCTCGCTCAAGCCGGTCACCGGGCGCACCCATCAGCTTCGCGCCCACATGGCCCATATCGGCCATCCGATCGTCGGCGATCCGAAATATTTTTCAATCGAGAACTGGCAGCTGCCGGGTGGCATGCAGAACAAGCTGCATCTCCTGGCCCGCCGCATCGTGGTGCCACATCCGCGTGGCGGCGCAATCGATGCCAGCGCGCCGCTGCCGCCGCACATGCTGCAATCCTGGAACCTGCTCGGGCTCGATGCGACCCGCTACGATCCGATCGAGGAAGCGCCGGAGAGTTAAAGCGCATTGGGAACAGCAGGCCGGGTCTTAAAGTTGAGCTAGAGGTGCAGCCGACCTGTCAAAGATCAATGCACATGCGCTTTCTTCGCCTTTTGGCGCCGATGCTCATCCTGATTCTCAACGCGCCATGGTCTGCCGTGGCGCAAGATTATCCCGGCTATCCTTATACGATCATGGCGCCGGAACATGGCGCCATCCGTCATCATCACGTCGAAGCGTCAAAGCGAACGGCGCGTGCGCCGGCGCAAGAGATATCGCGAGCGTCCGCCAATCGCCGGCATGCACGCCGCAACATTGCTGTCGCGCGCGGCTCGGCCGGCTCGGTGCTGCCGGCGCCGCTGCCGCGCACGCCGCTCATCGCGCCGGAGGGCGGCGGCGCAGCGACAGTTCGCGTCGCTCCGCAGGAGCAGGGCCCAACTGCCGTCCCGGGCCTCGCCAATCCCGTTCCGAATCTGCCGCACGACGCCGAGACCTTTCAGGACCGCGCGTCGCGCTGTGTCATGCAGCAGGGCCTCTACGGGGTGCCCGGTAGCTCCAGCACGCAATACATCGGCGCCTGTCTGCAGTAGCTCGCGGCCGGCCGCACTTGCGCACTGCGCCTTTTTATTTGCCTTGACAGGCAACCAAATGGTTGCATATTGTCGTCATGGAGCAGGAAGGCCTGGATGCAGTGTTCAAGGCGCTGGCCGATGCGAGCAGGAGAGAACTGCTCGACCGGTTGCGCGCCGAGAACGGCCAAACGCTCGGTGAGCTGTGCGCGCGCCTCGACATGACGCGGCAAGCGGTGAGCAAGCATCTGGCGATTCTGGAGGAAGCCAATCTCGTCGCCACCGTGCGGCGGGGCAGGGAGAAGCTGCACTACCTCAACCCGGTACCGATCCACGGCATCGCTGAGCGCTGGATTGGGAAGTTCGAACGCTCCCGCCTGCAGGCGCTGAGCGACATGAAACAAGCGTTGGAGAAGTCAGATGAGTAAGCCAAGCGTTGTCTACGTCACCTTCATTAGCGCGCCGCCCGAAAAGGTCTGGCACGCGCTCACCGATTCGAAGGCGACAGCGCAATATCTGTCCGGTTTCCATGTCGCGATGGAGACATGTCAGGGTGGAGCGTCGTTGTTCAAGCGCGGCGATCAGGTTTTCAATCGCGGCACGGTGCTGGTGTGTGACCCCCCGCACAGACTCTCCGTCACTTGGCATCCGGAGCTTGGCGAATTTTCCAACGAAAAGCCGTCGCGCGTGACCTTCGCCATCGAGGCGATCGGCGGCGGGCAGAGCCGGTTGACGATCACCCACGATGATTTCGCCGCCGACAGCAAGGCACCGGCGACCGTCGGTGAGGGCTGGATGCGCGTTGCTGCGAGCCTCAAGAGCTTTGTGGAGAACGGCAAAGGCATGGACCTCTTCGCCGTGTTTGAAGGAGTAGACGCATGAATGCGGCGCCTTTGAACAAGCCGAAATTTGTCTATGTGACCTATATTGCGGCTCCGCCGGCGAAGGTGTGGGACGCCCTCACCAAACCCGACATCAGCGAAATATACTGGTACGGTTATCGCGTCGCCGCCGACGGAAAGGCGGGCGATTTGATGACGGCAACAGGTCCGACCGGCGAACTCTCGCACCGCGATCCGATCATCGAAAGCGATCCGCCGCGGCGGCTCGTTTACGGCTGGAAGCCGCTCGAAAAAGATAAGCCCGACGAAAGACCGTCGCGTGTGACCTTTGAATTGGCGCTATTCAAAGGGCAGACACGGCTCACGGTGATCCACGATCAATTCGATGAAGATAGCAAAATCTTCGGGATGATCAGCAACGGCTGGCCCGCGGTCTTGTCTAGCCTGAAAACTTTCTTGGAGACGGGCCATCCCCTTGACCCGTCCTGGAAGGATGCAGCCGTGGCTGAACAACTGAGCGGATCGGACGCCTGATTCCGCTCATTCCCGCGAAAGCGAGAATCCAGGGCTTGCGCAGACCGGCTCCCGGCATGCGCGAGGACGAGCGGACGTAATCAATTCACCGTAGCGCGGCGTTGATCTTTTCCAGCGACGCCGAGCCGGGGCACAGCTCCTTGGCGCCGAGCGTGTTGAGCGGGGCCTCAATCGTATTGAGGTGGCCGTGCAGGTCCTGCGGATCGCTCTCGACGTAGAGCAGCCCGGTGACGATCTGCCCGTTGGCGGCATGGTGATGCAAAAAGCCCATCGCCGCCTGCCGGTCATGCACGTCGTATTCGGCGTTGAGCTTGCGCAGCGCCAACACGGTACCGTCGTGCTGCTCGACCATCTCCACCGTACCCGGCGCATAGTCGACATGGATCGGCTGGCGGCTGCTGATGACGTCGAGGAAGTTCACCGCCTCGTTGTGCTCGCGCACGTAATCGAAGCTCTTGGTCGAGCCGGCGTGATTATTGAACGCGACGCACGGCGAGATCACGTCGATGAAGGCGGCGCCCTGGTGTTCGATCGCAGCCTTGATCAGCGGAGTGAGCTGTTTCTTGTCGCCGGAGAAAGAGCGCGCCACGAAGCTCGCGCCGAGCTGGAGCGCGATGCCGACCATGTCGATGGCATTGTCGGAGTTGACGACGCCGCGCTTGGATTTCGAGCCGCGGTCGGCGGTAGCGGAAAATTGGCCCTTGGTCAGGCCGTACACGCCGTTGTTCTCGACGATATAGACCATGTTGACGCCGCGGCGCATGCAATGGGCGAACTGGCCGAAGCCGATCGAGGCCGAATCGCCATCGCCCGAGACGCCGAGATAGATCAGGTCGCGGTTGGCCAAGTTGGCGCCGGTCAGCACCGACGGCATGCGGCCATGCACCGAGTTGAAGCCGTGCGAATTGCCGAGGAAATAATCCGGCGTTTTCGACGAGCAGCCGATGCCGGAAATCTTGGCGACGCGGTGCGGCTCGATCGACAGCTCGAAGCAGGCTTCGATGATCGAGGCGGTAATCGAGTCGTGGCCGCAGCCGGCGCACAGGGTCGACACCTTGCCTTCGTAGTCGCGATGCGTATAGCCGAGCTTATTCTTCGGCAGTTCGGGATGGTGGAATTTCGGCTTGACGACGTAGGTCATGGGAGGGCGACTTTCTTCTTCCTGTCATGCCCGTGAAGGCGGGCATCCAGTAAGCGCGGACGATGACGTCATTAAGCAGCAGGTCACGACACCACCTTGCGCAGCGGCGTGACTTTAAGCTGGTCGAGATGATCGCCGATCGCCTTGGAGATAAAACGCGCCGTGATCGGCGTGCCGTCGTAGTGCAGGATCGGCACAAGGCGCACCGGGTCGATACTGAGCTCGTTGACGATGAGCGAGCGCAGCTGGCTGTCGCGGTTTTGCTCGACGACGTAGACGAAATCGTGCTCGGCAATGAAGCTCGAAACGCTGGAGTGGAACGGGAACGCGCGCACGCGCAGCCGGTCGAGCTGGTGGCCGCGCGCTTCAAGGAGTTCGATCGCCTCGTCCATCGCCGGCGAGGTCGAGCCGAAATAGATCACGCCGTATTTCGTCGGTTTGCCGGCATTGGCCTGCAGCGGACGCGGCACCAAATCCTTCGCGGTCTCGAATTTGCGTAGCAGCCGCTGCATGTTGTCCTGGTAGGCAGAGCCTTCCTCGGTATAGCGGGCGTAGCGGTCGCGCGAGGTACCGCGGGTAAAGAACGAGCCCTTGGTCGGGTGCGTGCCCGGATAGGTGCGGAACGGAATGCCGTCGCCGTCGACGTCGAGGTAGCGGCCGAAATCGGTGCCGCTCTCGAGCATCTCCGCGGTCATCACCTTGCCGCGGTCATATTGCTTGGCGTCGTCCCATTTCAGCGGCCGGCACAGCCGATGGTTCATGCCGATGTCGAGGTCGAGCATGAGAAAGATGGTGGTTTGCAGCCGTTCGGCGAGATCGAACGCCTGGGCCGCCATTTCGAACGCCTCGGCCGGATCCTCGGGGAACAGCAGAACGTGCTTGGTATCGCCGTGCGACGCGTAGGCGGTGCTAATGATGTCGCACTGCTGCGTGCGGGTCGGCATGCCGGTCGATGGCCCGGCGCGTTGCACGTCCATGATCACTGCCGGGATTTCGGCGAAGTACGATAGCCCAATGAACTCCTGCATCAGCGAAATGCCCGGGCCGGAGGTCGCCGTGAAGGCGCGCGAGCCGTTCCAGCCGGCGCCGATGACGATGCCGATCGAGGCCAGTTCGTCCTCACCCTGGACGATGGCGTATTTGGCCTTTTTGGTCTCGGGATCGTGGCGCAGCCGCCGGCAATGGCTGGTAAAGGCGTCGGCGAGCGACGACGACGGCGTGATTGGATACCATGCACACACCGTGGCGCCGCCATAGACCGCGCCGAGCGCGGCAGACGAATTACCCTCGATGAAGATGCGATCGCCGACCTTGTCGGCCGTCTGCACACGCAGCCCGAGCGGACATTTGAGATTCTGCAGCGCGTAGTCGCGTCCAAGATGCAGCGCGTGCACGTTCGACGACAAGAGCTTTTCCTTGCCCTTGTACTGCTCACCGATCAGCTTCTCGATCACCTTGGGATCGATGTCGAGCAGCGCCGACAGCGCGCCGAGATAAATGATGTTCTTGAACAGCTGCCGCTGCCGCGGGTCCGAGTAGGTTGAATTGGTGATGGCGGTAAGCGGCACGCCGATGACGGTGATGTCGTCGCGGAATTTCGACTTCGGCATCGGCTTGGTCGAATCGTAAAGCAGATAGCCGCCGGGCTCTATGGACGCCACGTCCTTGTCCCAGGTCTGCGGGTTCATCGCCACCATCATGTCGATACCGCCGCGGGCGCCGAGATGGCCAGCCTCGGAGACGCGCACTTCGTACCAGGTCGGGAGGCCCTGGATATTGGACGGGAAGATGTTGCGCGGCGACACGGGCACGCCCATGCGCAGTATGGCGCGAGCGAACAGCTCGTTGGCGCTCGCCGAGCCGGAGCCGTTGACGTTGGCGAAACGAATGACGAAGTCGTTTACGCTGCTGATTGGATGTGCTGCTGGCATGCTTGTTCCGCGTGAGTCATGTCGATGAGATATTTTTGCATGTCCCAGGCGCCGGTCGGACAGCGTTCGGCGCACAGGCCGCAATGCAGGCACACGTCCTCGTCCTTCACCATGACGCGGCCGGTTTTCAGATCATTGCCGATGTAAAGATCCTGGCTGTGGTTCTTCGCCGGCGCCTGCAGACGCGAGCGCAAGTCGAGTTCGTCGCCGTTCTGGGTGAAGGTAATGCAGTCCATCGGGCAGATGTCGACGCAGGCGTCGCACTCGATGCAGAGTTGCCCGGTGAACACCGTTTGTACATCGCAGTTGAGGCAGCGCTCGGCTTCTTTGAGCGCCAGCTCGACGTCGTAGCCGAGTTCGACCTCGGCCTTGATGTCACGCAGCGCCACCTTTTTGTCACGATGCGGCACACGGTAACGCAGATCGGGCGCGATCTCGTTGTCGTAAGACCACTCGTGGATGCCCATCTTCTGGCTGGCGATCTTGACCTGCGGTCCCGGACGAACACTCACATCTTCGCCGCGGCAGAAACGGTCGATCGAGATCGCGGCCTCGCGGCCATGCGCCACCGCCCAGATGATGTTCTTCGGTCCAAATGCAGAATCGCCGCCGAAGAAGACTTTCCGGTTGGTCGAGGCCATCGTCATCGTATCGACCTTCGGCATGTCCCACTTGTCGAATTCAATGCCGCAGTCGCGCTCGATCCACGGAAAGGCATTCTCCTGGCCGACTGCGACCAGCACGTCGTCGCACAGGAAATGTTCGTCGGGCTCGCCGGTCGGAACAAGCTGCCGGCGGCCTTTGGCGTCGAACTCGGCCTTGACCTTCTCGAACATCACGCCGGTGAGCTTGCCGTTGTCGTGGGTGAATTCCTTCGGCACCAGGAAATTGAAGATCGGAATATCCTCGTGCATGGCGTCGTCCTTTTCCCAGGGGGACGCCTTCATTTCTTCGAAGCCGGAGCGGACCACGACTTTGACTTCGTCGCCGCCGAGGCGGCGCGAAGAGCGGCAGCAATCCATCGCGGTGTTGCCGCCGCCGAGTACGATGACGCGCTTGCCGATCTTGTCGATGTGGCCGAACGAGACGCTCGACAGCCAGTCGATGCCGATATGAATGTTCTTGGCCGCTTCCTTGCGGCCGGGAATCTCAAGATCGCGGCCGCGCGGTGCACCGCAGCCGACGAAGATGGCGTCGTAGTTCTCGGCCAGCAACGCCTTCAGGCTGTCGATGCGCTTGCCGCCAATAAATTCGATGCCGAGATTGAGGATGTAATCGCATTCCTCGTCGATCACCCTCTCCGGCAGGCGGAATTTCGGGATCTGGGTGCGCATCATGCCGCCGGACTTCGGGTCCTGGTCGAACACGATGCATTCGTAGCCCATCGGCGCGAGATCGCGCGCGACTGCGAGAGAAGCGGGACCGCCGCCGACGAGCGCGATGCGCTTGCCGTTCTTTTTGGCCACCGGCTTGGGCAGGCGGCCGCGGATGTCGTCTTTGAAATCGGCGGCGACGCGCTTCAATCGGCAGATCGCCACCGGCTCTTTTTCGACGCGGCCGCGCCGGCAGGCCGGCTCGCACGGCCTGTCGCAGGTCCGTCCCAGAATGCCGGGAAAGACGTTGGATTCCCAATTGATCATGTAGGCGTCGCTGTAGCGGCCTGCGGCGATCAAACGGATGTATTCGGGGACCGGCGTGTGCGCCGGGCAGGCCCACTGACAATCAACCACTTTGTGGAAGTAGTCCGGGACCGAAATATCGGTTGTTTTCATTGACTCCTCTTGCACGCAGCGTCCGCAGGGGTTCTGGCGGTACGCACGCTGCGCGGATCGGCCGCCCCACGGTCTGGTCCCGACGCCGAATCCGGGCCGGGATAGTAGTCGAGGGGAATCGCGATTTCTACCGCTTCTGCTTGTTATAACAAGGTTTTGTCGGAGGTGGTTGCCTTGGGGCTACACCCACGTCTGCGGGCGTTTGCGGGCCATCCGGAGCGGTCTTTTGGCACGCCCGCGAGGTCAAGGCAAAGGCTTGAATATGTTGACAATTTTATGTCAGCCGGGCCTCTCGGCAGGCCGGGGGGAGCGGGTGGAGTTGCCAATCTTATATTTTGGTAATGGTGAACACGAATGCGCGAACCGCTCAACGATCGGCCTGACAACCCTTTGGAGGCGGCGCGGCGCAGCGTGCGCCCGGTCCTCCGGAGCCGGTTTTACGCCAAGGTGGCGACCGCTCCCGTCGCCGAAGGGTACGCCGTGCAGCTCGATGATAAGCCGGTCCGCACGCCTGGGCGCCGAGTGCTGGCGGCGCCCAGCCTGGCGCTGGCGGAAGCGATCGCGGCCGAGTGGGATGCCCAGCGCGAGCTGATCGATTCGGCAAAAATGCCGCTGACCCGGCTCGCCAATTCGATCATCGACGGCGTCACGGAGCTGCCGAAGCCGGTCGCCGCGGAGATCGCCAAATATCTTCAGTCCGACCTGCTGTTCTATCGGGCGGCGAGCCCCGCCGAACTCGCCGCGCGGCAGCGGCGGCATTGGGACCCGATCCTCGCCTGGGCGGCGCAAGACCTCGGCGCGCAGTTCGCCTGTACCGAGGGCGTCACCCATATCGGCCAGCGGCAAGCGGCGGTCGATGCCGCGCGCGCCGCCATCCCGGACGATCCGTGGCGTTTGGGCGCGACGCACACGGCGACGACGCTGACCGGCTCGGCGCTGATCGCGCTCGCGCTGGCGCGCGGCGCGTTGTCGGTCGATGCCGCGTGGCAGGCCGCCAATGTCGATGAGGACTGGAATATGGAGCAGTGGGGTCGTGATGAGTTGGCGCTCGAACGCCGCGACTTTCGCTTCGCGGAGCTGAAAGCGTCGGCACTGGTATTGTTGTTACTGTCTGAGTCGTAACCTGCCCGGTTCATCTGGACCTTATCCTGGGGTGCGTGCGCAGCGAGCCTCAAAGGATGCAGGCCGAGGCGCCAATCCTTATCGGCATCACTAAAGTTTTAGGGAATTCCGCGCGGCAAGTTTAGATAATTTCCACGACAATCGTTCAATCTCGCGCCGGCCGAGTGCTTTTCTGTCCGGCGACGATCGGAGTTCGTGATGGCCGATTTTTGGGACGATTGGATCGAGGCGCTGCGGTTCGGATGCGAAGTCCAAGGCGTGATTTCCGCGCGGCTCATGTTGTTCGCATCGGGCGCGCCGGATGCGGTGGCCGAAGCCGGCCGGATGGTCGCCGAAAAGGTCACCGCGTTTTCAGATGCGCAAAGTGCCGCTGAACACGCACTGGCCGACGGACTGGGTTTCTATGCGGCCGCACAGCGCGCCTACCTGCCGCTGCAACGCGCAGTGCACGCGAATAGCGCGCGGCTTTCGGCGAGCAGCACTAATACCAACCGCATTTAATATTGACCTCATCCTGAGGTGCGCGGCGAAGCCGCGCCTCGAAGGATGCAGGCCGGTGCGCCGTGG
>DATCBO010000005.1:0-2521 GCA_036511795.1 Xanthobacteraceae bacterium
CGGCGTCGCATCCGCAGCGTGAAAAACACGCGGCAGATCACCAAGGCCATGAAGATGGTCTCGGCGGCCAAGCTGCGCCGCGCGCAGGAGCGCGCCCTTGCCGCCCGGCCCTACGCGCGCATGATCGTTAGCGTGCTTGAGTCGCTCCGCCGCCGCGTCGGTCTTTATGACGACAAATCCGGCAACATTTGTAATCCGCTGTTTATCACCAGGCCCGAAAAGCGCGTTTTGCTCATCGTTATCAGCGGCGACAAGGGCTTTGCCGGCGCATTCAACGCCAACATTCTCAAGACCGCCTATCAGTTCATCGCCGGCAATCCTGACAAGGAAATCGACATTGAAGCCGTCGGCCGCAAGGGCCGCGACCAAATGCGCCGCCGCTATCCGACCGCCGTCTATACCGACCAGACCGACGAAAACGGCGTCACGCGCAAGGTGCGTGGCCCGCGCAAGGGCCGGGTCGAAGTTACCGGTGACCATCCTGGTCTATTGATCAAGCTCGAAACCTCGCGCGTCCTCGATCTCGCGCACAACATCATCTCCCGCTACACGCACGAGGAGATCGACGCCGCCTACATCGTTTACAACGAGTTCAAGTCGGTCATCGCGCAGCGCCTGGTCGTCGAGCGCCTGCTCCCGCTCATCGATGATTTAAGTGCTCCGCAGATCGCCGGCGCCGTCGAGCTTTCCCTTGAAGAAAAAGAACGCGTCGCCGAGGCCGCTCTCTCAGCGGGCATCGAGTTTGAACCGGCCGACACCGCCGAAGCCGACGAAGAAGCCAAAAAGTTCGGCACCGAGAACGTCGACTACATCTACGAGCAGCCTGCCGAGCAGCTCTTCGCCGGCCTGCTCCCGCAGTACATTTTTTCCGTCCTCTTCCACGCCATGACCGAGTCGGTCGCCGCCGAACACGCGGCCCGCATGACGGCGATGGATTCGGCAACCAACAACGCCTCCGACATGATCGACGCCCTTACGCTGCACATGAACCGCGTGCGCCAGGCCGCCATCACCAAGGAGATCATCGAAATCGTAAGTGGAGCGGCAGCCTTGTAAGCCGGCGGCCGAGCAAGCTCCCGTAGGGAGCGCAAGATGTTAGCCCAGGACAAGCCCGAGCGAAGTCGAGGGCGCAGTCCTGGGACTGGAGACCAATAAGATTCCTCAGCCCCGTAGGGACGACAGAAATTTGAGAGATCATGGGGGCCAAATCATTGAGGTTTTTCTTTAGGTCAAATCTGCATGCAGTTTTGGAATAACAAGAGTTTGAACTGAAAAGGCAAAGAACAATGGCAGAAAATATCGGCAAAGTTATCCAGGTCTCCGGCCCCGCCGTAGACGTTCAATTTGAAGAAGCCACCATGCCGCCCATCTATCAGGCGCTGCGTGTCGTCAGCGACGGCTTCACTGTTCCCATGCCCATCAACGTGATCCTCGAAGTGCAGCAGCACCTCGGCGAGGGCCGCGTGCGCACCGTCGCCATGGAAGCCACCGACGGCATGGTCCGCGGCATGAACGCCATCGATCTCGGCGGGCCCATCCGCATGCCCGTGGGCAAGGAGACGCTGGGCCGTGTGCTCAACGTCATCGGCGAGCCGGTCGACAATCTCGGCCCCATCGGCGAAAAAACGCGCATGCCCATCCATCGCCCCGCGCCGCTCTTTGACGAGCAGGCAACGAGCGAAGTGATGTTCGAAACCGGCATCAAGGTTATCGATCTCATTCAGCCGTTCCTCAAGGGCGGCAAAATCGGCCTCTTCGGCGGCGCAGGCGTCGGCAAAACCGTCGTCATCATGGAGCTCATCAACAACGTCGCCAAAAATCACGGCGGCTTCTCCGTCTTCGCCGGCGTGGGCGAGCGCACCCGCGAAGGCAACGACCTCTGGCTTGAAATGACCGAGTCCGGCGTCATCAAGCCCGGCGACTGGGCCCACTCCAAGTGCGCGCTGGTCTACGGCCAGATGACCGAGCCCCCCGGAGCCCGCCTGCGCGTGGCCTTGAGCGCGCTCACCGTCGCCGAGTACTTCCGCGATGTTGAAGGCTCTGACACGCTGCTCTTCATCGACAACATCTTCCGCTTCACGCAGGCCGGGTCTGAAGTCTCGACGCTCCTCGGCCGGATGCCTTCCGCCGTCGGCTACCAGCCCAACCTCGCCACAGAAATGGGCGAACTCCAGGAGCGCATCACCTCCACCAGCAAAGGTTCGGTCACCAGCGTCCAGGCCGTCTATGTTCCCGCCGACGATCTCACCGATCCCGCGCCGGCCACCACCTTCGCTCACCTTGACGCAACAACCGTGCTCAGCCGTCCGCTGTCCGAGCTTGGCATCTACCCCGCCGTCGATCCGCTGTCGTCGACCTCGCGCATCCTCTCCGCGCGCGTAGTAGGGCAAGAACACTACGACGTCGCCCAAGGCGTAAAAAAGATTCTGCAGCGCTACAAAGATCTCCAGGACATCATTGCCATTCTTGGCATTGACGAGCTCTCTGAAGAGGACAAGCTCACCGTGGCTCGCGCGCGCAA
>DATCBO010000006.1:0-54484 GCA_036511795.1 Xanthobacteraceae bacterium
GGAAAAACCGAAATCGGGGAAGAAGTTACCGCCAGAATCCCAAATCGACTTCAAATCGACACCAAAAAATACACCCCAAAAACCCTTATGCCGCAGCGCTATTCTGAAAAGTTACCCTCAACGAACCGGACAGCAGTGATCCAGGGTATCAAGTCAATATGGTTCAGCAGGAACGCGATTTGTTTTTGCGCTGAGATAGCTGGCGTCCAGTTGATGTATACGGTGCGAATTACTGCGACCCACACGAGGGCTAGAGTAACCGCGAGCGCGATAGCGGCTAAACCGGGCCAACGCTGAAAAACCCGTCCACGCCACCGCATATCGCGGAAGGGTTTTAAAAAGAAAACAACCGCCAATACGATATAGGGGCGCCCGCACGACAGTACGACGAGGAGCGTCGCCAGCCCCAATATGGTGGAAGGGTTCGGAATGCGTCCAGTTGAGAGATTGTTTGACACGATGGACCAAAAGAGGGCTGAGCCGGCGAGAAGTAGTGCGTCCTGCGATAACGAGCCCATCAAATAAAAGGACATGGGCATCGTGAGGAGAGTGAATATTAGAAATCGTCCACGGGTCGCGATATGTAAGGCAAGAAATCCAACCGCCAGCGCCGCGAATCCGTTAAAGAGCCTGGCCAAGTAAAACGACTGAAGCGCAGTCATTTTGGCGATGCGCGCCAGTGCCAGTGCGGCAGCCTAAGGAGCGTACATCGCCGGTCCATATTGGACTGTGTTGGAGAAATTCTGGAATTCAAGTTGATTCGTGAGCGGGATCCTGTAAGCCTCTGCGGATCTTGCAGAGTTGGCAGCTGTGACGGCTTGAAACAATAGCCGATACGAGGAGGCTACGTACCCACCGCTGCTTTTGTCATCTAGGCGCGTACCAATGATGGCGCCATGGGAGATTTGATCTGCGCGGAATAAATGAGCGAGTTCGTCCGGCACCTGAAACGGCGGGACAGCTATTGCAAAAAATATAA
Source organism: Xanthobacteraceae bacterium (assembly GCA_036511795.1). Classification (GTDB taxonomy): domain Bacteria; phylum Pseudomonadota; class Alphaproteobacteria; order Rhizobiales; family Xanthobacteraceae; genus BOG-931. The sequence continues at coordinate 980 of DATCBO010000006.1, forward strand.
CCGCGGGTATCCCGATGAAGAGGAATATCGCCGCGAGCCAAGAATTCACTCGTTGTGGTAGATTATGCAATCAGCACGCTGGCATTTTGCTCGTGGATTGTCGATGCTACGCGCTGGTGCTGCGCGAGACAAGTCAATCGCGCGGCGCCGTCATCGCGGCAAGCCGCGAAACATCCGCGCTCTCGTCCACACGCCAGACTGCCTCGATCAGAGGCGCGATGTCGTGATGCGGATTCCAGCCGGCAGCGGCGGCGCGGAGCTTTTCTTCAAGATCGCGGTCGGTCATCGGATTGTCGTCGCTGCCGCGCGCCGCGACTTGCTTGAGTTCATGAACGGCGCCGTCAACGCTTGTGATCGCGACGGCGGCGGCGATCGTGGCGATGTTTGCGTCGCCCGTCACGCTGACCTTGCGGCGCAGTGTTTGCACCTGTGCGTCCTGCACGCATGAATCGGTAAACTGTTCGAGCCCGGCTTTGCCCGTCAGAAGCGCCGCGGCAACGGCATGCTGTACGCTGACCTGCGACTCGCGGCCGGTGGAAATATTCGGCCGGTCGGCGCGCGCCACCAGCAGCGGATTGCCTGTGACTGCTACTTTCTCGACGATGACGGTGGGATGCGCGCACCGCCAATCCAGCACGCAATCGAGCACGGGATGAACGACGAAGCCGCATGGATAAGGCTTGTAGGACGTTTTCAGAATCTCCCACGTCTCGCCGAGGCCGCCGGCGAGTTGTGCCAAGTTGGGCGCTTCGCCGAGCGCGTGATAATAGCCCTGTACGCCGTTGAGCGGCTCCGCCGGTCCGGCGAAATCCCGCGCCGCGAGCAGCGCCGACCACAGCCCATTGCGCGCCGCGTTGCCGACGCCGACGCTTTTGGCCGGCATACCAAGGCATTCGCACAGCCCGGCCGCCTGTGTCGCCGCCAGGCTGAGCGCCCATATCATCTGCTCGGTGCGCAGCCCGAGAAGCTTGCCGCTGCCGGCGGCGGCGCCGAACACGCCGCAGGTCGCGGTGATGTGCCAGCCTTTGTTGTAATGCGATGGCGACATCGCCAGCCCGATGCGGCAGGCAATCTCCTGGCCGAGCACCAGCGCGAGCAAGAAATCGCGGCCGCGGACCGGTTGCAGCTCGGCGAGCGCCAGCAGCGCCGGCACGAGTGGCGCGGTCGGGTGGATCGCGGTCGGCACATGGGTATCGCAGAAGTCGAGCACATTGGCGCCCGCGGCGTTGATGAATGCCGCGGAGAGCGCATCCAGACGCTCGCACCGGCCGATCACGGTGGCTTGGCCACCGGAGGAAAAGGCGGCCAGCGAGGTGAGGGCGGTTTCGATCGTGGCGTCGCGGCAGCCGGTCAACGCGACGGCGAAGAAATTCATCAGCGAGCGCTTGGCCTGGTGCGCCACCTCCGACGGCAGCGCCTCCCAGGGCGTGGCCACCGCCCATTTGGCCAGATTTTCAGTTACAGGCTGCTTTTGCCGCATCCGCATCTCCCGGCGTTCTATTGACAAACAAACCAACGGCCGGTTGACTTTAGCCAAACAATCAAGCCGCGCCAGTCGCGCCGGCCAATTTCAGACAGGGCGGTCCTTGCGATTGTCCATCGCTTGCGCGCTTCATCCGGCCGCTCGCCGCCGCGCTTAACCCGAGGGAGTACGATATGCGTTTCCTGTACCGTGAATTCCGCTGGCAAACAGCGGCTGCGGCCGGAGCACTGCTGCTGTCGCTCGCCGCGCCGCACGATCCGGCGCGCGCCGAGGACAAAACTTATGTGATGAAGCTCGGCACCGCCACGATCAACGAGGCGCAGCATCAGTGGTGCAAGGATTTCGTCGCCATGGTCCAGAAGGATTCCGGCGGCCGCATCAAGGGCGAGATTTATCCGGCGAGCCAGTTGGGGCCGATCCCGCGCGAGATCGAGGGCGTGCAGTTCGGCGCCATTCAGGGCTATGTCGGTCCGCCCGAATTTCTGGTCGGCGTCGACTCCCGCTACGAAGTGATGTCCACGCCGGGCCTCGTCAACGGCATGGCGCACGCCATCCGGATGGCGGCCGATCCCGAGATGCAGAAGATGATGTTGTCGTTCGGCGCCAACAAAGGGATCCATGGCGTGGCGCTGTTCGTCTCGCAGCCGTCCTCGATCATCTCGCGCACGCCGATCCGCCACCTCGCCGATCTCAAGGGCAAGAAGCTCCGCGTGCTCGCGGCTGACATGCAACAGGAAATGGTGAAGCGGCTCGGTGCGTCGCCGATCGCAATGACGCTCGGCGACGTGCTGCCGGCGATTCAGCAGGGCACCATCGATGGCGCCGTGCTCGCCACCACTGTTGACGCGACGATGAAGATGTACGACGCGGCCAAATACATTACCGAAACCGGCCAGCCGATCATCTTCTCCATGGCCTTCATCTCGAAGAAATGGTACGATAGTCTGCCCCCCGATCTGCAGAAGATCATCGACGCCGACGCCGCCAAGGCCGCCACCGAGGTCGAGCCTTGGGCCTCCGATTTCTACGAGAAAGAGCGCAAGCTGTGGAGCGAGCACGGCGAACTCATCAGCCTTCCGGCCGATGAGCAGGCCAGCATGATGAAGATGCTGGTGAAGGTCGGCGCCGAAGTGGCGAAGCGCAAGCCGGGCCTCGAAAAGCCTTATGAGGTGTTTGCCGCGGCGGCGAAACGCACGGCCAAATAGTCTGGTTGCGGCATTCCCTTGAATGATGCGCCCGCCCGCGTGGCGGGCGCGGCCATGTCGATCCGCCAATACGAGTTTCGGCTAAGAGCCCGATCAATGGGCCGCCAAACAATGGGAGGTACGCGATGCATCTGATCAAACGCAGAGTCTCGGGGCTGGCCGCTGCCGGCGCGCTGGCCGTTCTGCTGGCCTCGGGCATCAGCGCGGCGCGCGCCGCCGAAACCTACGTGATGAAAATCGGCACCGCGACGATCAATGAATCGCAACACGAATGGTGCAAGCGCTTCGCCGCGATGGTCGAGAAGGACTCGGGCGGGCGGATCAAGGGTCAGATCTATCCGGCGAGCCAGCTGGGCTCGATCCCGCGCGAGATCGAAGGCGTGCAGTTTGGCTCCATTCAGGTCTTTGTCGGACCGCCCGAGTTTCTGGCCGGCGTCGACCAGCGTTACGAGATCGTCTCGTCGCCGGGGCTGGTCGACAATCTGGCGCACGAAGTCCGCATGGTCACCGATCTCGAGTTGCAAAAGCTGATGTTCTCATTCGGCGCCGACAAGGGTATTCACGGCAACGCGCTGTTCATCGCGCAGCCGTCGTCGGTGATCGACCGGACGCCGATCCGTCACCTTGCCGACTTCAAGGGCAAGAAGCTGCGCGTGCTCGCGTCCGACATGCAGGAAGACATGGTCAAATCCCTCGGCGCCTCGCCGGTGGCGATGACGCTCGGCGACGTGCTGCCGGCGCTGCAGCAGGGCACGATCGACGGATCGATCGCAGCGATGACTATCTACACGACCATGCATTTCTGGGACGCCGCCAAATACGTCACCGAGATCAATCAGCCCTTCATCTTCTCGATGGCGTTCGTCAGCAAGAAATGGTTCGACGCGTTGCCCAAGGATTTGCAGAGCATTATCGACATTGACGCCGGCAAGGCCGCCGCCGAGGTTAATCCCTGGGAGGTCGCGTTCTTCGCCAAGCAGCGGGAGATTTTCGCGCAGCATGGCGAACTGATCAGCCTACCGCCAGCCGAACAGGCCGCGATGATGAAACAGCTTCAGGCCGTCGGCGCCGCTGTCGCCAAGCGCAAGCCTGCACTGGAGAAGGCCTACAACGTCTTCGCCGCGGTGGCCAAGCGGACGGCGCAATAAGCGCTGCGTTGCCGAAAGCGGACCATCAGGCGACCGGCTGCGTGCCGATATAGGCGGCGATGACCGCCGGATTGTTCGGCCGCATTGGCGCGATGCGACGCTGCGACGATCAGATTTTCAGCGACCGTGAGGTTGGGAAATACCTTGTCACGTTCCGGCACCAGCACGATACCGCGCGCGGTATTAGCGTGAGGCGACTGGTTTTCGATGCGCTTGCCGGCGAAGGCAATGCGACCGCCGGTCACGCGTGCGTCGTCGATTCCAATGAAGCCCGAGATCGCGCGCAGCGTCGTGGTCTTGCCGGCGCCGTTGTTGCCGAGCACCGCGACGATGGTCTGCGGCATGACTTTAAGCGAGATTCCGTGCAGCGCTACGGCGGTGCGGTGATAGGCGACTTCGAGTGCCTCGATGGCGAGCAGCGGCGTATTTGCGGATGCGGCCGTCATGACGCCGACTTTGCGCGGCGGGCCGTCACGGCATTCCTGAGCCGGCGCCAGAGCCCCACGAGTCCGGCCGGCTCCAGCAGCAGGAACAGAATCATCATAAGACCGAACGCCGCGTAATCGAGCGCGAACACCGTGTTGCTGAAGCGTTCGGGCAGATAACTCGCAAGCGCCTCGATGGCATAAGGAAACAGAATGACGAACGCCGCGCCGAGCAGCGCTCCGGGGATCGAGCCCATGCCGCCGATGATGATCGTCGCGACATACTGCACGGTCAGATATAGCGAGAATGCGTCGATCGAAACGAAATTGCGGAAATAGGCGAACAGCGCCCCGGCGATCGCCGTCATGGTGGCGCTGACGACGAAGGCCAGGAGCTTGAAGCGCTGCACATCGATGCCGAGCGCGCCGGCGACGACATCGCGCTCGCGCAGCGCCCGCCAGGCGCGGCCGGTGCGCGTGCGCTTGAGGTTGACGCTGATCAGGAGCGCGAGCGCCGCGAAACTGAGCAGGACGGCGTACCAAGCCCGGCCGCTGGTCAGGCTCCACCCGCCGATTGACGGCGGATCGATCATCACGCCGGTCGACAGCGATTGGCGTGCCTCGTATTCGCCGCCGAGATAGATCATCACAAAATGCAGCCCGAGCGTGCTGATGGCGAGGTAAAGGCCGCGCAGGCGCATCGAGGGCAGGCCGAAGATCAATCCCAGAAGCGCGCCGATCAGCGCGGCACACGGTAACGTCACCCAGAAGGGCGCGCCGCACCGTATAGGCGCCGGCCGCGAGCAGGCCGGCGGTGCCGAGCGATATTCAGTCCGGCGAAACCAGTGAGCAGCATCAGCGCCAGCGCGCCGATGCACGCCAGCAGTACCTGGTTGGCGAGATCGAGCAAAAACGGCGAAGCGACGAACGGCAGCACGCCAAGCGCTACGACTGCCGCGGCCAGCCGCAGCCGCGCTCGCCTTGTGCCAAATAATTTAAGGTCCTGCGCGAAGTCGCCTGGATCGCTCACGTGGCACCGCAGCACATTGTTTCGTCATGCCGGGACAAGCCGGCCATGACGATGCAAATGAGGCGACCCAAAAGCGCATGACTTCAGACCCGGTCGAGTTGTTCGCGGCTGCCGAACAGGCCCCACGGCCGGATCGCCAGCACGACTAGCAGTACGAGGAACGGCACCACGTCGGACAACAGCGGATTGACGTATTGGATGGCGGCGATCTCGGCCGCGGCTACGATCAACGCGCCGATCAGCGCACCGATCAGACTGTCGAGGCCGCCCACCAAAGCCGCCGGAAACGCCTTCAGCCCGATGGTCGCCATGGTCGACTCGACGCCGGAATCCAGCGCCAAAATCATGCCGGCAAGCGACGCGGTGAAGGTTGAGAGCCCCCAGGCAAGTGCGTAGACGCCATGCAGCCGGATGCCGCGCTGTTCGGCGAGCAGCGGATTTTGTCCCGCGGCTCGCATCCGTACACCCCAGCGGGTGAATTGCAGAAACACGAACAGGCCGAGATAGACCGCGGCGGTGACGATGACGATGCTGGCCGCCGAAATCTGCACGCCCGGCGCAATACGCACCGATGGATTGTGCCAGCCGAGCGTGGCGCCGGGATAGAATTGCTGCGTGGTCCAAACCAGCGCGGCAAGGCCGCGTAACAGAATGCTGAGCGCGATTGTGATCAGCACCGCGGCGAGCACGGCCTCACCGGTCATCCAGCGCATCAGGCGGTGAGCACTTCGAGGCCGGGGTCGGCAATGCGCTTGAGCTCGTCCTCGGCCTGAATGTGGCCGTAGGCGAGATACTCGCCGGTCCAGCCGAGCCGCCGCAGCGCTTCGAAGGTCTTGGCCTCGGCCGGCCACGGCGCGTACGCATAGCCCCAGTTGGCGCCGGCGCCTTTGATCTTGGTGGCAAACGGGGTTAGTCGGCGGTCGTCGGCGGGATGAACTCTTTGTCCACCGCCTTCATGCCGAGTGTTTCGACAAGCTTCGCGGCGTTATCGACGCCGATGCGCGAGATCGGTACCGGAATGCCGACCAGCGCGAGCTTCACGTCGCCCTTCGCCATTTCTTTGATGGAACAAACTGCTACCGGAATGTCGACGGAGAAATCGAAACCGGTCGAACGGAACATCAGCGGCGCCGGCTTCGGCGGATGTGCTTTCTTCGGGCACGCCGCACCGGCGAACCACAGCGGCACACCGGCGCGCTTGGATTCGGCGATCACCGGACCGTAAGTGGAGGACAGGCTCGAATTGATCATCAGGATCACGTTTTCCTGACGGATCAGCTTGGTGGCGTTCGCGGCCGCCCTCGACGGTTCGGCCTGATCGTCCTCGATCAGAAGCTTGACCTGATGGCCGTTGATGCCGCCCTTGGCGTTGAGCCGGTCGACATAGATGCGCAGCATTTCGATGACGGGCGCCTGGGTGGCAGCGGCCGGTCCAGTCATCGCCGCCGTGACGCCGACCGCGTAGGCATCCTGCGCGGATGCGCCGGCCGACGGCAGTATGCACGCCGCGGCGAACGCAGCAACGAATCCGGCAAATGCTGGTCCTCGCATGGTGTTCTCCCGCCCTCTGGGCCGGCGCTGGCGCCGGTCATTATCGGATGAAGCCGGATGGCCGCCGTTCAATCATCCGCCACGTCATCGTCCGGAGCAGACTTTGCAAACACAATTAGCGCCGCCACGACCAGGGGCGGGAGCCCAATGCAAAGACGTTAGCTTGCTACGCGGCCTCTTTGAACCCAAGCGTCTTGCTGGCGAGCGCCGCGCCTTCCGCCAGCGCGCGCAGCTTGGCCCACGCGATCTGCGGGTGTGAGCGGCCGCCGAAGCCGCAATCGGTGCCGGCGATGATGTTTTCTTTGCCGACGCGCCGCGCGTAACGCCGCAGCCGCTGCGAGACAAGCTCCGGATGCTCGACCACGTCGGTCGAATGGGTGACGACGCCGGGAATGAGAATTTTTCCAGGCGGCAGTTTGACACTGTCCCAGACCGCGACTTCGTGCTCGTGACGCGCGTTGGCGGCTTCGATCAAATAGGCCTGCGCCTTCACCTTCAGCATCAGATCGACGATTTTTTCCAGCCCGAGATCGTAGGCGTGCGGCCCGTGCCAACTGCCCCAGCACAGATGATAGCGCACACGATCTTCGGCGATGTTGCGCAGCGCGTGATTGAGCGCCTCGATCCGCATCTCGCAGCGGGCGCGGAACGCCGCAAGCCCCATGCCGATGCCGATGCGGTCCCACAGTGCCGGCAGCCAGGCGTCATCGACCTGCAGGATAAGGCCCGCGGCGGCGATCGCCTCGTATTCGGCGCGCATCGCTTCGGCCAGCGCATACACGTAGTCTTCGTCGCTCTTGTAGAAGCGATTATGCCGATAGACTTCGAGGCTCGCGGGTGCGGTCGAAGTAAGGAACATGTCGTCGATGCCGGCGGCCGCGATGGTGACATCGATCTCCTGTTTGACCTTGGCCTGCCCCGTATAGGTGACCGGCCCGGTGCAAACCTGCACAGGGCGCTTCTTCGCGATCTGCGCACCCGGCGTATAGAACAACGTGCCGCGCTCGCCGGCGTAGCGGTAGAACTCGCTGAACTCCTCGCGGTCCTTGCCTTGCTCGATCAGCGGCTTGCCGGCCGGTTCGGCGATCTCGGTGAAGCCGCCGAAACGGTTCTGCATGTAACGTAGCCAGTCGCCGCCCTTGGCGTATTCGCCCTCGTTGACGATGTCGATGCCGGCCACGCGCTGGCGCTTAACGACCGCGGCGACGTCTGCGGCAAGGTGCGCCGCATCGCCCACGGCGAGACCGGAATCGGGAGTGGGGAACGGCAGACTGCCGACATGGGTGGCGAGAATCTTTGTATCGCTGCGTTTCATGGACCGGCCTCCGCTATCCCCGAATGAACCTAGGACAACTTCGGCAACAGCTCGGCGAATACGTCGGGCTTATAGCCGACGGCCGTGAACAGATGGCCGAGCGATTCCTCGACCATCGCCTTGAGCCGCGCCATGTCGAGGCCGACCACCTTGCCCTGATATTTGCGCACCCGTCCGCCGATCATCACGGTGTCGATATTGCTGCGCTCGGCGGCCTGCACCACGGTGCCGATAGCGTTGTTGGACGGATAGAGATTGATATCGTCGGCGCGGATGATCAGAAGATCGGCCTCCTTGCCGGGCGTCAGCGAACCGATCCTGGCGTCGAGGCCGGCGCAATGCGCGCCCGCCACCGTCGCGCAATGCAGCACGTCGCGCACCATCAGCGGCTTCGGCGGATTCGGATCGCCCGAGAACCGCCGGTTCTGCGCCACCGCGCGCTGCAGATAGAACGCGGTGCGCATCTCCATGAACATGTCGGTAGAGTAGGACGTCTCGTTATCGACGCTGAGGCCCGGCTTGATGCCGTGATCCCAGGCATGCTGCAGCGCGCAGACGCCTTCGCCCAGCGCGTACTGCGCGTCGGAGCGCGGACAGACGTCGATGTTGGCGCCGCTATCGACGAAAATCTTCCAGGTGCGCTCCGGCAGCGCGCCGCAATGATTGAAGGTGTTGTCGGGGCCGACCAACTTGGCGGCTGCCAGAGGATCGAGCAGCTCCGCCATCTTCGGACCTTGGAATTCGGTGGTGATGCGCAGCCCGAGCTTGCGTGCGAATTCCCAGTTGGCCCGATCGGGACCTGAGAACATGCGCAACGTCACGAGCTGGTCGGCGGACGAGAAATATTGCTTTTGCAGCCGTGCCAGATCGGCCGGCCATTGATGGTCCCACTCGCCGGCGCCGGGAGGCCCGGAGGCATGGACGGCGCGGATGCCGCTGTCGAACAGCGCCTCGATCGCCGCGTCGGAATGGGCGGCGCTGCGCGAATTGTGCGAATTGTCGATCACGCAGGTGACGCCCGCATCGATGCAGCCCAGCGCGGTCAGATAATTGCCGACATAGTGGTCCTGCGGCCGGTACGCCTTGGCGAACGACAGATGCGTCGCGTTCATATAGTCGGCGAGCGTCGGCGAATTGGGATTGATGCGGCGCAGTTGGCCTTCCCAGGAATGGCGGTGGCAATCGACCAGACCCGGCACGACAATACAATTGCCGGCGTCGATCACCTGTGCGCCCGCGGCATCGATCTGCGGCGCGATGGCCGAAATTTTGGTGCCCTCGATCAGGATATCGCCTTTCGCCAGGTCGCCGACCTTGGCGTCCATCGACACGATCGTGCCTCCCTTGATCAGCGTGCGGCTCGCGCGATCGACCGCGGGCTGGCTGTCGAAGCGGTGCACGTCCGCTGCGGCGGCGCCCGCGAAACCCTTCCCACCAGCCGCACCGGCGGCGGCGAGCGTGGCGCCGGCCTTCAAGGCTGAGCGGCGCGAGATGCGGGCGGCGGATTTGCGCGGCAAGGTCGTCATGACGAGTCATCCCTGTGTAATGGCGGGCCTGTTGATGGCGTGACCGGGCGGTTGGCGGAAGCGTAGCGCAGTTCGGTGCCGGCCGTGAGCGCGGAAATCTGCGGTGTCATTGTCGCGACATTGCGATTTGCCGCCGCTTGCCGATTGCGGCATCATTCGGGGCAGCAAATCTGGGAGGAATCGCGTGGATACGAAATTTGGCATCGGCCAGCCCGTGCCGCGGGTCGAAGACCCGCGCTTCATCACCGGCCGCGGCCGTTACGTTGACGATTTCGACCTGCCGCTGCAGTGTCACGCCGTCGTTGTCATGTCGCCGCACGCGCATGCGCGCATCAAGGGCATCGACACCGCCAAGGCCAAGGCCGCGGACGGCGTGCTCGCCGTTCTGACCGGCGCCGATGTGCTGGCCGATAAGCTCGGTGGGCTGACGCCCCCGATGCCCGAAGATATGGGCGGGCCGAAAGGCTTTCGCACCCAGCGCAGCATTCTCGCCACCGACAAGGTGCGTGCCGTGGGCGAGCGCGTCGCCTTCGTCATCGCCGAGACTTTGACCCAAGCGAAGAACGCCGCCGAACTGATCGAGATCGATTACGAGCCGCTGCCGGCGGTGATCGATGTCGAGGATGCGGTCAAGCCCGGCGCGCCGGTCGTTTGGGACGAGGCGCCCAACAATGTATCGTTCGCGCTGATGATGGGCAGCAAGGACGCGACCGACGCCGCGTTCGCCAGCGCCAAACACACTGTCTCGCTGAAAGTGCGCAACACCCGCATCACCGCCAATTCGATCGAGCCGCGCGCCGCTATCGGCCACTACCATCCTGACGGCGACAATTATACGCTTTACTCGACATCGCAGAACCCGCACGGCACGCGCTCGTCGGTGGCCGGGCAGGTGCTGCGCATCCCGGAAACAAAACTACGCGTCATCTCGCCCGATGTCGGCGGCGGCTTCGGCATGAAGCACGGCGGTTATCCGGAAGACGCGCTCGTGGTGTGGGCGTCGCGCCGGGTCGGCGGCCGCCCGGTCAAATGGGTGTCGACACGCTCGGAGGCGCTGCTTGGCGACGCGCAAGGCCGCGATCAGGTGGCCACCGGCGAACTCGCGTTCGACGAGCGCGGCAAAATCCTGGGGCTGCGCGTCAACGCGCTGCACAACATGGGCTCGCACGTCTTCGCCGCCGCCATGGTGGTGCCGCTGTTCGCGCTCCGCCTTGCGCCCGGCGTCTATCAGGTCCCCGCGGTGCACGCGTTCGGCCGCGCGGTGCTGACCAACACCATTCCGCTGGCGCCATATCGCGGCGCCGGCCGGCCGGAGGCGACCTATCTGATCGAGCAATTGCTCGACAAGGCGGCGCGCCTCATCGGCATCGACCCGATCGAAATCCGGCGGCGGAATTTCATTCCGTCATCCGCCATGCCGCACAAGATCGGCACCGGCATCACCTACGATAGCGGCGACTTCGTCCACGTCATGGACGAATGTTTGAAACTCGCCGACTGGAACGGCTTTGCCAAGCGCGCCGCGGATTCCAAGAAACACGGCAAGCTGCGCGGCCGCGGCATCGGCTACTTTCTGGAAGAGGCGGCCGTGTTCAACGACCGCATGGTGCTGCGCTTCGACCCGAGCGGCACGCTGACGATATTGGCCGGCACGCATTCGCACGGCCAGGGTCACCACACGGTCTATGCGCAGATGGTGCACGAATGGCTCGGCGTGTCGTTCGAGAACATCCGCTATGTGCAGGGCGACACCGACGCGGTGCCGATCGGCCGCGGCTCCTATGGCTCGCGCTCGATGCATGTCGGCGGCAATGCGCTCAAGCGCGCGGCCGACAACATCATCGAGAAGGCCAAGCCGATGGCGGCGATGATGCTGGAAGCGGCCTCAGGCGACATCGAGTTCAAGGATGGCGCGTTTCGCATCGTCGGCACCGACCGCGCCCTGCCGCTCAGCAGCGTGGCGCAGGCGTTCTACCGGCCGGCGATGCTGCCGCCGCAATTCGACGTCGGGCTGGAAGCGTCCGGCACCTTCGCGGCCGAGCCGCCGAACTATCCGAACGGCTGCCACGTCTGCGAGGTCGAGGTCGATCCGGACACTGGCGCGGTGACGCTCGATCGCTATGCCGCGGTCGACGATGTCGGCAAGATCATGAATCGCCTGTTGTGCGAGGGGCAGATCCACGGCGGTGTCGCGCAGGGCGTCGGCCAGGCGATGATGGAAGCGATCGTGTTCGACGGCGCGGGCCAGCTCCTCACCGGCAGCTTTCAGGATTACCCGATGCCGCGCGCCGACGATTTTCCCGACCTTGCCTCCGAGCTGACCGAGGTGCCCGCGCGCACCAATCCGCTCGGCGTCAAAGGCGCGGGCGAAGCCGGCGCCACCGGCGCGCCGCCGGCGGTGATCGGCGCGATCCTGGACGCGCTCAAGCCGCTCGGCATCGACCACATCGACATGCCGGCGACGCCTTCGCGCGTCTGGGCGGCGATCCAGGAGCATCAAACAAAAGCGGCGGCGGAATAGTTACCTTCTACGCCACGCAGGTGACACGCAAGTGGGCAAGGGGAACCGTGCGTAGCGCGGCGGTAACTTTTCGACATTTAAAGCGTGGCCGCCACCGCTTCCATCGATCGGATCAAGGATCGAGTGGTATGGGCGCGATTTTTGAAGGATTATTCTTCCGGCGCCGGTTCTCTTCCCCGTGCATGCCGAGCGAGAGGTAGATGATCGCAGCCCGCGCCAATCTGAGCAGATGCAAGGTTTTCTTTTCGAAGTCATCGCGCCGCACCGAATGGGCGAGCCGATCAGTCCAGATGTCGAGCGTGCCTTCGTTCTTCAGTAGCGGAACGAGCATTTCGTGGACTTTAAGATAACGGTGCTCCAGGCTATTCCGGATGACATAAAGGGCTTGGGCTTCTGGCTCCATCGCATCTTGAATATTGGGGTCAAAGAGATCCTTGGCGAGCCAATAAAGTCCGCGTTGAGGGTTGTCCTGGCGGACCTCGCGAGGGTCCCAAATGATGCCAGCGCAGGCTGCACGTACTGGTTCGTGAAGGCCTGGATCAAAAACCGAGCTAAGAAATACCTTCGGCGACCGTGCCACAGCCACCTCGAATCTTACTCGCCAGCTACATTGGGGAGCTGCACAACAAATGATACATTATTATTCCAATTTTTGCTTGCGCAGAAGGATGCGTGATCGCAGTGAATCGTGTCGGGGTCTGCGACTCAATTGGTTCGGCTGTTGCGCGATTGGGCCGCTCGGCCACACCACCGCGGCCTACTAGGGACAATCTGATGGCGGGTCACGGCACCAGCGCGGCAAGCCGCCCTGCCTGCGGCACACTCGATCGTGCCACTCTCGCGGCGCTCGCAACCATCATCATTCATTACGTCGATTATCAGACAGCGAAATTCCCTTCCAAAGCATCCGGAAGACCCAAAATCCGCTGCGCCCTCACGTGCTATGATGATGTATAAAACATCATAATACGATATAAGAGCATGCATCTTGATTGTTATGAATACGATCCTTAGTATTATCGCATCGGAAATCTTGAGCCTACGTAAGAGGGCGTCGTGTCGGGAACAGGCCTAGGAAATCGGGACTTCGGGGCTGACAAATTTGGCTTCAAGGGCCTCACGGCGATCCACTGGAACCTCTCGTCGGAACCCCTCTACGAGCACGCCATCCGGAACGGGGAGGCGAGCATTGTCGCGAGCGGCGCCCTCTGCGCCGAGACTGGTATCCACACCGGCCGCTCACCCAAGGACAAGCACACCGTAGTCGATGATCTCACGAAGAACACTGTCTGGTGGGATGGCAACCGCCAGCTCGCGGGTGCCAACTTCGATGTGCTCAAACAGGATTTCATCGAGCATGTTCGTGGCAAGCAACTTTACGTTCAGGACCTCTACGGCGGCGCCGACCCCAAATACCGAATCAAGACCAGAATCTACACGGAGCTCGCCTGGCATTCGCTGTTTATTCGTCAATTGTTGATCCGGCCTCAACGATCTGAACTCGCCGACTTCGTTCCCGAATTCACGATCGTGGACCTGCCGTCGTTCAAATCGAACCCACAGCGCCACGGCGTGCGCAGTGACACCATTATCGCCATCGACTTCACCAAGAAGATCATCCTGATCGGCAATTCATCCTACGCCGGCGAGATCAAAAAGTCGGTATTCACGCTGCTCAACTTTTACCTACCAGCGCAGGGTGTTGTGCCGATGCACTGCTCGGCCAACGTCGGCAAGAACGGAGACAGCGCGCTGTTCTTCGGCTTGTCCGGCACCGGCAAGACGACGCTCTCGGCCGATCCGACCCGCACTCTGATCGGTGACGATGAAACCGGCTGGTCCCCGGACGGCATCTTCAATTTCGAAGGTGGCTGTTACGCCAAGTGCATCAAGCTATCCGCCGAAGCCGAACCGCAGATTTGGGACGCCACCAATCGGTTCGGTGCGGTCTTGGAAAATGTCCTGTTCGATCCGCAGACCCGCATTCCGGACTACGACAATGACTCCAAGACCGAGAACACCCGCTCGGCCTATCCGCTCGACTTTATCCCGAATGCCTCGCGTACCGGCCGCGCCGGGCATCCGAAGAACATCATTTTCCTCACGGCCGATGCTTACGGCGTCATGCCGCCGATCGCCAAACTGACGCCGGCACAGGCGATGTATCACTTCCTATCGGGCTACACCGCCAAGGTCGCCGGTACCGAGAAGGGACTGGTCGGGGTGCAGCCAGAGTTCTCAACATGCTTCGGCGCGCCGTTCCTGCCGCGTCCGCCTGCCGAGTACGGCAATCTGCTGCGCGACTACATCGCCGAGCACAAGGTGGATTGCTGGCTGGTCAACTCCGGTTGGACCGGCGGCATTTACGGTGTCGGGCGGCGCATGCCGATCAAGGTCACCCGCGCGCTGGTTACCGGCGCGCTCGATGGCTCGTTGAAGAACGCGGAATTCCACACTGATCCCTATTTCGGTTTTTCAGTCCCGACCTCGGTGGCGGGTATCGAGACGGACCTGCTCTATCCAGCACGAACCTGGACCGACAAGAAGGCGTTCGACGAGACGGCCGTTAATCTGGTGGCCATGTTCCAGAAGAACTTTTCCAAGTATGAGATGCAGGTCGACGCCGACGTTCGGGCCGCTGCGCCCGAAGGGCGGCTGGCGGCAGAATAGGATTTTCCTATCTCGGCCTTTTAGCCTTGGATTTTGCTCATGCCGACCCAATCACCTCCGCCCTATGAGCTTAAGATCCGGCGGTGCCCGGTACGCCGCCGGCATTTCCGCTGGGAAGTCCGCTCAGGCGGGCGTTTGTTGCTGATCTCGCATGAGGCCTACCGATCCCAGCCGACAGCCGCAGCTGAAGGCCAGATTGAGCTAGCAAGGCTGAGCGAGAAATGGCGGAGCCTGCACGGCGGCCAGACTCCGCCGGCACGCGAGCGAATGTGATGGTACCGATGACGTCGACGGACTCGCTTTCCTGATGACAGCGAATGACCCGAGGTCCCCATTAGTCGCGAGCGCCCTCCTTCGAGGATTTCTGGGGAAATGCCCGCGCTGCGGCAAAGGCCGCTTGTTGCATCGCTATCTCAAAATCGTAGACCACTGCCGCGCATGCGGTGAGTCTTATGGACACTTCCGCACCGATGATGCGGCTTCCTGGTTGACGATCTTGGTCGTCGGCCATCTTACCGTGCCTGTCATCGTTGTACTTGAAGAGAGCTACCACCCCGTCTTATGGATTGCATTCGCTATCTATCTGCCATTGATCGTTCTGTTGGCATTGGCGCTGCTGCCGCGATGCAAGGGCCTCATTCTGGCTATTATGTGGGCGACGAAAGCGGAGGGATCGGAACGGATAGGATGACTGCGAGTCTCGCCCGTAATTCACGTTGCCGGAATGATTCGAAACCCGCAGAGCCGCCATTTCTCGCTAAATCGGCGCTATTTTTGTCTTAATTTGAATTTCGATTGTCCTAAGCTGATCTCCGCTTTCGCGGGTGGTGATGCTACGCCCCCGCGCCGCTCCGCGGCTTGGTCTAGTCGGCCAGGCTCGCGACCGCGCGATGCAGCCAGTTCTGATCGGACGACAGCGATCGAAGCTCGTTGAGCGCTTCGTCCTTGGTCTGCGTGACCAGCGGCACGATCGCCGGCTCGCCTTCGCCATTCGACGGTTGGCAGCTGAACTCGAGCCTGATGTCGTTCGGATCCATCACATAGATTGAGAAAATCCCCGGCAGGATTTCGAGCGGACCGTCGTAGGGCGCCTTGTTGGCCTCAAGGCGCGCGCGAATGCGCGTCTGGCCTTCCGGCGACACAGCAAACGACACGTGTTGCATATTGCCGAGCGCGTTGCGGTCGCCCTTTGGCTTGGCGCCCTTCGGCATCTCGAAAAAAGCCAACAGCGCGTCGCGGCCCATGTCGAAGAAATAATGCCTGATTTCCTCGAACGGCGGATTGCCGCGATTGCCCGGACCGGTGCCGACGCCGGGCGGCACCCGCATGGCATGGACGAGCCGCATGCCGAGCACGCCAACATAGAAATCGACCGTCATTTTCATGTCGTCGGTGTTCAATGCCAGATGATGCACGCCGTAATAACGGATGTCGCTTTTGCTCGAAGCGGTCGCAGTGGAGGCGGCATCGCGTACGGTCATTGTTTCCTCCTGCAGTTCGGCCGCCGGTCCGATCTAAGCCGCCGGCAGTTTCCACGACGCGAAGCCGGCGCCGACCAGCGTTGCGGGACTTGGGAAATAGTCGATCAATTCAAAGCCGGTGCTGCCGGCTGCGGCATGCGCGATGACCCAGTCGCGCATTTCTTGCGCCCCGTTGCCGGTGCGGGGCAGCGCCTCGGTGAGAAAGGCATCCAGTTGGCGCTCTTCGCCATTTTCGAATTGCTTGATGCAGGCGTGATCGAATTCCTCGTCGATCCATCCCATGGTCGGCTCGCCGATCGAATGGCTGAGGCCGCCGGTGCCGAGCACGGCGACGCGCAGCGGCTCGGGATAAGTCTCAATCGCCCGCCGCAGCAGCCGGCCCCACGCGAGACAGCGCTTGATACTCGGCATCGGCGCCTCGAGGTCGTTGACCAGAATGGGCACGAGCGGCAATTCGGGACTGACCGCCGCGCGCCACAGCGGGATGCAGGTACCGTGATCGAGCCGCAGCCGATGCGACAGCGCCGGCTCGAATTCATTATCGAGCGCCGTTTGCAGCAAATGGCGTCCGAACGCGGCGTGGCCTTTGAGCAGCAGGTGCGGATAGACCTTCTGCATGAAGGGCTCGGGCGGACCGTCGTGCTCGTCGCCGATCCCGATGCAGACCGCGGGCAGATTGTTGATAAAAAAATTGACCCAATGATCCGGCGAGACCACGACCAGAATATCCGGCCGGCAGGCGCGGAGCCTGCGTCCGATTTCATCGAAAGCAGCCTCAAGCTTGTCGCGATGCTCGCGCGGCATCTTATCCCAATCGCGCGCGATAATCGGTCCGTGGCTGGCCGCAAAAACTCCGACAAGGCTAGCCATGAGGCATCTTCTCCATCGCATTTCCGTCGGCTGGGTTCATTGCGTTCAGTCGCGCTATGAATTCAGACTCCGGCATGCCCCGGACCTGAAAGTAGAAGCGCAGCAGGTAGGCATTGACCTCCGGCGCAAGCTTGCCGACGTCGTCCTCAAACAGCGCCGTGCGAAGCTCCGGGTTGATCGGGTACCGGCCGATGACCGCCGGCATGTCGGCGCGATAGTCCGCGGCCAGTTTCGCATCGTTCTGCAAGTCGAAGAACAGCTTGCTGAGCCAATAGTCCGTCATCGCCGCTCCTTGGGCAAATTCGACGACGCAAGGCCCGGAGGTTGCTTCCAAGCGCGTTTGCCGTTCGAATAGAATGATCGCTTACCCGTGGATTGCCAAGGGGGCCAAGGGCTGACCAAGGGCTGACCAAGGCCGGCGATGCGCTGGCAAAGCCAAATGAAATCTCGCGCCGGCTACGATCGCCACAACCAGTTCCCCAGGGCGACGGCAGTGACCATCCCCGCAAGCTGGGCGGCGACAAAAGCGGCGACGTTTGCAGGCGCTATACCCGCAAAGGTGTTCGACAGCGACCGCGCGATCGTGACGGCCGGATTGGCGAACGACGTCGAGGCCGTGAACCAGTATGCCGCCGTGATGTAGAGGCCGACCGCATACGGTAACGCCGTCGGCGTGCGCGCCGCGCAGCCGAAAATCGTGAGCAACAATCCGAATGTGGCGACGCATTCCGCAAACCACTGGCCGGGTCCGGTCCGGATGGTAAGCGACACCTGCCATAACGGCAGATCGAACATCGCGTGGGCCGCCCAAACGCCGGCAGTGGCTCCGACACCCTGGGCGGCGATGTAAACAGCCGCGACCCGCACAGGCAGTTCGCCGCGTAACGCGAACGCAAGGCTGACCGCCGGATTGAAATGCGCGCCCGAGACTGGTCCGAAGGTGAGGATCAGGACCGCCAGGATCGCGCCGGTCGGCAGCGTATTGCAGAGCAACGCCAGCGCGCCGCTGCCGCCGGACAGTTTTGCCGCCATGATGCCGGAGCCGACCACCGCCGCCAGCAGAAAGGCGGTGCCTAATCCCTCTGCCACGATGCGTCGAGCGAGCGATGGCTTCACGTCGGCTCCGCCGCCTTCGCCGCCGCGGCTTCCATCCGGCCTATGTCGCGCAGCTTGTTTTGCAGACTTAGTCGGTCGAGCGACCGCAGCGGTAGCGCCGTGAAAATGCCGATGCGCTGGTTGAGCATCCGGTAGGTGTCTTTGAAGGCAACGGCGATCTCCGCCGGAGTGCCCTTGACCTCGGCGGGATCAGGGACACCCCAATGCGCCGTTATCGGCTGTCCGGGCCACAGCGGGCAGGTTTCTCCCGCGGCGTTGTCACAGACCGTGAAGACGAAATCGAGCAGCGGCGCGCCTGGGTCGGCAAACTCGCTCCACGATTTGGAACGAAAACCGGCCGCGTCGTATCCGAGGCTTTGGAGAAGCCTGAGCGTTTCCGGATGAACGCGCCCCTTCGGTTGGCTCCCGGCGCTGAACGCGCGGAATTTTCCCGAGCCTAGTTTGTTCAAGATAGCTTCCGCCATGATGGAACGGGCCGAATTGCCGGTGCACAGAAACAGCACGTCGAACGGACGTTCGGTCATGACGCGCCTCAGGCGGCCGGGCAGCCGCAAGCCGCGGCGGGTTTGGCGATCGGCTCGGCGACTTGGGGCGCGCAGACTTGAGGGGGGCAGACTTGGGGCGCGCAACACGACGTGTCATGCGCGATGCGGGCCGTGCGCTCACCCGAGCCGTCGCCATAGTCGGTGCTGTCGCCCGTGGTGTGAAACGTTCTCCCAGGAGATTCCCGCCGGATCGTCAATCCACGACTTTTGCGATTTAGCGTAGCAACAATTCGTCTGGCCTTGTTCGATGACGGCGCCGCCTGCCTTGTCCAGACGGCCGTGAATCTCGTTCAGCTCGCCGGCATTCTCGGCCTGAATGCCGAGATGATCGAGCCCGGGCTGCCGTCCGCGCGTCGAGATGGCAAAATTCACGCGCGGATCGTCGAGCATCCACTTGGCATAGTCCGGCTTGATGACCGATGGTTCGGCCGCGAACAGCGCCGCGTAGAATCCGATGGATCGCGTGAGATCGTCGACGGCGACATGGACGTGGAATCGTTTCATCTCAAGTCCTCCTTCATGCCGGGATTTTCTTGCATGCCGAGATTTTCTTGCGCGGGCTGCGCGCCGGTTTGCAAACGGCGGCCGGGGCGCACTTTTGCGGCGCACCCTGGCAGCAGTTCTCGGTCAGGAAGCCGAGCAAGCCATTCATGGTCTCAAAGCGCGCCGCATAGATCATGGACCGGCCATCGCGGCGCACGGTGACCAGTCCCGCATCGCGCAGCCGGTCGAAATGGAATGTCAGTGTGTGGGGGCAAGCCCGAGCGCGTGGGCGACCTGACCGGCCGGCATGCCGTCGGGCCCGGCCTGCACCAGCAGACGAAAAACATCCAATCGATTGTCCTGGGCGAGCGCCGCCAAGGCCGCGACGGCATGGTCCTTTTTCATATTTCAGTGTTTATCGAAATATCCTCGGACGTCAAGAGATATTTCGATAATCACTGAAATAATCTCGCGGGCCGCATGAACGGTGCGACGCGTCGATTGGCAGGCACCATGCGACTAAACCGTTTTGCTTCGGTTCGCCGCCTGCGTATTTCATCTCGATCCAAATCAAGTTTCCGGCTTGACCCTTCTACGCATATTTACCTATGGAACGTCTCGGCTGAAGGAGGCTCCCTTGGCGGTGATCGTGCTGGCTCATGGCGCCTGGTCCGCGGCGTGGTCGTGGAAAAAGCTGCGGCTGCCGCTTGCGGCGGCCGGACACGAATTCTATGCGCCGACCTACACCGGCTTGGGCGAGCGCGCGCACCTGGCGCGGCCTGAGAACGATCTCGATACCCATATCCAGGACGTGTTGGGCGTTTTGAAATATGAGGAGCTGCGCGATGTCGTGCTGCTCGGCCATAGCTATGGCGGCATGGTCGCCACCGGCGTCTCCGATCGGGCGCGCGAGCGTGTCGCCCGCCGCGTCTATCTGGATGCCTTCGTGCCGGAAGACGGCCAGGCGCTGATCGACCTGTTGCCCGAACGCGAACGGCAGCGCCATCTGGACAGCGTCAAGAACGGCGACGGCTGGCGCGTGCAGCCCAATCCGATTCCGCCCGATACCTCCGAAGACGATGTGGCCTGGGTAGCAAAATTCCGCTTGCCGCAATCGGCGCGGTGTTTCCAGCAGCCGGTCCGGCTGAGCGCGCCGCTATCACTGCCGCGGACCTATATCTGGTGCACGCGCGGCGCCGAGCTGCGGCCGTTCGGGCAATTCGCGGCGCGGGCGAGACGCGAGGGCTGGCCGCTCTATGAAATCGACTCGACCCACAATCCAAATGTCACCGCGCCCGGTGCGCTGGTGGAACTGCTGCAGCAAATCCTGCGATCATAGGTGTTTCACGGCCTGCATCGCAATTCAGGTAGCGACCCTAAGGGAGCACGTAAAGGCCGGAGCATTTTCCGGAAAAGTGGCTGCCGGTCTTCCGAAGAGACCAAACTACACATCTAGAGCGTTTCCCGATTGCACGTAATCGGGAAACGATCTGACGGGAGAATTCGGGAAGTCGAATTCAATGGGCCAGCGCGCCGCCGTCCATCGTGTCCTGGATGAAGCTGCGCAACGTGTCGCTGTCGAAGGGTTTTGGCAGGATCCGCAGGCCCGAAGGGGCCGCGGCGGCGGCGGCGCTGTAGCCGGTCGTCAGCATCACCGGCAGGCCCGGGTAGCGCGAGCGGACTTCGTGGGCGAGACCGACACCGTCGATCGTACCGGGCATGACGATGTCGCTGAAGACAAGATCGACGCTCGCGCCTTCCGCCAGCAGTTTCAGCGCTTCGTCCGCCGACTCGCGATAGACCGTCTCATAGCCGAGATGCTCGAACAGCGACGAAGTGACCTCTGCGACTTCGACGCTGTCGTCGACGACCAGCACGACCGGATGCCGCTCGCCCGCGGCTTCGTCATTCGCGGTGGCGATTTCGACAGCTTGGGCCTCGGTGCTGGCCGGCAGATAAATGGTGATCGTGGTGCCTTGGCCGACCGTGCTGTCGGCCTGCACGGTGCCGCCCGCCTGGTGGGCAAATCCATAGACCTGCGACAGGCCGAGGCCGGTTCCTTTGCCGACCTCCTTGGTGGTGAAAAACGGATCGAAGATCCTGGTGAGCAAGCTCGGCGGAATGCCCATGCCGGTATCGCTGAATTCGAGTGCGACGAAATTCTCGCTCTGATCCGTGTTGATGCCGCCGTCGGCCTTGACGTTGCACACAGTCACCGAAAACACGCCGCCGTTCGGCATGGCGTCGCGGGCATTGACGGCGACGTTGACGATGGCGAGTTCGAGCTCGGCGAGGTCGATCTTGACGCAATCGATGCCGGCTTCGATCTGCTCCTTGTAGACGATGTTGCCGCGCAGCGAGCTTTCGATGAGCGTGCGCATATTCCTGATGCTGGCGCTCAGATCGACAACGGTGGGCGAAAGATGCTGGCGCCGCGAGAAGGTGAGCAACTGGCGTGTCAGGCTCTCGCCGCGTTTTGCCGCTGTCTGGATGGCCTCGATGGCGCGCGGCAGTTTCGGGTCGAGCAGACGCTTGAAGGTCTGGGCGTTGCCGCCGATGATCATCAGGAGATTGTTGAAGTCGTGCGCGATACCGCCGGTCAGTTTGCCGATCGCCTCCATTTTCTGCGACATCGCCAGTTGCTCGCGCGCCTCGACCAGCTTCTCCTGGGTGTCGCGCCGCTCGGTTCCGTCGCGCAACACGTTGGCAAAGCCGATCAGATTGTCGTGGTCGTCGCGAATCGCGGTGAGGGCGCCGGTGACGAAAAACGGCGCGCTATTTTTGCGCACGCGCCAGCCCTCGATTTCGTGCTTGCCGTGCCGGACGGCCAATTCCAGCGCCCGATTTGGCACGCCGGCGCGGCGCTCGTCGGGCCGGTACAGAATGGCGAAATGCTTGCCGAGAATTTCGTCGGCTTCGTAGCCGATGATCTTGTGCGCGTTGCCGTTCCAGCTGGTGACGTGTCCGGTCGGATCGAGCACGAAGATGGCATAGTCGGCGGCGCCTTCGATGAAGATCTGGAAATGCTGTTTGAGGCTGCGAAACGCGAGCTGCGTCTGATTGAGCTGCAATGTCAAATGGCTTTGCGTGGCAGCGAGAGTGGCTTGCGCCTGCCGCTGCGTCGCGGCCGTGGCGGCGAGCATGAGAGAGACGATCAGCGCCGCGATCGAAAGCGCCGGCAGCAAAATGAGCGATCGATGCAAGTCGGCTGCGGGCAGCGCCCCGGAGCCGGCCGAAACGCTCCAGATCGCGGCGCCGCAAAAGACCAGCGTAGCGGCGGCGGTGTTGCGCTGATTGCCGCGCAGCGCCGCCCACGCCAGCGGCACAAAGATCAGAAACCCAAACGCCTCGCGATACGGCAGCAAGGCCGCGAGGTCGTTGCCGATCAGGGCGCCGCCCGCAATGGCGCCGATCGTGCCCGCCACAAGGATGACGATGACCGATTCCAGAACGCTCAGTTTGGAAATCTGGTGCAGCGGCGTGTTGGCCCAGAGCAGGATTGCCGATGTGAGGATCGCCGTGCCGGCGGCATCCGCGAGCCACCATTTGATCCACGGAACGATCGAGCCGGCGAACAGATCGGCAGGCGCAACGTTATGAGCAAATTCTTGGGCGGCAAGTTCTCGGGCGACAAGTTCTTGGGCAAGACGGCTGCCCCACCATGCGATGGCGGAACTGATCAGCGCGGTGACGACAACGATCGCCATGCACTTGGCGATACCGGCCGGCGTATCGAATGTTTTGCGGCCGTTCGACCAGCGATTGATCAGCCATGCGCCGGCTGACGCCGCTGCCGCGGTCGCAACGCCGACGGCCGCCGCCTCGGGCAGCGAAGCCATCGTCATGCCATAGACTGAAAACGCCGAGGCGGAAAACGCACCGAGGAAAATGGCAGGCCAGACGCGATAGCCGCACAACAGAACAAGGCACAGCGCGACACCGGTCGGCGGCCATAGCGGGGTTGCGGCCGGATTGGTCGCCGGCAGCAGGAGCGCAATGTTGGCGAGGCCGAAATAGCTCGCTGCGATCACGGCGAGCTCGAGCAGATAGCTCGCCGCGCTCAGCACCGCGCGCGCATCGGGAGACTTCAGCCGGCCGATTATCGCTGTCGTCATCGAGTGCCTCGCCCTTAAGGAACTCTTGGGAAACCCAAAAAGGACTCAATGCGGCCGATTCTTCCGCCAAGAATGGGCCAAATCAGGGACGCCCGCGGACAGGGCTGCGATGCAAAGACTAAGTCCTTGCGATCGCAGGGAGTTCCTCCTGTGGAGCAAATGCTATTGGACCTTCAGTCCCATCAAATCGGCGATCACATGGCTCACGAACGCTTCCGGCCAGGATTGGCATATTTGCCTTCAAGAGGCGGCCTCAGTCAGCAATTGCTGGCAGCGGCATTTCCTTTGAACCGGTCGGCCATCCAACCGGCCCCGGGCATCCGCGCTGTCATAGCCGATAAAGCCATGGCTTACGCCCGGCATCATCAGCATTTCGACCTTGCTGCCCGCTTTGCAGAGGCGGCTCTTATAGGCTTCAGTGATTGAGGGGCGGACAAGGCCGTCGGACGACCCTTGTGAGATAAACATTGGAATGTCTGTCGGGAGATTTCCCGGGCTGTTGCGCAGGAGAAGGGACTTCCACGGCTCGACCGCCGCCGGATTCTTTACGGACAAAAATGTGTGCGCCAGCGGCGCGGATAGCTTTTGCCGAATGTACAGGTCGAAAGCCCCTTCGATGCATTGTTCGGCGAGCGCGCTGACGGTTGGCATCGCCGCAGGTTCGATGACATCGTCCATGGGCGCGCCGTAAACCCTGGCCCATGACCAAATTGTCATTGCGGTGATATTACGTCCACCGGCAGTGTTGAGATCGTCGGTCATTAGCGCGCCGAGATCTGTCGCGGGCGCCGCGGCGGCGACGCCGACCAGCTGAAGCTCCGGCGCATACGACTTGGCGATCATTCCGGTGAAGAGCGCTGCCTGACCGCCCTGCGAGTGACCCCACACGGCATAACGGGTGGAATTCTCCAATCCTGGAAACGAACGAATGGCCCGCACGGAATCTATGACCGCGCGCGCTTCGCTTTCTCCAACGAGATAGGGGTGTGGCCCGGGCGTGCCGAGTCCTGGATAATCGGTCGCCGCGATCGCGTAACCGCGCTCCAACAGGTGCCGACTTCCCGCTATTTGCTGAAAGACGGTCAGTGCGCGAGAAGGGGCGCAGCGAGATACAATTCCGGTAGTTGGATGAGCCCAGGCGACGATCGGCCATCCGCCCGCCGGAGCTTGTCCCGCGGGAATGATGACGATACCCGAGACGGCGATCGGAGTGCCGTCGGGTTTGGTCGAGCGGTAAAGGATTTTGTATGCAGTTGCTCCGGCAGGCGCTCCGAGACGCGGCTCCTTGCGAATGACGCTGCCCGCTGGTCCGGCGATTTCGCTCTCGGCTGCCTGATAGAATGCGTCCTGAGCTGCCGCAGGTTGTGTGTGCAACAAGGCAGGGGAGACGCCTATGAGAGCAAGGATGCAAGCTCGAAGCACTGCCATCATCGTGCGCACGAAGCCTCCCGTTTGGTTCATCCGGCCTCTCTAGAGTACATCATTTTGCATCAGAAAGGTGTTGCAGCCGGATTGGTCACCGGCAGCAGGAGCGCAATGTTGGCGAGGCCGAGAAGACGTGGATGCGCGGCACAAAAGGCTGCACAAGCCCGGCCATGACGATTGCAGCCGCGTAGGGCGGGGCCGCCGCAGGCGTAACTCGCCATATCGGTTGATCGGGAATTACCGTGACGGTGTACTCAACTCGGACCTGGACCGCGACGGAACTGATCTGTCGCGTTCGGCGTTACGGGTACCATGAACAATGGTGCTGATCACGCGGCTCCGCCCTCTGGCCGCCCCGAACATCCTGGCGTGTTGCTGCGCGACCATGTGCTGCCGAGCTTGGGCTTGTCTGTCAGCCAGGCTGCGAAAGATCTTACTATCACACGTCAAACGCTCCACCGGATTTTGGCTGGCGATGCCGCGATTACTCTTGCCATGGCGGCTCGTCTCGAAAGATTGTGCGGTGTTCCCTCTGAGTTCTGGCTGGAGTGTCAGCATCGGCATGAGCTGCAACGTGTAAAGGACGAGCTCGCTCCTGTATTGAACGGCATTCCATCGCGACTTCTCCCGGAAGCAATTGTTAAAAAGATCGGAGCACCCCATGGACGTTGAGAAAAGCCGATCAGACAAAGCCTGGCTCGGCGTCCCTGGACGTGACGATGTTTTTGAGGGTGGCCTGACTGTCGGACACCTATTTCTGCTCGAAGGAAATCCCGGGACCGGCGAGACGACAATGGCGCTTCGCGTCCCCCTGGAGGGCGCGGCGGCGGGCGAGCAGTTCCTTTACATCACCTTGTCCGAGACCGAGAAGGAGCTGCGAAACGGCGCCCCCTCTCATGGCTGGACCCTCGACGCAGGAGTGAAAGTTTGAAATCACCCGACCCAGAGGATGCCACACGGGCCATTCAGGAACTCGCTGCAATCGTCGAATCTACGCAGGACGCTGTTCTCAGCGAGAACCTGGATGGTGTCATTCAGACCTGGAACCGAGCCGCAGAGAAGATTTTCGGCTACACGGCCCAGGAGATTGTCGGCAAGCCCATTTACCTGCTGATCCCGCCAGAGCGGAAAAGCGACGAGGACCTGATCCTCAAGAAGATACGTCGCGGCGAGCGGGTGGAGCATCATGAGACCGTCCGTCGCCGCAAGGACGGATCGTTGATTGCCGTCGCGATCACGGTCTCGCCCCTATTTGATTCTCAAGGCAACGTAGTCGGCGCGTCCAAAATTGTGCGCGACGTAACGGAGCAGACCACGACCGTCAGGTCGGCCCAGCATCTCGCTGCCATCATCGAGTCCTCGGAAGATGCCATCATCAGCAAGGACACCAACGGTATTATCCAGAGCTGGAACCAGTCTGCTGAACGACTCTTTGGCTATACCCCGGATGAAATCATCGGCAAATCCGTTTTGACGCTGATCCCATCGGAGCGTCATCACGAGGAAGATGTGATCCTCGGGAAGATCAGATGTGGCGAACGCATCGAGCATTTTGAGACCGTGCGTCAGACGAAAGATGGCAGCCTGGTCGCCATCTCGCTCACCGTTTCGCCCATCAAGGATAGAAACGGGAACGTGATCGGCGCCTCCAAGATCGCGCGCGACATCACCGGGAAAAAGCGAGCCGAAGCGCTGCTGGAACAGCAGGCCCAGCGCCTGTCCACGCTTAACCAGGAGCTTGAGCGCCGGGTTGAGGAACGCACCGCCGATTTAAGGAACATTCAAACCTTCTATATGCACTCGTCGGAGTGCCACGCCATTCTCTCGCGCCGGCCCGACGGCGAATTCCAATATGATGAAATCAATCCGGCAACTCTGACGCTTTATGGGATGACGCGCGCTCAGGTCATCGGGCGATCGACTAACGAAATTTTTCCGCCCGACCGGGCCGCGGAGCTGAACGCTTATCTTGAGGCGTCTCTGCACGCCGGCGCACCGTTTTCCTACACCCGCAAACAGGGCAAATCGGTTGTCGATGCTGTAGCCACTCCAATACCCGCGGAGCCCGGTCAGCCCGCCCGCGTCGCGGTCACGGCGCGTGACATAAGCGAACGCCAAAGTCTGGAAGAGCAGCTACGGCAGGCGCAAAAGATGGAGGCTGTAGGCCAGCTCACTGGCGGCTTGGCGCACGATTTCAACAACCTGCTCCAGGGCATCATCGGCGCGCTGGATCGGGCACAGCATCGGATTCAGCAGGGGCGGGCATCCGAAGCGGATCGCTTTATTGGCGCAGCCGTCGAATCCGCCAATCGCGCCGCGTCACTCACGCATCGGTTGCTGGCGTTTTCGCGTCGCCAGACGCTGGACCCCAAGCCCACGGACGCAAACAAGCTCATCGCCGGCATGGCGGACCTGATCAACCGTACAATGGGGCCCAACGTCGCTGTCGAGGTAGTGGGGGCCGCCGGACTTTGGCTGACAAAAGTGGATGCGCCGCAGTTGGAGAGTGCAGTACTGAATCTCGCGATCAACGCGCGCGACGCCATGCCAAACGGCGGGAAGCTCACAATTGAGACAGCGAATAAGTGGCTCGACGATCAAGCCGCCCGAGAGCGGGATGTTCCTCCCGGGCAATATGTTTCCCTATGTGTTTCAGACACGGGTGCAGGCATGCCGCCCGACGTGGTCGCTCGCGCATTTGATCCTTTCTATACGACCAAGCCAATAGGCCAAGGCACCGGCTTGGGTCTTTCCATGATCTACGGCTTTGTGCGGCAATCAGGAGGTCAGGTCCGCATTTACACGGAGGTGGGGAAGGGGACGACAATGTGCCTGTACCTGCCGCGCTATTTTGGCAGCGCCGACGAGATCGAAGCAGCACTGACCCGGGAGCCCGACCGGGGGTTCGGCGAGACAGTGATGATTGTGGACGACGAAGCAATGGTGCGCATGCTCGTAAGCGAAACTCTGACGGAGAATTCATACCGCGTATTGGAAGCGCACGATGCGGCTTCGGCAATGAAGATATTGAGCACCGATCAATCAATCGATTTGCTGATCACCGACGTGGGACTGCCGGGGCATATGAACGGGCGTCAACTCGCCGATGCCGCTCGCGCAAGGCGCGCCGGACTCAAGGTGCTCTTCATCACTGGCTATGCGGAGAATGCCGCTGTCGGCAACGGGCACCTCGGACCTGGCATGGAAATTCTTACAAAGCCATTTCCGATGACGACGCTCGCCAACAAAGTGAGAGAGATATTGGGATAACGGGGGCGTTCGGGCGTTCCGGTAGCAGGCCGTTCTGAACATGGTCTTCCCACGGCATCATGGCCGGAGTTGTTCCGGCCATCCGCGTCTTTTCATCGTTGCACGCAGAGAAGACGTGGATGCCCGGCACAAGGCCGGGCATGACGATTGCAGCCGCGTAGGGCAGGGCCGCCGAAGGCGCAACTCGCCATATTGGTTGATCGGGGAATTGCCGTGACGGTGTAGTCAACTCGGATTCTAGCGAAATTGTTAACACAGATGATCTGAAAAGTAGCGAGTGGCCTCTATATCTGCTTCTTAACGGGCCGGGTGAAAGCTTTGAGAAATTGTGCTGCGAGGAGGCTGTTCGCGCTGAGGTGCGCCTTGATCTCGCTCGGATTGTCAAAGCTACCTTTGATTCCCGTGGCATAAGCCGCCGCGGCTTCACGAAACTTGGTCATTGCTGACTTGTCCATCACGCGTGTGGATTTCGGCGCATAGGCATCCTTATCGAGCATGTCGGATACATGCACAATGACAGGGGTGGCGACACACCCAGCACCATACGTTTGCAAGAACCAATTCATATTGCCGCTTGCTTGGTCAGCGTAAGTCTTGGAGATGGACTGCGTGGTGGCCCCGCTCTTGCAAGGAAATAAGATGTATTGCTGACTCCCGACCGCCCATAAAGCGTCTAGCTTCGCTGTTTTTTCTTTCTCAGGGCGTTGAGCTTTGAATCCTAGATGCCTCCCTATCAACATCAAAGATTCTTCGAACTCGTCGGTCCCAAACTCACCAAATACCAGATGCTCCAGAATCGCATTAACACCAATGACTAAACCGTTTCCTGCCTTGTATTGGCTTATGAGGAAGTCACGTGCGAGTTGAGCCTGATCGACGCCTTGCGTATCAATCTTCTTGTAGGTGATACCGGCCAGCGGTTTTGTGACGCGTCTATTGCGATCACCCGCAGCGGCGAGACGAATCTGGCTCGTAATCTTGTCGACACGGTGCAGCGCGGCCGCACTCTGTTCCATAAGCCAACCCTTCACGGTGTCTTCCGTCGAAGTGTTGGTGGCATTTTGAAGAATTTCCGCGGCTTCAGAATACTTGCCTCGGCGAAACGCCTCGTATGCTTGCCGTTGAAGAATGATAACTTCATCGACTAACTCTTCAGCGGGATAGGCTACGTCAATCAAAGCGTTCTTGGCCGCGGCTACCCATCCCGGGTTCCGAGTGAGGACGTCCTTGATGGGCTCCGCCAAAGCCTTTAGCCCCTTTTGCGCGATCTGTTGTGAGATCGCGCGCGACAGCTGCAATTGTTTTCTCGTCGCGGGGGAAAAGTATTGGACCGCTCCTTGCGCATATAGTACCTTCAGGAGCTTTAGACCCATGAGGATTACAACGCAGTAGTCCTCGTTGGACCGAATTCCGCGACCCATCCCTTGCTCAATGCGTTGAACCTGCCGACTAAGATAGCGTTCGCTGTCTGACAGTGTTCCTTGGTCATAGGCGTCAATTAGGCGTCGGGTGTCGGGAACGCCATCAACGATGAGAATCCGGCAGGCATCATCGGGCAGGTCGATCCCCTCGTATTTGTTCACGAGCACGGCAAGGTTGCCTTTGGTCTTACGGAGCTTTTCCACGCCCTGGTCGAGGTTCTCGGCGGTTAAAGTCATTCCCGGAGTTGCAACATCGGCCCAAAAGCTCGCTCTTGGGCCCGATGGCACTATGACGGCCACGTTTTGGGTCGCCGCATACTCCGCAACGAAAGCCTTGATGTGTTGATCGAGGATTCCCGTGTTTATCTCTTGGGGAACAAGGATCATTCGTTCACCGAGATCGGACGCAGTTTTCGGCGTTATCGGCTTGGCGACGGCTTTCGCGTCAATACCCAAGTCCGTAACGAGGATTGAATCGTCCGCTAGCGTCGCCGTCATGTAGAGACGACGTGCTGATTTCTGGAAACTGGGGATAACGTCTGCCGGCAAGCAGCGGGTGGAAATCTCAACTTCGCCGGGAGTGAAGAAGCAGCTGCATCCTGCTAGGTCTTCCTTGACTAGCGGCCACTGAAACTTCGCGGGTCGTCCCGTGAGATGTTTATTTAAGAGGCCAACGACGGCGGCTTGCTTGTCCTGCCAGGCCCAATAGGGAACTTGAACCAACGAATCTCCCGTTCCATCGATGATTTCCTGACTGCCAGTTTCCGATTGTGTGCGCATATCGTCAGAAAACAAATTGAGCAAAGGTTGATATGCAGGCTCGGCCCTCGGGATTTTAATCGTGAACTGGCCCTCGACGGTCGCGAGGCAAGCATGAGCATCGTCGATTACGGCCACTGCAAGATCTAATTCCGGAGTGCTACCAACTCCGAATTTCGAGCTTCCGTTGAATAAGACTCGAATATCCGCGATTAGGACTGCACGACCGGTCAAATACTCTGCAGAACGTGGGTCGTTAGTAAACTTCAAACCCAACGCATTGGCCTCTGCCTCGACTTGCGAACAGAGGTAGTTATCTGGCGCGAAATATGCGGCTGGATAAACACTCTCATTGAGACTCGATTTGAGAAGTAACAGACCGACAGTGGTTTTGCCGCTGCCGGTATTCATCTTGATCACCGTATCTTTCTGCTTTTCAGCGAGAAACCATTTTCCCAATACATCCCCTTGGACATCTCGCAGGTACGCGTATTTCTTCTCCTTTGCTGGGAGGGCCTGGAAAAGCTTTTGAGGGTCGGTGACCGTATCGGCGGAGGGGCCATTGCCGCTCGAGCCGTAATTGATCGCCATGAGTTACCTCACAAATTGAGTTCGGAAGTTACAGAGCTAGCTGGTTGCCCTGACGGTCGAGGTATTACTTGTCATCGCGCATTTCGTTTGGCGAAGCCGCAGGTCCGAGCTATTCGATCCGCCATGTGAAAGTCACGAGGTGCCACGCGGCAATGTCGTAGATGATGCGCTTGCGACATTGGCTAGCGAAAATAGCCGGATGCATCTAGGCGTTGCAACAGCTCGCCCTTGGCCTGATCTCCTTCGAAGGTCACGTCACGACCAATGAAGAAAATGGTCCTTGATTAAAGTCCCCAAATAAGTTACCAAGCTTCAGCTCGCTCACGAATCAAGGGACCTTTCGGCCGAGGGTACTCAACGGAAGGGAGCGAGTGCGGTTCCCGCGGGCGGAGCGATACACTCCGCACTCGGGCGGTTCGGGCATCGTCCCCGCCGGCATTACGACCGGCGAGCCAGGTGCTTGGCTTAAACGCGATTGACGGCGCGTGTTAACGCCCGCTCCTTCTCGATCGCGTGAAGCGCGGCCCGGATCGAGCCAAAGCATTCGGTCGCTAGGCAAGAGCCGCGGTGGAGCGCCGGAAGGCGAGCGGGCTTCGCAAAGCCCGCGCCGCGCCTGCAAGCATTCTCAGGTGGCAACATCCGGGAGTGCGGCGCGGCTGGTAGGTGCGCCTTTCGGCGCTCCGCCTCCCTCTTTGTTTGTTCGGGGGGCAACGTGTTCGTGGCTGTTTGGTAAAACTCGGGCGCCCGGGGCGTCGCGAGAACGGATTTGTATGCCTTCCGCCCCCGCGAAAGCGGGGGAGGGGGACCACCTTGCGCAGCAAGGTGGTGGAGGGGGCGTGAGCCTCACCGCGTCTCGGCCGCCATTCGAACGATGGCGTCCGCCGCTTCATCGATCCCGTTTGTTAGATCGCAAGCGGGGATATGCAACACGGTAACACCTTGCTTTTTCAGCCAAGCGTCGCGGCGAATATCGCGCTGGGGCCGATCGCCCATGTCATGGCTAATTCCGTCGATCTCGATCGCCAACCGCGCTCTCGCGCAATAAAAGTCCAGCACATAAGGTCCGATAGGATGTTGGCGACGAAAGATTGGCTTTCCAGGAGCGCGCGAGCGCAGCCGGTTCCACAGTCGCGCTTCCGGCACCGACATAGCGCGCCGCAGGCGCTGGGCATTACCGATTACTTTCTTCGGCGCTCTCATCGGCGTCACCTCAGAGGCCCCCTCCACCACCTTGCTGCGCAAGGTGGTCCCCCTCCCCCGCTATCGCGGGGGCGGAAGAAGGCATCATTGCACCTTCAGGCCCATCAGATTGGCGATCAGGTTTCGCTGAATCTGCGAGGTGCCGGCGGCAATCGTTGCGGCGCGGGCGTCGCGGTAGTGGCGCGCCATGTCGAACTCTTCGCAATAGCCGAACGCGGCGAGCACCTGCATGCCGAGGTTGGCGACTTTGACGTAAGTCTCCGAGGTGAACAGTTTCGCCATGGTGATTTCGCGCAGCGCGTCCTTGTCGTTCGAGACCAGCCAGGCGGCGCGCCACATCAGCGTGCGCGCGGCCTCCACGTCGGTCTGCATGTCGGCGAGCATGTGGGCGATCGCCTGATTGGCGCCGATCGGGCGGCCGAATTGTTTTCGGTCCTTGGCGTATTGCAGGGCGAGATCGACCACGCCCTGCGCGGCGCCGACATTGCCGGCGCACGAGGCGGCGCGCTCGACGGCCAGGCCGGACATCACCACGTCCCAGCCCTTGTTCTCGCCGCCGATCAGACGGTCGGGCGGCACCCGCGCGTTATCGAAGGTGAGTTCGTAGGTGCCGGTGGCGCGGCGGCCGAGCATATCGAGTTTGCGCAGCGTCAGGCCCGGCGTGTCGTTATCGACCAGAAACAGCGACAGGCCCTGCCGGTAGTGCGCCTTCGGATCGGTCTTGACGTAGAGGCTGATGACATTGCTGGGCGCGCCGGCCGTCGAGGCCCAGATTTTCTGCCCGTTGATCACCCATTGATTGCCGTCGCGCACCGCGTTGGTGCGCATGGCGCCGATATCGGAACCGGCGTCGGGCTCCGACATCGAGATCGAGAGTTTGATCTCGCCGGCCACGAGTTTCGGCAGCCAATGGCGCTTCTGCTCCTCGGTGCCTTTGCGCAGCAGGTTGAGCCCGCAAAAAATATTGCCCGTATAGGCCATCACCAGATCGGCGGAGATGCGCGAAATTTCTTCGGCCACGATGGTCATGTCGAGCAGCGTGCCGCCGGCGCCGCCGTATTCTTCCGGAAACGGCAGCGCCAACAGACCGGCCGCGGCGAATGCCTGAAACAGGTCTTCCGGATAAGTGCGTTCGCGATCGTGCTTGCGTACATATTCGGGCGGCGCGTGCCTTTGCATCAGCTTGCGCACGCTGTCGCGCAGCAGAGTCTGTTCCTCGCTGAATTCGAAATCCATGATATTCCTCGCTGGGCAATCCTCACCGGGCAATCGCCGGTCGCTAGCCTACTCGCGCGCAGCAAAATACAATCCCGGTACCGAGGCAACCCTCACGCCGCATCACAATGGCCGCGCGATGCGGCACAAAATCAGGAAATGACATGCGCAGGTTCGTGGCTCTTGTCTTCGCTGTTCTCGCCGGCGTCGCCGCTGCGCACGCAGACTCCTATCCGTCGCGTCCGATCACGATTGTGGTGCCGTATCCGGCCGGCGGGCCGACCGACACCATCGCGCGCCTCTTGGCACAGCGCATGCAGAAACCGCTCGGCCAGCCCGTCGTCGTTATCAATATCAGCGGCGGCGGCGGCAGCATCGGCGTCGGCCGCGTGGCTCATTCGCCGCCCGACGGCTACATGCTGAGCATCGGCCATACCCAGACGGCGGTATTCAATCCGGTCATCCTGAAGCTCGACTACGATCCCGTGAAGGATCTGGCGCCGGTCTCTCTGATCGCCGACACGCCGATCTGGATCGTCGCCAACACGTCGCTGCCGCCGAACGACGTCAAAGGCCTGATCGCGTGGCTGAAGGCGCAGGGCGGCAAGGCGACGATGGCGACCGTCGGCGTCGGCGGTCCAACCGACATTGCCGCCCGCCTGTTCGAGAAAGTCACCGGCACGGCGTTTCAGATCGTGCCGTATCGCGGCGGGGCGCCGGTCGCCGAGGACCTGATGGGCGGCCATGTCGACTTCGCATTCAGTCAGGCGGCCGGCACTTTGCCTTACGTGCAAAGCGGCCAGCTCAAGGCGTTCGCGGTGCTGCAGGCCAAGCGCTGGTGGGCGGCGCCGAACGTGCCGACGCTCGACGAGTTCGGCATCACCAGTGTCAACGCCAGTTTTTGGCACGGCATCTGGGTGCCCACGGGCACACCCCAGGACGTGATCGCGAAGCTCAATGCCGCCATTCGCGAGAGCCTGGCCGATCCGGTGGTGCAGGAGCGATTGAAAAAAGTCGGTCAGGAAGTCTGGCCGGCCGAAGACCAGACGCCCGCGGCGCTTTTGGCGAAGCAGAAGGCCGAAATGGCCAAATGGACGCCGATCATCAAGGAGGCAGGCATCAAGGCCGAGTGATCCGTTTTGTCGCATGCGGCCGTAATTAACGATTCATTCACCATAAAATCCTAACACGAGGTATGCATC
The DNA here is from genome assembly GCA_036511795.1 of Xanthobacteraceae bacterium. Lineage (GTDB taxonomy): Bacteria > Pseudomonadota > Alphaproteobacteria > Rhizobiales > Xanthobacteraceae > BOG-931. Next base: position 35,547 of record DATCBO010000006.1, read on the forward strand.
GCATCGCTTTGTTCGCAACCCTCGCGGCTCTCTCGATCGGATCGTTGTGCAATGCCGCGCAGGCCGTGACCATGTGCGGCCGCAATGGTTGCGGTCAGATTTTCACGAAGCGCGTCGTTCATCCGCCGATGGGCTTTGTCAGGCGTGCGGTGCCGCTCGCCGTGCCGAAGACCACGGCGGTGCAGCCCGTCAACGCGAGCAAATAAAATCAGCGCACGCTGTCGGGCGTGATGGCCTGGCGGCCAAGCTGCTGCCATGCCGCCGGCGCGCCTGCCTTCTTCGCCGCCTCGTCGGGCGGCAGGCTCTTGTCCCAGTGTGCGCCGATAAAGCGCTGACCGTTGACGCCATCGGACGCGTTCGAGCACAGCCAGACGAGTGGCGCCACCATGACGTCGGGCGAAACGAGCTTCGCCCGATCCGGCTGCTGCCCGACCGAAACCATGCGCGTGTTGGCGGCGCCGCCTGGCACCAGCACGTTGGCGGTGACGCCGGTGCCTTCAAGCTCCTGCGCGAACCCGAGGAGATGCGCCTCGTTCGCCGCTTTCGAGCCGCCATACGGCTGCATGCCGCCGCGATACATGGTGTCGAGGCTTGTCGTGACGTTGATGATGCGGCCCCAGTGCTGCTTGAGCATCACCGGCAGCGCGGCCCGACTCATCAGGAAAGCAGCGACGACGTTGACATCGATGATGCGGCGGAATTCCTCCGGCGTCACGTCCCAGAATTTTCCGTTCAGCTTGAGGTCGGGCCGGCGGAACAGCGTCATGTTGATGCCGGCGTTGTTGAGCAGGATATCAAGGCGGCCGAAGCGTTCGGTGGCGGCGCGCACGATCCTCGGCGCGCCGTCGTCACGGGTGACGTCGGCAACGACATCGAGAATGCGCTCGCCGGCGCCGCTCGCTTCGGCGGCTTGCCCGGTTTCATCGAGCGCTTCGGCATCGAGCTCGGTCGCCGCGACACTCGCGCCCGCCGCCAGCAACGCGAGTGTCATCACCCGGCCGAGGCCGCGCCCCGCGCCGGTGACAATTGCGACTTTTCCATCGAGCGGTCCGGCCATGACATGTCCTCATTCGATCGTGATGTGACGTTCTTGGATGACGTGTCCGAGCTGTTTGGACGTATCCATCCAGAGTTTGGTGAATTCCTTTGGCGTGCCGCCGCCGGCTTCCCAGCCGTCGGAAGCCAGCCGCGCCTCGACATCGGCGCTGCGCACCGCCTTGGTGACGTCGGCCGCGATCTTGTCGACGATAGGTTTTGGCGTCGCAGCGCGCACGAACAGCGCGAACCAGGAATTGACTTCGAAGCTCGGATAGCCGGCTTGGGTAAACGTCGGCACGTTCGGCACGCTCGGGTTCCGCGCCGTGCCGGTCACCGCGAGCGCGCGCAGCTGCCCCGAAGCGACGAACGGCTTGGCCGAACCCATCTCGCCCATCACCATCGGAATGTGGCCGCCGAGCAGATCCTGCATGGCGGGAGCAACACCGCGGTAGGCGACATGCTGGAATTTGGTGCCGTAGAGCAGGTTGAACATTTCGCCGATCAGGTGCGGCTGCGAACCCGCACCGGGACTGCCGAACGGCATCGGCTTGGTCTTCGCCGCGTCGACCAGCTCTTTCATGGTGTGGAACGGACCAGACGGCGCGACGAGGCAGATCAGCGGCGAATAGGCCAGCACCGTGACACCAGAGAAGTCGCGCATCGGGTCATAGGTCAGATTGTGATGCAGGTACTGCGCAATCGCGTGGCTGCCGGCGACGCCGATCAGAACGGTGTAGCCGTCTGCCGGCTGCTGCACGACGTATTCACTGGCGATGGCGCCGACCGCGCCTGCCTTGTTCTCGACGATGACCGGCTGGCCCCACGCCTCGCTCAGCTTCGGCGCCACCAGCCGGGCGACGATATCGACGCCACCGCCCGGCGCGAAAGGTACGATCAGCCGGACCGGCCGCGCCGGAAAATCCGCCGGTTGGGCGCATGTCGCAAACGGCAGGGCGGCAAGCGCGAACGCGGCGATCGCGCACAAAGCTCTGCCCATCCGCGCCTCCCTTAACCTTGCGCGCACGTTCCACACGCCATCGCTCACCAATAGCGGGTCGGGTCGGTCTTCGCCAAGGCTGACAGACCAAGGCTGACAACTAAGGCCGACAAACTAAGGCCGACAAACGGTTGCGCCGGAAGACTCGGACGCCTATATGTCGGCAGCTTTTCCAGTAATCCTTGAGGAGTGGCTTCGCCTGACCAAGGCGGGCGGAGCACAGAGGAGATTTACCCATGGCGACCGCGCCGTTGATGCCCAAAGCGACAGCCGTGTGGCTGGTCGATAATACATCGCTCTCGTTCGATCAGATCGCGCAATTGTGCAATCTGCACCCGCTCGAGGTGAAGGCGATCGCGGACGGGGACGCCGCTCAGGGCATCAAAGGCCTTGATCCGGTGTCGACCGGCCAGCTGACGCGCGAGGAGATTGCTACCGCCGAAGCCGACCACAGTCATAAGCTGCATCTGGCCGAGCCGAAGGTGCGCATGCCCGAAACCAAGCCAAAGAAGGGGCCGCGCTATACGCCGGTGTCACGCCGGCAGGATCGGCCAAATGCCATCCTGTGGCTGGTGCGCAACCATCCGGAGCTGAAAGACAGCCAAATCATGCGGCTCGTCGGCACCACCAAGTCGACCATTGCGGCGATTCGCGAGCGCACCCACTGGAACTCGGCGAATCTCACCCCGCTTGATCCGGTGACGCTCGGCCTGTGCTCGCAGATCGACCTCGATCTCGAAGTGCATCGCGCCGCCAAAGAGAAGCCGCTCCCGGTCGAAGAGCAGGGCGCCACGCTGCTGCCTGCATCGGTGACGACCGCTCCGAAGGAGGAGCCCGAGCCTGCCGCGGACAAGTCCGGCGACGAACTCGATGTCAACGCGGTGTTCGCCAAGCTCAAGCAACTCGGCGGCAAGAGCGAGTAAACCGCGTCATTGCGAGCCAACGGACCCGCGCGAAGTCGCGCGGTCCGATGACACGCTCCGCGAAGCAATCCAGCGCAACGCGAGCGGCCCTGGATTGCTTCGTCGCTTCGCTCCTCGCAATGACTAATCCCTTCCGCGATGGAAATCCGGCAGCGGCGGCGGTCCCCAGACGTTGTTCATGCCGGCCTTCCATGTTTTCGGCCGCTGCGGCGTGTCCTGATGCCACGGCCGCGGCTCGAAATAGCCGAGCTCCTCGTCGACCATCTGGTCGAGTTCGCAGAAGAACTCGATGACCTGATCATCCGGATTGCGATGATAGGTGGCGATGTTGTGCCCGGGACCGTGGCGCAGCGGCCCCCAGATGATCGGAATTTTCTTCTGTCCGAACAGATCGCATGAATTCTGCAGATGGATGAAATCCTTCAGTTCGAACGCCATGTGATGCATCTTGACGTTCTTGCCGCGGATGAAATTCACCGTGTGATGATCGGTGTTGCAGCGCATGAATACGAAGAAATCGTCGATCCAGTCGGAAACCCGGAAGCCCAGGACCTTTTGATAGAACTCGGAGGTCTTTTGCGGGTCGTTAACGACCCAGGCGATGTGGCCGAGCTTGAGCGCGCCGACGCCATGGTGCGCCAAGTGCTTGCCGAGGTAGCTCCACTCTTTGAACAGAGCGATCGTGGTGCCCTTGTTGTCATCGAACGTCAGCACCGGCCCGATGCCGGGAATCGTGTCGTTGCGCAGTTCGCTCTTGATGCCGTCTTTCTCCAGATCGCGCGCCAGGGCGCCGAAGTCTGAATTAGGGGCGACCTCGAATGACAGGGTGCTACAGCGCTCGGTCTCGCCCTTGTTGAGCTGGATAGCCAGCAGCCCGACTTGCGTGGTGAGAAAGGCGCGATCCTTTTCTCGCTCGGCAAGCACGAGCCCCATCACCTCGGTGTAGTAGTCGATCATCTTTTGCAGATCGGGCGTCTCGAATGTGGCGTGCCCGATGCGTCTCAGCTTAATCATGGGGTGTCTCCGACCTTCTCCAACCTTTGGGCGTGGGTGCTCTTGTGGGGTGAATCAAGCACCGCGCTTGCGTCAACTCAAGGGTGCGGGACTGCTTTGCGCGCAAGGCGGCTTGGCAATCCGGTCTTGCCAACTGGACCGGATCGCGGTTTTGTCGCAACCAGGGTTTCATCGCCATCAGGGAGGCTACGCACATGGCTGGGGTAAAACCGGCGGGCTACAAGATCGCGACCTATAAATCGGCGGAGGGTCCGCGCGCCGGCATCGTGATCGGCGACGAGGTGTTCGATGCGGTCAAGCTGACCGGCAAGCCGGCCTATGCGACGGTGCTCGGCATCCTGCAAGACTGGAAAGCCGCCGAAGGCGCGCTGCGAAAGGCCACGGCAGGCGCCGCGAAGAGCCGGGCCAAGCGGCAGCCGCTGAAAAAGACCAAGCTCCTTGCCCCGCTTCCGAATCCCTCCACGATCTTCTGCGCCGGCGCCAATTATGGCGACCACGCTGCCGCCATGGCCGCGCGCGAAGGCAATCCGCCGCCCGCCGACCCCCACGAACAGGGGCTCAAGGCCTGGCACTTCATCAAGGCTGCGCGCACCATTACCGATCCGGGCGCCACGGTGAAGATCTCCCATTACGCGAAGAGCATGGATTGGGAGATCGAGCTTGCCGCCGTCATCGGCCGGCCTGCCAAGGATGTGACGCTCGACAAGGCGCTTAGCTACGTCGCCGGTTACATGGTGTCGAACGATCTTTCGGCGCGCGATCGCGGCCGCCGGCCGCCGGTTCCCGCGACCTCGCCGTTCAAAATGGACTGGACCAAGCACAAGTCTTTCGACGGTTCGTGCCCGATCGGGCCGTGGATCGTTCCGGCGAGCGACATCGGCGACCCGCAAAACCTGGGCCTCAAGCTGTGGGTCAACGGCGAGCTGAAGCAGGATTCCAACACCAGCAAGATGCTGTTCTCGCTCGCGGAGCAAATCGAGCAGTTGTCGATCAATATGACGCTACACCCGGGCGATCTGATCCTCACCGGTACGCCGTCGGGCACGGGCGCCGAAAGCGGCACCTTCCTCAAGGCTGGCGACGTTGTGAAGCTCTGGATCGAGAAGATCGGCGAGATCGAAAACCGGATGGCTTGATGCGCCGCCCCGCGTGGACGGGATCAACCGTTATCCCGATTTAATACGCAGGGTCGGGCGCAGGCCATCTACAACTTGTTGCACACGCCCGGAACGTGGTGACGCCGTGGTTGTGTGGGCTTCAGGAAGAGTGCCGCTTCGAGCTCGGCAAATCCTTCGCGACCGGCAAATCCTTCGCGACCGGCATGGCTGTGTTAGCAGTTATGCCGCTTCCGCTGGGCTTTTGGCATGATTTTGCTTTGTCCCACCTTAGAATGAGATTAGATAACTAGACGGTAGAAGCGCGGTCGTGCTCCGGCGCAGTTTGTGCTAAATGCATGGCTTGCAAGGCGTGCGCCTACTGCGACGGGCGGCGCAAGTCCGGGGCGGCCGGGCCAAAAAAGGAAAAAGTCAGCCCAACGATGGGCGCAGCACGAGGGCAGTAGCGCATATGGCGGAAAAATTCGTCGCAAAACTTACGGAATTCCAGGATGGCGATCGGCGGATCGTGTTCGTCGGCGACAACGAGATCGGCGTCTTCAAGCACGAGGGCGAGTTTTACGCTTACAGCAACTTTTGCCTCCATCAGGGTGGCCCGGCCTGCGAAGGACTGACTATCGCGAAGGTCGAGGAGCGCTTGCGCCCGGACAAGACCTCGATGGGCCTATTCTTCGCCGAAGACGAGATGCACTTCGTCTGCCCCTGGCACGGTATGGAATACGACATGAGGACCGGCGAGTGCGTGTCGGACCGCAAGATGAAGCTGAAAAAATACAAGACCGTGCAAAAGGGGGACGAACTTTATGTCGTCGCTTAAGCGGGCGGCAAAGGGAATCACTAAATCCGCCGCGAAGCCGGCGGCAAAAACTGCGCGCCGGCCGGTCGCGGTGCGGCCGGCTGCGAAGCCTCAGGTCGAACTGGTTGAGGGCGCGTCCGCCGACGCTAAGCGGCTCGCGTCCGTGCTCGAACAAAGTATCGTCGACGGTAAGCTCGATCTGGTGAGCACCGAAGCGCTGCAGAAACTGATGGCTGCGGCTTGCCGCGTTTATACAGCGCGGCTTGAGGCCGGCGATCAGATCACGCCGGTGCCCAAAAATTCGATTTCCGCCACCGACGTGATGGTTACGGCGAGCGGATTGTTAAAGGCTGCCGATCTCGCAGTTTTCGAGCTTGGCATGTGGCAGAGCTGGACGGGCCGGTAACGGCCGTTCTTTCAGGAATGGAACGTCAGGAGAAACGCCATGGATCTCATCGCTGATCGCGGTCGGCGCGTAACGGTCGAGGAACTTAATACCAGCCGGCTGCTGGCGCATGCGCGCAAGCAGGCTCACCAGCGCAATTTCGACGACATGGTCATCGTCGATGTCGACGCGCACCATTACGAGAACGAGAACCAGAACGAATGGCTCCCGTTCATGGAAAATGACGTGCTGCGCCAGTTGAGCCTTTCGGCCGGCAGCAAGCGCAACCGCACCGGCATCATGCCGACGGGTGTCGGCTATCAGGACATGGGCGGCCGTGTCACCCGCTATCCGATGCGTGGTTCGGAGAAGACTGACGCGGCGGGCGGCGCGCAGCGCGACATTCAGCTCGGCCACCGGTGGATGGACGCCATGAGCGTCGATTACTCCTGCCTGTTTCCGACCGGCATGCTCAATATCGGCATGCATCCGCAGAAGGAAATGGAGGTCGATCTGTGCTGGGCCTATAACCGCTGGCTCACCGAGAAGGTGATGCCGGAGGCTGACGGCCGCTTCTTCTCGATGCTGTGCCTGCCGTTCTCCGATCCGGAGGCCGCGCTGCGCCAAGTCGAGACGTTCGGAGACCGCAAGCACGTCGGTGGCTTCATGGTTACGACCGTGCGCCCGAACATGGCGGTCTACGACAACGCCTACATGAAGATGTACCGGGCGATGGAAGAGCGCGGCCTGGTGCTGTCGTTCCACTCAGGCCCGAACTGGGGCGAGCCGATCTACCGGAGTTGCAACCGCTTCATGTCGGCGCATGCGCTCGGCTTCTCCTGGTACAACGTGCTGCACTGCACGAACTGGGTCGTCAACGGCATGGGCGAGCGGTTCCCCAAACTGCCGGTAGTCTGGATCGAGGCCGGGCTCGCCTGGATCCCGTTCCTGATGCAGCGCCTCGATCACGAATACATGCTGCGGCCTTCGGAAGCGCCGATCCTGAAGAAAAAGCCGTCGGACTACATGCGCGACATGTTCTATTCGACGCAGCCGATGGAAATTCAGGACTACGGCGCGATGGAGACGACGTTCCGCATGATCAATGCTGAGACGCAGTTGCTGTACTCGTCCGATTATCCACACTGGGATTTCGATCTGCCGTCGACGATCTGGGACCTGCCGTTCCTGGCGGAGAAGGCCAAGCACAACATCCTTGGCGGCACTGCGGCGCGGCTGTTCAAGCTGCCGCCGCGCAACGAGAAGCAGAAAGAGAACCTGAAGAAATTCGGCAATCTCACCGCCGCTGCGGCCTGATCGGAACTCACGCCGCAGCGTTCATGCCGCGGCGCCCGATCTTGTCAGCCCGTTCGATTTTTGAAATCCCGATGCCCGGCCTCGCGCCGGGCATTTTCTTTTCACGGCCGCCGATTACGCCGTCTGCCGCTGTTGGCCGCCGCGCCGGGCGTCGACAGCGTGTCGACCTCCGCCAGCGGCTTGCCATTGGTTTCGGGCAGGAACGGCACGGTGACCAGGCCGAGGATATAGAACAGGCCGAGGATCGTTGCAGCCTTGCCGTAGCCGCCGAGCCCGACAATCAGACTGCCGGCGATCAGCGGCGCGATCGCTGAGATCAGGCGCGGCGTATTGAAAATGAAGCCCGCCGCCGTCGCCCGCATGCGCGTCGGAAATAGTTCCGGCAGCCACACCGCGGTCCATGAGAAGACCCCCTGGATGAAGAATCCGTAGACCGCGAAGACCAATAACAGGAGGCGGATGTCATGCACCCACAGATAGACGATCGGGGTGAGGATGAGACACAGCAGATAGTACAAGAATGTCGTGGGCTTACGGCCAAGCGAGTCGGCGAGAAACCCGAAGCAGCAAAAGCCGAGCAGCGCGCCGATATTCTGCACGAGCCCGGCCAAGCCAACCCACCGCTGGGCAGCAAGCCCAAGGTGCGTGGCGACCGAACCGACATAGCTTGGCACGAAGGTGGAAACTCCCCAGTAGCCGATCGTGACCGAAAGCGACATCACGAAGGTCAAGATGAGACGCATGCGCACCGCGGGCTCGACGAACATGTCGATAAGAGTGAAGCGCACGATGGCGGCATCTTCGCCGCGCAAGGCAACACCGCGCCGCCGCTGGTCATGTGCGGCAAGCCGCTGTCTGTTCGATTCTTCCCAGCGCGGCGATTCGGGAATGTTGCGCAGAATCCAGAAGGTGATGAGCGCCGGCAGCACGCCAATCAGATACATGTAGCGCCAAGCGTTGGGCCCGGACGTGCCAATGAGAACCCATAGGGTCGAAGCGATGATGCTCCCGATCGGATAGCCGGCTTGCAGAAATGCGCCACCCTTGCCCCGCGCATTGTCCGGCCACAGCTCGGCTGTGATCGAGGCGCCGGTCGCCCATTCGGAGCCGATCGCGAGGCCGACCAGGAAACGGAAAATGGCGAACGACAGCCAGCTCCACGACAGCGCGCTCAAGCCGGTCAGCAGCGAGTAGGCCAGAATCGTCAACGCCATCGATCGCTTGCGGCCGATGTAATCGGCCAAAATACCGCCGAGCAGGCCGCCGGTGCCCCAGCCGAACACCGTAATGGCGATCACCGCGCCCGCATAGGCGGGAATGAATTTGTACTGCGACGGGTCGAGCAACTGGTGCAGCGCCGCGCCGACCGTGAGGATGAGGGCGAAGACCTCAAATCCGTCGAACGTCCAGCCCAGGTTCGATGCGATTAACGCTTTCCACTGCGCCCAGTTCAGCGCCCGGTACCACGGCGCCGAGCCGCTTGCGGCCGATCCGCTCATGCTTCCCTCCCTCGATGGATGGTTCAACGTCTGCGCGTTGTTGGGAGCAGCGTAGCGCAGCGGCAAATCCGCTGACAAGGCGTTGCCGATATGGCTCGAGTCGATGGTGCGGTGCGCGACCGCAGCCAGCTTTGCGGCCGCCTCGTTGCGCAGCGCACGGTCCTTTATTGCATTGTCGCAAACGTCGGGCCGTCGCCCGGCCGTTCGTCGCTAACGTGCGCCGCCAGACAGCGTGGCTTATGATGTGCCAAGTTCAACCGGGGAGGTGCCGTCATGAGCGACGATGTGCACGAAGTCTACGCCATTCGCTACGGCCATCATAAGCGGCCGTCGTCGGCGAATTTCATCCATGGCGACCCGCACGACATGCTGCAGCCGCTTGACTATTTTGTTTGGGCCATCGTCGGGCCGTCCGGAACGATCATTGTCGACACCGGCTTCGATGAAGCCATGGGGCGAAAGCGTGAGCGTGAAACGATCAAGCCGGTGCGGGACGGATTGCTCGCGCTCGGCATCGCCCCCGATACGGTCAAGGATGTCATCATTAGCCATCTGCACTACGATCATTGCGGCAATTACGATCTGTTCCCGCAGGCGTGCTATCACCTTCAGGACCGCGAAATGGCTTACGCCACCGGCCGCTGCATGTGCCATCAGGCGCTGCGGACGCCGTTCAAGGTCGACGACGTCGTCGCCATGGTGCGAAAGGTGTTCGACGGCCGAGCCGCGTTTCACGACGGCGAAGACGAGATCGTACCCGGGGTGACGGTGCATCACATCGGCGGCCATTCGAAGGGACTACAGTCGGTGCGGGTGAAGACCGAACGCGGTTACGTCGTGCTCGCCGCAGACGCGACGCATCTTTACGCCCACATGGAGTCCGGCCGCGTATTCCCGACGACCTATAACCTCGAAGAGGTGGTCGAGGGTTATCGCAAGCTGAAAAAGCTCGCGAGTTCGCCGCGCCACGTCGTGCCCGGGCACGATCCGCTGGTGCTGGCGCGGTACCCGGCCGCCAAGCCGGGGCTCGAAGGCTGGGTGGTACGGCTCGATGCCGAGCCGAAGGAATAGCTGAACTTCGCTCTAATCAGCCGAGATGTGCGCGAACTTGACGACCTCGGCCCAACGCTGGGTGTCTTGCGCGACGAGTGTGGCGAACGCGGCCGGCGTGCCGGGCAGTCCGGTCGCGCCTAGATCGGCGAGCCGCGCCTTGATTTTTGGATCGGCAAGGCTGGCGTTGATCTCCTTGTTGAGGCGCTCGACGATGTCGGAGGGCGTGCCCCGTGGCACGCTCACGCCGTTCCACGTACTCACCTGATAGCCTGGGACGAACTGACCGACCGTGGGCAGGTCGGGCAGGGCAGGAGATTTCTGTGCGGTGGTCACGGCGAGCGGGCGCAGCTTGCCGGCGCGAATAAATCCGATCGACGCCGGCATGAGATCGAACATGGCCTGCACCTGGCCGCTGAGCAGGTCTATCAGCGCCGGCGCCGAGCCGCGATAGGGCACGTGGCGGATGTCGACGCCGGTCATGAATTTGAACAGCTCGCCCGCCATGTGTGAGGTTGTCCCGAAGCCGCCCGAAGCGAAGTTGATCTTGCCGGGATTGGCCTTGGCGTAGGCGACGAATTCCGGAACGCTTTTGACTGGAATCGAGGGATTGACTTCCATCACATTCGGAATCTGAAACACGCCCGCGACCGACTCGAAATCCTTCAGAAAATCAAAGTTGAGCTTGTGGTAGAGCGAGGCGTTGACTGCGTTGGCGGATGTCGACCACAGCAGCGTGTAGCCGTCGGGCGCGGCCTTAGCGACCCATTCGGTGCCGATATTGCCGCCGGCGCCCGGCTTGTTGTCGAACACAAAAGGCTTTCCGAGTTTCTCGGCCAGCGATTGCGCCATCAGGCGTCCGATCACGTCCGAAGAGCCGCCGGGCGGAAAGCCAAGAACGATGTGGACCGGATGCGACGGATAGGCCTCGGCACGCGCGAGGCGTGACGTGGCCGGTAATGCGGCCGCCAAGGTTGACAGTTGCAGGAAGCGGCGGCGCTGAATGTTCATGATGGCTCCGAGTCAGAGGTCTTTTGTTGTTCGGCAGAGCGTTTCTGGCCGCGCCAGTTTGCGGTGCAGCAATGCTCTGTTTGCCCCGGTGCTATAGACCGCACGGCATGATCACAAGACCGCGCGGCGCGCCCCCGGTATGCGGGGGTTGCCCACGAAAGGCCCGCTGCCAGCGGCTGGCACGCCCTCGACCTGCCCCAAAACGGGAGCCCACAGCCCCCAAAGCCAAGGTGCGGTCGGCTACGGTCTCTTCGCCCTTACGAAACTGACAGGTTTCCCTCGTATGATTGGCGCCGGCGCGAGCTCTTTTGGGGGGCTTGCGGACGAAGATTTTGCCGGGAGGGGAGTGCCCCATGCGCATCCTAATGCTGCCGTTCACTGCGCGGTTCATTGCCTATACGGCCGTGATCGCCATCACCGCCGCTCTGCTGATCGAACTGTATTTCTTTCCATCGCCCATCGTCGCCGTGGCGCTGGTGCTGTTTGGCGCGCTGGCGGCGATCGGCACTGTCGATCTCATTCAGACGCGGCATGCCGTACTGCGTAATTACCCCCTCACCGCGCACATCCGTTTCATCCTGGAGGAAATCCGCCCGGAAATTCGTCAGTACTTTTTGGAAAGCGAGAAAGACGGTACGCCGTTCTCCCGCGACAAGCGCGCCATCGTCTACCAGCGCGCCAAGCGGGCACTGGATAAGCGGCCGTTCGGCACCCAGGACGACGTTTACGCCGCGGGTTTCGAGTGGCTGCATCATTCGATTGCTCCCCGAGGCGTCGCCAAGGAGAGTCCCCGCATCGTCATCGGCGGACCGGATTGCGCCCAGCCCTATGCGGCCTCGATCTTCAACATTTCGGCGATGAGTTTCGGTGCGCTGTCGCCGAACGCCATCCGCGCGCTCAACACCGGCGCCAAGAAAGGCAATTTCGCCCACGACACCGGCGAAGGCGGCTACAGCGGGTATCATCGCGAAAATGGCGGCGACATCATCTGGGAAATCGGCTCGGGTTATTTTTCCTGCCGCAACCAGGACGGCACGTTCTGTGCCGAGAAATTTGAGGCCGGCGCGCGCGCCGAGCAGGTCAAGATGGTCGAACTCAAACTCAGTCAGGGCGCCAAGCCCGGCCACGGCGGCGTGCTGCCCGCGCCCAAGGTGACCGCGGAGATCGCCGCGGCGCGTGGCGTGCCGATCGGCGTCGACTGCGTGTCGCCGTCGCGCCATTCGGTGTTCGCAACGCCAATTGAGATGATGCAGTTCATCGCCACGATGCGGCGGCTATCCGGCGGCAAGCCGGCAGGCTTCAAGCTGTGCATCGGTCATCCGTGGGAATTCCTCGCCGTCTGCAAGGCAATGGTGGAGACCGGCATCTATCCCGATTTCATCGTTGTCGACGGCAAGGAAGGCGGCACCGGTGCGGCGCCGCTCGAATTCACCGATCATCTCGGCATGCCACTGCGCGAGGGCCTCAACTTCGTGCACAACGCGCTGATCGGTATCAACGCGCGCGATCGGATAAAGCTCGGCGCCAGCGGCAAGATCGTCAGCGCCTTCGATATCGCGCGGGCCATGGCGCTGGGCGCCGATTGGTGCAATTCGGCGCGCGGCTTCATGTTCGCGCTCGGCTGTATCCAGTCGCAATCCTGCCACACCGATCGCTGCCCGACCGGAGTTTCGACGCAGGATCGCGCCCGCCAACGCGCGCTCGTGGTGCCCGACAAATCCGAGCGTGTGTTCAACTTCCAGCGCGCCACCGTAGAGGCGCTGGCCGAACTGGTGGCGGCCGCCGGATTGGACCATCCGGCCGAATTGACGCCGGAGCATTTCTCGCGGCGCGTTTCGGCGCACGAGGTCAAGACTTTCGCCGAGCTTTATCCGCCGCTCAAACCCGGCGAACTGCTTTCCGGCACCCGCGACCAGCGATTTGCCAATGCCTGGGATATGGCGAGCGCCAAGGAATTTCGCGCGTTGCCGTTGTCTGCCTGATCGGTGGCTGCCTGATTGGTTGGCTGCCTGATTGGTTCGTCGAGCGATATCCCGAACCGCACCAACGTGATAAATTCCGCCGGCAGCGCGCCGCAAGCACGTGTTGACCGCGCCCGCTGAACTGCACTCCGCGGGAGCGGATAAAGGCGGGAGGATATCCATGATGTTGGCACGGCGACAATTTCTTCGGCTTGCCGGCGGAATGGCTGGCCTGCCTCTCTTCAGCCGCGGCAATGGCGGAATCCTACCCGGTGCGGCCGGCGCGCGTTATTTGCGGCTTTCCGCCGGGCGGCATCAGCGACACCTATGCGCGGTTGATCGCGCAATGGCTTTCGCAACAACTCGGTCAGCAATTCATCGTCGAGAATCGGCCAGGCGCGGGCGGCAATCTCGCCGCCGAGGCGGTGGCGAAAGCGGCGCCGGACGGTTACACGCTGCTGCTCACCACATCGGCCGACGCCTGGAATGCGACGCTCTATCGTAATCTCAACTTCAATATCATTCGCGATTTCGCTCCCGTCGCGCCAATTTCGCGCGGCGCCGGCATCCTCGTGGTCAATCCGGCGTTCCCGCCAAAATCCGTTCCCGAACTGATCGCCTACGCCAAGTCGCACCCGGGCAAGGTCACCGTTGCATCGGCCGGGATCGGCAGCGCCCCGCACATGTTCTGGGAGTTGTTCCGCAGCAAGACCGGCGTCGACATGGTGCACGTGCCTTATCGCGGCGGCGGTCCGGCCGTGGTCGATCTCATCGCTGGCCGGGTGCAAGTCTATTTCGGCACCTACGCCGCGACCATCCAACAGGTTAGAGCGGGCAAACTGCGGGCGCTCGGCGTGACCAATGCAACGCGCGCATCGGTGCTGCCCGACGTTCCGGCCATCGCCGAATCCGTCCCGGGCTATGAGGCGAGCATTTATGTCGGCATCGCCGCACCGCGGAGCACGCCCGCCGCCATCGTCGATAAGCTCGCCGGCACGATGAAAGCCGCGCTTGCCGACCCCGGCATGACCAAACGTATCGCCGAACTCGGGGATACGCCGCTTTCGCTGTCGCCGCCTGAATTCACCAGGCTTGTTGCCGATGAAGCAGAGAAATGGGCGCAAGTGATCCGTGTGGCGGGCGTCAAGGCGGAATAGCGGGCGTCCGGCTGGACCGTTACCTGCGGCAAGCCGGTGCAGGGCTTGCGGGAATGTCACTGCGGCGCGCATGTCGGCGGGGATGTTCATTCCGGCATCGATCACTCAGGCTTGATGCCAGCGAATTTGATCACCTTGCCCCACTTCGCCGTCTCAGCGGCGATGAGCGCGCCGAAATCGGCAGGCGTGCCGGGGAGCAGCGAAGCGCCGAGATCGCCGAGCTGCGACTTAACCTTGGGGTCGGCGAGGATCGCTTCGATCTCGCGATTGAGCTTGGCGACGATCTCGCCCGGCGCGCCTTTCGGTGCGACTATTCCGTACCACGCGCTCGCCTCGTAGCCCGGCACGAAGTCGGCGACCGTCGGAAGATCCGGCAGCACCGTCGCCCGCGTCGCGGACGTCACCGCCAACGGCCGCAGCTTTTTCGTTTTGATGAACGGCAGCGACGTCGGCACGTTGTCGAACATCAATTGCACGCGTCCGCCGATCAGATCGATCATGGCCGGCGCGCCGCCGCGATACGCCACGTGCACGATATCGACGCCGGTCATCATCTTAAACAACTCACCGGCGACATGCAGTGTCGAGCCGATGCCGGAGGACCCAAAGTTAAGCTTGCCCGGATTGGCCTTGGCGTAGGCGATGAGTTCGGGAATCGAATGGATCGGCAGCGACAAATTGACATCGACGACATCCGGAAAACGGATCAGGCCGGCGACCGGCGCACTATCGTGGATGAAATCGAAGGGGAGCTTGGCAAACAGTGCCGGATTGGTGGCGTTGGCGGGCGAAGCGAGAAACAGGGTGTAACCGTCCGGCGCGGCGCGCAACGCGGCTTCCGTCGCGATGTTGGTGCCACCACCCGGCCGGCTTTCAACAACAAATTGTTGGTTGAGCCGCTGCGACATCCATTGGCCGAACAGCCGCGCGGTCAGGTCGGCCGATCCGCCAGGCGGATAGCCGATGATGAGATGCACCGGCCGCGACGGATAGGTATCGGCGCGCGCCAGCCGTGAAACGGCTGGCGTGGCAATGGCGCCTGCGGCGAGGCGAAGCAGCCCTCTGCGTCGAATTTTCATGGCGTCCCCCCGGTCATGCGCGGCTATGCTACACGGGCCGCCGTCGACGCGGAAGAGGTTGTACGGCCGAGAAAGGCCGCGCGGGACGGGTGATGGTGGAGGAACGTCATGCGGCTTCCGCGTCGGAGGTTGTTGGGTCTGGCTGCGGCAGGCGTCGCCGCCGCGTCGTTGCCGCGCGCCGCGCGCGCATTCGATTATCCCTTGCGGCCGGTGCGCATCGTCGAAGGATTTGGCGTCGGCGGCACGCCCGACCTGCTGTCGCGTCTGATCGGGCAGTGGCTGTCGCAGCAATTGGGTCAGCCCTTTATCATCGAAAACAAGACCGGAGCCGCCGGCAACATCGCGACCGAAACGGTCGTGAAATCGGCGCCGGACGGCTACACCCTGCTCACCTGCCTCACCGCCAACGCGATCAATGGCTCGCTCTACCCGAATCTCGATTTCAATTTTCTGCGCGACATAGTGCCGATCGCGGGCCTGATTGCGCTGCCGATGGTGTTTCTGGTCAATCCGTTGTTTCCCGCCAAGACGTTTCCGGAATTTCTCGCCTACGCCAAGGCTAATCCGAGCAAGGTCAACCTGGCGTCGCCCGGCATCGGCACGCCGATGCAGGTGGCCGGCGAACTGATCAATCTGATGGCGGACGTGAAAATGGTGGGCGTGCCCTATCGCGGACCGGCGCCGGCATTCACCGATCTGCTCGCTAATCGGATCAGCGCATTCATCATCACCATCACGGCGGCCATCGGCTTTGTCAGAGATGGCCGGCTGCGCGCCTTGGCGGTCACCGGTGCGAAGCGGTCGCCGATCCTGCCGGACGTGCCTGCCGTCGGCGAGTTTTTGCCGGGCTTCGCGGCGAGCGCCTGGGACGGGACATGTGCGCCGAAGGGAACGCCGCCCGAAGTCATCACCAAGCTCAACACGACGATCAATGCCGGCCTCGCCGACCCGCAGATCAAAACCAAGCTCAAGGATCTGGGCGGCGACATCATGTCGATGACACCCGCGGAATTCGGCAAATTCCTTGGCGAAGAAACCGCCAAGTGGGCCAAGGTGGTCAAATTCTCCGGCGCCAAGCCAAACTGAGCCGGTTCGGCTTCGCCGCAACCGCGCAAAAGAGAGGGGACGATGAAACTTGCACGTCGAGATATGCTGCGGCTGGGAGCGGCCATGGCCGCTTTGCCGTGCCTGCCCGGAACGGCGGCGGCGCAAACCTATCCGACGCGGCCGGTCCGCATCGTCGTGCCTTATCCGGTCGGCATTGCGCCCGACATCGCCACGCGACTGTTGGCCGAGGGCTTGTCGCAGCGACTCAAGCAGCAGTTCATCGTCGATAACCGTCCGGGCGGCGCCGCCAATATCGGCACGCAAATCGTGGTGAAAGCGGCGCCGGATGGATACACGCTGCTTACGGCGACCATGACCAACGTGCTCAACATGTCGCTCTACGATAAGCTCGACTTCAATTTCCTGCACGACCTTGTGCCGGTTTCCGGCCTGGTGTTGCTGCCGCTCGTTCTTGTGGTCAACCCATCGGTGCCGGCCAAGACGCTTCCGGAATTCATCGACTACGCGAAGAAAAACCCGGGCAAGATCAATTTTGCTTCGGTCGGCAGCGGCGCCGCGACCGACGTGGCCGGCGAATTGTTCAACATGTTGGCCGGCGTTCACATGGTGAACGTGCCGTACCGCAGCAGCTATCTGCCCGATCTGCTCAGCGGCCAGGTGCAATCGTCGTTCACCCCGATCCTGCAGACCATCAGCTTCATCCGGGCGGGAAAGCTGCGGCCGCTGGCAGTGACCGACTCGGCCCGCTCGAAGGTGCTGCCGGACGTTCCCACCGTCGCCGAGTTTGTGCCGGGCTATAAGGCGATCGTCTGGGATGGGATTAGTGCGCCGGCCAAGACGCCGCCGGACATCGTCAATAAGCTCAACACCGAGATCAACGCCGTGCTGCGCGATCCCGCTATGCAGAAAAAGTTCGCCGATCTCGGCTCCGTCGCAATGGTGATGAGCCCCGGCGAATTCGGCAAGTTCACCGCGGACGAAGCCGTGAAATGGGGCAAGGTGATCAAAACCGTCGGCATCAAGGCGCAGTAGGCGCGCCGCCGCTATCTGACAGAGGAGTTCGTCATGACGCTTCGCCGCCGCCGTTTCCTGCAACTGGCAACGAGCGCCGTCGCGCTGCCCGCATTGTCGGGCACGGCGCTCGCGCAAAATTATCCGACGCGGCCGGTGAAGCTGATCGTGACGGTCCCGGCCGGCGGCTCGCCCGACATCATCGGGCGGCTGATCGCGCAATGGCTGTCGGAGAAGCTCGGCGAATCGTTCTTCGTGGAAAATAAGCCGGGCGCCAGCACCAATCTCGGCACCGAGCTGGCGCTCAAGGCGTCGCCGGACGGTGGCACGCTGCTGCTTGCCATGTCGTCGAACGCGATCAATCCCGCGCTCTATCATCATCTCAAATTCAATTTCCTGCAGGATGCCGTGCCGGTGGCGAGCATCGCGACCATCCCGCTGGTGCTGGATGTGAACCCTGCCGTGCCGGCAAAAACCGTTTCCGAATTCATCGCTTACGTCAAAGCCAATCCGGGCAAGATCAATCTCGCTTCGGGCGGCAGCGGCACGCCGCTTTACGTCGCCGGTGCGCTGTTCCGCATGATGGCGGACGTCAAAATGGTCGACGTCATCTATCAGGGCGAGGGCGCGGCGATGCCGGACCTGATCGGAGGCCGGACGCAGGCGATGTTCGGGGTGAT
Organism: Xanthobacteraceae bacterium; assembly: GCA_036511795.1. Taxonomy (GTDB): domain Bacteria; phylum Pseudomonadota; class Alphaproteobacteria; order Rhizobiales; family Xanthobacteraceae; genus BOG-931. The sequence goes on from DATCBO010000006.1 coordinate 53,648, forward strand.
GCCGGCCTCTCTCGGCTATCTGAAATCCGGCAAGCTGCGCGCGCTCGCCGTGACTAGCGACAAGCGCCAGGAACTGCTGCCGAACGTGCCGGCCATGTCGGAATTCCTGCCGGGCTACGAAGCCGCCGGCTGGTACGGCATCGTCGCGCCCAAGGGCACGCCGGCGGCGATCGTCGACAAGCTCAACAAACAGGTCAACGCCGCGCTCGCCGATGTCGCGACGCGCAAGCGATTCACCGATCTCGGCTGCAACGTGTTCACCGGCTCGCCCGCCGACTTCGAAAAATTCATCCGCGCCGAAACCGACAAGTGGGCGAAGGTCGTCAAGTTCGCCGGCATCAAGGCGGATTGATTTGGTCATCTTGAAGGGGGCTCCGGATGCGACTGCTCCTTCTCCCCGCCGTGCGGGGAGAAGGTCGGGATGAGGGGGCCTTCACGTTTGCCTGAGCGAGCGCAAGCATCCCCGTTCTCGCGGCGCGATTTTTGTTCGCGCGCGAGTCCTCTGTCCCACCATGTTGCTAACGGCTTCCCCGCTTGCGCTATTTCCTGGGTTTCCCTGTGCCCACCCAGGCCGCAAACAAAGGGGAAGCGGAACGCCGAGAGACGCGTCGTCACAACCCGCGCCTTGCGGGCACGGGGCGCGCTCTTGCGGAGCGCGCTCGCCTCTCGGCGTCCCACCGCGGCTCTCGCCAGGGAGACAGCTGGTCCCCAAGGCTCTGCACCAGGCCATGCTTCGGGAGACAGTCCGGAGCGCTCGATCCTATGGACCGCCAACCGGGGCGAGGATCGTGCGCATCTCCACGGGAGTTACCCGCGCCGGAAAAACCAACGAAACCA
>DATCBO010000007.1:0-3122 GCA_036511795.1 Xanthobacteraceae bacterium
CTGACCTCGATGGAAAAGCGCAATGTGATGAAATCCGGCGTGCTCTGGAACGAGGTGGTGACGCAGGTGCACGCCCGCGAATACAAGGACGTGCAGCTCGATCATCAGCTCGCCGATTCCGGCGGCATGAACCTGGTGAAATGGCCGAAGCAGTTCGACGTCATCGTCACCGACAATTTGTTCGGCGACATGCTCTCGGATATCGCGGCGATGCTGACCGGCTCGCTCGGCATGCTGCCGTCGGCCTCGCTCGGCGAGGTCGACGTCAAGACCAAAAAGCGCAAATCGCTGTTCGAGCCGGTGCACGGCTCGGCGCCGGATATCGCCGGCCAGGGCCTCGCCAACCCGATCGCCATGATCGCGTCGTTCGGCATGGCGCTGCGCTACTCGTTCGAGATGGGCGAGCTCGCCGACAAGGTCGACGCCGCAATCGCCGCCGTGCTCGCCAGCGGCCTGCGCACCGCCGACATCAAGTCCGAAGGCACCGTTGCGGTGAGCACCACGCAGATGGGTGAGGCGATCCTGAAGCAATTGCAGGCGCTGCACGCATAGCTGCAACATGTAGCGCGTGTAGGATGGGTGGAGCGCAGAGGCTGGGCGCGCCCAGCTTCGAAGCGATACCCATCGGTTGGAAGAAGATGATGGGTTTCGCGAAGAGCTCAACCCATCCTGCAGTTCACGTGACGCGTCCGCTCAATACAGCGGGAAGGTCCGCGGATAGCCGCCCATGTCCGACGGCGTGTTGAGCGGCTGGCGATCGATCGGGCGATTGTTGTTCTCGCGGGCAAACGATGGGTAGCCGAGCTCCGGCGGGAACGCGTAGTCGGTGAATTTGCGGTCGCCCGGCAACACTTCGACGCCGGCGTCGAGCCATGAGCGTTTGGTGATGTAGACCCGGGTGTGCGGCCCTTGCATATAGGACCTGTTAGGCCCGCTTGGCCCGTAAGCCGTGCTGTTGCCGTCAGATCTCCGCGGCGTCTGCGCGTCGGCGGCCGAAAGGCCGATCGCAAGAGCGGCGCCTGCCACCAGCACCAGCGCAAAACGATTCGCAAAACGATTCATAGGACGTTTCTTGGCGGGAAGTTTGGAACTCATCATGTCCTCATGGGCTGGCTTGTCGCCACATCCGATTGGCCGTCATGTTAGCGGTCGCCTGTATACCGTCACAAGGTCAATTGGGCCACACTGCGTCACAATAATGCGGCGCGAGGCCAAAAAGTTGCATGAAAACCAGCGTCTTGGCCGCAGCACAGGTCAGAATGTGCCGCGCAGTGGAGGATTGTCCGCCCCGGTTACCCAGTCCGCCGAGATGGCGGGTGCGGCCGATGTGGCGCAACTGCCGCGCCTGAGCTCGGCGCGGGCAAATAATTCGGCCAGTTTCGGCTCATTTCCAGCGGTCAGCAGCATCAGCCGGCTCAGAAGGCAGCCGACGGCGGCGCGCCGGGCCGGCCAGGTCTCGCCCTGGCATAACCAGCCGGAGATCCGCAGACTGGGCGCGTCGAATCGCTTGATGAAGCCAAGGCAGGGCTGCGCTTCGCCGGCATCGCCGCTCATGCGAAGCAGCGTCACGGCGCCGAATTTGCTGTCGATCACGCCGGCGGCTTCCAGGTCGCGTTCGCCCTCTGGCTCCAAGCGGGCGACGATTTCGGACGCTCCGGACCCGGATGGAGCCGATTCGCCGCCGGGACGGTAGATTTCGAGCTCGGCAACCGGCTTTTCGCCCAAAGCCGCCCAGCGGAAGACGTCCTTGCGGCCGCCTTCGGGATGCCGGAGGATTTCGTAAGTCTCTGTTTTCCCGGGTAAATCGAACTGGCTGACGGCGAATGCCGGGTACGAGCGGCTTGCCACGCTCCAGCCCGCTCTGGCGGTCGGCTCGAGGTCCACGCTATCCGGCAATATGTCCCACAGATGGATGCCGACGATGGCAAGCAGGGCCAGAGTCCCCACATAGGCTATCAGGCGCGCCAGCATGCCGCAGCATTCGTCGAAAACGCTGTTCAGCGCCGGATGAATTCGCGTCGGATCATAAGATGGGTTGCCGCGGGTGGCCAAAAAGGATCGCATCAAATAACCAGGCGCCATCGGGCACCGATAGAGCGGCGCCCGGGTTCAACGTTGTCTTGAGGACTTTTCTCGCATAGAAGCGCTGCCTCCTGCCTTTCCGCTGCAAGCGGGCAGCAGGGATTTTTCTTCGGAGAGTGAACGATGGGTTACAAAGTCGCGCTGGTCGGAGCGACCGGCAATGTCGGGCGGGAAATGCTCAACATCCTGGACGAACGCAAGTTCCCCGCCGACGAGGTGGTGGCGCTGGCGTCACGCCGCAGCATGGGCGTCGAAGTGTCCTATGGCGACCGTACCCTGAAATGCAAGGCGCTCGAGCATTACGATTTCAGCGACGTCGATATCTGCCTGATGTCGGCCGGCGGCGCGGTGTCGAAGGAATGGTCGCCGAAAATCGCGGCCGCCGGCGCGGTGGTGATCGACAATTCGTCGACCTGGCGAATGGATCCGGACGTGCCACTGATCGTGCCGGAGGTCAATGCCGACGCGGTGATCGGATTTTCCAGGAAGAACATCATCGCCAATCCGAACTGCTCGACCGCGCAACTCGTGGTGGCGCTGAAGCCGCTGCATGACCGCGCCGTCATCAAGCGCGTGGTGGTCTCGACCTATCAATCGGTCTCCGGCGCCGGCAAGGACGCCATGGACGAGCTGTTTTCGCAGACCAAGGCGGTGTTCACGCTGGGCGAGATCGCGACCAAGAAGTTTCCCAGGCGCATCGCATTCAACGTCATTCCGCACATCGATGACTTCATGGAAGACGGCTACACCAAGGAAGAATGGAAAATGGTGGTCGAGACCAAGAAGATTCTCGATCCCAAGATCAAGCTGACGGCGACCTGCGTGCGCGTGCCCGTGTTCGTCGGCCATTCGGAAGCGGTCAACATCGAATTCGAAAAGCCGATCAGCGTCGAGCAAGCGCGCGAGATTCTGCGCAGCGCGCCCGGCTGCATTGTCATCGACAAGCACGAGCCCGGCGGCTATGTGACGCCATATGAATCGGTCGGCGAGGACGCCACCTATATCAGCCGCATCCGCACTGACCCGACGATCGATAACGG
>DATCBO010000008.1:0-144316 GCA_036511795.1 Xanthobacteraceae bacterium
CGACGAGCCGCTGTCGAATCTGGACGCCAAGCTGCGCGAAAAGATGCGGTTCGAACTCAAGCGCATGCAACGCGAATTCGGCCTCACCACCATCTACGTGACCCACGACCAGAGCGAAGCGCTGGCCCTGTCGCACGAGATCGGCGTGATGAATGAAGGCCGCATCGTGCAGATCGGCTCGCCGCGTGATATCTACGAGCGGCCGCGCAACAAATTCGTCGCCGATTTCGTCGGTAATACCAACTTCATCGACGGCACCATGCTGTCGGCCGCGACCGACAATGCCCGCTGCCGGGTCGCGACCCCGCTTGGCGAACTCAACGTGCAGTGTGTGGAACCGCTCGCCAAAGGCACGCCGGTTGTGGTGTCGGTGCGTCCGGAGGACGTTGAACTGTCCGAAGCCGCCCCGACGCGGGACGAGGATGACAATCTTTATCGCGGTATCGTCGACGCCAAGGTGTTTCTCGGCGACTATCTGGATTTCCAGGTCAAGGTGGGTGAAGCTGTCCTTCTCGCCCGGGTCCACCCCTCCTTGCGCACGCCGACCGGCGATTCTATTCACGTGCGCATGCGGGCTGAGAAATGCGTGGCGATCGCCGAAACCGCGTCGTCCCGCGCAGCGGCCTAAAGAGTCAATAGGAGAGCCAAATGGCCAAAAACGCCGTCGTTTCCGAGGATCTTGCCAACAAATTCAAGACCGAGAAGGAAACGCCCTATACGCGTTGGGTCAAGGACGAAGGCCTCGATATCCTGCCCTCGATTTACGTGCAAAACCTGCGCACCATCGAGCTGAAGCCGTGGGCAAGGCGCGGCGGCAATGCGGTATTCCTTAACCATGACGCGTCCCGTACCTCGAACGACTGCCACGTCATGGAGATTCCGCCCGGCAAGAGCCTCAATCCGCACCGCCAGCTCTACGAAGAGATGATCATGGTGCTGTCCGGCCGCGGCTCGACCACGGTGTGGAACGATGCCGGTGCCCGTATCACCTTCGAGTGGAAGGAAGGCGCCCTGTTCGCCGTTCCGCTCAACTGCCATCACCAGCATTTCAACGGCTCGGGCCGCGACCCGGTACGCTATGTGTCGGTGACCAACGCGCCGCCGGTCATCAATCTCTACGAAGACGCGGATTTCGTCTTCAACACCAAATACGACTTCAAGGACCGCTTCTCGGGCGAGCCCGACTATTTCAGCTCCAAAGGCGAGCAGAAGGGCTTCCTGCTGACAACGAATTTCGTGCCCGATGCGGTCAACATTCCGCTGATTACCGCGGCGGAGCGCGGCGCCGGCGGCGGCCACATCCGCTTCAACCTCGCCAAGGGCTCGATGAACAGCCACATCTCGCAGTTCCCGATCGGCACCTACAAGAAGGCGCACGCGCACGGTCCGGGCGCCCACGTCATCGTGCTGTCGGGAGAGGGGTTTTCGCTGATGTGGCCGGAAGGCGAGGAACCGCAGCGCTTCGACTGGGAAGTCGGTACCCTGATCGTGCCGCCCAACATGTGGTTCCATCAGCACTTCAATTCCGGCGCCACGCCGGCGCGCTACCTCGCCTTCAAGCACGAGGGCGTCGCCATCCGAAACGCGCAGGGTGTACCCAAGGCCTGGATCAGCCGCCGCATCGGCGGCGACCAGGTCGATTACATCGACGAAAAGCCGGAGGTCCGCCGGCTGTTCGCGACCGAGCTCACCAAGCACGGTCAGACCTCGCGCATGGACGCGGCCTACGCCAAGGAGATGGAGCAGCTCGGCATCAAGACGGCGTAACGCGGTCGCACTATAGCCCTCATCGATCCTCATTGCCGGGCTTGACCCGGCAATCTATGCTGAGTTTGAGCAACAAAAACACCTCATGCCGGGCGTTTTTGCCCGCCGACAATGCCGCAATTCAGCATGGACCGCCGGGTCGCGCCCGGCGGCTGACGATACCGGGACGATGAAACCAGCGCCCTTCGATTATCACGCGCCGCGACAGCTCAAGGAAGCCGCCGAGCTGCTGGCCAAATTGCCCAACGCCAAAGTGCTGGCCGGCGGGCAATCGCTCGTGCCGATGATGAATTTTCGCTACGTGATCGTCGATCATCTGGTCGATCTCAACGGGCTCGACGAATTGCGCGGCATCGTGGTCGGCGACGAGCGGCTGCGCATCGGCGCCATGACTCGCCAGCGCGATATCGAAACCTCGCCCGAGATCGCGAAACATTGCCCGCTGATGGTCGAGGCGCTGCACCACGTCGGCCATCGCCAGACGCGCAACCGCGGCACCATCGGCGGCAGCCTGGCGCACGCCGACCCGGCCGCCGAGCTGCCCGCGGTGTGCGCCGCCCACGATGCGGTCGTCCACGTGGCGAGCGTGCGCGGCATCCGCCAGATCGCGTTCCACGAACTCGGCTCAGGCTTCATGGCGACGACGCTTGCGCCGGACGAAATGATCGCCGCCATCGACCTGCAAGTCTGGCGGCAAGGCCACGGTTACGGCTTCCACGAATTCGCCCGCCGCCAAGGCGATTTCGCGCTCGCCGGTGCGACGGCGCTGCTCGATATCGGCGCCGACAATGTCGTGCGCCGTGCGGCGCTGACGCTGTTCGGCGTCGCCACGTCGCCGGTGCGCGTCGAGGCCGCCGAAACGCGTCTGACCGGACAGCCGCTCACGTCCGGGGCGATCCGCGCGGCGTCTGCGGCGGCACGGCAGATCGAGCCGATTAGCGATATTCACGCCAGCGGCGAGTACCGCCGCCACCTCGCGCAGGTCTTGAGTTCGCGCGCGCTCAACGACGCGGCGCAGCGCGCCGGCGTGCAAGCCTAGGATCCGTCATGGGCAGGCAAGCGGCGCGCATGAATGTCAACGGCAAATCCTACGCCCGCGTCGTCGACGCGCGGCTGACGCTTGCCGATTTTCTGCGTCACGAAATCAATCTCACCGGCACGCATGTCGGCTGCGAGCACGGTGTGTGCGGCGCCTGCACCGTCCTGGTCAACGGCCGTACGGCCCGCTCTTGTTTGATGTTCGCCGTGCAAGCCAATGGCTGCGAGGTAACCACGGTCGAAGGGCTCACGCCGGAGGGCAAGCTCTCGGTGCTGCAGCAGGCCTTCATCGATAACCACGGACTGCAGTGCGGCTTCTGCACGCCCGGCATGCTGGTCACGCTGACCGAGTTGCTGCGGGACACGCCGGACCCGAGCGAGCAGGAGGTGCGTGAAGCGCTGACCGGTAATCTGTGCCGCTGCACCGGCTATGCGGGCATCGTGGCGGCGGCGCTTGACGCCGCGCGCCGGCTGCGCGACGCCGACAAACCGGAGACCGCGTGATGGGCGCGAAACAGTTCGGCGCGCGCGTGACGCGGCTCGAAGATCCGACACTGCTCGCCGGGCGCGGACGCTTTGTCGATGACGTGAAACTGCCCGGCCTGCTGCACGCCTGCTTCGTGCGCTCGCCGCATGGGCACGCCAAGGTCGTCTCCATCGACAGCAAGATCGCACTCATCATGCCGGGCGTGCACGCGGTGATCACCGCCATCGATCTGCCCGATCCGATGCGGACACAGCGGCTGCCGTTGCTTTTGCCTAATCCCGCGCTGGCGGCGACGAAAACGCAGCACGCGCTGGCGCGCGACGAGGTCTGTTACGTGGGACAGGCCATCGCCGTCGTGATCGCCGACACGCGCTACATCGCCGAGGACGCCGCGGCGGCGATGATCGTGCAATACGACGTGCTGCCGGCAGTCTCCGATTACCGCGGCGCCGCCGAGGACACCGCGCCGCACGTCCATGGCGACCTGTCCTCCAATGTCGCTTCCTCATTCCGGCTGGCCTACGGCGACACCGACGCGGCCTTTGCGGACGCCGCGCACGTCTTCGCCGAAGCGCTTTGGCAGCATCGCGGCGGCGGCATGGCGATGGAAACGCGCGCGGTGCTCGCCAGTCACGATCCGGCGTCCGACCTGCTCACGGTCTGGTCCGGAACGCAGACGCCGCATCTCGGCCGCCAGGCGTTGGCCGATCTGCTCGACCGCGATCTGCAATCGATCCGCATGATCGCGCCCGATGTCGGCGGCGGCTTTGGACCCAAGGCGATCTTTTATCCCGAAGAGGCGGTGATCGCCGCGGCGGCGCTGAAGATGGCCCGGCCGGTGAAATGGGTCGAAGACCGGCGCGAGCATTTTCTGTGCGCCACACAAGAACGCGACCAGTACTGGGAAATGTCCATCGCGGTCGACGAGGATGCAAGGATCCTCGGGGTACGCGGCCGCATGCTGCACGACACCGGCGCCTTTGTGCCGTGGGGCATTGTCATGCCCTACATTGCCTCGACGACGGTGCCGGGCCCCTATGTGGTGCCGGCCTATCAGCTCGATACCTCGGTCGTGTTCACCAACAAGGTACCGACAACACCGGTGCGCGGCGCCGGCCGACCACAGGCGGTGTTCGCCATGGAGCGGCTGCTTGACCGCGTCGCGCGCGAATTGAACATCGACCGCGCTGAAATCCGCCGCCGTAATCTGATCCAACCAGAGCAGATGCCTTACGAAGTCGGGCTGTTGTTTCGCGACGGCAAGCCGCTTGTCTATGACAGCGGCGATTATCCACGCGTGCAGGAACAGGCGCTCACGCTCGCCGACTACGACAGCTTCCGTGAGCGGCAGCGTGTGGCACTCGACGAGGGCCGCTTCATCGGCATCGGAGTCGCAAATTACGTCGAGGGCACCGGGCTCGGTCCGTTCGAAGGCGTTACTGTGCGCGTGCTGGCGAGCGGCAAAGTCGCGGTCGCGACCGGCGCCACCAATCAGGGCCAGGGCACGCGCACAACGCTGTCGCAGATCGTCGCCGAACAGATCGGCTGCCGCCTCGACGATATCGTCATGACCATCGGCGACACTGGGGCCATTGCGCAGGGCGTCGGCGCCTTTGCGAGCCGTCAGGCCGTCAACGCCGGATCGTCGGCGCTGCTGGCGGGGCAATCGGTGCGCAAGCAACTCATCGCTCTTGCGGCACGCACGCTCGGCATTCCCGAAGACGATGTCGAACTGGACGATGGCCAGGCGGTCTCCAGCCGCGGCAACAAACCGTCGATCGGCTTCGGCGATCTGGCGCGGCTGGCGCAGGGCATCCCCGGCGTTTCGCTGCCGGCCGGGCAGGCCGCCGGCCTCGAGCACACGGCCTATTACACGCCATCGCAGGCCGCCTATTGCTCCGGAACGCACGTTGTCGAAGTGCAGGTTGACGCCATGACCGGCGGCGTGAAAATTCTCCGCTACACCGTCGCTCACGATGCGGGACGGGTGATCAATCCGCTGATCGTCGACGGTCAGGTGCAAGGCGGCGTCGCTCACGGCATCGGCAATGCGCTGCTTGAATGGATGCAGTACGACGCCAACGCGCAGCCGCTCACTACGTCGTTTGCCGATTACATGCTGCCGATGGCGACCGACGTGCCGACCTGCGCGATCGCCCATGTCGAGATCGTCAATCCGCTCAATCCGCTCGGGGTCAAGGGCGCCGGCGAAGGCGGCACCATTCCGGCGCCGGCTGCAATCATTTCCGCCATCGAAGACGCGCTATCGCCATTCAGCGTGCATTTCGCCGAAACGCCGCTGACACCGGAGCGCATCGTCGCCGCCATGCGCGCTGCTGGCGCCTACGAGAGGCTGTTTGCCGCATGAACGATACACAGCCCCAAACCGAGACCACGCCGTTCTGGCGCTTCTCCCTGCAATTCTACCGGCTCTCGGGCGTAGCCAACGCCTGCATCGCCTTGCAGGACGAGTATGGGGTCGACGTCAATCTCTTATTGTTTCTGTTGTGGCGCGCCGACGAGGGGCGCCTGCTCTCGGCCGACGAGGTCAAAAAGCTCGACGACAAGGTGCGCGACTGGCGCAACCTCACGGTCATTCCGATCCGCAACATCAGACGCAAGCTCAAAGGCGGGCGGACGGTGATCGAACCCGGGCAACAGGAAGCGTTTCGCACCAGGATCAAGGCGATCGAACTCGAGGCTGAACGCTTGCAGCAGCAGGCCCTGTTCGCGCTCAGTCAATCGGGGCCGCTTGGGAAGGAAGCCGCTCCGCGCGCGGCCGCGCACGGCAATGTCTGCGCGTACGAACACATTATGGGCGCGACGTTTCCGCGAGACACGGTGGATATCCTTCTCAACGCATTCAATTCAATCGCGCATGGCGAGATCTCGAATGCTTCCGCCGACGCGGAGCGGGGGTAAAGGGCAGGCATGGCCAAGCATCCACAGCGGTTGATCGTCGGCATTTCGGGCGCCTCCGGCACCGTTTACGGCATCCGGCTTCTGGAAATACTGCGCGACGCCGGCATCGAAACTCATCTGGTGATGAGCAAGTCGGCGGAAATGACGATGGCCTATGAGACCGATCTCAAGCCGAAAGACGTGCGTGCGCTCGCGGCAGTTCACTATCCGAACGCCGACATCGGCGCGGCGATTTCGTCCGGCTCGTTTCAAACATTGGGCATGGTGATCGCGCCGTGCTCGATCCGCACCATGAGCGAGATCGCCTGCGGCGTGACCGCCTCGCTGCTGTCGCGCGCCGCCGACGTGGTGCTGAAGGAACGGCGCCGGCTGGTTCTGGCCGTGCGCGAGACGCCGCTGCACGTCGGCCACCTGCGCAGCATGTTGACGCTCGCCGAAATCGGCGCCGTCGTCTCGCCTATCGTCCCGGCGTTTTACAACCGGCCCAAGACCGTCGACGACATCATCAATCATACGTGCGGGCGGCTGCTCGATCTGTTCGGCATCGACGCCGGCATCGTCAAACGCTGGAAGGGCGGCCCGGCGGAAGATTGACGTCATCCCGGAGTTCGGGCCTTGGCCCGCGAGCCCGCTTCGCGGCTTTCGGAATGACGGCTACACTGTTGCCATCACTCTCAGGGAGACCGCCATGGACCAGAAACGCTACGATGTCGGCCTCGCCAAGCGCAAACAGGTGCTCGGCGACGCTTACGTGGAACGCGCGCTGGCGAACGTCGACGATTTCAACCGCGATTTTCAACGCCTGCTGACCGAATATTGCTGGGGCGAGACTTGGGGCGACGAAACATTGAAGCCCCGCGAGCGTTCCATCCTCAATCTCGGCATGATCGGAGCGCTGGGCAAGATGGAAGAGTTCGCCACCCATGTGCGCGGCGCTCTCAACAACGGACTGACGCCGAATGAAATCCGCGCCGCGCTGACGCAGGTTACGATCTACTGCGGCGCGCCGACTGGGGTCGACTGTTTCCGCGTGGCACGGCCGATCATCGCCGAGCATCTGAAAAACAAGAAATAACAACGAACGCCGCGGCCGGCTCGCGCTGGTCGTGGCCACAAAAAAGAGGCCGCCTCATGCTCGACAAAAGCGCAACCGGAACTGCAAAAGGCCAAAGCTCCAATCCGCCGCTCGATTTTCAGGAGCACCTCGCCCGGCTTGAGGCCGCCGGTCTGCTGATACGCGTCGATCGGCCGATCAACAAAGAAACCGAATTGCATCCGCTGGTGCGCTGGCAGTTTCAGGGCGGCTTCGCCGAGGACGAGCGGCGCGCGTTTTTGTTCACCAACGTGATCGATTCCGAAGGACGCCGTTACGATACGCCGGTCGCCATCGGTGCGCTGGCGGCCTCCGCGCAGATTTATGCGATCGGCATGGGACGGCCGGTGGAACAGATCGGCGACGCCTGGATGGCGGCCATCGCCAACCCGATCGCGCCGGTCGAGGTGCAATCGGCACGTTGCCAGGAAGTCGTCATCAAGGGCGATGAATTGCGAAAACCGAATGGCGGGCTGAAAACGCTGCCGGTGCCGGTGTCGACGCCCGGTTACGACGCCGCGCCCTATCTCACCGCCACCGTGTGCATCACCGAGGACCCGGAAACCGGCGTGCGCAACATGGGCACCTACCGCGCCGGACTGAAAGCGACCGACCGGCTCGGCGTGCGCATGGCGGCGCGGCCCGGCGGGGCCGGCGGCTATCTGCACTGGCAGAAATACCGCAAACTGAAAAAGCCGATGCCGATCGCCATCGTAATCGGCTGTGCGCCGGTCGTGATGTTCACCGGACCCCAGAAGCTGCCGATCGACTGCGACGAGATGGCGGTGGCGGGCGGGCTTGCCGGCGCGCCGATTCGCATCGTCAAGGCTGTGACCGTCGACCTGTACGTGCCGGCCGATGCCGAGGTCGTGGTTGAAGGTCTGATCGATCCGGAATTGCTGGAGCCCGAGGGCCCGTTCGGCGAAAGCCACGGTCATGTCGCGCTCGAAGGCTACAACATGTCGATGCAGGTGACCGCGATCACACACAAGCGCGCGCCGATCTGGGCCTCGGTCCTGAGCGAGGTGACGCCAAGCGAGTCGAGCGTGATGAAACGCGTCGCCTACGAGCCGCGCTATCTCGCTTATCTCCGCAACTCGCTCGCCATCAAAGGCGTGCGCCGTGTTGTCATGCACGAGGCCCTGACCAATTTGCGCAAGGTCATGTTCCTGCAGATGGCGCCGGGCACGCCCCGCACCGAAACCTGGCGCGCGCTGCACGGCGCTGCGAGCCTGCAAGCCGACATCGGCAAATATGTCATCGCGGTCAGCGAAGACATCGATCCGCACAATCCCGACGCGGTGTTCTGGTCGCTCGCCTACCGTGCCGATCCGATCAAGGACGTACAGATCTCGCCGTACCGCTCCGAGGGGCATGGGCCGAAGTCCGAAGGCGGCGGCCGCGAAGAATCGACCATGCTGGTCGACGCGACCCTCAAAGACACCAATCCCCCGATCTCGTTGCCCAAGCGCGAATTCATGGAACACGCGCGAACGATCTGGGACGAACTCGGTCTGCCCAAGCTCAAGCCGCAGTCGCCCTGGCACGGCTACTCACTCGGTGACTGGGACGCCGTGTGGGACACGTATGCGGAACGTGCGGTCGCCGGCCGATGGGAAGAAACCGGCAGGGAGACATTCGCGCACCGCCGCGCCGGGCTCACGCCGGAGACGCCGGTGAAGAGCTTCAAAAATTAGGGCATAGTTCGCTGGCCAACGCAGGGGGGGCCATGAGCGTCGCCATCTTTCGCAACTACGATCAGGCGGCGCTTGATCGCCAATACGACAACGGGCTCAAGGTCGGTGAAGAATGGCTGAAGGGCCAGCGTGCCCGCTGGGTCGAACAGAGCGCGCGGGCGCGCGACACCCTGCCCTGCACATTCGACGTGCCCTATGACGCCGGCTCTGGCGAGCGGCTTGATATTTTCCAGCCCAAAGAGGCGAACGGCCTGGCGCCCGTGCAGGTCTACATCCATGGCGGCTACTGGATCAGCAACGACAAGAAAGATTGCTCCTACGTCGCGCTCGGGTTCACCGGCGCAGGGTTCATCAGCGTCGTCATCAACTACACGCTGATGCCCAGTGTGCGCATGCACGACCAAGTCCGCCAATGCCGCGCCGCGATTGCCTGGGTGCACGCGCACATTCGCGACCATGGCGGCGATCCGGAGCAGATTTACGTCACCGGGCATTCGGCCGGCGGCCACCTTGCGGTCAGCCTGCTGACCGATCCGGACATCGTGCCGGGACGCATCAAGGGCGTCACCAGTCTCAGCGGCCTCTATGATCTCGAACCGGTGCGCTTGTGTTTCGTCAACGAAAAACTCGGATTGACCGAACGCGACGTCGAGGAACTCAGCCCGGTGCGGCTCAAACCGCACGATACTTCCCCGCGACTGCTGCTGACGATGGGCGCGCGCGAAGGCGACGAATACCTCCGCCAGCACAACGATCTTGCGGCCGCCTGGCGGCCCGCCATGCCGCACCTCGTCGCGCCGATCATTCCGGACACCGACCATTTTACCATGCGCGCCGCGCTCGACGATCCGAACTCGGATATCTGCCGCCTGATCTGGAAGACCATGGGGCAAGGGCAAGCCCGCCTAGCACAGCGCCTGACACAGGAGCCGTCATCATGCCGGTCAGCGACGATCAGAAACTCGCCATGTGGCGCGAAGTCCTGAAGCTGTGCCGCGTCAGGCGCGGCGAGAACGTCGCGGTACTCACCGGCGAAACCAGCTTGCCGGCGAACATCGACATGGCGATGCGGGCGGTGGTGGCGACGGGCGCAAAAGTGTGCCGGATCGATGTGCCGCCGGGCGACGCCGGCGGCTCATTCGGCCAGCGCGCCGACGTCGGCGCCACGCCGCTGACCGGTCATCGCATCGTGGTCGACACGCTCAAGCGGGTCGACATGGTGCTCGACCTGATGGGGCTTCTGCATTCGCCCGAGCAGCTCGAAATCCTCAACGCCGGGACCCGCATGCTGCTGGTGGTCGAGCCGCCCGACATGCTCGCCCGCATGATCCCGAGCGCCGACGACAAGCGCCGCGTGCAGGCAGCGCAGAAGCGTCTCAAAGCGGCCAAGACCATGACCGTGACCTCGAAGGCCGGCACTGACCTGACAATGCCAATCGGTCAGTTTCCGACCTTGGCGCAATGGGGCTATTCGGACGAGCCGGGCCATTGGGATCATTGGCCGAGCAGCTTCGTCGCCACTTGGCCGAACGAAGGCGCGGCGGCGGGCCGCCTTGTCATCGATGCCGGCGACATTCTGCTGCCGTTCAAATTTTATGTGCAATCAAAGATCGAGCTCGATATCCGCGACGGCGTGATTACCCGCATCGACGGCGGTTTCGACGCCAAATACCTGCGCAAGCATCTTGAATCCTACAGCGACCCCGCCGCTTTCGGCATCGCCCATGTGGGCTGGGGGCTGCATCCGAAGGCTACCTGGGGTGCGCTCGGCCTGCGCGACAAGGTGCAATCCTACGGCATGGATGCGCGCTCGTTCGCCGGCAATTTCTTGTTCTCGACCGGCCCGAACGCCGAAGCCGGCGGCTCGAACCATTCGCCGTGTCACGTGGATATCCCGATGGCCGATTGCTCGGTCGCGCTCGACAGCGAACCGATGACAGTCGATGGTGTACTGGTCGCGCCCGATCAGCGGGTGTTGGCCTAACCCGTCATTCCGGGGCGCGCGAAGCGCGAGCCCGGAATCCATAATCCCGGTGCCCGGTGTAATATCTGCTTCGCAGGGGTTATGGATTCCAGGCTCGGCCCTGCGGGCCGCCCCGGAATGACGAAGAGGAAATCCGCCATGCTCGCAACTTTGCTCGCCCTCCACCTGCTCTCCGCCGTGTTCTGGGTCGGCGGCATGGCGTTCGCCTATTGGGTGCTGCGCCCGGCCGCAGGCCCGCTCGATCCCCCACTGCGGCTTGCGCTGTGGCGGCGCGTGTTCGAAAAATTCCTGCCCTGGGTCGGCCTCGCCATCGTGGTGCTGCTCGGCTCGGGCTACGCGATGCTCGGAAAATATTTCGGCGGCTTCGCCGGCGCGCCGACCTACATCAACGTGATGCAGGGGCTGGGCATCCTGATGGTGCTGCTTTATCTGCACTTGTTCTTCGCGCCGTGGAAACGCTTCCGCCGCGCGCTCGATCAGGGCGCGCTGCCCGACGCCGGCAAGGCGCTCAATCAGATTCGCATCATCGTCGCGATCAATCTCGCACTCGGCATCATCGTCGTTATCGTCGGCGGCACGGGACGGTAGGTAGGTAGCTCCGTCATTCCGGAGCGGCGCGAAGCGCCGAGTCCGGAATCCATAACCGCAGGTCAGCGAATATGGATTCCGGGCTCGCGGCTTTCAGCCGCGCCCCGGAATGACATTACCGCGGCCTGACCACCGTATCGACCAGCGCGGGCTTGCCGGCTTTCACCTGCGCGATGGCGCGGCGCAGCGCGCCGGCGATATCGGCGGGCTTTTCGACGGGGCCTTCGGCGTACCAGCCCATGCCCTTGGCGATGGTGGCGAAGTCGGGCTCGGGGCCGGCGATGTCTTGGGCGATATAGGCGCGCTCGACCGGCGTGCCGCGGAAATTCGCCACGCGGATCTGGTGCTCCCAGTCGTTATAATAAGCACGGTTGTTGTACATGACGATCAGCATCGGAATGTTGTTCTTGGCCGCGCTCCACAGCGCGCCGGCGTCGAACATCAGGTCACCGTCGGGCTGGATGTCGACCACGAGCCGCTTCTTGTCGCGATGCGCCAGCGCGACGCCGAGCGAGGTGCCGATCTGCGTGCCGGTGCCGAGCGCCTGGCCGCAATGGCGGTAGGACTTGTCGAAGTTCCACAGCTTGTAGCACCAGTCCTGCAGATTGGCGCCGGTCAGCACCCAGTCTTCGTCCTTGATGGCGTCCCAGATTTCCAGCGCCAGCCGCGGCAGCGTGGTCGGCAGCCCGTCCCAGTCCTTCTTCGCCTCCTCGGCCCACTTGGCAAACATCGCGTCATGCTTTGCGGCCACGAGCTTGGCGCGCTCAACGATTTTTTTCGCCAGCGCCGGATCCTTGGCGATGCGCTCGCGGCAGATGCGCGTCAGTTCGGGAATGGCGGTGAGCGTATCGCCAAGTACGCGCAGCGCGCAGGTCGGCATCCGCGCATAGTCCATCGACCATTTGCTTAAATTGATTTCGCCGAACCCGATCTCGATCATCTCGCAGTTCGCAGGATAATGCGGCATCACCTGGCGCTTGGTGCGGTCGTTGAAATGCGTCGACTTCTCCCAGTCGCGGGTGTCGAGCGACAGGATCAGGTCGGCGTCGCGGAAGATTTCCTTCTCGCATGACAGATTGAGCTTGTGGCGATTCGGAAAATTGAGCCGCGCATGCACGTCGAACACCGCGGCGCCGACCGTGTCGGCGAGCGCCACAAGATTGTCGAAGCCGCCTTCGCTGCGCGCCACATACTCGGCCATCAGCACCGGATATTTCGCCGCAAGCAGCCGGTCGGCAACCTCGCCGAGCGCCTTGGCATCGGCCGCCATCGGCACCGGCACCTTGTTATCTGACGCCTTCGGCAGCGCTACGTCGCGCGTCAGCGGCTGCTCCTGCAGCCACGCGTCGTAGCACATGTAGATCGGACCCTGCGGCTCGGTCATCATCGCCGCGTAGGCGCGCGCAAACGAATCCGGCACGCCCTCGATGCTGGCAGGCTGGTAGTCCCATTTCACGTAGTGGCGCAGCTGCTCGCCGTTGACGTTGGCGGTATGAATCCAGTCGATGAACGGCCGCCGCCGGCTTTCATCCATCGGGCCGGTCGCGCCGATCACGAACACCGGGCAGCGGTCGATATAGGCGTAGTAAATGCCCATCGTGGCGTGCAGCATGCCGACCACGTCGTGCACGATCGCCACCATCGGCTTGCCGGTCGCCTTGGCGTAGCCGTGCGCGATCTGCACCGCGATCTTCTCATGCTGACAGAGCAGAATTGGCGGCTGATTGCCGCCGTAGTTGACGAGCGAATCGTGCAGCCCGCGATAACTCGCCCCGGGATTGAGCGCGATGAAGGGAAAATTGTAGTGCTTGATGAGGTCGACGATGACATCGGATTGCCAGGCTTTTTTGGCGTAGCTTGCTTGTGCCTCGGTCGGGGCGGTCACGTCGTTCATCGGTCCATTTCCTGATTGTCATTACGGCGGCTTGTTATCGCGGCCGCACACTAGGCCGCAGACGGCGCGGCGGCAACGCGCCGCCGTTCAGACGGACGTGGCCGCCTGATGGATCGCCGCGCGAATGCGCTGATAGGTGCCGCAGCGGCAGATATTGCTGATCGCTGCGTCGATCTCGGCGTCGGTGGGCTTCGGCTTGTCGTTCAACAGCGCCACCACCGCCATGATCATGCCGCTCTGGCAATAGCCGCATTGCGGCACGTCGAGATCGAGCCAGGCCTGCTGCACCGGATGCAGCCTGCCGGACTGGGTCAGCGCCTCGATGGTCGTGATTGCCCGGCCGGCCACGGCCCCAACCGGCACTTGGCAGGATCGGGTCGCCACGCCGTCGAGATGCACGGTGCAGCAGCCGCACTGGGCGATGCCGCAGCCGTATTTCGTGCCCGTGAGTCCGATCGTATCGCGCAGCACCCACAGCAAGGGCGTGTCGGGCTCGACATCGACCTCGTAGGGTTTGCCGTTGACGGAAAGCGCGATCATGCCCGTCCTCACGCGGCCGGACGATGGCCGCGGCACTTCTAAGAATGAGCGCCGCCCAAGGTCAAGATACCTCGTTGCAATCAATCCGCGAACCCCGAAATCGGCCCTAGCGGGATTGGCGAAGATCGCCCGTTCTGAAATAATTTTGCCGGTTGGCCCGCCTGCGCGACACGACCCACGCACGGCGGCTGTCGCCCGCCGGCAGGGCGCGCGCCTCGGATCGAACAGGAGAATAAGAAGATGAGCGGCGATTTCGAAGACCATTGCTGGCGGGATATCGTTTCCGCCGACGATCTGGAGATCTACTCGCACTATCGGCGCCAGACCTTCGTCGGACCCGCACCGGCGCTGCTTGCCATCGACCTGTACGAGCTTGCCTACCGGGGCGGCCCCAAGCCGCCGATCGAACTGGTCAAGACCAATCCCAGCGGCTGCGGCCGCTACGCCTACGAGGCGATCGAGCCGACCAAGCGCCTGTTCGCCGCCGCCCGGGCCGCGGGCCTGCCGATCTTCTATTCGACCGGCGACATGCGCGGCGAAAGCAAGCCCGACTTCGTTGGCGCCACCAAGCGCGTCAAAGCGTCGGTCGACGCCGCCGACTACACGATCCGGCCGGACTTCCAGCCGCAGAAGGGCGACGTCGTCATCACCAAGCAGCGCGCCAGCGCCTTCTACGGCACGCCGCTCGCCGCGCATCTGACGCAACTCGGCGTCCAAACCGTGATCGTGTGCGGCGAGAGCACCTCAGGTTGCGTGCGCGCCAGCGCGGTCGATGCCTATTCGCATGGCTATCATGTCGTGCTGGCCGAGGAATGCTGCTTCGACCGCAGCCTGATGTCCCACAAGGTCAACCTGTTCGACATGCATCACAAATACGCCGACGTGATGCACGTCGATGAGATCATCGCACACCTTTCACAATCCCCGGCCATCAAGAGGGCAAGCTGATATGAAGCCTGCGCGCTACGGTCCGTTTCCCTATTCGCCGATCACTCGCCGGCTGCCGCTGAAATGGCCGAACGGCGCGCACGTGGCGCTATGGGTCATTCCCAACATCGAGTTCTTTGCACTGGACGAGAAAGTGCCGCCCGGCTCCGGCGGCACCGGGGCACCGGTCCCCGACGTGCCGACGTGGTCGTCACGTGACTACGGCAACCGTGTCGGCGTGTTCAGGCTGATGGAGGTGCTCGAACGGCACGGCGTCCGCGCCACCGTCGCACTCAACAGCGAATTGTGCGCCGAGCATCCGGAGATCATCGAGGACGGCAACAAGCTGCACTGGGAATGGATGGGCCATTGCGAGAGCAACACCCGACGCCTCAACGCGGCAGCGCCAGGCGAGGAACCGCGCATCATCAAAGGCGCCCTGTCGACGATCGAACAAGCCACCGGCAAGCGGCCGCTTGGCTGGCTCGGCTCTGGCCTGCAGGAAACCTGGGACACGCTCGATCTGCTCGCCGCCGAGGGCTGCGACTATGTGTGCGACTGGACGAACGACGACCAGCCGTACATCATGTCGCTCGAAGGCGGCCGCACGCTGGTCAGCGTGCCGTACAGCCATGAAATCAACGACAAACCGGCGTTCGAGCGCTTCAACCGTACGGCGGAACAATTCCGCGACATGATCTGCCGGCAGTTTGACGTGCTGTATCGCGAGGGCGCCGAGTCAGGCCGCGTGATGGCGATTGCGATCCATCCCTATCTCACCGGCGTCCCGCACCGCATCGATGCCTTCGACGCGGCATTGCGCTACATCGGCCAGCACGATCGCGTATGGAAGACTACCGGCACGGAGATTGCAGCGCACTTTCGCGCACATGCTGGGAAAGCACTCACGGGGAAATAGTGATTGCCGGCAAACAATGATCGGAGAGGCTCATGCGCCGTAAAGCCATTCTACGTTCCGCGGCTGCGCTGCTGATAATCCTGCTCGTTGGTGCGGCTACCGCGCCCGCGCGCGCTCAGGAGGACACGATCACGCTCGGCACCGTCGGCCAGCCGTCGGCCAACATGTGGCCGACCCTGATCGCGATGCAAAAGGGCCTCTACACCGCGGAAAAGATCAAGCCCGACATCATCTACGTTCCGTCAAGCGCCGCACTGGTGCAGCAGGTCGCCGCCGGGTCGCTTGGCGTCAGCATCTCGACCGGCTTGGTCGATCCGCTGCGCGCCGTCGGCATGGGCGCGCCGGTCGCCGTCGTGCGTATCGAGGTGCAGGCGCCGCCCTATGATCTGGTCGCCAAGCCGAGCATTAAAAGCCTCGCCGACTTGAAGGGTAAGGTCATCTCGCTCGGCGGACCTAAGGATATCACCCGCATCTATGTCGAGCGCATGCTGGCGCCGCACGGCGTCAAGCGCGGCGATTTCGACATGGTGTTCGCCGGCGCCACCGTGGCGCGCGCCTCGGCATTAGCCGCCGGCGCGGTCGATGCCGCAATTCTCCTGCCGGCTTTCAATTTCCAGACGATCGCCAAGGGCTTCCATAGCCTCGGCCTGACCGCCGATTACGCCAAAGACCTGCCGTTCTCCGGCACGGCGGTCAATATCGCCTGGGCCAACGCGCACAAGGACGCGCTGAACAGATTGCTCCGCGCACAGGACGACGCAACGGCCTGGTTCCAGGACCCCGCCAATCGCGAGGAGGCGGTCAACATTCTGCAAACCGCGAGCCATCTGAGCAAAGACGACACCGAGAAGGCCTACACCTTTTTCCACGACGGCCATTTGTTTGATCTGACCGGGAAGGTGTCCAAGGCAAAGCTCACCGCGCTCGCCAAGGCGATGGAAAGCCTGGGCGACATGCCGGGCGCACTCGATATCGACAAAGTCGTGCTGCCCGGCGTGACCCAGGTGGCGGACTGATCACATGCCGCGGCTGCATTTGTTTCGCGTGCTTGTTATGGCGATGGCAGCAGCTCTGCTTGCCGCACCGGGGGCGCGCGCCGCCGACACGGTGCAGGTGGGCTCGGTCGACGCGACATCGGCCAATCTCTGGCCGCTGCATATCGCGATCACCAACGGCTATTTCGCCGCCCAAAATATCAAGATCGATCTCGTATTCGCACAGTCGAACGCCTCGGTGATCCAGCAACTCGCCGTCGGCTCCTACAACATCGCGCCCAGCGCCGGCATGGTCGATCCGATCCGTGCAGTCAGCAAGGGCGCGCCGGTGGCGCTCATTCGTATCGTCATCAAGGCGCCGCCCTATGCGCTCCTGGCCAAGCCCACAATCGGCAAGATCGAGGATCTCAAGGGCAAGACCATCATCATCGGCGGCCCGAAGGACATCACCCGCATCTTTACCGAGCGGATGCTTGCCCCCCATGGGCTGAAATCCGGCGACTATGACTACGTGTATGCAGGCGCCACCAGCGCGCGTTTCTCGGCGCTGAAATCCGGCGCCGTCGACGCCGCGCTGCTCACCTTGCCGTTCAATTTCTTCGCTGAAGGCCAGGGCTATCATAACCTCGGCTTTACCTTCGAGTATCTGCCCAAGATGCCATTCGCCGGTATGGCCGTGAACCGCGGTTGGGCGTTGGCGCACCCCGATCTGGTCAAGCGCTTCCTTGATGCCTACAACAAGGGCGTTGCTTGGTTCGACGATCCGGCCAACCGCGAGGCCGCCATCAAGATGCAGATGGCGACAAGCCGGATCAAACAGGACGATGTCGAAAAGGCCTATACCTTCCTGCACGACAAGGAATTGTTCGAGCCGACCGGGAAGGTTTCTAAGGAGAGCGTAAATTCCGTCATTGACGCACTGCGCGGCCTCGGCGACATCGGCGCCGATTTCAAGATCGACCGCGTCATCTTGCCAGGCGTGACTCAGGTTTCCGACTGACGGGCAACGGGCGATATGAGCGCAACCAGCGAAGCACTGAAGGCGGCGAGCGCGCCGGCGGGCCGGCCGGCGGAAGCGGGCGCAGGACTGCGGTTCCTGACCGCAGTGCGGAGCCATTATCTCGCCAGCACATTGTCAGTCGTTGGCGGTCTTGCATTGTGGGAAATCGTCAGCCGTTTCGTCATCGCCAATGCGCTGTTTCTCGCCGCGCCGTCGCAGATCGCGGTGGCCATTTTCAATCTCGCACGAAGCGGAGAGCTCTGGCGGCACATCAGCGTCAGTAGCGCCGAGTTCGCGGTGGGCTACGTGATCGCCTGCGCGCTCGGCATCGCGCTCGGGCTCGCCATGGCATCGAGCGCCACCTTCAAGCAAGCGGCGCAGCCCTGGGTGTCCGGTCTTTACGCGACGCCGACGATCGCGCTGGCGCCTTTATTCATTCTCTGGTTCGGCATCGGCATCTGGTCGAAGGTGATCGTCGTCATCACGCTGGTGCTGTTTCCGGTGGCCATCAATACCGAGGCCGGACTGCGCACCACGAGCGAACGCCTGATCGAAATGCTGCGCTCGTTCGGCGCTACGCGGCGGCAGATCTTCCTCAAAGTCTCGCTGCCCTCGGCGGTGCCGTTTATTCTCGCCGGACTGAAGCTCGGCATCGGCCGCGGCCTGATCGGCGTCGTGGTGGCGGAACTGTTCGGCTCGCGTGCCGGCCTCGGCAACCTGATCAGCCAATCCGCCGACGCCTTCAACATGCCGGAGCTGTTTGCCGGCGTGGTTATCCTGGCCTTCGCCGGCATCGTCATGACCGCCGGTTTTAGCAAGCTCGAACAGCGCCTCGTGCCGTGGACCCGGGACTGAGTATGCCGTCGAAACTCGCGATCTCGCGTCTCAACAAGTCGTTCGGCGACCTCGAAGCGCTGCGCAGCATCGATCTCGCCATCGAGCGCGGTGAATTCCTTTCGGTCGTCGGACCGAGTGGCTGCGGCAAGACTACGTTCCTGCGTATCATCGCCGGTCTCGAGGAGGCCAGCTCAGGCGAGGTGCGGCTCGACGGCCATATGGTGCGCAAACCGGGCGGCGACCGCGGTTTCGTGTTTCAGAACGATAACCTGTTGCCATGGCGTGACGTGTTCGCCAACGCCATGATCGGCCGCGAAATCTCCGGCCGCATCGGTCCAGCGCAACGCAAGCACACGATGGACCTCCTCAGGCTCGTTGGGCTTGAGGGCTTCGAGCATTATTATCCGCGCCAGCTGTCCGGCGGCATGCGCCAGCGCGTCAACCTCGCGCGCGCGCTCGCGATCGATCCGGAAATCCTGCTGATGGACGAGCCGTTTTCGGCGCTCGACGCGCAGACCCGCGAGATCATGCAGACCGAGCTGCTGCGCATCTGGGAGGAAGGCCGCAAGACTGTGCTGTTCGTCACCCACCAGATCGACGAAGCGGTCTTTTTGTCCGACCGCGTACTGGTGTTCGCGCGCCGGCCAGGCCGGCTGCAGGAAGAGGTCAAGATCGGATTGCCGCGGCCGCGCGATCTGGCCATGAAGCGCACGCCGGAATTCGTAACGTTGGTCGATCGCATTTGGCGGCTGATCGAAGACGACGTGCGGGCAGCCGCACTTTTCGAGAACGCCTAGCCGCAAGCGGTTGCTCGCTCAGCCGGCCGGCAGTTCGTCCCATTAACCTCGCGGCTAGCCCAGGCCCGGCGGCCCGGGCAGATTGCCACGTGCCCCCTCCCGCTCCCTTTTCATGGGCGCGAAAGCAAGGCATCTTAGGGGCGAAACCTCCGCATCATGATCGTGACCGGCCCTCAACCCGGCCGGAATGACGACGGAGGATGCACAAAACAACTTTCTGGAGGAAACGATGACCAGCCGTATCACCCGCCGCGGCGTCAACGCCGGTATCGGCGCCGCCCTGATCTCACCCGCCTGGACCGCAGCCCCGGCGCTCGCGGCTGGCGCACCGATCAAGATCGGCTTTTCCATGGCGCTGACTGGACCGCTCGCGCCCAACGGCAAACAGGCTCTGCTCGGCGCCGAAATCTGGGCGGAAGACGTCAATGCCAAGGGCGGCTTGCTGGGCCGCCCGGTTGAGCTCGTCCATTATGACGATCAGTCCAACCCGTCGACCGTGCCCGGCATCTATACGAAGCTGCTCGACGTCGACAAATGCGATCTCGTTGTCGGCCCGTACGCCACCAACATGGTGGCACCGGCCATCCCGGTTGTGATGCAGAAGGGCAAGACGTTCATCGGACTGTTCGCGCTCGATGCCAACGGCCAATTTCATTACGACAAATACTTTTCGATGCTGCCGTCCGGCCCAACGCCGAAGGAATCCTTCAGCGAAGGCTTTTTCCAGATCGCCGCGGCGCAGAATCCAAAGCCGCAGACCGTCGCCATTGCGGCCGAGGACGCCGACTTCTCGCACAATGCGGCAGATGGCGCGCGCAGCAACATCAAAAAGTACGGCCTCAAAACCGTCTATGACAGAACCTATCCGCCGAACACGACGGACTTCTCACCGATTGTCCGCGCCATCCAGGCGACCAATCCCGATCTCGTGGTGATCTGCTCTTATCCGCTGAGCTCAGTCGGCATGCTGCTCTCGGCCAACGAGCTCGGCCTCAAGCCGAAGATGATGGGCGCCTGCATGGTCGGCTTGCAGGCAACCGCCTTGAAGGCAAAGCTCAAGACGCACCTCAACGGCATCGTCAATTACGAGACCTGGGTGCCGGCGCCGAAGCTGATGGCGAAGGCCGCCGACTTCTTTAAGAAATACCAGGCTCGGGCCGCGTCCGCCGGCGCCGATCCGCTCGGATACTATCTCGGCGGCTGGGCCTATGCCTATCTGGAAGTGCTGGCCGACGGCGTCGTCGGATCAAAGAGCATCAAGGACAACGACGTCGCAGGCTATCTGCGCAGCCATTCGTTCGACACCATCATGGAGTCGGGCATTAAGTTCGGCAAAGACGGCGAGTGGACCAAATCCGGAATGCTGCAGGTGCAATATCACGGCATCACCGATGCGGCGAATCTGGAAACCTGGCGTGGCATGAGTTACCAGACCGTGCTGACGCCGGCGGATGAAGAAACCGGCAAAGTCATCTATCCTTACGCCAAAGCGTTGAGCTAACAGCTGAAAACGTCCGATTCAAACAACTCTGTGGAGGATTACATGCGAGGACAAATCACGCGGCGCCGGGTCAATGCGGGCATCGGTGCCGCGCTGGTTTCGCCGGTACTGGGCGGAGCTTCGGCGTTTGCGCAAGGCGCGCCGATCAAAATCGGTTTCGGCATGGCATTGACCGGGCCGCTCGCGGTCAACGGCCAGCAGGCGCTGCTTGGCGCCACGATCTGGGCCGAAGAAGTCAACGCCAAGGGCGGCCTGCTCGGTCGGCAGGTCCAGCTCATCCACTATGACGATCAGTCGAACCCGTCGAACGTACCGGGCCTCTACACCAAGCTGCTCGAAGTCGACAAAGCAGACTTGGTCGTCAGCGGTTACGCGACCAACATGGTGGCGCCCGCGATTCCCATCGTGATGCAGAAGAAAAAGACTTTCATCAGTCTGTTCGCGCTCGATGCCAACAGCGAGTTCCGCTATCCGAGATATTTCTCGTATATTCCGACCGGGGGCCCGAACCCGAAACAGACGATCAGCGAAGGTTTCTTCCAGGTGGCGGCGGCGCAAAATCCGAAGCCGCAGACCGTGGCCATCGCGGCCGAAGATGCCGAATTCTCGCGCAATGCCGCGGAAGGCGCGCGCGCCAACGCGAAGCAATATGGCTTCAAGGTTATCTACGACAAATCCTACCCGCCAAACACGACTGACTACTCCCCGGTCATCCGCGCGATCCAGGCGAACAATCCGGATCTCCTTTGCATCTGCTCATATCCGCTCAGCTCGGTCGGAATGTTGTTGTCCGCCAACGAGCTTGGCTTCAAGCCGAAGATGATCGGCGGCGCCATGGTCGGGCTGCAGGCGACGGCCATCAAGAGCAAGCTCAAGGCGCATCTCAACGGCGTCGTCAATTACGACAACTGGGTCCCGTCGGCGAAAATGATGGCTCCGGCGGCAGACTTCTTCAAGAAATACCAGGCGCGCGCGCCGAAGCTCGGTATCGATCCGCTCGGCTATTATCTCGGAGGCTGGGGCTACGCCTATCTCCAGGTTCTGCAGCAGGCCATCGAAGGCGCCAAGAGCATCGAGGACGAAAAAGTCGCCAATTATCTGCGCGGCAACGCCGTCAACAGCATCATGGCGGATGGCGTCAGGTTCGGCAAAAACGGCGAGTGGACCGTCGCAAGACAGCTCCAGGTGCAGTATCACGACATTACCGACGCCGCGAACCTGGAAACTTGGCGTGGCATGAGCTATCAGACGGTGCTCAAGCCGGATGAAATGAAGACCGGCGACGTGATCTACCCCTACGGCAAAGCCGTCAAGGCGTAAGAAAAATTCGGCCCCGCGCGGTGCAGAAAAGGACGTGGTATTGAACTCGATCACTGTGTTGCACGTTTCTTCCGCCGGGCGCCGCATGGTTCTGCTCCCCCGCCACCGCGGGGGAGCATGACGCGATGCTGTTACCCACCTCGCTTGTCGGCTCCTATCCGCAGCCTGAATGGCTGATCGACCGCGCCAAGCTGTCAAAGCAGGTGCCGCGCGTGCGCGCCGACGATCTCTGGCTGGTGCCGCCCGACAAGCTGGAAGCGGCGCAGGACGACGCCACCATCGTCGCCATCCATGACCAGGAACGCGCCGGCCTCGACATCATCACCGACGGCGAGCAGCGGCGCGAAAGTTATTCCAACCGCTTCGCCACCGCGCTCGATGGTGTCGATGTGAAAAATCCGGGCAGCACCATCAACCGCAGCGGCAAACCTATCCCGGTGCCGCGCGTGGTCGGACCGATCCGGCGGCGGCATCCCGTCGCGTTGCGCGACCTGCAGGTGCTGCGCGCCAACACCAAGCGCGCCATCAAGGCAACCGTGCCTGGCGCGTTCACCATGAGCAAGCAGGCTCAGGACGACTATTACAAAGACGAGGAGGCGCTGGCTCTGGGCTATGCGGACGCGCTCAACGCCGAGATCAAGGATCTGTTCGCTGCCGGCGCCGACGTCGTGCAGATCGATGAGCCCTGGATGCAGCAGCACCCGGACAAGGCGCGCCAGTACGGCCTCAAGGCGCTCGACCGAGCGCTCGACGGCGTGAACGGCACGGTCGCGGTGCACCTGTGCTTCGGCTACGCGGCTGTCGTGCACGACAAGCCGTCGGGCTACTCGTTCCTGCCCGAGCTGGAAGGCTCGAAAGCGCAGCAGATTTCCATCGAGGCGGCGCAGCCCAAGCTCGACCTTGCGGTGTTGCGCGACCTGCCGACGAAAACCATCATTCTAGGCGTTATCGATCTGGCGGAGACGCAGGTGGAGACGCCGGCGCTCGTCGCCGAGCGCATCCGGCGTGCCCTTGCGTATGTGCCGGCAGATCGGGTCGTGGTGGCGCCGGATTGCGGTATGAAATATCTGCCGCGGGCGGTCGCCTTTGCTAAGATGAAAGCCATGGCCGAAGGCGCCGCGCTGGTGCGGCGCGAGATCGCCGGCGAGTGATTTTTTCGAGCCTCTAAGGAGACGCCCATGCCCTATGTGACTGAAAAGACCCTGACCGATGTGGTGCGCCAGCGCTGGAGCGACATTCCCGACGCGCGGCTCAAACAGGTAATGCAGGCCGTCGTGAAGCACCTTCATGCCTTCGTGCGCGAGATTGAGCCGACCGATGCCGAATGGGCCGTAGCAATCGATTTCCTCACCCGCACCGGACAGATGTGCGACGCGAAGCGCCAGGAATTCATTTTGATGTCGGACGTTCTCGGCGTCAGCATGCTGGTCGACGCCATCAATCATCGGCGCCCGAGCGGCGCGACGCCGAGCACGGTCGAAGGCCCGTTCCACGTTCCCGACGCACCGGCCTTCAACAACGGAGCCAGTATGGCGGGCGATGCGCCCGGTATTCCATGCTTCGTCACCGGCAAGGTGAGCGGGCTTGCGGGCGACCCCGTCGCCGGCGCCACGCTCGACCTGTGGCAGACCGACGGCGACGGCCTCTACGAAGCGCAACGACCGGAAATAGAAGGCGCCTGGATGCGCGGTCTTTACCGCGCGCAGCCGGACGGTTCCTATCTGATCCGCACCGTGGCGCCGATCGCCTATACGATCCCGATGGACGGCACGATAGGCGAACTGATGAACCGTACCAATCTGAGCCATATGCGGCCGGCGCATATTCACTTCGCGCTCAAGGCGCCCGGCTATCACGGCCTGGTGACGCATCTGTTCCAGTCTGGCGACAAGTGGATCGAGCACGACGCGGTCTACGGCGTGAAGGAGCCGCTGATCGTGGACTTCAAGAAATTGCCGTCCGGCGGCAAGGCGCCATCCGGCGAGATCATGAACGAGCCGTTCTGCGTCGTAAACTACGACTTCGTGCTGGAGCGACAAGCACAAGCCGCCGCCGCGTAAGCATTCGGCAAGACCCCGGCTCTTTCGGCGTATCGCGCGCGCCCGCAGGCGGCCAACTCGTTTCCCTTCTCCGCGGAGAGCGACCCACAAGGCTCTCCGCCGCTACCCCATCACGCTTATGAAGATTGCAATTCCCGACGACTACCAGAACATGGCGGATCAGCTCGAATGCTTCGCCTTGATCCGCCACCACGACGTTGTCCGTTACCGTGAACCGGCACGCGACCTCGATCAGCTTGTGGAGCGGCTGCGCGATGCCGACATCATCGTCTCCATCCGCGAACGCGTTCACTTCTCACGCGCGTTGCTCGAACGCCTGCCGAAATGCCGGCTGCTGGCGCTGGTGGGCCGCAACTCGCAGCGAATCGATTTTGCCGCAGCCACCGAACTCGGCATTTTAGTCTCGACCGGCGTGAGCAACTCTCCTGATGCACCCGCCGAACTGACGCTGGCGCTTATCGTCACTTCACGCCGCAACGTTGCGCTTGAAGCTGAGCGCATGAAACGCGGTGACTGGCCGTGTACGCTGTCGCACCGGTTGAGCGGATCGACGCTCGGCGTCTACGGCTTGGGTGCTATCGGCTCACTGGTCGCGCGAGGCGGCAAGGGCCTCGGCATGAATGTGCTGGTCTTCGGCCAGGACAAATCGCGGGACAAGGCCGCCGCTGCGGGCTACGAATTTGCCCGCTCGAAAACCGAGTTGTTCGAACGCGCGGACGTACTCTCGATCAGTGTCCGCCTGCAGCGCGACACCAGGGGCCTCGTCGGGTCGGAAGATTTTGCCCGCATGAAGCCGACCGCGTTGTTCGTCAATGTCGCGCGCGCCGAACTGGTGCAACCGGGCGCCTTGCTAGAGGCGTTGCACAAGGGCCGCCCCGGCTATGCGGCGGTCGATGTTTACGAGGAAGAGCCGATCATGAACGGCGGGCATCCGTTCCTGAAAATGGCGAACGTGCTGTGCACGCCGCATCTCGGCTGGGCCGAATGGGACAATTTCGAGCTTTATTTCCGGGAATGCTTCGAGCAAATCCAGAAATTTGAAAACGACGAGCCGCTCCGCCTCGCCAATCCGGCGGTCAAGCCGCGCTTTACTGCGGGGCCCACCGCGTAAGCGTCGGGCGACTGGCGGAACGCGAGCAACCGTCCATGGTGCCGGCTACCTGACCGCCCGCGTGTCGCGCCGCCGAAAATGTCCAGATTCGGCAAATAGCGCGCCATTCGTGGCATATCGCCCGGACCCAAAAGGCTTGACTGAACAAGCGATCAACCACGCCGGCGGCGCGAACGGTATGGCGTGGCCGAAAATTGGCGGTAACATGAGTGACACACGATATCGGCAACATATTCGTCTATGCTTTCGCCGCACGGTTTCCCGAGTGCGTGAGTCGCCGGCTCGTAATCGATGCGCCGCTACCTAGCCAATTGACCGCGAGGAGGTTGTCATGACTTGGGGTATTCCGACTCATCTGTTTCTACAAATCCACGTTGCTCTCAGCCTGATCGGCATCGTGGCCGGCCTGATCGTGCTTTACGGCCTGTTGGCCGGGCGCGCGCTTGGCGGCTGGACCGCCCTGTTTCTCGCCACCACCATCCTGACCAGCATAACGGGCTTTCCCTTGCCGCCGTTCGGCCTCGACCCGCCCCGCATGGTCGGCATTCTCTCGCTGGTCCTGCTCGCCGTGGCCGTCGGCGCCTATTACGTCTTTCACCTCGATGGCGCGTGGCGATGGGTCTACGTGGTCACCGCGATGGTGGCGCTCTACCTGAACTGCTTCGTCGCCGTCATTCAGTCGTTTTCAAAGATTCCATCCCTGCATGCGCTGGCGCCGACGCAATCGGAACCGCCGTTCCTCATTGCGCAAATCGTCGTGCTTGCCTTGTTTGTAGTCCTGGGCTTCCTCTCAGTGCGCGGGTTTCATCCGCAAACCGCGTAACGACAGGCCCACTCCGGAACAACGCGTCTCTTAGGGGCGGCGCTCCAGCGCGGCGCGATCCCATTTGGCCAAGTCGGCTGCGGCCGCATAGGTCTCCTGCAGAAAGCCGAGCAGCAGGCTGTCGGGATCGCGCGCTTCCCGTACCGCGTCGTAGGGCAGGATGAACTGCCCAACGTCCTTGTTATAGGCGCCCTCGGCCATGCTCAGCCGCGTGTCGCCGTAATCCTTTGGCTCCGGATAGGCATAGACATAGTACGCGGCGCGGCCGAAGCCGCCGTTGCCGGGCCAGAAGCCGCCGCTTGAGCATTCGTGCGAATACGCCTCCGCCATCACCCAGTCGGCGACGTTTGGCGTGTGGCCTTTCGGCGGCGGCGCCGTGCGGCCCGAGAACCGCGTCACCGCGAGATCGAAACTGCCCCAGAAAAAATGCACGGGGCTGACCTTGCCGATGAAGCGCGCGCGAAACGCGTTCATCACGCGGGCGGATTGCAGCAGCGCCTGGTGGAAGCGCGCGACGTATTCGGGATTGTACTGCGTATGTGTCCGGTCTTTATCGAAGACGATGCAGTTTTCGATCTCACACGGCGTGGTCCGGATGTGGACGCCGATATCGAGTCGCCGCAAGCACTCCATGAACGCGGCATAGAAATCGGTCACAGCCATCGGCTTGAGCGCCAAGCTCTCGCGGCGGCCGTCGTCGGTTTCGATAGCGAGCCGATGATCGATAAAATCGAACACGATGTCGAACGCGCGCCCACGATAGGGGATTGCCCGCTTCGCCATGCCACGCGCGGTGACGTGAAACGTCACGTTCCACCAATGATTGACGAGAGGCGTCTGCGCCAGGACGACCTTGCCGGCAATCTGCGCCCATAATTGCAGCGTCTCGCAGGTTTCGCTCCACGCCGCGTAAGGCAGGTCAGGCCATTGCGAGTTGACGGTCATTTCATATCGCTGCACGCCGGTTCATGACACGTGAGATGCGGCGCTGTTCGCCATTTGCATCATTTCATCAAATGCCCGAATCTCTGCATCGCCTCGCGTCGCTCGTCCGCGCTGGGCATGTTCACCGCCGGAAATTTGTCACGCCAATGCCATGGACGGCAGGCGTCGATCACGGCGCGGCTATTGGTGTAGTCGCCGATCGCCTTGCGTTCCGGTTCGATGCGCGGATCGAGCGGCGTCGACCAGGCGCCGCGGATGATGTCGATCGATGTCGCCGGATCGGAACGCGTAATCAGCGCCCAGACCACCTCGTCAAGGTTCGACACGTCGATGTCGTCATCGACGACGATGACGTAGCGCCCGCAATAGGCCCCGACGTGACACTGCGCGGCGATATGGCCGGCCTGCTTGGCATGGCCGGGGTAGCGCTGTTTGAGCGCGACGACCAGAAACAGCCGCGCGTTGCCGACCTCGTGCGCCCAAGCCGCGGTGATGCCCGGGACACCGGCCTTCTCGACGTTCTCGCGCAGCAGCGCCGAACGCACGATGGCGCGGTAGCGGCAGATCTCGTCGGGCGGCCGCTGCGGCACGCAGCCCAGCAGGATCGGCGCGTTGCGATAGTAAACTGCCTTCACGTCAATCACCGGCTCGGGCCGCTCGTCACTCGCGTAGTAGCCGGTCCACTCGCCGAACGGCCCCTCTTCCCGCACATTGCCGGGCTCGACGAAACCTTCGATCACGATCTCGGCGTTGGCCGGAATCGGCAATCCGGTGATCGGTCCTCTGATGACCTCCACCGGCTGCCCACGCATGCCGCCCACAATGTCGAGTTCGCACACGCCCGGCGGCACTTCGCTCGAGCCCATCAGAAAGCTCATCGGGTCGCCGCCGCAGACGATGGCGACCGGCATGCGTTCGCCGCGCGCGGTGTATTTGTCGCGCATCACCCGGCCATGCTTGCCGGGAGAAATATAGAAGCCGAGCGTCTTTTGATCGTGGATCATCACCCGGTAGGTGCCGCAGTTGATCCAGCCATCGTCCGGATCGCGCATGATGTTGTAGCAGCCGGTGCCGATATAGCGGCCACCGTCCTGGGGATGCCATTGCGGTGCGGGAAATTTGGTCACGTCGATGGAGTCACCCTCCATGACGTTTTGCATCACGGGGCCAGTGTCGACGAATTTTGGCGGAATGCGTTTGACCATGCCGGCATGGTTGACGCGAAAGCTCTCGCTCAATTCCAGCTTGGACAGTTCACTGGAAAATCCGAGCGTCATGTTCTTGCGCTTGCCCGCAAAGAAATTGACCAGCAGCCGGCTGCCCGGCAGCGTGCCCGGCACGTCGTTAAACAGAAAACACGGCGCGTCGTCGGCGTGCGCCGACATTTCGGCGACCATGCCGATATCGCGCTGATAGGAGAGGCCACCGACCTCTTTCACCTCGCCGAGCTTTTGCGCTTCGTCGAGCCACTGGCGCAAATCGTGGTAGGCCAAAAATGGTGCCGTATTCGAGCCCGGCCCAAGTGAGGTCGTCATCTGATCGGGCATGACAGTCTGCTCAGCCATGTTAATGAATCTCTTTCCAGTTCTGGGCGACATAGCCCTGCCGGTCGACTTTCACGACCGCCTTTCCCGGGACCGCATGGCTGCCCTTGCACGACCATGCGTAGATCGTGTCGTGCCCTGTGGCGGCCATCGGGATATCGGCCGCGCCCGGATGGCTGCGGCACCACGCCGCCGCCCCAAATGACGACCGGCGCATATCGGCCTTGTCGCAATTGAGATTGGCGCCGACAAAGCAGCCCATCAGCTTGCCGCGCACGCAACGCACGACGCCGCCGTTGCGCACGGCGTCCTTGTCGACATTGAAGGCGGCGGCCAGTGCCGGGATCAAGTCGGCCGGAACCTTCTCGGGCCGCGCATGTGCCGGGTTTGGACAATAGCTCGCCGCATGGGCCGCACGAAGCGGCAAGGCATTCATAAGGATAAGCAGGCCGCAGAATGTCAGGACCGCCGTCATCGCTGCTCCGCGCATCGCTCACTCCATGCGGCCGCATTTCGGGTTGCGGCCGAATTGCTTATATTGCTAAGGAATTAGCCGGAGTATCCTACCATGTCGACCGACGCCGGCTCAAACCTGTTGCAGAACTGGATCGCGCGCGCCGCGCAGAGCACGCCCGATAAGCCGTACGTCGTCTCGGCAGAAGACGGTCGGCGCGTGTCCTACGGGCAATTGCACCACAGCGTGGCGCAGTTCGCCACTTTTCTGCAGCAGCGCGGCCTCGGGCCCAATGACCGGGTCGCGCTCCTCGCCAACAATTCGATCGAACATCTCGTCTGCTATCTGGGCGTGATGGCAGCCGGCGCAACCATCTGCACCGTCCATGTCGAGATGAACCGCAACCAGCTCGGTAATATTTTCGAACGGTTGAAGCCGCGCCTCATCCTTTATCAGGACGGCCTCGGGCTCGATGACCTTGTCGAAAATGCCGGGGTGCCGAGTCTACGGCTCAGCCGCTGGGACCGCCCGGACCTGGGATCGCTGTTTGACGAGTTGGCACGCTGCGCACCGGGAGAATCGCAAAATTCGGCGGGGCCCGACGATGACGCCGTTATCCTCTTCACCTCGGGAACCAGCGCCACCCCCAAGGGCGTCATTCTCAATTACCGCGAGTTTCTTCTCAATATCGGTGCGCTGGCGGAGGGGTTCGGCATCACCGCGGACGACCGGCTCTACGACTTCCGCCCCTTCAGCTGGAATTCGGCGCAGACCTTGGGCGCACTTGCGGTGCTTTACCGCGGCGCCACGTTGATCCTGGCAGAAAAATTTTCGGCAAGCCGGTTTTTCCAGCATTTGCGCCAGCACGACGTGACCGTCGCGACCGGCAATCCGACGACGATCAACATTCTGCTCAACAGCGAGCAGTCGGCGCGGCGGGACGACGTGCCGAAGCTGCGCTACATTACGTCAAGCTCTGCGCCGTTGCTGCTTGAAGACTGGAAGCGGTTCGAGCAGCGATTCGGCATACCGGTTGCTCAGGGCTGCGGCGCCAGCGAGGCAAGCTGGATCGCGGCCATTCCGGGCGAACAGCGGCGGCTGGGCAAAGTCGGCCGACCGTTTCGCTACCACGACCTCGCTATCGTCGACGCCGATGGACAGCGTCTGCCGGCGGGCGAGATCGGTTATGTCGAGCTCGGTGGTCTGGGCGATCACGCCTACCGCTATCTCGGCGACGACGGCGACATCAAAGTTCATAGCCGCGGCCGTTTCCGCACCGGCGATCTCGGTTCGCTCGACGCCGACGGTTTTCTGACGCTGTCCGGACGCGAGAAGGAACTTATCATCCGAGGCGGTGCAAAAATCTCGCCCCTTGAGATCGACTCGTTCTTGATGCAGCACGCCGACGTGATCGAAGCCGCGACTGTCGGTGTGCCCGACACAATCTACGGCGAGGAAGTCGTCAGCTACGTGGTGACGCGGCCCGGCGCAAGCGCGGACGCGGCTTCGCTGCTCCGCTATTGCGCAACACTGCCGGCCTTCAAGGCGCCGAAGCGAATCTTGCTCAGCGACTCGCTACCGAAAACCGAGCGCGGCAAACTCGATCGCAAGGCGCTGCAGAACAAGTGGCGTGAAGACTCACTTTCGTCGCTTGCCTCAAAATCATCCTGACCGCTTCAGTTCGGCAGGCAAGGCTTCGGTTCGGCAGCATGTCTTCAGTTCGGCAGCAAGGCGTGTGAAATTCCTTGAGAGTTTCTCCGCTATCGCCAGAACAGCGCGAGCAGAATAATAATCGGCAGTGGAATGCCGAGGAGCCACAACAATATGCCTCTTCCAAATCCCATAGTCGCCTCCATTCTCCAGAAAACATCGATTCAGTTCGAGCCTGCGTCCTAATGCGAGAGCAGCACGAGAAGGATGATGATCGGGATCGGAATTCCCAACAGCCACAATAAAATCGGCATCGCTTACCTCCAGAATTTCCGCGCACTATTCTTTGGCTTACCAGGGACGCGCAACGAGGCGCCGCTCATTCCAGGTGCCGTCGCGCAATTGTCCGCCTTCGATGGCAGCCAGGCTCGCCGCGAATGCGCCGAACAGCAGCGCGGCCGTCATCCAGAAGGCGAGCTTGGCCGCGCCGCGCCGCGCCTGATCGGCTGCGGCCTTGGCCTGCGCGATAACATCATCGACGCGCTTTTGCGCATCGGCTTGGCTCAATCCTGTCCGGGCTGTAACGAGCTGCGCGACGTACGTCTTGTCTCCGGCCGAGAGGCCAGCACTTTGCAAAGCGCTCGACGTCCAAAGGCGCAAAACCTCGGCGCGCTCGCCTCTGCCATTCGTTGGGCTGGCGGCGCCGCCGGGCGAAGCACCGGCGCTTGTACCTGTCGGTTGAGCCGTTGCCGAACCCGGCCGGAACAACCGATCGACATAAATTTGCGCCGGGTTGGCGCTGGTCGTTGTCTGACTTGCAGCTGCGCCTGCGCCCGCGGCAGCTCCACCCAAAAAATGTGTCGTCGCGGCCCCAAGCAGGCATGCACTGATCAGCGTCGCGAACGCCCAGGCAACAAATCCGTGCGCCGTATCGCGAAAAAAGACTTCGTTAGTGTGGACGCCAATCCACTTTGTGCGAAGCCGTGCCGCCAGATAGCCGCCGATGGCCGACGACATCACGGCAACGAGAACCAGATAAATTCCAGTGGCCACTTTGAACGTGGACGCTGAGACACCCGTATCAGTCCAGGGAGATATCGAGGACAGGCCCAAACCAGCACCCAGCGCGAGCAGCGGGAGCATTACGGCCGATGTGACGATTGCTCCGGCAGCGATGCTGCCCCATGAAACAGCCGACGGTGCATCAGTCAAAATTGCGCTATCTGCCCGCACGCCGCTATCCATTGGTCGCTCCTGCAAATTTTTTCAGCACAATGCTGTGTCGCCCCCTATCAAGAGCCGCTGTGACGAAAAGTTCCCGGGCAGGCGGGAGATACCGTGCTCGCCATGGTGAAGCGTGAGAATCGTCCTGCACTGCAGCAAATCTTGCGGTGCACTCCGCAGTAAAGTAACTGCCTGTTGTAGGCAGAAGCTTTGGCGCACCATCTATGACTGACCTCCCATGAGCCTGTCGCTCCATTCTCACCCTCGAATGAGCGTGCTGATTGCGCTCCTGGCGACGCTGTTCGGCACGTCCCGTGCCGGCGCCGACGACGCCAAGCCGCGGCTCGGGCCCAACGCTGTTCCAATCGAGCAGGCGACCCGTTATCTTCGCAGCCATCGGGCGCCTGACTACTGGGCCATCAGTCCGTTCTACATCGCGCAGGACACCGACAGCGCGTGCTCTGCGGCCAGCATCGCAATTCTGCTTAACGTGCTGCGCGGCGTGCCGCCGCGCGCCGATGTTGACCTCGTTACGCAAACCGGGCTCCGGGCGCGGTTGGGCGACGCACGCTGGACTGCTGAAACGGCACAAGACGGATCGGGCGTGACGTTTGCGGAATTCGTCAAGGTTGTTACTGAGAGCCTTCACGCATACGGATTTGCAAACGACGAAATTCAGGTGTTGAAGCCGGCTAACGTCTCGAATGAGAGCCTTGCCAGATTGCAGCACCTCCTGGGCGCCAACGAACATTCAGGCAAAGATATAGCGCTCCTTTATTTCAATCAGGGTGTGCTGACGGGCGACTGGGACGGTCCCCACGTTTCACCGATCGGTGCCTATGACGCCCACAGTGGCCGCGTACTCGTCATGGACGTCGACCGCCGTTTCTACGTGCCCTACTGGTCGCCGATACAAAAGGTGCTGGAGAGTATGCTCAAACCAGCCCCGGCGAGCTTTGGACCGCTCGCGGGCGAAACCGGCGGCATCGTTTGGGTCCGGCCGAAACAGCATTGAAATCGAGACGGAAGAAGCCGGTCATTTCGAGGGGGCATCCGCCTTCAGGAGCGGTGTCCATTTGGCGATTTCGGCCTGCAAAAACTCGCGGGCGCCCGCCGGCGTGGCGAGCGCCGGAGGCACGGTCTCCTGACCGACTGCCACGGCTCGGCGCTGGAAATCCGGATCGTCCAGCGCGCCGCGCAGCGCTTCATTCAGACGCTCGACAATCAGCGCCGGCACTCCCTTCGGTGCGTACAAGGCACTCCACACCTGCATCGCGACATTGGGCAAGCCCTGCTCGGCCAGGGTCGGCAGATCAGGCAGAAGTTTTGCGCGGGTATCGCCAACGATGCCGTAAGCCTTGACCCTACCGGCCTTGGCCTGCACTGACGCCGTGATCACGGCATCGCAGACAATATCCGCGCGTCCCGCCGCCACGTCGATCATGGCGGGCCCGGTGCCCTGATAAGGGATCATGTTGAAGCGCGTCTTGAGCTGTCGCATCAGCAGCGACTCGCAGAGAAAAGACGGCCCGCCCGGTCCGGTGTTGGCGGCATTGACCTTTGGACCGTTGTTCTTGAGGTAGCCGATGAAATCTTTGAACGGCAAATTAGCGAAGGAAGGCTTCGCTACCAGCATGGTCGGCGAAAACACCGCTATGCCGAGGCTGACGAAATCGCGCAGCGGATCGTAAGCGAGATCTGGATAGAGCGCCGGACTGATCGCCATCGAGATATTGGTGAAGAGCAGCGTGTAGCCGTCCGGCGGAGCATGTGCGGCGCGCTCGGCGCCGACATTGCCGCCGGCGCCGCCGAAATTCTCGACAACGACGGCACGCCCGAGTTTGCGCGACAGCACGTCCGCCAAAATGCGGGCGGTGACGTCGGTCGGCCCGCCCGCCGCAAACGGCACGATCAACTTGATCGGATGCGCCGGGTAGGTCTGCGCAACAGCGCCGCCGTGGGCCGCGACAACGCCGAGCAGAACCGCGGCTGCAAACAAAAGTGCACGTCCACCAAGCCGCATGGTGACGGCCTCGCTAGTGCGCGATGGCGATGTGCTCGCCCGCCAAGAATCCAAGGACAAACGACTTGGAGATCCCGCCCACATAACCGGCGCGCGGGCCGCCTTCGAGGCCAGCGACCGGCGTTCCAACCGCGTACAGGCCGGGAAAAACGCTATCGTCGGGCTTGAGCGCCTGCGCGTGCTCATTGATGACGACACCACCCATGGTGCCGGTAACGCCGGTGCACAGCGGCACCGCATGGAACGGAGCCGTGGCGATCGGCATCGGCTTGTGCTTGCGCGTCGAGCGCGGCACCGCAAGGCGACCGAACATGCCGCTCGCCACCGCTTGATTGTGCTCGCGAATGGTTTGCACAAGCACGGCAACCGGCAGGCCGACGCGCGCCGCGAGCGTTTCGACGGTGACTGCGCTCGTCAACTCGCCACCGGCATCCACCATCGCTCGATTGGCCGGCACGGTCGTGGTGATCCCCGGCTCCGCGCGCCAGATCGCGTCGTCGACGATCAGGATCGCGCCCAGCGGATCGGGCAGCTGTGCCACCGCATTGGCTATGCACACGCCACCGAGGCCCTCATCGGTGAAGCGCTTGCCGTCAGGACCGACCAGC
Organism: Xanthobacteraceae bacterium; assembly: GCA_036511795.1. Taxonomy (GTDB): domain Bacteria; phylum Pseudomonadota; class Alphaproteobacteria; order Rhizobiales; family Xanthobacteraceae; genus BOG-931. The sequence goes on from DATCBO010000008.1 coordinate 34,749, forward strand.
ACGCCCAGTTCGGCAGCCGCATCGAGATGCGGGTACGGCCAAAGCTGCGGATTGGTCATGGCGTTGCGATGGTGAATGTGGCCGTAGAATGCGCCGAACCCGCCGATCGCGGCGCCTGCCGCTTCCGCCATGCGGATGCCGTCGCCCTGGGCGCCCGGACCGACCCGGCACAGCACGCGATCCGCGCGTGGCGCGATGTATTGCGCAATCATATCTCGATTGGCCGCGAAACCGCCGTCGGCGATCACCACGGCCTTGGCGGCGATGCGCTGGCGCGCGCCGTCGCGCATGACATCGACGCCGACGCAAGCGCCGTGCTCGACAGCCAGCGCTTCGACCCTGACGCCACGCATCACTGCGCCGCCACGTTCCGTCAGATTCTTCTCCAGCCGCTGCATGAACAGGTCGGGGCCACGATCCTGCCAATCCAACCCTGCGATCGCCCGCCGCGGCGGCGCCAGCACCTTCTGTCCCGGCTGATCGTGCTGCAGCGCGCGCTGCACGAACGTCGCACCCTGCTGCGACAGCCAATCGATGGTGCGCTTGCCGTTAGCTGCGAGCGCGCGGGCGACCGCCGGATGCGCGTTGGCGCCGCTGCCATCCATGATGGCGCGGAAAATCCGATCAGGCTCCGCCATGATCGGGAGTCCCATGATATTGCCGACGCCGGTCGAAAACCGCGAGCTGCACGGATAACGCTCTTCGCTGCGCACTTCGAGAACAGCCGCCGATAATCCCGCTTCGGCGACGCGGCAGGCGGGGATCAGCCCGGAAAAACCGCCGCCGATCGTGACGACGTCGAACTGCATCGGCACCCCCGGAAATGAATTTCGAACGGCAACTATGCGCCAACGGACCGCTGGCCTTCAAGTTGCCCAATGCCTGCGGCAAGCGCGAGCGCAGCGTCTGACCGATCCCCATGCCGCCGGTCGCGGCCGCCGGCGGGCTTTGCTGCCATCTCCCGCCCACTAAGAGCGGGAGAGTGGCTTACCGCCCGCTCTTCGCCAGCGAGTGCACCCAGCCATGCATGCGCTTCTTGGCGTTGGCGATATCGTCTTTGGAGAACCAATCCTCGGGCTTGACCTTGTCGACCGGATAGACCGGCCGCAAGAAGTCGCTCTCGTAACCGAACGGCACGGTGGCATCGATGCCCATGCCGCCTTCGAAGCGCGTATTTGACGCGGTCCATTGCTGCGTGCCCGCCGTCATGCGTTCAGCCGGCATGAAGGTCTGGCCGCGCCCGCCGGGGATCGGATTAAGAATGTCGGTCTGCGGATTGACGCGCGTGGTCAGGCACCACATCACGTCATCCATCGAATACGGATCGACGTCCTCGCTGACCGCGATGGCGAGCCGCATGCCCTGCGAGCACGACAGCGCGGCCCCCATGAAATTGCGCTGCCAGCCTTCGTCAAGCTGGTGACGCTTCTTCACCTGGATGATGCAGCCGCCCCAGTCGGTCATGCAGTACGGGATCACCACGTTCTGCACGATGCCGGGCTGCAGCCGGTTGCACAGTTCGTAGATCGCGGCCTCGCGCACACTGGTGTCGATGTTGTGGTCGTCGAGCATGTGGACGCCGAGCGCGAAGATGATCGGCTTCGTCTCCGGCTTGCGCATGGTGATGGCGGTGACGTGAAAAGTCGGCGCCTTGTAGGACTTGCCCATGTAGCCGGCCCACTCCGGATGGAAGTGGTAGCGGCCCTGCACGTTGGCGTCCTCGGCCTCCTTGGTCTCGTAGCGGCGGTCGCGCGGATTGACGTAGCCTTCAAGCACCAGTTCGCAATCGGCGAGCGCCATGGCGTCGACCGTGCGCGCCTTGACCAGGCGGATCGGCGCACCCTGCACCGCAGAAGCAATGCCGATCTCGTCGCAGCCCATCGGCAGCACGGCATAATCGAAGCCGGCGCCGGCCAAGAGCGTGCAGGCTGGCGGCACGCCGAAGCACATGGTGATCGGCACCGGCTGGTCTTCCTTGTAGTATTTGTTGACCACCTGCCACATGTGAGAGCCGGGCGAAATCTGAAACGTGCCGACGTTACCCCAGCGGAAATTCATGCGGTTGTAGCCGAGGTCGGAGCCGCCATCGAACTGCGGACCGGTGACGCAGCGGATGCCGGAGCCGACGGTCAGTTCCGGCTCGTAGGTGGTGTGGCGGATCGGCACCAGCCACTTGTTGACGTCGTCCGGCTTCTCAACGACGAATTCCTGGCACGGCGCCTCGCTCTGCGCGATCTCCACCGGCTTGAGCGGGTGCGACAGCGCGTGCGCTAGTTTCCGCACGCGCTCGGCGTCGTCCTGCCAGCCGAACATCTTGTTGATGATCGCCATGTCGCCGAACAGGTTGGTGATGACGCGATGGTTCGGCTTGTCCTTGACGGTGTTGAACAACACCGGGCAGCCGCCGTCCATGTGCTTCTGCAGCCCGGTGACCTGGAGGTCGGGGTCGACTTCCTTGTCGGTCTCGATCAACTCGCCATTGGCGCGCAGCCACTGCAATGTGCTGCGCAGATCGAAGGCATGGTTCGGCGACGCCGCCGTTGTTTGGTCCTTGCGCACCGGCTGTTGCATTGTTCGTCTTCCCATTGCATAGATTTCTAAGTAATTATTTGCCCGGGATTACAGGGGCTGTCAACGCCGCGGCCGTCGCCCAAACCGAAACCAGTGCCGCGCCTCGCGGAGTTTCCGCCGCGGTTATCGTCGGGCTATCTGGTGCGCGATACGCATCGCGCATTCCAGCGGCTTTTGGAACGCCGCATCGCGCCTTACGGCGTCGCGCGCGGACAGTGGTATTTTCTGCGCGTGTTGTGGATCCATGACGGACTGTCGCAGCGCGAACTCTCCGCACGCGTCGGCATGATGGAACCGACCACCGTGATCGCATTGCGAAGCATGGAAAGGGCGGGACTGATCCAGCGCCAGCGCAGCGACAACGACCGGCGCAAAGTGCGCGTGCTGCTCACCGCCAAGGCGAAGCGGCTGCGCAACGAACTGCTCGGCGTGGCCCGCGGCATCACCGACGCGTCCGAGGAAGGCATTGCGGCGCGCGATCTCGCTGCGTTTCGCCGCGTCATTGCGCGGATGACGGAAAACCTCGACCGCGTTGAGCGATAGTCCGCCGCGCCAAGCGGTCAGAGGCCGAGAAGGCCGGCAAATTGTCGGACCGGCCGATCGAGCCGCAATGCGCGCAAGCCGCTCGCCACGGAGACGCGGATCGGAACCGGGATGAACGACAGCGGTGGCGCAAGACCAGCCCGACGCGTAGCCGTCAGCGGTGCGGAGAGATCGTAGCTGACCCGATGCGCGGCCACCGTCTGCTGCATCAGGTCGACGATCATATAGCTCGCACGCCGATCACGCTCGCGCAGCTGGCCGACGGCCCCGGGGTTGATCAGATAATACGCATCATCACGCAGCGAAATTTTTGTTTCCGAAAGCGCCACGGCGCGGCTTTTTCGGAATTCATAGATGCCAACGTGCTGCGTGTGGCCGAAGGCGCAAATGCGCGCACCGGATGGGTCGGCCATGAGGGTGTGAAAGCTCTGCAGCCGGCGCTCATCGCTGTCGAGCCGCACAGTGGCGCAATCGGTCTGCGGGTGCAGCGCACCATGCACCGCAATCAGCTTCCTGCCGATCGAGGCCTTGAGCGGCAAACCGGCAAGGAAATTCAAGTCGTCTCGAGCGAGGCAACGCTGCGTCCAGGCCACCGCACGGGCCGCGGCGCCGCTGAAAGTTTTGGTCGTAATCCGCCCGCTGACCGCAAGATCGTGATTGCCGGCGACGCACAGCACATCATGCCGCCGAACGGCGGCGACACACGCGGCCGGCTCGGTGTTGTAGCCGACAATGTCACCGAGACAGACGATGCGATCGACGCCGGCAAGCGCAATGTCATCAAGCACCGCCTGCAAGGCCGGTAGATTGGCGTGGATGTCGGAGATAAGCGCGAGTTTCACGACGCGCCCTTCACACGCTGCGAAATCGGCCCGATCCGCGCACGCAGCCGCGAAACCGCCCGCCACGCAACGGGCGTTTGTTTGACGAATCGCTTGATCCGGCGCTGGAGCATCGATCGGCCCAACGCCGGCAGGCCGCGCCACGTCGCCGCGGCCGCGTGGTCGCCGAGCTTGATGTGTGTGTCCGACCATTCGAGCTTATAAGGCTCGTCACCGACGGTGAAATCGAAGCGCCGCAGCCCGAGCCCGATGATACTGGCGATCAGTTCGCGGAGGTGGAGGGCGCCTGGCCCGTAGTGAGCGATCGGCCCATCGTCGTAGCTGGCAAGCACGTGATAATAGGCGTCGCGAAACACCACGCCGAAATGTGCAGCGCCACGGAGCGGGCCAATCTGCGTGTGCCCGATATGCATCTGAACCTTGTCGTCACGCGCAAGCGGCGACGCGTGCTCCGCAACATCCAGGAAAAATTCGCGCCAGCCCGGACGCTCAAACATGTCGGGAATGCCGCGGTGCGCGAAATGCCGGCGCTTTTGCGCCATCAGGGTTTCGAGCGTCTGTTTCGCCTCGGCCGTATCGGCGTCGACCGCAAAGGCGACATCGCCGAATTGGTCCAGCCGCTTGCGCTTAGATCGGTCGCGGCGCCGCGTCGCCGACGAGCGTTTGGACGCGTAGAACGTCTTCCAATCGGCTCCCAGCTCAGCGAAATGCGCACCGCTCGGATTGGTCGCGAGCGCCAGCGCGAAGAATGGATTGAGCTGGCCGCCCACCAATTGCGGCATCTTCTCGAGCTCGATCCAATCATGTCGGTACAGCGGCTCGTGCTGCATGCGCACACGCAACTCTTTCCAGACGGCGCGGAACCGTTCCGCCGGAATGCGTTGCGAGAAATCGCGGGCGACGAGCGGCGCATTGTAATCGTTCAAATCCTGGCCGAGCCAGCACAGCCGGCGCGCACCGCCGCTGCGGTCGACGGCAAGGGGCAGGATGATCGCAGTCTGCCCGCCGGCAAACGACCCGATGGCGATAACGGGTTGCACGCCTTCGCGCCTGCCGATATGGCGTTGCCACCTGAGCAGCCACTCGAATGTCTGGAACGGTGTGCAGTCCGCTTCGCGCTCGAAGCATCTCCATTCGGCCTCGACGGCTTCGAGCCGATCGTGGATCGAAAGGGTGAGCATGGCCGGAGCGTCGCTGACTTCGCCAACGCGACGCGGCGCCTCGCGGCCGACGTCAAATGCCAGCCCGGCGTTCGGCAGTGCGGCCAAAGGTCTGCTTGTCACGCAATCCGCTGACATGATGGATGCCCAGGAGAGCGTGATAGAGGAGAAAAGCTAAGGGAGCATCGCTTTCCCCCTCGCCACTCGTGTTAAGGTAAAGCGCCCCTCAACAGGATTGCTTGACTTTTACATGGCATCTACATGGCAACGTCGGCGCCATGAGAAGCCGATCCGAACAGGTCTAACGAAAGACCAACGAGAGGATAAAATGAACACAGTGCGTATCTGGTCTGCCGCCGCGGCTATCTGGCTGGGAATGGGCGCCATTTCGGGCGCCGCCTACGCGCAGGCCAGCGGCTATCCCTCCAAAGCCGTCACGATTATCGCCGATGCGGCGCCCGGTTCCACGCCGGATGTCGATACCCGCTTTGTCGCCGACGGCCTCGGCAAGATGTGGGGCCGCCAGGTGGTCGTCATCGAGCATCCGGGCGCGTTCGGCAGTATCGCGGCACGCGCAGCGGCCGAAGCCGCACCCGATGGCTATACGCTCTACATGCCGGCGCTGGCGACCTTTGTGGCCCCGAAGACGGCGGCGCCCAATGTGCCGCTGCACCTGCCGCACGATTTCATTCCGATCGGATTCACCGCCGAGAACCCGATGTTCGTCGCGGTCAATCCCTCGCTTGGCGTGAGCACGCTTCCTGAACTGATCGCGCTCGCCAAAAAGAAGCCGGGTTCGATTTCGATCGCAGTGTCAGGGGCCGGCCGTCTCACCGATCTGACCGGCCGCCTGCTGCAGCAGCGCGAAAACGTCAATTTCGTTCGCGTGCCCTACAATAGCGGCACGGCGGCCGCCGTTTCCGACGTGGCCGGCGGGCGCGTGTCGATGATCATCGAGGGCTATTCGGGCATCGCCGGCGCAGTGAAGGGCAAGCAGATCAAACTGATTGCGGTCGCTTCCTTGAAGCGTCTGCCGGAATTTCCCGACGTACAGCCTATCGCGGATACGATCCCGGGTTTTACGGCAACCGGATGGCAGGTTCTCGTTGCGCCGAACGGCACGCCGCAGCCGATCATCAGCAAGATCAGCGCCGATTTGAGCAAGCTGGTCAGCAGTCCTGATTTTCAGAAGCGGCTTGCCAGCATCGGCAGCTATTCGCACGCGATGACGCCCGATCAGGCTCTGGCCTTCGTCAAGCAGCAACAGGATACGTGGCTACCGTTACTGCAGAACGCCAAGGATCAGTGAACAAGGTACAGCTTTGCTTTTCCGAGTTGAAGCGGGAGATGGCGTCATGTCGCGCGGGAGCTGTTTGATGCGTACCCATTTTCGGATGAGTAGCTTTTTGGTTGTCCTGGGCGTTACTGGGCTTGCAGGTCCTGCGCTCGCCAAAGATCCGGGCGTGGCCGCCTATATGATCCGGATGATGAGTTGCACGGGTCCCGACGCCACCATGGAAGTCTACATTCCGGAGTCGATTGCTTCGGACGTCAAGGGCATGGTGCATAATCTGCAGAAACCGGTGATCGGCTATTACACGCTCGATCTGACGCCGATCAACTAAGGCAAGCCGCTGGAGCCGGTCAAGATTTCAATGACGACGGACGGCAAGACCGTTATCGTCAATCAGTATACGCGCGGCTTGCCGCCGACCCGCATTCCCATCGGCGGCGGCACCGTCGATTTCGATCAGCGTTTCGGCACGCGCGCAAAGTGCGGTCCGTTCCAGGCGCAAGATCCGAATTTCCATGGATGAAGGCTGGTACAGCTGGGGGGATTCGAACCACCGACCTCCTGATCCACAGTCAGGCGCTCTAACCAACTGAGCTACAGCTGCATGGCGCGCGGCCGATTGCGCCGCAGAACCTATGGGCAACGCCCAACTTTGGCAAGCCTGAGAGATGCCTAGACATGCCTGAGACAAGCCTGGCCCCCACACGCAAAAGCCCGGGCGAACCCGGGCTTTCGACAACACGGTAGACCTCCGCGAAGCGCGGAACGGCGATTTTTACGCGACCTTGGTGAAGGCCTTGTTCATGCCGTTCTTCATCGGCTCGGCAGTCTCGGTGGCTACCTTCTGCGCCAGGGCGCCGAGTTCCTTGCCCTGCTGCGTGAATGCCTCGAACTGCTTACGCGCATGGGAGCTCGACAGCTCGATCATTTCCGACAGCGTCTTCGCCGTGAGCAGTTCGCCGGCAAAATCGAACGCCGCATTGGTATTGACTCGCGCGGTCTCGATCACCTTGAGGCCGTAGTCGGACGCACCCTTGGTGGCGGTCGAATAGGTGGTCTCGAGCACGTCGGTCGCCTCTTCGGCCACCGCCTTCATCTTCTCGTACGTGTCCTTGCACTGGGCGACGCCGCGCTCGGCAAACTCGCGAAAAGCGGCCGGCATTTCGACCTTCGGAATCTCGAACTTGGGCATCTCGAATTTCGGCATCTCGAATGCGCTGGAGGCCGGCTTGCTGGTCCTGACCTTCGAAGTAGCATCTGTAGCGGTTTCCGCCATGACACGTTCCTTGGTTTTGGCTTTGCTCTTGGGCTGTTTCACGATGCTGAACTTGACTCGGCCTCACCGCCCGTCGCGCAAGGCTTTTATTGCAAAACCCGGCAGCCGAACGCGGCACACTTCAAGGCCCGGGCCTTTCCTGGCCATCTATATAGCATCGATTTTGGTGCATTGCAATAAAAATATTGCATTGCACAAAACTAGTAATACTATGAATTAGCTACGGTTTTCGCGGCCGCGCGAAATTCTCCGCCGCTTCACGTCTTCGGCTTGGCCGCATCGACCACGATCTTGGCCGCGCTCTGCCCGAGGTCGCGAACCTGCGTCGACATGGCTTGCATCTGACGGCCGAGAAATTCCGACTGTAGGCCCATGACCTCGGTGGCGTCCTTGGCTTGCATCAGCTTCTGCGCGAAGTCGAAGGTCGCCGCCACATTCTGCTCAGCATATTCCATCGATTTCTGCGCAATCTCGCTGGCGCTTGAGTGCGCCGCCTGAGCCTGGCCGTGGATTTGCCCGACGGCCTGGTTGGCGGCCTGAATAAAGCCCTCAAAGGCCTTGCGGGCCTGCGTCACGCTCTGTTCCGCGAACGAACGCAGCTCGTTCGGCACTGCAAACTGTTCGAATGGATCTTTAGCCATGGGGTCCTCCGTCGGGCCGGCTCAGTGATCCTAGCGCGAAATTGCCACCGCCATGCAACGCAAAAGCTCAGCCGGCCATGCCAGTTCACCCAGCCGCCTCACCCCCGGGCCGGGGTTAAGGTTATCGCATCATGCCGGAGGTCCGGGGAGGCGGCCAGCATGGACGCCGCTCGGCGCCCGCTCTATTAAGAATTCCTTAGGGAACGGGTTCCGCCGCATGCCGAGTGTCGAGTCCGAACTCGCGTTTTTGCAAATCGCGCGACTTGCGGCCGAAGCGACGAGCACGCGACCGGTTTGGCTTTGGAGCACCGACGGATCACGTCTGTTGTGGGCGAACGCCGTTGGCGCGGCTGTTCTTGGCGTCACCAGCGCCGCCGGATGCGATAACCCGCGGTTCGCACCAAATAATCCCTTGCCGGCTCAGATCGCCCGCCTTGCGGCGGCGCTTCCGTCCTCCGGCACTGAACGCCTTGAGCGGCTGCGTGGCGTTGGCGCGGGTATGGGACGCCCGGTCGTCTGCGCGTGCTCGCGCATTGCGCTGCCGGACGGCACAGCCGCCGTGTTGGTCGTCGCATGCGAACCGGCCGGCCCTTCGCTGCCGCTTGGCGAACGCGTTCGCCGTCTTTTTGCTGGTGTGACGGGCGCAGTCGCGGTCTTCGCGCCCGATGGCAAGCTGTTGCATGCGACCGACGCCGCTGCGCCTCGCCTCGGCGGCGCGACGACACTCTCAGCACTTGGCCTCGATGAACTTGCCGCCGAGACACTCCAATCCGGACGTGCGCGCGGCAGCGCGCGCGATGGCGACACCACCGCGCAGTTCACGGCGCTCCGGCTCGGCCGCGATGATTCATGCGCGCTCGTAATCACGCTGCCGCCGGGCGATGCGGCGCTCGCGCAGCACCCGCCGGAAGCGGATCAAGCCGCCGCGGCGCCGCCCACCGCCTCGGAAGAGGCCCAGTCTTCTGCACTGCCGTCACCGCCGACGTCCAGCGACGCGGCGCCCGTCACGGCCGCGGTGGAAGCCGCACCAGCCGAACAGTCAGCCTCAGGCGACCCAGTTGTTGCAGAACGCCTCCATCCGTTGCGCTTTGTCTGGCAGATGGACGCCGACAGCCGGTTCGCCATCGGCTCAGACGAATTTGCCGAACTTGTTGGCCCGCGCGCCATCGCGGCCTACGGCCGGCCATGGGGCGAAATCGCGGCCGAACTCAAACTCGATCCCGACAACAGGGTCGCCCACGCCATCGCGACGCGCGAGACCTGGAGCGGCATACCGGTGGAGTGGCCGGTGGACGATACGAACGAGCGTCTGCCGGTTGAGCTGTCCGGACTACCCGTATTCGACCGCGACCGCGTTTTTCGTGGTTATCGAGGCTTTGGGGTTTGCCGCGAGATCGATCGGATCAATCAATTGTCGCGCGAACGGCAAACGCGGCCGCTTGGCTTCACGTCCGAACCGGAGCTGCCGCCCGACACGCACGGTAGCGAAGAACCAACAATACACAGCGTCATACCCTCCGCCCCGGTCGCCGTCATCGGGCAACAGGCCGAGCGCCCCGACGCGGATGCCGACACTGCACCGCATTCGGAGCATCCCAGGCTTGGCATCGTCCCAGCCGCCGCCAATGTCGTGCCGTTTCGTTCCGCGCCGGCCCCGGAGCCAAAAGCGCCGAGCCTGAACGCGATCGAACGTAACGCCTTCCGCGAACTGGCGCAGGAATTGACCGCGCGGCTGAACGGTTCGGGGCCCGAAGCGGCGACCGCCGAACAGGCCACGATCGCATCGGACGAGGCGGCTCATTCCGACAATGCCATCGCCAACGAATCTTTGTTGCGCGCCGCGCGGCCGGCGGACGCCGATCATGCGTTGCTCGACCGTGTGCCAGCCGGTGTTCTGGTCTATCGCAATGACGCGCTGCTTTATGCCAATCGCCACTTTCTCGAACTGAGCGGCTACGACAGCGTCCAGACGCTTGCGACGGCGGGCGGACTGCATGCACTGTTTGCGGCGCCGGGGCCGGCTGCGCTGCGCGACAGCGGCGACACACAGACGTTGTCGATCACCTCGGGACGGGGCGAGCAGCGCCCGGTCGAGGGCCGGCTGTTCAGCCTGCCGTGGAACGGCGACTCCGCGTTAGCCCTCATCCTGACGAGCGGTCAGACGGCCGAGCGCCTGCGGGCGGCGCAGGGCGCGCTCGAGGCCGCGCTGAGCGAGAACCGCGACATCAAGGCGGCGCTCGATCGTACCGTGCGGCGCGAGACTGAAAAGACGGCGGCGGCCAAAGCCGACTTCCTCGCGAAAGTGAACCACGAAATTCGCACGCCGCTCAATTCCATGATCGGATTCGCCGAGGTGATCCTGGCCGAACGTTTCGGCTCCATAGGCAATGAACGCTATCGCGAATATCTCAAGGACATGCACGCGGCGGGAACGCAGCTTGTCTCGATGCTCAACGATCTTGTCGACCTCTCCAAAGTCGAGAGCGGTCAACTCGACCTGAACTTTGTCGAATTCGATCTGAACGAACTCACCCAGCAGTGCGTCGGCATCATGCAGCCGCATGCCAATCGCGCGCGTATCATCATTCGCAGCGCGCTGACTCCGGGGCTCGCGCGCGTCGTGGCCGATGAACGGTCCGTGCGCCAGATCGTGCTCAACCTTCTCGCTCACGCGATCAGGTTCACCGGACCCGGCGGCCAGGTCATCGTTTCGACCGCGGGCGGCAACGGCGAGGAGGGCGTGCTGCGCGTGCGCGATACCGGCGCCGGAACGCGCGAGACGGAGAACGCCGCCGTCACCGAGCCGCTCCGCCACAGCGCTCCGGCGGCAGCTTGGGGCACAAACGGCGGCAGCCTGGGCCTGGCTCTAACCAAGGCCCTTGCGGAGGCGAACAGCGCCGATGTCAGCATCAAGAGCGCTGCCAATACCGGGACGCTGATTGAGATCGCTTTTCCTCCCAACCGCACCGCCGCCCGCTAACGGCCGCTGGCCGCAGCACAAATCTGCGCCGAACGGCCACGAAACCGACACAGACGCCTCGCATGTCTTAGGCTTGCCAGCCACCCACCATCGTCGATTGGCCCCGCAACATCGGAAACGCCTGCTGTGACCGCGGCTACCGGCTTAAAGCGCCTCGCGATTGCCGTTACCGGCGTGGCCGCCGCGGCGTTTGCTACGCTGATCGGGCTGTCCTTCCTGATACCGGCCGCGTCGATCCGCGATGCGGTCAAAAAGGAAATCCACGAAGTCACCGGGCTCGATCCGACATTGCGAGGCGACATCTCGGTTTCGCTGTTTCCGCACGCATCGGTCACTTTCCGCAACGTGCTGTTCGCTGACAATCGCGGCGCCCAGCAGGCGCCGGCGCTGGACGCCGATGAGATGATTGCGCGGCTGAGCTATTTCCCGTTGCTCGCCGGACGGATCGAAATCTCCGATATCACGCTGGTCCGTCCCACCATCACCATCGCGTTCGCGCAGGACGGACAATCGAACTGGTCCGGACTCACCGCGTCGCTCGCCCACGCACTGACGCCAAATCCGAGCCATGGCGGATTCTCCGAAATCGGCATCCATGACGGCACAATCGTGGTGCGCGACGCTCGCGCACGGGCGCCGGAGCAGATCGACAACGTGAACTTTGAGGTCGCCTGGCCGTCGATCTCGCGCAGCTTTGCGGCGACTGGCCGCTTCGTCTGGCGCGACCAACTGGTCGAGGCGAGCTTGGCGCTGAGCGATTTCCTCGCGGCGCTGACCGGCAAGAATTCCGGCGTTAAATTGCGGCTGACCTCGCAACCGCTCGACTTCACCTTCGACGGCACCGCCAGCAATGAACCCACACTGAAGATGACGGGTACGCTTACCGTTGAATCGCCGTCGCTGCGCGATGCCCTGCGCTGGACCGGCAAACGCAGAGTGCCGTTCGGCGGCTTCCAGCGTTTCGCACTGCGGGCACAGAGCGACGTCGGCAACGGCACGGTATCGCTGACCAACGTCAACGTCGAACTCGACGGCAACCGGGCCGAAGGCGTTCTGACGCTCGGGACCGACGGTGATCGCGCCGTCCAGGGCACGCTTGCCGCCGACTCGCTCGATCTCACCCCGTATGTGAAGGGAGCTCGTTTGATGGCGACGAACGAGCGCACCTGGGACCGGCTGCCGATCGCGCTCGACGGACTTTCCGACTTTAATCTCGATCTGCGGCTCTCCGCCGCGAGCGTCAAAATCGCAAACGCGCAACTGGGCCGCACCGTCGCCGCCGCCAACATGAGCGGCGGAAAGCTGAAGGTGACCATCGCCGACTCGCAGGCTTTCGGCGGCTCCGCCACGGGCTCGTTCGGGATCGGCAACGGCAAGAACGGCATCGAGGTCAGTTCGCACGTCCGGTTCGACGAAGTCGATCTAGGCAACTGTCTGAGCCAGATATTCGGCCTGCGTAAGCTCGAGGGCCACGGCACGCTGGCGCTCGACGTCGACGGATCCGGCAACTCGGTATGGGCCGTGACTCGCACCCTCAATGGCACGGCGAGCCTGAACGCGCATGACGGCGCCCTGGTCGGCATCAATGTCGAGCAGTTGTTGCAGCGTCTGGAGAAGCGGCCGCTGTCAGGCAACGGCGACTTCCGCACCGGAAGCACCGCGTTCGATCGTCTCGCGCTCAACGTCAAGATCGACCAAGGCCTGATCTCGGTCCAAAGGCTGGAGTTCCACGGACCTGCCGTAAAGCTCCAGCTTGCCGGTGAGGCGTCCATTCCGAGCCGCGATCTCGACCTGCAGGGCACTGCGACGCTGGTTTCAGCCAACAGCACCGACGATTTTGCACTGCCTTTCACCGTCCAGGGCCCCTGGGACAGCCCGGTGCCGCTGCCCGATGCATCGAGCCTGATCCGCCACTCTAACGCAGCAGCACCGCTGCTTGAGGCCGTCAAGCGGCACTCCGCGGGCGACGCCGTGCGCTCGGTGATCGATCAGCTCTTTGCGGCGCCCCATGCGACGTCCTCCGCGCCGGTCCCCCCGACGCCCGCGACCGCGACCGGCCCTGCGGCGTCCGAATACAAGCCGGCGGCTGTGACCGCCCCGGCCAGCTCCCAATAGCGGCACCTGCCCGCTGCGCATGCCTGTCCACCCGGCACTGCCTGTTTGTTTGGCCTTGCGATTTCGCGAAACCAGTGAGATTGCAACGAAACCAGGCGGGCATTTTCTCCATCCATGCTCTATGATTCGCGGCGGACGAATCAGCAGGTTCTGCTCCCGGCAAAGCCACGATGTTCAGCCGCCTTACGCGCACTCTGATCAAGGTGCTGGTCGCGTCGCTGATCGTCGGAACGATCCTGGCCTCTTTCGGGCTCACCACCGATCAATTGATGCAGGCCGCCGGACTGTCGCCGGCGCGGCTCGCCGACTTGGCGCGCGAAGGATTGGCCTGGGCGCTGCCCAACGTACTGCTCGGCGCGCTGATCATCGTGCCGGTGTGGTTCCTGTTCTATTTGTTTCACCCGCCGGGCGAGAGCAGAGATTGACGAGACGGGTCACCGCGAGGGGCAATTGCCGCCACCCGGGCACACCGAATATCACCCGCCTTCTATAGAACGCTCTCGACGGCGGTCTTGGAGAAATCATCACCGACAAAAAGCAGGCGGCAAGAATGCTCTTTGGCAACCGCGTAGGCAAAACAATCGCCGAAGTTCAAATTGGCCGGTTCGGTGGGAAATACGAATTGCCGCGGTGTGGCGGCTACGGAAGAGGTTCCGGCGAATGTCAGCCGGCCGCCGCTTCGGCGACTGGTACGGCGAGAAGATCGTCGTCGACGCCGTCGGTCAGAAGCTTGCGCGGCTCGGGCCCGTAATAATCGCCTAACTGCACCACCGGCCGCGGCTGCGTCATGATCGACACCAACCGATCATAGATCGCCTTCGCCGAGACCGGCTTGGTCAGATATTCGTTGACGCCGAGTTTGACGGCCTCGACGACGCGCCAGCGTTCGCAGTGGCCGGTAAGCATGATGATCGGAATGTCCGGCATCGGAAATACACCCGGCGAGCGCACGATACGCACCAGTTCGGCGCCATTGAGAAGCGGCATTTCCCAGTCGAGGATCACCACGTCAGGCGCAACGGTGCGGATCGCATCGAGCGCCGCAATACCGTCGGCCGCTTCGTAGATATCCTTCACGCCGCAATTGACCAGAAGGTTTCTGATCATCTTGCGCATATACTGGTTGTCGTCGACCACGAGCACCCAGAGCGACTGTATGAGGTCTTCAATTTCTTTCTTCGATGGCTTCGTAATCATGACGCGACTGTGTGACGATGATGAAATGCGCGGAGTCTGAGCGGCGATGGGTCGCATCAGAGCATGGGGCGTCTTGCGGCTTGGTAAAATTCAAACCGGCAGTTCGCGCGAATACGCGCCACTGAACGTTCGTCGCGTTTGCGTGGTGAGCGTTCGGTTAACGCGAGCGCGGCTCGCACCAAACATCGCGCCTTAATTGACCAGAACGAGTTCGTTCAGTTCCAGATCGATGTCCGGGAGGTAGCTCGACATCTTGCGCGGTTCTGGAATGTAGCAGTTGCCTTTCTTCATCATCCGACGCGGCTTGGTGAGGATTGAGATGAGCCGGGCCTGCAGCGCTTTGGACGAGACGGGCTTGAGCAGGAATTCGTTGACGCCGAAATCGACCGCCTCCACCACGCGCGACCGCTCGCCGAACGCCGTCAGCATGATGATCGGAACATCCGGATAAGGGAACTCGTTAGGCGAGCGCACGTGGCGAACGAATTCCAAACCGCTCAGGTTCGGCATTTTCCAATCGAGCACGACGACGTCAGGCCCCCAGGAGCAGACCGCCTCTAGACCGGCGCGGCCGTCGCAGGCGTCGCGAATATTTTTGACGCCAATGGCCTGCAGCAGCGAGCGGGTGACCCGGCGCATGGTGTGCTCGTCGTCAACGATAAGCACTTTCAGCACATCGAGCTATTTGCTAATTTTCCCAGCAAAGTGGTCTATGAGCATCTTACCACCGCCTTGTCATCAAAAGTCCAATTTCACTCAATGATTAAATCATCAACGCATAAAATTGACATGAAGCTGATCGCTAAAATTTGAACGAATTGTCGAATTGCCAGCCACCGCCAGGAGTGGAACTTCTGCTCAAGAACTTCCACTCAGCGAGTCACGGCACCCATAAAGCCTTCGAGTTGGGCCCGTTGCGCCGCGCTAAACCGCAAGCCAAGTTTCGAGCGCCGCCACAGCACGTCGTCGGTGGTCTGCGCCCACTCGTGCCCGATCAAATAGCGGACTTCGGCAGCGGTCAGGTCCGCGCCGAAACGCTGGCCGAGATCATCGATGCCGCTTGCATCCTTCAGCACGTTCTCGACGCGCGTGCCGTAGGCGCGCGTCAGCCGACGCGCGTGGTCATCGCTGAGGAACGGCCAGCGCTGCAGGGTGTGCGCGACCAGTGCGTCGAGTCCATCATATGCGAAGTCGCCGCCGGGCAGCGGGCGCTGCGCGGTCCAGCGCTCCGACGGCGGAAAAAAATGTGCGAGCCGATCGAGCACGTCTTCGGCGAGCCGCCGGTAAGTCGTGATCTTGCCGCCGTACACGGTGAGCAACGGCCCTTCGCCAAAGTGCTCATCGAGGATGAGCGTGTATTCGCGGCCGATGTCTTGCGGCTTGCCGGCGCCGTCGTCATACAGCGACCGTACGCCCGCAAAGGCCCAAACCACGTCGGCGGGAGAAACCGCGGCGCGGAAATATTCACTCACGACGCCGCACAGATAGACAATCTCGTCCCCAGCCGGCGCGACGGCCGCGGGGTCGCCGGTGAAACCGGCATCCGTGGTACCGATGAGCGTGAAGTCGCGCTGGAAGGGAATTGCGAACACGACTCGCCGATCGGCGGCCTGCAGAATGTAAGCGCGATCGTGCTCGTAGAGGCGGCGGACGACGATATGGGTGCCCTTGTCGAGCCGCAGATGCGGCCGCGCGGGCGGCCGCCGCAGCACCGTTTCGGCAACCGACTCGACCCACGCTCCGGCCGCATTGACCAGAACGCGGGCCGTTACGACGTCGCGCTGTCCGCGCGCGTTGAGAATAAGCCGCCAGACGTCGCCGCGCTCGGCGCGGACGCAGCGCGTTCGGGTCCGGATTGAGGCGCCGTGTTCGGCGGCATCCATCGCATTGACGACGACAAGACGCGCGTCGTCAGCAAAACAGTCGGAATATTCGTAAGCTTGATGAAATATAGCGCGCAGCGGCTGCCCGGCCGGATCGATGGACAGGTCGAGCTCGCGGGTGCCGGAGAGAATCTTGCGCCGCCCAAGCCAATCATAAAGCAGGAGACCAAGCCGCAGCACCAACGCCGAACGCCGTGCCGGATTGATCGGCAGGACGAAGCGCAAAGGCCGAATGAGATGCGGCGCGGCGCGCAGCAGCACTTCGCGTTCGGCCAGCGCCGTTCGCACCAGGCGAAACTCGTAGTGCTCCAGATAGCGCAGGCCGCCGTGGATCAGCTTTGACGATGCCGACGAGGTACCAGACGCAAGATCATTCTGCTCCAACAGCACGACGCGCAGGCCGCGCCCGGCGGCGTCGCGCGCGATGCCGGTCCCGTTGATGCCCCCGCCGATGACCGCCAGGTCGAAGTCAGCCACTGATTCTCCCTTCCGCGGAGCATAGCCAACACACAAAAGATCGGCGAGGATACGCCATGGACCTTCGCGAACATCACATCGTTGTCACCGGCGGGGCCGGCGCGCTTGGCACCGCCGTCGTCACCACGCTGATCGAGGCCGGTGCGATCTGCCACGTGCCGTGCTTTAACGAGCCGGAGGCGCAGCGCTACAGCTTGCGCGACCATAAGCAAGTCGTGCTGAGCATCAGCGGCAATCTGGCCGACGAAGCGGCCATCGCGCGGCTTTACGGCGGGATCGCCAAGATCTGGGCGTCGATCCATATTGCGGGCGGCTTTGCAGCGGCGCCGCTGCGCGACACTGAACTGAGCATGTTGCGCCAACAGCTCGACATGAATTTCGTCAGCTGCGCGCTGTGCTGCCGCGCGGCGGTCCGGGCGATGGCCGGCGCCGGCGGCCGTATCGTCAATGTCGCCGCCCGCCCGGCGCTGGAATGGCGTACTGGCGCCGGCTCAGTCGCCTACACGGCGAGCAAGGCGGCGGTCGCGGCGCTGACCGCCGCGCTCGCCGAAGAGGTCGCCAAAGACAATATTCTCGTGAACGCAGTTGCGCCGTCGATCATGGATACGCAGACCAACCGCCAAGCCATGCCCAAGGCCGATTTCGCGCTGTGGCCCAAGGTCGAAGAAGTCGCCGCGACGATCGCATTTCTCGCCTCGCCGGATAACCGCGTCACCCGCGGCGCGATCGTGCCGGTGTACGGGAAGTCCTAGCGCTTCCCGATTACGTTGAGTCGGGAAGCGCTCTAGTTCTATAGATTTGGTCGCATTTTCTTCGGAAAAACGGCTGCCACTTTTCCGGAAAATGCTCTAATACCCCGGCCACAGACCAGGCGTCGCCAGCTCCAGCAGGTGATTGTCTGGATCGCGGAAATAAATGCTGGTTCCGCCGCGCGACCATATGGTGCGGCCTTCGATCGCGATGCCGGCTGCACCCAACCGGGCTTCCCAGGCGGCGAGCTCGTCGGCGGCAATCGAAAACGCGATGTGTACCGGCCCGCTGCCGTCATGAGGCGGGATCGTGCCGCCCGGCAGGTGCACTGTCTGCAACGAATGACCGCGCAGGAACAACAACAGCATGCCCCGGCTGCCAACGTCGTAGGCGCAAAGCCGCGTATCGCGATAGATGGAGCTGAGCCCGAGCACCTGTTCGTAGAACGGACAGGTACGCTCGAACGCGTCCACGTAAAGGACGGTTTCCAAAATCCCGCGCAGGTCGGGCATTGGCCACCCAATCCGTCATGGCCGGGCTGGTCCCGGCTGCGTGCGGGGCCGAAGCACCCACGTCTTTGCAACTCTCGCCTAAAGACATGGATGCCCGCAACAAGTGCGGACGTCAGCCCGAAACCGGCACGATTTCGCGCAGCGGCGCGCGGTGCAACCGGGTCACCGGGCTGGCCGCCACGATGGCGTGCTGCTGCGCATAGGCCTCATGGTTCCGCTCGATGTAGTCGACATCGTAGAGGTAATTGACCATCAGCCCGTAAGACTGGGCAAGTGCCCGCTCCGACGTATCGCCGAGCCAGTCGAGCCGTTCCAGCCGTGCGCCGTTGCCAAGATGGAAGCGAGCGACCGCATCGACCGGCAAACCACGGCGGTTTCGTGCACGCATGTAATACCAGGCGGCGGCGCGCAGCAGCGGCTCGCGCACACCATCGGCGATCTCCTTCTCGCGCCACCAGTCCGCGTTATCGAGCGCGGCGAGCGCCTCGCGATCCTCCTCGTCGAGCGCCAGCGATGCCTCCTGCGCGCGTTCGCGTTTGAGCCAGCCGGCAAAATTCGGCGACGGTGACAGCGTTACGAACGTAGAAACGCGCGGCACCTCGCGCGACACTTCCTCGACCACCTGCTTGATCAGGAAATGGCCGAAGCTCACGCCAGCAAGTCCGCGTTGGCAGTTGGTAATCGAATAGAACGTCGCCGTGGTCGCGCGCTCCGGATCGACGATGTCGCGCTTGTCGGCGAGGATTGGCGCAATCGCAGCGGGCACCTCGCGCGTCAGCGCGACCTCGACAAAAATCAGCGGTTCGTCGACCAACGCCGGATGAAAGAACGCATAGCAGCGGCGGTCGGGCAGATCGATGCGGCGACGCAGATCGTCCCAGTCGCGAATCTGATGCACTGCTTCGTATTGGATGATCTTTTGCAAGATCACAGCGGGCGACGACCAGTCGATCCGGCGCAACACCAGAAAGCCGCGGTTGAACCATGAGGTGAACAGGTGGACGAAATCGTTATCGATCGCCGCCAAATCCTCGCGATGCTGCATGGCATCGAGCAGCTGCTCGCGCATGCGCACCAGCGCCGCGGTACCGCCTGGCGCAAGGTTGAGCCGGCGGAACAATTCGAGCCGCCGCGGCTCACTGGCGCGATGCAGTTCGGCGGCGTTGGCCGGGGTTGGAGATTCCCGCCAAGTCGCGATGGCCGCATCGATGCGGGGCCGGTCGTAACCGAAGGTGGTCTCCAGCGCCTCGAAGAACGCGACCCGCGGTCCGATTGTCAGAGTGCCGTAGCGCGCCAGAATATCGCTCGCCAGCGCCACGCCAGAGGCTTCGCCGCGCCCAGACAGCAATGCCTCACAGGCCTCGATGAGACCGGCCGAACGCTCGCGCGCCGGCTCGCGGCGCTGGATGAGGGCGCGGCCGCGGTCGGCAATGCTTTGCAGCATTTCGCTAAAGAAGGTGGAATTCACCGCTCAATAGTCCCATCCGCCCGGCACGTCCCTAGCTAGTGTCGCAGACGCGCTATAGCAAGCGGAGGCGTGTACTAACCCTACCTGATAGCCCCAGCGGCGGCAGCGCGCGTAGTGGACAAAGCCCGTCGCCTGGGCCAGTTAAGCCCGGCTGCGGCGGGTTAGTTCATTTTGCATTGCCGCAATGCACGAGGGTTGACGCATGCCGGGTCCGTTAGCTGGGGTACGTGTGCTGGAACTTGCCCGCATTCTGGCCGGGCCTTGGGCGGGCCAGATTCTCGCTGATCTCGGCGCCGATGTGATCAAGGTGGAGCGCAAGGGTGCGGGCGACGATACCCGCGCGTGGGGGCCACCGTTTGTGCCGGCCGCCGACGGCGGCAACCTTGGCGCCGCCTACTTCCATTGTGCCAATCGCGGCAAGCGTTCGATCGAAGCCGATTTCACCACGCTCGAAGGCCAACGCATCGTCAAGAAGCTCGCCGCCCGCTCGGATGTGCTGATCGAGAACTTCAAGGTCGGCGGCCTCGCGAAATTTGGCCTCGATTACGAGAGTCTTGCTGCCGACAACCCGAGGCTGATCTATTGCTCGGTGACCGGCTTCGGCCAGACCGGTCCCTACGCGCCGCGTGCCGGCTATGACCTCATGGCGCAGGGCATGGGCGGTATCATGGGACTGACCGGCACCGCCGACGGCGAGCCGATGCGCTGCGGCGTCGCAATTTCCGACATTTTCTCCGGCGTCTATTCCGCAGTCGGTATCCTCGCCGCGCTGACGCAGCGCGAGAAGACAGGCAAAGGCGGCAATGTCGACACGGCGCTGGTCGATTCCACCGTCGGCGTGCTGTCGTTCCAGGCGCTCAATTACCTGGTTTCCGGCGAATTGCCGAAACGCATCGGCAACACCCACCCCAATCTCGTTCCCTATCAGGTGTTTCCGGTCGCCGACGGTCTGGTCATCATCGCCACCGGCAACGACAACCAATACTTCAGGCTTTGTGGCATTCTGGGCGCGCCGGAACTGGCGGAAAATCCGGACTACAAGGACAACAAGGGACGTCTCGCCGGGCGCAGCGTGCTGGTTGGCAAGCTATCGGCACTGACGTCGCGCTTAAAGCGCGAGGAACTTTTGGAGAAACTTGAAGGCGCGGGCATTCCGGCAGGCCCGATCAACGATCTCGACCAGGTGTTTTCCGATCCGCAGGTGATCCATCGCGGTATGAAGCTCGAGCTGAAAAATCCGGCCGCGAAAGGCGGCACCAGCCCGGGCATCCGTACGCCGATCGTGCTCGACGGCGTGCCGATGGCCTCCGACCGGCCCGCGCCGCGGCTCGGCGAGCACAGCGCCGAGATTTTGCGCGAAATTGGCGAAGGGTGAGCCGCCGCGCTTGCTGTTCACTGTCCCCGCGCTCGCTTAATCCGCAGAGGCAGGTTCGGCTTTCGGTGCCGCCCCGGGTTTCGCTCGGAGATACAAAAGAAGGGTGGCGGGAACGCCAAGAAACGCTCTTGCAAAACGCACGCGAGCGTCGGATGATATGCAATCATAGGTTTTATCCCGGTGAGGGTGGCCATGACTGCGATTTTCTTTCTATTCGGCCTTGTTGTTGCGCTGTTCGCGGTGCCTGCGGCCTGGGCCGCCGAGCCGCCACCGATTTTTGTCGACCAGGGACCCAATTGGACCGCGGCGACGCGGACTGATTTCTACAGCCGCGATCAAGGATCGCGAATGATTCCGCTGGTGTGGCTGCAAGCCCTGAAACAGCCGAACGGCCAGCCCTTCCTCGCCGACAGCCTCGCCCGATACGGCTATCTGCCGAACCCGGCAAACAACAATGGACTTCCGATCGGTTTCACGGCGTCCGGGCCGACCGGAAATCAGATTGCGGGCATGACATGTTCGGCGTGCCACACGCGGCAGATCACGGCCGAAGGAAATACCTATCGCGTCGATGGCGGACCGGCGATCGTCGATTTTCAGAGCCTACTGGCCGATCTCGACACGGCCGTAGGTCAAGTGTTGGCGAGCACGCCGGCGTTCAACGCCTTCGCCGCGCAAGTTCTTGCCTCGGCCACGCCCGACGTCGACGATGCCGCAACACTGCGCCAACAGGTCGACCTCTGGTACCTGCGTTTCCACACACTCATCACGCGCGCCTTGCCAAAATCCGGCTGGGGAGTGGCCCGGCTCGACGCAGTCGGCATGATCTTCAATCGCCTCACTGGTCTCGACCTCGGGCCGCCGCCGTCTTACCTGATTGCAGACAATATCAAGACGGCGGACGCGCCGGTGCGCTATCCGTTTCTTTGGAACGCGCCCAAACAAGACCAGACACAATGGCCGGGTTTTTCCGACAACGGCAGCGATATTCTCGGACTCGCCCGCAACCTTGGCGAAGTGTTCGGGGTGTTTGCCGTCTTTGAACCGATGAACCAGGGCTGGTACTTCGATTTCCTCAATAATAATTCGGCAAATTTCGACGGCCTGAGCACACTCGAAGGCCTAGTGAAGGAGATTGGTCCACCGAAGTGGCCATGGCTGATCGACAGCACTCTCGCGGCACAGGGCGAGACGATTTTCAATCGGTCGACCGAACAGGGCGGCTGCGTGAGTTGCCACGGCATTGCGCACGGCAAGGTGCGCTTTCCGCTGGCGCAGACCTGGGCGACGCCGGTCGAGTCGGTCGGCACCGACACGCGGGAATACGATATTCTGGATTGGTCCGTTAATACGGGAGCGCTGGAAGGGGCCTTTATTCCGTTCGTGACCTATCCGTTGCAGCAGAACGACCGCGCCTTCAACGTTCTTGCAGTATCAGTCATCGGCACGATTGCCCAAGAAGCGGTGCTGGGAAGCGGCGCATCCAAAGCTCCTGTCCTGGTGGCGGTGCCGCACGCGCAAATCCAGAACGTGCCGGGCCTGCCGCTGAAGTTTGAACCCCTGCCGCCTGCCCTGCGCGACCTCCAAGGCGCTTTCCATCTGCCGACGGCGCATCCGCAAAGCCCACTGACTTTTCAGGGCCTGCCTGTTCCGGCTCCTGTTGTCCCCGCCGCTCCGCCGCCGCCGAAGGGCTCCTATGAGGCCCGAGTGCTGCAAGGAATCTGGGCAGCCGCGCCGTACCTCCACAATGGCTCGGTCCCGACATTGGCAGAGTTACTCAAGCCCGCTTCCGAACGCGTCAAGGAGTTCAAGGTCGGGCCGGCCTACGACATCGTCAACGTCGGGCTGGCAGCCGAGCAACCGCAGTCCGGGTCCACTTTGGTGACCACCGACTGCAGCAACCTGAATTCAGGCAACAGCAATTGCGGTCACGAGTACGGGACCAAGCTGACCGATCAAGAAAAGAAGGCGCTCCTTGAATACCTGAAGGCGCTTTGATTGGACGTAACCTCTTATTGCGAACGGCGAACGACGGTGCCGGTTCGCCGTTCGCACCCTGTTATGCGTCCAAGGCTGAGGCGGCCGTTACTAAGGCGGCCATTACTTCTGCGCGACGTTACTTCTGCGCAACGTGGCTGATGGCCCAGACATAAGCCGCCACCGCCGCAACATCGTCCTTCGTCAACGGCGCGCCGCCCTTCGGCGGCATCGGCACCTCGTAGTCGTGCGGCTTGGGCACGCCGTTGTCGATCGTCGCCACGATCGCCCCCAGGCTGCCATCGCTGACGAAGAAGTGCCCACTGACGAGCGATGGCGCTTGTGGGCTGCCAGCCGCATCCGAACCGTGACAGCCACTGCAGGTGCCGCCCGCCGCCTTGCCATGGAAGATGCTGTCGCCAAGCACGACCTGCTCTCTGGTCGCACCGGGCGGGACAGGCAGCGTCGCCGGATTCATTTGCGCCGCAGTAAGATGCGCCGGCCCGGCGGATGCGGTGGCGTAGATCTTCGGCACCGGTGCGGCCGCGACTGCCGCATCGGCATTGCCTTGATACGTCACGTGCCAGATGCGGCCGTGCTTATCGTCCGAAATGAAGATCGATCCGTCCAGCGCCATGGCGAGACCGGTCGGCCGGAACGCCGCCTGGCCGGGCTCTTTGATCGCGCCGGCGAAGCCATCAGCAAAGATCACATAATCTCCCGCCGCCTTGCCGTCCTTGAGCGGCTGGAACACCACGTCGTAGCCGCCTTGCGGCAAAGGTGCGCGATTCCACGAACCGTGGAAGGCGATCAGGGCGCCGTCGTGGTAAGCCGCAGGAAATGCCTTGCCGGTGTAGATCAACAGATCGTTCGGCGCCCAATGTCCGGGAAACGCCGCGACCGGCGCGGTCTTCTCGGCGCAGATGCCAACTTTCTTACCGCCATCGCCGCCGTATTCAGGCGCCAGAACGAGCTTTTTCTGGAAGCGGTCGTAATAACATTCGGGCCAGCCGTAATCCGCGCCCTGGCGAAGCTGAACCAATTCCTCGGCCGGCTGCTCGGCGCTTTGCGCGGCCGTGTAGAGTTTGGAAAAATTCTGATTGAGCTGATCGCGGCCATGCTGGGTCGCGAACAGCCGCCCGGCGGAATCGATACCAAAACCTTCGCCGTTGCGCAGTCCGGTGATGTAACGGTCCGCCGCCGAGAAATGCTGACCGGTCTTGTTGGCATCATAGCGCCAGGTGCCGGCGCGGGTTTCCAGTTCGGTGCACGGATCGTGCCCCATCGAACCCGGCATGCGATCGTCGATCTGACAGGAATTGGTGGCCGAGCCGAGGTCGACGAAGATGTGGCCCTGCGCATCGATGATGAACGGATGCATGTTGTGCGCGCCGGAGAGCGGCAGACCGGAGACGACGATCTCCGGATCGCCCGTCGGTGCTATCGAACCGGACTTGGCCGGCAGCACGTAACGGATGATCTTGTCGTTCTGCTCGGCGTAGATGGCGCCGCTGTAATACGCGATGCCGGTGCCGCCAGCCGAGCCTTCCGGCACGCCGGCGCCGAATCGCTTGATCATATCGGCGTGGCCGTCGCCCTTGCTGCCCTTGAGCGCCACCAGAAAACCACCCGCCGGGGGCTTATCGAAATGATAGAACTTGCCGCTCCACGTGTTGACATAGAGAACGCCGTTCGGCGCGACCGCCATATGGCGGACGTGACCGATATTGTCGGCGAATACGGTGGCGCAGAATCCCGACGGCAGCGAGAGGCCGCCATTATCTCCGGGGCAGCTATGAGCCGACGCGCTTTGCGGCGCCTGAGCAAAGGCTGACGACCCGGCGATCAGCAGCGCGAACAACGATGTGGTAGAAAAAGCCGCAGCGCTCAGCCGCCGCCGCCCAGGCAAGGTTAGTCGCTCCGACATGGCGATCCTCCCGGTTACCGACTGGTTCGAACGTATTGTGGCTTGAGTTTATCGCGGAAAATCCGCTGAACATGTGACGCTACCATAACGACTGTGCGCTGTCGTGGGCGCTGCACGGCACTGGAGCCGCCCACGCCGCCGGCCCGTGGACGCCGCAATCTGCACAGTTCAATATTGCCTGCGGGGAAGAGACGCCATGACCGACATGAAATCCGAAATGCGCGATCGTATGCACATCGATTGGGATGCGCCGGTCGAGATGGACGACGGCGTCGTCCTGCGCGCCGATGTGTACCGTCCTGTCGTCGAAGGCAAATATCCGGTCATTCTCAGCTACGGCCCATACGCCAAGGGCCTGTCGTTCCAAGAGGGCTACAAGGGCAACTGGGCGCGGCTGACGAAAGCCGCGCCTGAGGTGCTGACCGGATCGAGTAACAAGTATCAGAACTGGGAGCTGGTCGATCCGGAGAAATGGGTGCCGGACGGCTATACGATCGTCCGCGTCGACTCGCGCGGCGCCGGGCGTTCGCCCGGCTTTCTCGATGTCTGGTCGCCGCGCGAGACCCGCGATCTCTACCACTGCATCGAATGGGCCGGCACGCGGAGCTGGAGCAACGGCAAGGTCGGCATCAACGGCATTTCGTACTACGCGATGAATCAGTGGAATGTCGGCGCGCTCAAGCCGCGGCACCTCGCCGCGTTGTGCATCTGGGAAGGCTCGTCCGACTATTACCGGGAGCTCTGCCGTCACGGCGGCATCCTGAGCGATTTCTTGCGTAGCTGGCATCCGCGCCAGGTGGGCAGCGTGCAATATGGCGTCGGCAGCCGCGGGGCGAAAAGCGTCGTAACCGGCGAGCCGGTCGCCGGTCCGGACACGCTGCCGCCGTCAGAGCTTGCCAAAAATTGCGCGGATTCTCCCGGCGAAGCCAAACGCCGCCGACTGCTCGATGACTATCACACCGCGCGCAGCGCGGCGTTCGAGGAAATCGAAGCGCCGCTGTTGTCTGCCGCCAATTGGGGCGGGATGGGTTTGCATACCCGCGGCAATTTCGAAGGTTTTGTGCAGGCGGGGAGCAAGCAAAAATGGCTGGAGGCGCACGGCGGCACGCACTTCACGCATTTCTACAGCAATTACGGCGAGACGCTGCAGAAGCGGTTCTTCGGTCATTTTCTCAAAGGCGAAGACACCGGCTGGGACAAGCAGCCGCGCGTATCGCTCAATGTGCGCCATCCGCACGAGACGTTCGTGCTGCGCGCGGAGAACGAATGGCCGCTCGCGCGCACGCAATGGACCAAATACTTTCTCCAGCCGGACGGACTAGCACTGTCGCCGCAAGCGCCTGCCGCGACCGCGACGCTCGACTATGACACCAGCGGCGACGGACTGACGTTCCGGATGCCGCCGCTGATCGAGAGTCTCGAAATCACCGGCCCGGTCGTCGCAAAACTCTGGCTGTCGTCGCCGACATGCGACGCCGATATTTTCCTCGCGCTGCGCCTGTTCGATCCCGACGGCAAGGAGATCACCTTCATCGGCTCCAACGACCCGCGCGTTCCCGTCGGGCTCGGTTGGCTGCGTGCCTCGCAGCGCAAGTGCGACGCGCAAAGAGCGCTGCCCTATCGGCCTTGGCACACTCACGACGAGGAATGGCCGCTGACGCCGGGCGAGCCGGTTGAACTCGATGTCGAAATCTGGCCGACCTCGATCGTGGTGCCACCTGGCTATCGGCTTGCGCTGACCGTCCGCGGCAAAGACTATGAGGTCGATGGCACCGATATCGCGCTGCCGAATGCGCCCTATCCGATGAGGGGCGTCGGTCCGTTTCTCCATATCGATCCAGACGATCAGCACGCCGATGTTTTCGCAACGCGTAACACGCTGCATTTCGCCGCAGGACGACAGCCGTATCTGTTGTTGCCAATCATCCCACCAAGGTAACACTCAGCAATAACAAACAGGGAGAGAAACGTATGACGATGAAACACATCGCTGGCATAGCGGCCGTGATTTGCGTGTTGCTCGCCGCGGCCGCGCCGGCATCGGCGCAGCAATATCCGAACCGCAACGTCACCATCATCGTTCCCTACCCGGCTGGCGGACCGACCGATCAGACCGCGCGCGTCGTCGCGCAATCGATGGGCACGCACCTCAAGCAAAGCTTCGTCGTCGAAAACATCAGCGGCGGCAACACCATCGTGGCCTGCGAGAAGGTCGCGCACTCCAGTCCCGACGGCTACACGCTGATCTTGCCCAATCTGCAGATCTCCGCGAACGTGACCCTGTTCAAGAAGCTGCCGTTCGACACCGTGCAGGATTTTATGCCGGTCATGCTGATCAATCGTAATCCACTGGTTTTGGTCGGCCGCAGCACGCTCCCCGCCAGCAATGCCAAAGAACTGATCGCGCTGATGAAGAAGCAGACGCTCAAGGCAGCAATCCCGGGCTATGGCGCTACCGGCCATCTCGCCACCGCATTGTTCGCCCAGGAGGCCGGCGTCAAGGTCGATATGATTCCGTATCGCGGCGCCGCACCCGCCGTTACCGATCTGTTGGGCGGCCAGGTCGACCTGTTTTTCGCCACGCCGCAATCCGTGGTGCAGCTGGTCAATTCCGGAAAGCTGAAGGCGTTCGGCGTGACCTCAAAAGACAAACTGCCTGAGATGCCGAGCGTCGAGAGTTTCGTCACCGTACTCGGACCGAAGCTCGACTTTGCCTACTGGCAGGCGCTGTTCGCGCCATCAAAGACGCCGAAGGCGGTGATCAAGACGCTCAACGACGCGGCGCAGCAGACCGTCGCCGATCCGGCGATCGTCAAGAATTGGACCGCGCAAGGCATCGACGTATTCCCGCCGGAGCAACGCTCGCCGGAATTTGCCGAAACCTTCTTCAAGAGCGAGATTGCACGCTGGGGCCAGGTGATCCGCGACAATAACATTCATCTGGAACAGTAGGGCCGGCAGCCCGGATGGAGCGCAGCGAAATCCGGGAACGATAATGTAGCTTTCCGCGTCGCTCCCCGGGTTTCGCTGCGCTTAACCCGGGCTACGAAGGGCTACGATTGTATTACGGCCCGATACGGCTGATCTTCGAGCCTTCCAGCGTCAGATTATACATCAAGCCCTTCTGATCGAAGATGAAACCGATCACCGGCTTGGTCACGCTGTTGGTATCGATGGCGCCGCCGGCGCCGATGGCGATGATGGCGATCGAACCATCGATGCCGACCTTGAAGCCGTCGGTGCGTTGGAATTGATCGAGCGCGCCGGGCGTCATGAACATGATGATGACGGAGCGCGCCTGGGCGCCGAACTGAAATCCGATCGAGGCGGAAGCGATATTGTAGTAGCCCGCATGGCGGCCGCGAAGCTGCAATTCGCCTTCGCCGTATTCGCCGCCGATGCCGAAGCCGGCTTTAACGATGGTGGGGAACACCAGCACCGCCAGCGCTCGGTTGGCGAGCTCGCGCGAATACGGCACCTGGTGGAAAAACTGGTCGAGCGTAGCGCTCGCCGCCTGGCTGGTCTCGGGGCCGGCGGCCTGGCTTTGTGCAACTGGCCACGCCAGCGCGAACAGCACGGCGAACAGCAGGATTTTCGGCGCTTTCAGTCCCAGATGCATCGGCTTCCCCCAGTCGGGTATTTGACGCTCGAATCAGCTGCGCCAAGGTAGCCGCCGCGAGTGCTGGCGGCAATCAAGCAGCTAACGCGATCTATGACCGCTGAAACGAGTTGTAGACCTGTTTGAGGAAATTGGTCGCCGCTTGACTGTTCGCCGCCCAGGTCGGGTTGAGATCCTTCAACGGATCCGCGGCGATCACCTCGGCCTCGGTCTTGCCGGCTTTGAACAATGCCTCGACGCGCTCGCGCGCAATCTTTGCCATTGCATTATAGGCGACGATATCCGCGCGTTTCGCCAGCGGACCGTGGCCGACCACGACCTTGGTGTCGTCGGTCGCCAATTTGAGAAACACGTCGGTTCCCCTGACGACGCCCCTGATGTCGCCGCCATTGGCGTAGTCGACTTGCTGATAGCGATGATTGTTGTTCATGACGTCGCCGGTACACAGCACGTTGGCGTCCGCGAAATAGACCGCCGTGTCGCCGTCGGTGTGCGCGTTATTGATGTGCATGAGCAGCGCCTTGCGGCCGCCCACCATGATCGTCATCGTCCCGCCGATGTAGGTTTGCTTGGGCAGTGCGCCGGGCGGAGCGGGTGGCGCCTTCACGCCGGAAGTGCCGTTCGTGGTGCCGGCGGCGAGGCGGACCCTGACGTTATCCTGCGCGACGACGATGGCACCGGCGTTCTGGAAGTTTTCATTACCGCCGGTGTGATCGCCGTGAAAATGCGTGTTGATCACATACTTGATCGGCAGCGGCGAGATCGCCTTGATGGCGGCCATGATCTTCGTGGAGAGCGGCGCGAATTCCGTATCCACCATGATGATGCCGTCGCTGCCGACCGCGATGGTGATGTTGCCGCCCTGGCCCATGAGCATGTAGGTGTCGTGACCGAGAGCGGTCGTCTTGATCTGAATCTTGTCCCAGTCGACCGGCTGTTGCGCATTAGCATGCCCGGCAACGAGCACGGCGGCGGCTGCGAGCGCGGCCAGCGCGATCCTGTTCATGGCAATGCTCCCCTGATGTTCGGGATCTGACCCGGCGGCACTTATTCAATCTCGGCTCGGCGAGGCCTCAGGGTGCCACAGCTTGGGCCGCAGGGAAATGGCCGCGGGACGCTGCCCGCTAAACATCGACCTTCAGCGCGGCGATGAACGCCTCCTGCGGGATGTCGACCTTGCCGAACTGGCGCATGCGCTTCTTGCCTTCCTTCTGTTTGTCCAGAAGCTTGCGCTTGCGCGACACGTCGCCGCCGTAGCATTTCGCCGTCACGTCTTTTCTGAAGGCGCGCACGGTTTCCCGCGCGATGACCTTGCCGCCAATCGCCGCCTGAATCGGCACCTGGAACATGTGTGGCGGAATCAGTTCTTTCAGCTTTTCCGCCATGGCGCGGCCGCGGCTCTCGGCGCGCGTCCGATGCACCAGCATGGCCAGCGCGTCGACCGGCTCGGCATTGACCAGCATTTGCAGCTTGACCAGATCGGCGGGTTTGTAATCGGTGAGGTGATAGTCGAACGAGGCGTAGCCCCGCGATACCGATTTCAGCCGGTCATAAAAATCGAACACCACCTCGTTGAGCGGCAGGTCATATTTCACCAACGCGCGGTTGCCCACATAGGTGAGCTCTTTCTGCCCACCGCGGCGGTCCTGGCAGAGCTTGAGCACAGCGCCAAGATATTCGTCGGGCGTCAGGATGGTCGCCTCGATCCAGGGCTCCTGCATCTCCTCGATGTAATTGGGGTCCGGCATGTCCACCGGATTATGGATTTCCAGGTTCTGGCCGGTGCGCAGCTTGATCTTGTAGATCACCGACGGCGCGGTCGCGATCAGATTGAGATTGAACTCGCGCTCGAGCCGCTCCTGGATGATTTCCAGATGCAGCAGGCCGAGAAAGCCGCAGCGGAAGCCGAAGCCGAGCGCCGCCGATGTCTCCATCTCGTAGGAGAAACTCGCGTCGTTGAGCCGGAGCTTGCCCATGGCGGCGCGCAGCGCCTCGAAATCGGCGGCATCGACTGGGAACAGCCCACAGAACACCACCGGGATGGCGGGACGGAAACCGGGCAGCGGCTTCGCGACCGGCCGCTTTTCGTCGGCGATAGTATCGCCGACGCGGGTATCGGCCACCTCCTTGATCGAGGCGGTCAGAAAGCCGATCTCGCCCGGACCCAGCTCATCGCGCTCGACGCGCTTGGGCGTAAACACGCCGACGCGGTCCACTTCATAAGCGGCATCCGTGCCCATCATGCGGATGCGCTGACCCTTTTTCAGTACGCCGTCGACAACGCGGAACAGCACAACGACCCCGAGGTAGGCGTCGTACCAGCTGTCGACCAGAAGCGCCTTGAGCGGCGCCGTCGCGTCGCCTTTCGGCGGCGGCAGCTTGGTGACGATGGCTTCGAGGACGTCTGGAACGTTCAGGCCGGTCTTGGCCGAGATCAGGATCGCGTCGGAGGCATCGAGCCCGATGACGTCCTCGATCTGCTGCTTGACCTTGTCGGGCTCGGCGGCCGGCAGGTCGACCTTGTTGAGCACCGGCACGATCTCGAGATTGTTGTCGATCGCCTGGTAGACGTTGGCGAGCGTCTGCGCCTCGACGCCCTGGCTCGCATCGACCACCAAGAGTGCGCCTTCGCAGGCGGCGAGCGAACGGTTGACCTCGTAGGCGAAATCCACATGACCGGGCGTGTCGATGAGGTTGAGCACGTAATCCTTGCCGTCGCGCGCATGATAATTAAGCCGCACGGTCTGGGCCTTGATGGTGATGCCGCGCTCGCGCTCGATATCCATCGAATCGAGCACCTGCTCGACCATTTCGCGCGCTTCGAGCCCGCCAGTGAGCTGAATCAGCCGGTCGGCGAGCGTCGATTTGCCGTGATCGATATGGGCGATGATCGAAAAGTTGCGGATGTTGGCGATTGGCGTCGCGCTCATGCGGGCGCAGATAACATCGGCGGCACGGAGCGGCAAGCCGTGCTTTCCCTCTCCCCTTGCGGGAGAGGGCGGCGAGCGCAGCGAGCCAGGTGAGGGCCGCGCTTTCACATTAAACGCGGGTGACGGCCCTCACCCCCTCGCCCGGACGGGAGAGGGAGAGAAACTCAATACCGATACTGATCGGTCTTGAACGGGCCGCTCTGCGGAACGCCTATATAGGTCGACTGCTTGTCGGAGAGTCTGGTCAGCTTGACCCCGATCTTGTCGAGATGCAGCCGCGCGACCTTTTCGTCGAGCTGCTTGGGCAGCGTGTAGACCTTTTTATCGTACTTGCCCGGATTGGTCCAAATTTCGATCTGCGCCAGCGTCTGGTTGGTGAACGACGACGACATAACAAAGCTCGGATGCCCCATGGCGTTACCGAGATTCACTAGCCGGCCCTCGGACAACAGGATGATGCGGTGGCCGTCGGGGAACTCGATCTCATCGACCTGCGGCTTGACGTTCATCCATTTCAGGTTCTTCAGCGCCGCGACCTGGATTTCGCTGTCGAAATGGCCAATGTTGCAGACGATAGCGCGGTGCTTCATCTTGCGCATGTGCTCGATGGTGATGACATCGACATTGCCGGTCGCGGTGCAGAAAATGTCGGCACGCGGCGCGGCCTCTTCCATGGTGACGACCTCGTAGCCCTCCATCGCCGCCTGCAGCGCGCAGATCGGATCGACCTCGGACACCAGCACGCGGCAGCCGGCCTGGCGCAGCGAGGCCGCGGAACCCTTGCCGACGTCGCCGTACCCCGCAATCATCGCTACTTTGCCGGCCATCATCACGTCGGTGCCGCGGCGGATGCCGTCGACCAGCGATTCGCGGCAGCCGTAAAGGTTGTCGAATTTCGACTTGGTGACGCTGTCGTTGACATTGATGGCGGGGAACAAGAGCCGGCCTTCTTTTTCCATCTGATACAGCCGGTGCACGCCGGTCGTGGTTTCCTCGGTGACGCCCTTGATGGCTTTGGCGATCGTTGTGTACCAGCCCGGCTTGTCCTTGAGCCGCTTCTTGATGGCCGCGAACAACACCTCTTCTTCCTCGTTGGTCGGCTTTGCGATCACACCTGGATTGCTCTCGGCCTGCATGCCGAGATGCATCAGGAGCGTGGCGTCGCCGCCATCGTCGAGAATCATGTTGGGGCCGCCGCCGTCGCCCCATTCGAAGATGCGATGCGTGTAGTCCCAATAGTCGTTCAGAGACTCGCCTTTGACGGCGAACACCGGTGTGCCGACGGCGGCAATCGCCGCCGCGGCATGGTCCTGCGTCGAGTAGATGTTGCAGGAGGCCCAGCGCACGTCGGCGCCGAGCGCCGTCAGTGTTTCGATGAGCACCGCGGTCTGAATGGTCATGTGCAGCGAGCCGGCGATGCGCGCGCCGCGCAGCGGCTGGCCCGGCCCATACTCCTCGCGGGTCGCCATCAATCCGGGCATTTCGGTCTCGGCGATGTCGATCTCTTTGCGTCCCCACTCCGCGAGCCCGATATCCTTGACGACGTAATCGGTATGCGAACTGGCTTTGGGCTTGGCCGTCGTGCTCATGATGATCCTTTGCGGACGCTGCGGGTGGGATGACTTTTATAGCTTGGCTGGGCGCCTATAGCAGGGCGCAGGCGGCACGGCAACAAACACATAAAGATAACTTTATGTCTGCCCTCATCCGGGCTCGGCACCGACTCCGACATGGGGTGCGGCGAAGCGTTGGCGCATTCGCGACAACACCTAGCGGCCAACGCGACGTCGCCGTGTTTTTTGTGGCGCGGAGCAAGAATAATGCTGGCTTTAGGGGTTCGGCGTCGCCTTGAGGGTGCCGGCCTGCGTCATCGCCGTCGCGATTTGCTGGACGCGATTGATCAGATCGAGCGCGGCCGACGGCGACAGCACCAAACGGCAGGCCGGGTAGCGCCGGCCAGTAAGCGGCGTATTCGGCTTGACGTCATCGAGCCGGGTCACCGCGAATTCCAGCCGCAATGTCTGCCCATCGAATGTTACGTTGGTGATGGAATCCCCGAACGTCTCGGTAACTTCCGGGCGGTCGATGTAACGCACCGTTGCTTGACGCTGTTGTTGCGCCGCTGCGGCCGCGCCAGTTGGCTGAGGTTCGAGTGCCATGGTGCTTTCTCCATTCGCAATTTTTCTGAATACCGAGCCGGGAAATTCCACGCCGGCGACCGCTCAGTCGTTCTCGCCAAATCGCGAGTTGATCAGTGTCGCCAAGGCCTCGATCACTTCGGCGGCTTCCTTGCCGGTCGCCTCGACGTTGATTGAGGTACCGGGCGAGGCCGCCAACATCATCAGTCCCATGATCGATGTACCGCCGACGGTTTCGCCGTTGCGCGTAACGCGAACCTCAGCGTCGAACTTCTCAACAGTCTGCACAAACTTGGCGGAAGCGCGCGCATGCAGTCCGCGCTTGTTGCAGATGGTGAACTCGCGCACCCTGCCGCTGTCGGCGGGCGGTTGTTCGGGTTCAGGCACTCCGCGGCCTTCCGCCGATGCGTTCATTTGCCGTTGAGCACCCGGCTGGCGATGGTGACGTATTTGCGGCCGGCCTCTTGGGCGGCGGCGACGGCCTCCGCGAGCGGACACTCATCGCGGACTTTTGCGAGCTTGACCAGCATCGGAAGATTGATCCCCGCCAGCACCTCGACTTTGGGCTGACTCATCACCGAGATCGCGAGATTGGACGGCGTACCGCCAAACATGTCGGTGAGAATGGCAACGCCGTCGCCCGAATCGACACGCTTGACCGCCGCGATGATATCGCGGCGCCGCTCCTCGACGTCGTCTTCAGGATCGATGGTGATCGCTTCGATCTGAGACTGGGGACCAACCACGTGTTCCAGAGCCGAGCGAAACTCGACAGCCAGCCTCCCGTGGGTGACGAGTACAACACCGATCATCGAATTCACCGCGGGCGCGTCCCGGTTGCACCGCACGAAAGCCGCTCCATCATGGCCATCCGAAATTCCCGCGCAAGGGCGTTAATGGCGAATTTCGGAGGTTGTTGCATTGCGGTAGAGCAAAGTCGAATCCGATTCTGGCGGCTGCTTCGAGACGCCCAGCCCTAAAGCAAGGTCGGACGAGTTTAAGAGCGTTAAGGTTAATCAATTGCCACCTGGAGGCAAAGAGCCTTCCACCGCCGGCGATCGAATTCGGACTAATTTCCTAAAACGGCATCATTGGGCAGGCTAAGTGCCTCCGGCGAACAAATGAGGAGAGCGATGACCGGCGGCAAGGCGTCCTCGACCGCTGCGACCCCAAGCCGCGGTAACGTGATGCCTTCGATGACGGCTTGCCGCTGCTCGGCCTGCGGCAGCCGTTCGGCACTGACGCCAAGATCAACCACGATACCGACGACGGCGCATGGCTCATAAGCCATGCGCACAATGCCGACGCCGCGCATTTCGATCAGTCCGGCAAGCGCGGTGGCGGGCCGCACCAGCAAGCGCCCGCCGGCGGCCAACAGATGCACCCGATCGTCGCCCACAAGTCTGGCAAACGGCAAAAGCCGCGCACGCGCCGCCTCGATGAGCGCCAGCGCAAGCCGCGACTTCCCGGCGCCTGACGGACCGCGGATCAACACCGCGCGAGCGCCGGCCAGGACCGCAGAGGCGTGAACTGTTGCCGTCACGTCGCCGGCAAGCGCACGATAAACCGGGCGCCGGTGACCTTCGGCTCGGCGTCGGGCGCCGACGCGGCCGACTTGGCGATCCTATTCTCGACCCAGATAGCGCCGCCATGCGCCTCGACGATTTGTTTGGAAATCGACAGCCCGAGTCCTGAGTTTTGACCGAAGCCTTGGTGCGGCCGATCGGTGTAAAACCGTTCGAATATTTTCTCGAACGCGTCGGGCTGTACGCCCGGCCCATCGTCATCGACGCAAATCTCAATTTGATTTTTGACACGGCGACAGGTGACGCGCACGGCGCCGCCCGCTGGCGAAAACGAGCGCGCATTTTCGATCAGATTGTCGATCACCTGACCAAGGCGTGAATCGTGGCCCGGCGCCTGGAACGCACGCCCGCCGCCGCCCTCAAACTTAAGCGTGACCTTGACACTGTCGTCGCGCTTCACCTCGTTGGCCACCGTCACGACCGTACTCAGCAGCTTGGCGAGATCGACCGGGGCCGACTCCTGGCGCTGTAGTTCGGCATCGAGCCGGCTGGCATCGGAGATATCCGATATCAGGCGGTCGAGCCGCTTGACGTCGTGCTGAATCACCTCGAGCAGCCGAGCGCGGCTCTGGTCCGACTTGGCAAGCGGCAGTGTCTCCACCGCCGAACGCAGCGACGTCAGCGGATTCTTCAATTCGTGGGCAACGTCCGCGGCGAAGCGTTCGATGCCTTCGATGCGCCTGTAAAGCGCGTTGGTCATGGTGCGCAGCGCGCCCGACAGATGACCAATCTCGTCCTTGCGCCGGGTGAAATCGGGGATTTCGACGCGCGACTGGATGCGCCGGCGCACGCTCTCGGCGGCGTCGGCGAGCCGCCGCACCGGCTCGGCGATCGTCCCGGCCAGCAGGATCGACAGCACGACCATCACGGCCGCGGCGACCAGAAAGACTTTGAGAATGGCGAGCCGTTCGGCCGTCACCATGTTGTCGATGTCAGCGCCCTGTGTCTGCAGCATCAGCGCACCGCGCACCGCGCGGAAGCGCTGCACCGGCACGGCGACCGACACGATCACGTCGCCGCGATCGTTGATGCGCACCATGCTGGCGTCCTGACCGTTGAGCGCCTGCGCGACCTCCTGGTAGCCCTTGCCATCGTCGGGGCCGAGCTCACGGTAACGCGGCAGGTCGCCGCGGCCGAGCCAGGTTCGCACCCTGATGACAATCCGCTGAAAGAAGCCCGGCTTGGTCGCGCTCGGCGACGGCAGATCGAAACGCAGCACATCGCCGCGGCCAAACAAATCGCGGCTGTCGACCAGCAGCACGCCATCCCGGTCGTAGATGCGCGCGCGCGTCTTGGTCGGCGAAACCAGATCGCGCAGCACCGGCGCGACCCGCTCGGGATTGATCGGGAAATCGATGCCGTAAAGGGCGTCTTCTGACGGCCCGTAGCTCTGGCCGTTCTGCAGATTTTGCAGCTTGCTGGGATCGAGCGTAATGGCCGATCCGGTTTCGCCGGTGGCCTGGTCGGCGATGGCGTGTGCGATGATCTGACCCTGCTGCAGCAGGCTCTGGATGCGGGCATCGATCAGCCGGGCGCGGAACGGCGACAGATAATTGATGCCAATGGAGAGCGCGAGCAGACCGGCAACGTTGAGGACAACGATGCGGCGCGTCAGGCTTGACGAACTTTGCGTGACGAAAAACTGCGTGGCGTGGCGCAGCCACTCGGCCACCTTGCCAACACCGCGCGACACAGAGCGCGCCTTCGCCGCGCTGCCGGTTTCGGCCTCGGCCTGAGCTTCGACGGGGGCCAGCGGAGGGGCCCGGTCGTCGGGGATATCTGTGGTCTTATCGAGCACTTGGTCTGCCGGGATCCGGATCGGCTCAACCCTTCCGCAGCCAGAGCGGGAGGCGGCCGAACGCCATTACTACCGCACGTCAGCCATCCCAGTCAGCGGGCCGTCATCGTTTTTGGTCGACTTTTTGGCAGCTTGGCCCTGCGCCTGCCGATTGCCCACGCACTGGTCACTGCGACAGGCTGGCGGCTGCTCTCGCCCGACCTGCCAAAATTCTGCGGCTTCGCCGCTGCACCAAAGCGATCATAGCGCCGAACTCCGGTGCGTCACACTATTCCTTGAACCGATAGCCCACGCCGTAGAGCGTTTCGATCATGTCGAAATCGTCGTCGCTCGCCTTGAACTTCTTGCGCAGCCGCTTGATGTGGCTGTCGATGGTGCGATCGTCCACATAAACCTGATCGTCATAGGCCGCGTCCATCAAGGCATTGCGGCTTTTCACCACGCCTGGCCGGCTGGCGAGCGCCTGCAGGATCAGAAACTCGGTAACGGTGAGCGTCACCGGCTCGTTCTTCCAAGTGCAGGTATGGCGCTCGGGATCCATGCGCAAAAGGCCACGTTCTAGGACCTTGCTGTCGGCTTCCTTTGGCGCAGCGCCGTCCTTGGGCGAGGCGCGGCGCAACACCGCCTTGACCCGCTCGACCAACAGCCGCTGCGAAAACGGCTTCCGGATGAAGTCGTCGGCGCCCATTTTCAGGCCGAACAACTCGTCGATTTCTTCGTCTTTCGAAGTCAGGAAAATGACAGGCAGGTCGGACTTCTGGCGCAGCCGCCGCAACGTCTCCATGCCGTCCATGCGCGGCATCTTGATGTCGAGGATCGCGAGATCGGGCGGCGCTGTTTTAAAGCCGTCGAGCGCGGACGCTCCATCCGTGTACGTATTTATGCGATACCCTTCGGCCTCGAGCGCAATCGATACCGAGGTCAGGATATTGCGGTCGTCGTCGACGAGAGCGATTGTCGGCATGGCGGCCTTCTAGCATGAATCGGCCGCGGCATCAGCCCGGCCCCAGCTGCCTTTCAAAGCCCATGTGGGGGCGGAAGTGTGACCGGACAAGGCAAAATCGAGGCAATTGCAATGACGTTGAATGGCATAGGTAAGGACTCGGAAAGGAATTTGGCTAATGGCGCAAGCCGATAGGTCGGGCCCAGCCGAGGGCCAAGCGCTGCCCGGAACTATGCCAAACCGGCTGCCGGAGAACGCTACAGCCCCCGATTTTGACCCGAAATCGGTCGCAAAGGCCCTGCTGCGGGCTACCCGGGCCGGTTCGCTGGCGACCATCGACCGCAATACCGGGCATCCCTTCGCCTCCCTGGTCAACGTCGCGACCGATATCGACGGCGCGTCGCTGATCCTCGTCTCCCGGCTCTCGACCCATACGGCCAATCTGGAACAGGACGGCCGCGCTTCGGTATTGCTGGCCGCCACGGGCAAGGGCGACCCCCTGGCCCATCCCCGGCTCACCATTCTCGGGACTTTCATCCAGGTCGCACGGGATTCGGCCGAGGAACCGCGCGTACGCCGCCGGTTTCTCGCCCGGCACCCAAAATCCGAGCTGTATGCCGGTTTCGCGGATTTCTCATTCTGGCGGCTCAAGGCCGTATCAGCACACCTCAACGGCGGCTTTGCCCGCGCCGCCGATCTTAAGGCTGCCGACGTGTTGACCGAGGTGGCCGATGCCGAAAGCCTGATCGCCGCGGAAGCCGGCGCCATCGCCCACATGAACGACGATCACGCCGAGGCGATATGCCTCTACGCCACGCAGCTCCTTAAAGCCCATGATGGTAAGTGGCGGCTCACCGGGCTTGATCCCGACGGCCTCGACCTTGCGCTCGGCGATGCGACATTGCGCCTGCCCTTTCCGGAGCGGATTACCAATCCGCAAGCCCTGCGCAAGACCGTCGTCGACCTCGCCGCCAAAGCTCGTGCGAGCTAGCGGACGAGAGCGCGACACGCTTAACCCCGGCGATCGCATGCTCAGCTCGCTGCATTGCAACAGCGGAACATTCGCAGCAACGCATCGGTTAGCTTTGCGTGGGACTTGAGGCTTATGGGACTTGAGTCTTGTGGCACTTGAGTCTTGGCAGAAGCTAAGATGGCCGATATAGCCTCGCAGGTCCGCCGCCCGGGCGGACCGGCGGGGGTCGTGACACGGTCGCGCAATCGCGCCAAAAAGACTGTGCGGATCAGCGGAGGCTAGCGTGAAGGAAACGGGTTTCAGAAATGCCGCCCACGGGGCGGATAAGTTCGGCTTCAAGGATCTCGCCGGCGTAAACTGGAATCTGACCGCGGCACCGCTGTACGAACACGCTATCCGCAACGGCGAGGCTGCCATCGTCAATGGCGGCGCGCTGTGCGCCGAGACCGGCCATCACACCGGCCGCTCGCCCAAGGACAAGCATACGGTGGTCGACGCGACGACCGAAAATACGGTGTGGTGGGACGGTAACCGCAAGCAGAGCCGGGAGCATTTCGATAATCTGCTCGAGGATTTCCGCGCGCACGCCAAGGGCAAGACGCTGTTCGCGCAGGACCTCTACGGCGGCGCCGATCCCAAATACCGCATCAAGGCGCGGGTCTTCACCGAACTCGCCTGGCACTCACTGTTTATCCGTCAGCTTCTGATCCGTCCGGAACACGCCGAGCTCGCGAGCTACGTGCCGGACATGACCATGGTCGACATGCCGTCGTTCAAGCCGGACGCAAAGCGTCACGGCGGCCGCGAAGGCTCCGACACCATGGTGGCAATCGACTTCACCCGCAAAATCGTGCTGATTTGCGGGTCTTCTTATGCCGGCGAAATGAAGAAGTCGGTGTTCACGACGCTCAACTTCTGCCTGCCGGCGCAAGGCGTCATGCCGATGCACTGCTCGGCCAATGTCGGCAAGAACGACGACGTGGCACTGTTCTTCGGCCTTTCGGGCACCGGCAAGACCACGCTGTCGGCCGATCCGACCCGCACACTGATCGGCGACGACGAGCACGGCTGGAGCGAGAACGGCGTCTTCAATTTCGAGGGCGGCTGCTATGCCAAGTGCATTAAGCTGTCCGAAGAGGCGGAGCCCGAGATCTATGCGGCGACCAACCGCTTCGGCACCGTGCTCGAGAACGTGGTGTTCGATCCGCAAACCCGCATTCCCGATTACGACAGCGACAAGAAGACCGAAAACACCCGCTCGGCCTATCCGGTCGAGTTCATGCCACTGGCGTCAAAAACGGGGCATGCCGGACAGCCCAAGAACATCATCTTCCTGACCGCCGACGCGTTCGGCGTCATGCCGCCGATCGCCAAGCTGACGCCGGCGCAGGCGATGTATCATTTCCTCTCCGGCTACACCGCCAAGGTCGCCGGCACCGAGAAGGGTCTGGTCGGCGTCCAGCCGGAATTCTCCACCTGTTTTGCCGCACCGTTCCTGCCGCGGCCGCCTTCCGAATACGGCAACCTGCTGCGCGAACTGATCAAGAAGCACAATGTCGACTGCTGGCTGGTGAATTCGGGCTGGACAGGCGGCATCTATGGGGTCGGCCGCCGCATGCCCATCAAGGCGACGCGGGCGCTGGTCACCGCCGCGCTGGATGGTTCGTTGAAGCAGGCGAGCTTCAGGACCGATCCGTATTTCGGCTTTGCGGTGCCGACGTCGGTGCCGGGCGTCGAGCCGCACCTGCTCTATCCGATGAAGACCTGGAAGGACAAAGCCGCCTTCGACGACACCGCACGCAAGCTCGTGCGCATGTTCCAGGAAAACTTCACCAAATACGAAAAGCATGTCGACGCCGACGTGCGCGCCGCCGCCCCGGAAGTGCGCATCGCGGCAGAGTGAGGGAGTCAATCCAGCGCGCGAATGCAGCTCGCGCAAACCCGGAACGACGTAATCAACCCTGCTGCTTCTGCATCTCGCGACCGGCACGGCGTGCCCAGTTTTCCCAGGCGCGGTTGAGCGTGTAGTCGGTGACCCGCGCAACGATCTTGTCGACCTCGCCGGGCGTCAGAAACTTGATGTCGCCCATCGGCATCGACTGCATCTGCAACTTGGCGCCGACTTCCAGATAAACCGACACAAAAACCGAGTGGCGCACCGAGCGACCGACCACAGTGGCCCCGTGACCTCGCATCAGTGCGGTGGGGCGCGGTCCGAGCGTCTGTGCAAGGTCGCGCCCCATGGCCATGTCGGTGACAAGGAGCGTCGTGTCGCCGAACTTGTCATGGCAATCCCAGATGGGCACTTCGTGGCCGATCGAGGCGCACATGTGCAGGAGCGGCTTGAGTTTCTTTCCCGTGACGCCGAACGGGATCACACTTGGCGAATGGTTGTGCACGACGGACTGCACATCCGGGCGCTGCTCGTAGATGGCGCCATGAATGAAGCGTTCCAAATAAGGTGCGCGGCCGCGCTCGTCGATTGGCGTGCCGTCAAGCTGATATTCGACGATATCGTCGTGCTCGATGCGCTCGGGGGCGCGGGCGCGCGATAGCAGATAGCGCTGCGGATTGTCGGGGTGCCGGGCGCTGACATGGCCGAATGAGTCGACCACCCCTTCGCTGGCGAGAATGCGGTTGGCGGTCACCAGTTCTTCGAGGATGAAATCAAGCTTGCTCATTCGGCGCATCTCCCTTTGCGGCAGCCGCGATCCTATGGGGGGCGCTGCGATTTGTGAACCGCACCGGGCATGGCTCGGGCGCGCCGCAGCAACGCGTCACAGGGCCTTACCCGTCGTTCTGCGCTATGCCATAGGTCCGGCGATCATGCCGCCATTTTGGGAGCCCGTTCGATGTCCGGCCGCGCCATTTCCAGACGTTCCGCAATCGCATCAACGGTCGGCCTCGTGCTGACGCCGACGGTCCTGCGTGCGCAGGGCGCTGCGAATTTCCCCAACCATCCCATCCGCGTCATTGTGTCCACCGCCGCGGGCGGCGGTGTCGATGCATTTGCCAGGTTGGTCGCCGCGCACATGCAGACCGTGCTGAACCAGCCGCTTCCGGTGGAAAACAAGGCGGGCGCCGGCGGCAGTTTCGCCGCCGATCTGGTCTACCATTCGGCGCCCGACGGCTACGTTCTGCTCGCCTCGCAGCCGGCGCCGATTACCACCAATCCGCTGCTCATCAAGGGACTGAACTACGATCCGACCAAGCTCGAGCCGGTCGCGATCATGTCGCATATTCCCAACGTGCTGTTGGTGCGCCCAGACTTTCCGGGCAAGACGGTGCAAGATCTGATCGCTTACGCCAAGGCCAATCCGGGGAAGTTGAACTACGCCTCGCAAGGCGTCGGCACCACGTCGCATCTCACCGCCGAGCTGTTCTCCTCGATCGCCGGCGTCAAGCTCACCCACGTACCCTACAAGGGCACCGGGCCGGCGCTCAACGACATCATCTCCAGCCATGTCGATCTGTTCTTCACCGAGCTGTCGACCTCGATGCAGCTGCACAAGGCCGGAAAGGCGCGCATCCTTGCCGTCGCCACCAAGCAGCGCATGCCCGCCATCCCAGATATCCCGACGTTAGCCGAGGCGGGCGTAAAGGGCTGCGAATCCGACACATGGAACGCGCTCTCTGCGCCGCCCAAGACCCCAGCCGACATCATCGCCAAGCTTAATGACGCCGCCAATAAGGCGATGCATACGCCCGAGATGCTCGCAAAATATAAGCAGCTCAACGCCGCCCCGGGCGGCGGCACGACCGCCGAAATGGCGGCATTCATCAAGCAAGAGACGGAGCGTTGGAGCAAGGTCATTCAAGCGGCCGGAATCAAGCCCGAATAATCCCGAATAATCTTGCCGGACAGGCCGTAGGCGGCCGCCGGCGCCTCACACCCGGTATGACGATTTGCCGGG
This sequence comes from Xanthobacteraceae bacterium, assembly GCA_036511795.1. Taxonomy (GTDB): domain Bacteria; phylum Pseudomonadota; class Alphaproteobacteria; order Rhizobiales; family Xanthobacteraceae; genus BOG-931. Next base: position 77,638 of record DATCBO010000008.1, read on the forward strand.
ATCGTCTCACAAGCTATTGCCTGCTCGCCGCATGCCGTCGTATCGATGGGGTGGGCCGGTGAGTTGCGGGCGGCCCGGGTGGATTGCGCATGCGGGCCGTAGCCAGGCTGTTCAACGACCAGGACGCGGATTTGGGCGGCAAGATCGCCGGCCTCTATTGTGGTCTGGTCGGCGCCAACGTGCTGGCGTGGATCTGGGCGCTGGTGGCGTTCCACGATTATCCGGTGCTGATCGGCACCGCTTTCCTCGCCTACACATTCGGCTTGCGGCACGCGGTGGACGCCGACCACATCGCGGCGATCGACAATGTCACGCGCAAGCTGATGCAAGAGGGCAAGCGGCCGGTCTCGGTCGGTCTGTTCTTCTCGCTCGGTCACTCGACCGTGGTGGTGCTCGGATCCGTCGGCGTTGCAATCGCCGCCAGCGCGCTCCAAGGACGTTTCAGCTCATTCAAAATCATCGGCGGCACGATCGGCACGCTGGTGTCGGCGGGTTTTCTGTTTCTCGTTGCCGCCGCGAACGTGCTCATCCTGCTGTCGGTTTATCGCACCTTCCAGGAAGTGCGCCGCGGCGGTGCCTTCGTCGAGGAAGACGTCGACCACCTGTTGGCGCAGCGCGGTCTGTTGGGCCGCGTGTTCCGGCCCATGTTCCGTCTGGTCACGCGAAGCTGGCACATGTACCCGCTGGGCTTTCTGTTCGGGCTCGGCTTCGACACCGCGACCGAGATCGGGCTGCTCGGCATTTCCGCCGCCGAAGCCTCCAGAGGCCTGCCGATCTGGTCGATCATGGTGTTTCCGGCGCTGTTCACCGCCGGCATGTCGCTGATCGACACGACCGACGGCATTCTGATGCTTGGCGCCTACGGCTGGGCATTCATCAAGCCGATCCGCAAGCTCTACTACAATCTGACCATTACCTTCGTCTCGGTGCTGGTCGCTGTCTTGATCGGCGGCATCGAGGCTCTCGGTCTTGTTGCCGACCAGCTGAAACTCGAAGGGCCGTTCTGGCGCTGGATCGGCGCACTCAACGATAATTTCGGCAGCCTCGGTTATTTGATCATCGCCATCTTTGTCGGCAGTTGGATCGTCTCGATCGCCGTTTATCGGCTCGGACGTTTCGACTTGCTCGAGTCGGCGCCAGGCTAAGGCGCGATCTACGCGGCCATAATGCCGCTTGTGCGCGCTGCGCCATGCCTTACATAAGTGGGCGGCGGCGAAAGCAGATCGGTCACTCATGTCAGACGACCCGAACAAGCCGGAACGGCCGCGTTTCGAGCCCGAGATCATTCCGCCCGATAGCGACGGACAGCAATCCGGATGGCGCAATTCGCCATCGCGCGATGCGCGCGGCGCTCCGTTCGGCGGCGGCCATGGCACTCAGCGCGTTTTCGTGACGAGGCTCGGCCCGTTCGGCATCGCGCTCCTGCTGCTGGCCATTGCGGCCATTGTAACTATCATCCTGATCGCCGCAGTCGGTGCGGTGCTGATCTGGATCCCAGTGATCGCCGCGGTGTTGGTCATCGGCGCGCTGCTGCGCGTGTTCCGCAGACTTGGGCCGCGGTAGCCGACTTGGGCCGCGATTAGCAGACTTGGGCCGCGATTGCAGACTTGGGCCGCGAGAGGCGCGTACACCGCCCATTAACTCTAATAATTTATGAATTTGGACGCTTAGGAAGACGGTTGCGGGCGCCGAGTGACTCACGTCGGGTCCGCGGTCACGCCAAGTGATGGGTAACGGCGAGGCCTGCGCAGCAGTGCGGCTCGCCCGTGAAACACAGTCGAGTAGTCGTCGATGTTCGAAGCGCCGCGTCAGGTCAAGCCGCCAGTGGCCGCGGGCGACGAGCCGCCCCCCGCTTCACCCGCCCAGATCGACCTTTTCAAAATCGGCGCGACCCTTTGGCGAGGCCGCGCCACGATTCTCGGCGCCACGATTGCGGCACTTCTGCTGGCGGTCGTGTTCGTGCTGGTCGCACCGCAACGCTACGCCGCGATCACCGAAATCCTGATCGACCCGGTCGATCTGCGCGCGGTCGCCAACGAGGCCGCGCCATCCTCGCCGACGAGCGACACGGCGCTGCTGCTGATCGACAGCCAGGTCCGGGTGTTGATGTCGGACGACGTGCTGCGCCCTGTGGTCAACGGCCAGGGGCTGGCCCACGATCCGGAATTCGTCGGCAAGCCGTCGGCAGTGCGCGCCGTTGTGGACGCCGTCCTCGCCGCGCTCGGCCGGCACAAACCACTTGGCGCTAGCGATCCGACGCTCACCGCGCTCAATGCGCTCAAAAAGGCCATGCGGGTGACCCGCGCCGAACGCACTTATGTCGTGGACGTCGCTGTCTCCAGCAAGGATCCCGCAAAGGCCGCGCGCCTCGCCAATGCCGTCGCCCAGTCCTATCTGGCCGAACAGACGGACGTTCGCGCCGACGCCGCCCGTCAGGTGTCGCAATCCCTGACGGCGCGCCTTAACGATCTGAAAGAGCGCGTGCATCAGGCCGAAGAGCACGTCGAGGCCTTCAGGGCAAGTCACAACATCGTCAACGCCAATGGCCAGCTCGTCAACGAGCAACAGCTTTCCGATCTTAACAATCAGCTCGCCGCGGCACGCGCCCGGACCGCGGCGGCGAAAGCGCGCCTCGAACAGGTCGAGGCCATACAAAAATCCAAAGATGACATCGGCTCCTTCCCGGAAGCCGTGCAATCGCAGACCATCACCGCACTGCGGACCCAATACGCCGAGATCATGCGCTTGCAGGCGCAGCAAATGTCGACTCTTGGGCCGCGCCATCCCGCGGTCATCGAAGTTCAAGCCCAGGCCGAACGCCTCAGGCGGATGATCGACGACGAAGTCGCCCGCATCGCTCGCGCCGCCCGCGCCGAGTATGACGGCGCGAAAGCGAGCCAGGATTTGCTGGAGCGGAATGTCGATACGCTCAAACAAGGCGCGCTGGCGACCGATTCCGACCTAATAAGCCTGCGCGAGCTGCAGCGCGACGTGCAGGCAAACCGCGCCGTCTACGAAGCCTTTCTGCTGCGCGCGCGCCAGACCGGTGAGCAGGAGCGCGTCGACACCAAGAACATTCAAATCATCTCCAAGGCCGACCTGCCGCTCAACCGCTCCTCGCCGCCGTCGAATGCCATTCTGGTGCTGGGCGCGATCCTGCTCGGCCTGACCGCCGGCAGCGGCTTGGTGCTGCTGCGCGATGCGTTCCCGGAAGCGCTGCCGCGGCTGCGGCCCGGCAACCCGTTTGGCATCAAGCGCGACACGGATCACAACGCGGCGCCGGCGCAAGACGAGCTTTCGGCCGGCGTTCCGGTGCTGGCGACGCTACCGGGCGTCGACGGCGCGGCCGGCACGGACGAAACGGGCGAGCCCAACCTTCGTTTTGCCGCCGGCATCCGCAAGGTCTACGAGGCGGTGCGGGCGAACCACAAGAAGCGCGGCAATCCGAGCATCATGGTCGTCGCCTGCCATAACGACAACGACACCGCCGCGGTCGCGCTCACACTGGCCGCCTTGGCAGCAGCAACGCAGCGCGTCCTTTTGATCGACGCCGATGTCGACCAGCATACGCTTTCGGCCATCGATGCCGACCGGAGTGAGGCCGGACTGGTCGACGTCGCCAGCGGGCGGCGGCTTCTCTCCGACGTGGTGATGCGCGACCGCGACACCAACATCAGCATGATTCCGTTCATCTCGACGTTTAGCCGCCGCGACCGCGCCATCAAGGGCGAAGACATCAAAACGGCATTCGCGCAGACCAGCCATTTCGACGTTGTGATCGTCGCCGCGATGGATCTGGCCCGCGATCCGAGCGCGCGGTTCTTCGCCGGACTGGTCGACCACATCGTGGTGGTCACCAGGGCCGAGGACGCCAAGCGCGGTTCGGTGGACGAAGTCGTGACGGGTCTCGGTCTCGATGCGCGCAAACTGCGCGGCGCCGTTTTGACTGAAGCAGAGGCGGCTTAGCCGCAGCAGCGAGAGCCCGGGCGCCCTATCGCGCCAGCACAAGCAGCGAATAGCCGCCCAAAACCCGCGCCGTGATATCGGCGTTGACGTTGAACATGAACTTGCGTGGTAGCTTCAGAAGCCGGCCACCCAGCGACAGATGAGAGCCCTCGACGCCCGCCGGGGTATAGAAGCTGTCGATCACTTCGTAGCCGCAATATTTGAGGGTGGCGAGCGCGGTATCTTTGAAGAAATAGTGGAGATGGCCGACCGTTTCGCGTTGCTTGAGAATCGGATTGACCCGAAACAGCGTCTGCAGCGAAAGGTCGAGCGGAATATGGAAGACTTTAATTCGCGCTTTGTTTTTGACCTTCTTGAGGAAACCCAGGTAATCGTCGATGTGCTCGAACACGTCGATTGCCAGCAGCACGTCGAAATGAGCCGTCTCCTCCGCAAGCAAATCTTTCAGGTGAAAGTGGATGCGAGCGGTCTCGCGCTGTCGGCATAGCGCGAAGGCCTGAGGCGAAACTTCGAATCCGGAAAAATCGGAATTCGGAAAAGCTTTCTGCAACTGCACCAAGATCTCGCCCGCACCGCAGCCGACTTCGGCGATGCTGCTGGGCGCGATTGAATTTTGACGCAGAATTCGTTCGATTTGCCGCGCCTTCCACGGCGAATCCTCGACGTGCCAGCTCGGATTGCTCGCCAGATAGCCACCGTCCCTGTAGATGCCGTCTGCGGCCCGGCCTTGGGCGACATCTTGGGCGACATGTTGCATCGAAGCCTCCGGACGGCGGCCGCGCCGCGTTCCTTGGATTCGCCATGATCTGTCGCGGCCGCGCAACGGCGGCTCGGTTCCAATTGCCGTTAGGGTTACCCCAACGAAGCGGAGCACAGAGGCAGCGGATTGGTTATTCCTGTTGAGACACGCCGAGGCCAACTGGGCGTGCGCGTTAATCAACTGCGTCAATCAGCGCAAGCGAGCGGGTAGAACAGTGCAAGTCCACCCCTTGATCAAAAGCGGTGTCTACGTGACTGCCCATGTGACCGGATTGAGCCGGGCGCTGGCGCTGCGCTATCGCGGCCGCGGTATCATCTTCGCGCTGCACAGCGTGACCGCCGGCGACACGTTTTATCCCGATGACCTCATGTTGCGCTGTCCAGCGAGCAAGCTCGAGTGGATGTTGCGCCGCTTGCAGCAACTGCAATTGGATTTTGTTACGCTTGACGAGGTCGTAGCGCGGCTCGAGACGCCCACGGCCCGCCCGTTTGTCGCCCTTACGCTCGACGACGGCTATGCCGACAATCTGACGAACGCGCTCCCGGTCATGGAAAAATTCGCGGCGCCGTTCACCGTGTTCGTCACGACCGGCATGATCACCCGGGAGATCGACGCCTGGTGGTTTGGCGTGACCGAACTCGTTCGCAGGCGCGACCATATCGATCTGCCGAACCTCGGCCGATTTGAATGTGCAGATCAAGCCGCCAAACGACGCGCCTACACGGCGATAACGACCGCTATCCATACCAATTTTGACGTGCTGGCGGAGGTGCGCGAGGCGATCGCCCAGGCCGGCATCGACATTCCGGCGCTGATCGACAGGGAGGCTTTGACCGAGCAGCAGCTGCGCACGCTGGCGCGGCATCCGCTCGTCACCATCGGCGGCCACACCACGACGCACCTCAACCTCAAGCGCGCCGCAGCCGCCACCGTGCGCACCGAAATGGCCGACAATCGCAAGTTTCTCCAAGATGGCACCGGCCAGCCAATCGATCACAACGCCTATCCGTTCGGCCATTCCGGCGCCTGCGGCGAACGCGAGGCGGAGATTTCGCGCTCACTCGGCTTCCGCACCGCCGTCACCACCCGGGCGGGCACGATTTTTCCCGAGCACCGAAATCATCCGCATGCGCTACCGCGAGTCTGTCTGACGCGAGACGAAAATACCGCGACGCTGCAGTGCAAGCTCAACGGCTTGAGCCGCGTGGTCAATTCGCGCTTCGGCGATCCCGTGGCATTGATGTAATCGAGCCGAGACGAGCATGCCGGAAGAGCAGCGGCCGACAGTCAGCATTATCATCAAGGCGTTCAACGAGGAGCGGCATATTGCCGGCGCCATCGAGAGCGCGCTCGCGGCGCTTGCCGGTATCGGCGGCGAGGTGATCCTGGCCGACGGCGCCTCCACCGACCGCACCGTTGCGATTGCAGAAAAATATCCGGTCAAGATTGTCCGGCTCGACAACGCCGCAGACCGATCCTGCGGCGCCGGTGCGCAGCTCGGCTTCCAGTATAGCCGCGGTGAATTCATCTGCCTGATGGACGGCGACATGCGCTTGCGCCAGTCCTTCGTGGCCGCCGGTATTCGGGCGCTGAGAGACAATCCCATGCTCGGCGGCGTCGGGGGCGCCGTCATCAACCACGATGCTGACAATCTGGAATACGCCCAGCGTGTGCGCCGCTTCGATCCGGATCGGCGGCCGGGGCCAGTGACGCGGCTGGGCGGGTGCGGGTTCTATCGGCGTGCCGCCATCGCTGCCGTCGGCTACTGCACCGACCGCAACTTGCACGGCGGCGAGGAACTGGAAATGGCCGCCCGGCTGCGCGTCGCCAACTGGACGCTGGCGAGAATCGATTGCGCAGCGGTCGATCATTATTGCCGCACCGGCAACCCGTATCGCCAATTGCTGCGGCGGATACAAACCCGCAATGCTTGCGGGCCGGGCGAAATCATCAGAGCCGCGATCGGCCGGCCGCAGTTCGGCTATGTGGCGCGCAACGACCGAAATTCGATGCTGTGCGGACTCGTCGGCCTGTGGTGGTGTTCGATAGCGGCCGTCCTGCTGTTCGGGAGCGGCGTTTGGGCGCTGCTGGCAGCCGCCGCGCTGTTGCTCCTGCCGTTTGCCGCCATGTCACTGCGCTGGCGCTCGCTGCGCGACGGCATTTATTCGGTAACGGCCTGGAACACGCACGCGCTGTGCTTCCTGCCGGGATTCTTTTCACCACGAAAACCGCCCGTAAATTGGATCGCGAGCAGCGCGATCAAGGATCCGATGACTGAGAGCGACGGCCTCCGCGCCGCGCAGCATTGAGATACCGGAAGCGTGTTTGATTGTACTGAGTGCGTACGATGCAAAGAGTCTGGCACATCAAGTTACTGCTTCTCGCTGTTGCGCCCGCCTGGCTGTGCCTGACGACCTTCGCCAGCGCGGCCGACGCCGAAACGGCGTTCAGCCGCGGCATCGGCATGTCGCATGTGATGGCATGGGCCACTATCGCACCGGGGCCGGCGCGGCAATTCGTTTTCCCGCCCTTTGCAGACGTAAGCGACGCGCAATTCGCCGGCGAATTGCAGACGCTGCGGCGCACCGGCTTTGGGTTCGTGCGCTTTGCCGTCGATCCTGGGCCGTTCCTGCAGTTTCAGGGGGCGCGCCGCGATCGCGTCGACCGCATCCTCATTGACCGCGTCAATCTAATTCTTTCTTCGGGTCTGGCCGTCGTTGTCGACTTTCATCCGAGCGACATGCACCCGGACTACACGGCGCAGCAGCTCACCACTGCAGCCGCGTCGCCTTTATTCCAATCCTATCTGCGGCTCGTCGAACGCACCGCGAAGCTGCTGAGCGGCCTGCACTCCAACAAGATCGCGTTCGAACTGATGAATGAACCACCGCTGCCGCAAGCCGACTGGCAGCCCATGCTGGAGGCGGCTTATGCGGCGGCGCGGCGCGGCTCGCGCAACCTGCCGCTGGTTCTGGAAGGCGGCCGCGAGGCATCGGTGCCGGCGCTGGTGGAGATGAACACAACCCCGTTTTCGGCTGATCCAAAGGTCATCTACTCGTTCCATTATTACGAGCCGTATCAATTCACCCATCAGGGCGCGTCGTGGAATCCGGCGCGATATCTGGCTGACGTGCCCTACCCTGCGCGCGCCCGGCCGCTCGACGACAGCTTGGCGGCGACGGCGACGCTGATTGCCGGCACCGATCTTCCGACCAGGAAGAAAGCATTGGCCTATCAGGACGCACAGGCACGACTAGAGAGTTATCGGGCCTCTGATTTCGACGACCGCACCATCGCGGCGGATTTTGCTCAGGTCGTGCGCTGGGCCAACTCCCGGGGCATTCCAGCCGACCGCATCCTGCTCGGCGAGTTCGGCGCCAACCAGACCGCGCCGCAGCTTAGCGGAACGGGCGCCGCCGAGCGTGCGCAATGGTTCCATGACGTGAGCCGGGCGTCGCAAACGAATGGTTTCGGTTGGGCGGCCTGGGCTTACCGCGGCGGCGGCTTCGCCCTCGCACGCAGCGACATCGCCGATGAGATCGACCCGCGCATCGCCGACGCGCTGGGACTGCATGCCGGCACGGCGCGCAGAGCCGAAGCGGCACCGGTATCGCGCGCGCCAGGGACATCCCGTGATCGCGCGCCACATTAGCGTTAACGGCGACAAATCGTCCGCCTCACGCCCGCACTTGCTAGGACACGTCGAAATTCAGCGCGAGATGTGCCGGATGCGGACCGGCCGAACGACATTACCCATCAAGCCCGGAATGCGTCCGATTGATTTTGCAGTTTTGGCCATCTGATTGGTGCGGCACATGTCCAGCATGCGTCCCAATGTGAGCATCGTCATCAAGGCACTCAACGAGGAGCGCCACATCGCGGTGGCGATTGAAAGCGCCATGGCGGCGCTTGAAAGCATGCGCGGCGAAGTCATGGGCGAGATCATTCTTGCCGACAGTGCCTCGACCGATCGCACCGTCGAGATTGCCGCAAAGTACCCGATCAAGATCGTAACCCTGCGGAACCCGGGCGACCGTTCTTGCGGTACCGGCGTCCAGCTCGCCTATCAGTACAGCACGGGCGATTTTGTTTGTTTGATTGACGGCGATATGGCGCTGCATAAGGATTTTCTTCCCGCCGCCATCGGGTTTCTCGTCTCCAATCCGCGGTTTGCCGGCGTCGGCGGACTGATCGTGGAACGCGAAACCGAGAATGTCGAATACGTCAAACGGGCCCGCGACCAGGGTTCCGATCTCCTGGCTGGCGAAGTGACGCGGCTCGATTGCGGCGGCGTCTACCGGCGCGTAGCGATCCAGACCGTGCGCTATCTCGGCGACCGCAATCTGCATGGCAGCGAGGAACTTGAACTCGGCGCACGGCTGCGGGCGCGAGGCTGGAAGCTCATGCGCATCCCGGTCGAGGCCATCGATCACCACGGCCACAGCGGTAATGCTTACGCGCTGCTGCGCCGGCGCTGGACATCGCGGTTTGCGTTTTCGACCGGCGAAATTTTACGCGGCACCTTCGGGACGCCGGCCTTCCCGCTGGTGCTGGGGAAGCTGCGCTGGGAGTTATTCCTGTACGCGGCCGTCCACGCCTGGTGGCTATGCCTGATCGCGACACCGTTCCTCGCCGGCAGCTTCGTCACCGCAGCAGCTGCTGTCACCGCGCTCGCGCTTATTCCCTTCCTGACGATGGCCCTCCGCTGCCGGTCGTTGAACATCGGCATCTATTCGGTGACCGCCTGGAACGTCTACGCGGCCGGCCTCTGGCCCGGTCTGCTGCGCCGGCGCGTCGACCCGACCACCCGGATCGAAAGCGTGGTTATTCGCGACGCCGCCGTGTCGGAGCAGGCGGTGCACGCGGCATGAGGCCGGAATCGCCCGTTTTAAGAATCTGGTCACAGGTTGGGACGCTAATAGTTAACGATTCGCTGCCGATAGTCTGTGGCGATGAGGGGTCCCGACGGCCGAGGACATACTCAGGCGATGACGACGCTTTCCACGCTGGACCACGCGGTACCGCAGGAAATCGCGGGCGGGGAGCGCCTCGTGCGCAACTTTCTGTTCCTCGCCACCTTCCTGCTGGCCTGGTTCACGGTTTCGCCGTTTCCCGATCTGGGTCAGCAGGCCGCAGCGGGCGGCACCGGCGGGGACTTGGCGAGTCAAGCCTCAGCCATCCTGATGACGGGCGCGCTCGCACTTTACGTCCTCCTCAAGCGGCCGCCGCTCCTGACGCGCGCCGTTACCCTGTCGCTGATGCTCACGCTCGCGGCGTTCGCCGTCTCAGCCGTGCTGTCATCCTATCCGGATGTCGCCGGGCGCCGGCTGGTGCTCGCCATCTTCAATATTTTCCAGGCAGCGGTCCTGGTGCTGTTGCCCTATGGACGCGAACATTTCGCCCGCCTGTTGGCGCTCGCGGCGATCATTATTCTTGCGGCATGCTATTTCGGCGTCGCGTTCCTGCCGCAGCTCTCGATTCATCAGGCAACCGACATTGCCGAGCCCGGCCTTGCCGGCGACTGGCGCGGCTTCTTTACGCACAAGAACGGTGCCGGCGCCGGCATGGTGCTGTTGATTTTCATCGGCATTTTCATCTACCGCGCCTGGAACCGCACAATCGGGATCGGGATCGTCCTTTTGTCCGCCGTCTTCCTCTACTTCACCCACTCCAAGTCACCGATCAATTTGCTCCCGGTCGTCCTGCTGATTTCGTATCTGGTGCCGCGCCTGCGCAGCGGCGTTGTTGCATTTGGTTTGATCGCCGGGGTGCCGTTGATGCTCAATCTGCTGAGCGTCGGTTCGGTGATGTTTGCTCCGATTCGCGATCTGATCGCGCATGTTATGTCGGACCCGACTTATACGGGCCGCGACGTGATCTGGCAGTTCGCGCTCGATCATGTCAGGCAGCGTCCGCTGTTCGGCTTCGGCTTCGAGGCGTTCTGGGGAATGCCCGATCTGGTGGCGGACTGGACCTATCTGGAATCCTGGGGCTACCGCGCCAGCGATGCACACAACGGTTATCTCAATCTCGCGGTGACAACCGGATTAATCGGCCTGGGACTGTCGCTGTGGTGGATCATAGCGCAACCGTTTGCGGATTATTGGCGCGGACGGTTCCAGGCATCCGACCGGCCGCTCGTCACGCTATTGCTGCAGATATGGTTCTTCGCACTCTGCCTCGGCTGCTACGAATCAGTGTTCTTTGTCGGCGGCAGCGGGCAGTGGTTTTTGACAATGTCAGCCATAGTCGGACTGCGCTTCCGGACTCTGGCAAAGAGTACTGCATGACATGCTGACGTCCACAAACTGCCTCTTGGCGATCAACAACTACTATTATCCGCGCGGCGGCGCCGAGGTGCTGTTTCTCGAACATAACCGGCTGTTCGAGAATATCGGCTGGCAGGTCGTTCCGTTCGCCATGCGCCATGGCAAAAATCTCACCACGCCGTGGTCGAACTATTTCCCCGACGAGATCGAATTCGGCGCTGATTACAACCTTGCCGCCAAGCTCGTCCGCGCGCCACGGGTGATCTATTCGCTGCAGGCCCGCCGGCGCATGCGCGCGCTGCTCGATACCGTACAGCCGCGCGTCGCGCACGTTCATAACATCTATCATCACCTGTCGCCGTCGGTGCTGCCGCTGCTCAAAGAGCGCAGCATCCCAATCGTGATGACCTTGCACGATCTAAAGCTCGCCTGCCCCGCCTATACGATGATGCGCGGCGGCGAGCCGTGCGAGAGCTGCCGCGGCGGCAAGCTGTACAACGTCGCGGTGCACCGCTGCATCAAAGGATCGCTGGCGCTGTCCAGCCTGGTCATGGCCGAGGCCTATGTGCACCGCGGGCTTGGGCTTTATTCCGCCAACGTCGATCGTTTCGTGGTGCCTAGCAAATTTTTGCTCGAGAAGCTCGTGGAATGGGGCTGGCAGCGCGAGCGCTTCGTCCACATTCCCAATTTCGTCGACACCGACCGCTTCAAGCCGCGCGCCGAGGCCGGCCGGCGTTTCGTCTATTGCGGCAGGCTCGATGAACTCAAAGGCCTCGAAACGCTGGTCCGTGCCGCCGCGCTTTCGCATCAGCCGGTCACCCTGATCGGCCGTGGACCGCTTGAAGCGCGGTTGCGGGCGCTGAGCGCGGAACTCGGCGCCGACATCGCCTTCCCAGGCTATCTGACCAAGGACGCGCTTGCGGCGGCTATCCAGGAAGCGCGCGCCATCATCGTTCCGTCGGAGTGTCATGAGAATGCGCCGCTGGCGCTGCTCGAAGGCTACGCCGCCGGCCGGCCCGTGATCGGGTCGCGCATCGCCGGCATTCCCGAACTGGTGCGCGAGGATGAAACCGGGATGCTCTATCCGGTTGGCGACGCCGCCGCCTTAGCGGAGGCGCTGTCGCGGTTCGCGGCTTTGCCGGATGCTCGCGTTTCGGCCATGGGCAATGCCGGCCGCGCCTGGGTCGAGCGCGATTTCAACGCCACGATCTATGTCGATCGTCAGCTTGCGCTGTACGACGCGCTCGGTGTCCGGGTGCGATGAACACAGTCGCGCAACCCTGGCGCTTTGAGGGCCGGCAGCGGCGCGCGCTGCGCGTCACCATGCTGGGCATCCGCGGCTTTCCCAATGTGCAGGGCGGAGCGGAAAAGCACGTCGAAAATCTCACATGCGCGCTGGCCGATCTCGGCTGCGACGTACAGGCCATCGTGCGCAACGGTTATGTCGCCAAGGACCAGCCGGCGCGCTGGCGCAACGTCACGCTGACCCGCGTGTGGGCGCCGCGCGTCACCGGCGTCGAAGCGTTCGTGCATACCTTTCTGGGCGTGCTGCGCGCCGCGCGCGACCGGCCCGACATCCTGCACATTCACGCCATCGGGCCGGCGTTCTTCACGCCACTGGCCCGCGCGCTTGGACTGCGGGTCGTGGTGACGTGCCACAGCCGCAATTACGAGCACAAAAAATGGGGCCGCCTCGGGCGGTCGATTCTACGGCTCGGCGAGCGCGCCGGCATGGCGTTTGCCAACGGCCGCATCGCCGTCTCGGCCGGTTTGGCAGAATATCTCACGCGGTCCCACCACATGCCTGTCGCGACCATCCCCAACGGCATCGACGGGCCGGATCGTATCAGCTCGACCACTACGCTGCAGGCATTCGGCCTTGCGCCCGGCCGCTATCTACTCATGGTCGCTCGGATCGATGACGACAAGCGTCAGCTCGATTTGATAGCGGCCTTCAACCGGCTGCAGCGACCCGATTGGAAGCTCGCGCTTGTCGGCGGCGCCGATTATTCGAGCGTCTATGCGCGTGACGTCACCGAAGCAGCCGCACAATCTCCCGGCGTTGTGCTGCTGGGCCATCAGACCGGAGCGGCGCTCGCCGAACTCTACACCCATGCCGGCGCCTTTGTGCTGCCGTCACGCTTTGAAGGCCAACCGATCGCGGTGCTGGAAGCCGCGAGCTATGGCCTGCCGGTGATCCTGAGTGACATCGCGGCCCATCGCGAACTCGCCATTCCGCGCGCCCGTTATTTCGCGGTCGGCGATGTCACTGGGTTGGCAGACCATCTGGCCGCAGTGTACGCATCGCCGGCGGCTGGCAGGCTCAACGCCGCCGAGTGCGCCGCACTACTCGCCGAGCACGATTGGAACCACATCGCGCAGCGCACGCTGAGCGTTTATTGCGAGGCCTTGTCGGGGAGCGCGAGCGGCGCCTTCGCCGCGGAGCCGCGCGCTAGGATCAAAGAACCGTCGTAATCTTCGTTGGCGGATCGCGACAGCGCCGTCGTCACGTAATAGGCGCCAATGGCGGCGAGCATGGCGCATGCGATCACCATACTCAGATACGTTGCCGCGACCGCAGCGCCGATGAGCGCCACACAGCCACACGCCATCAAAATCGCATCGAGCGAATGAAATGTCGAAACCCCGACCAGTTGGCGGGCACGCACGGCGACCAGCGGATTGACGAGCGCGACGGCAAGAATCATGGCGGCCGGAATGGCGGCTGGGCCGAGCCACGGCGCCGTCGCGAACGGGCTGCCCACCAGAATGGCGAATGACGATGCCGTCACCACCAGCGCCACATTGGCTTGGCCGGCGATGATCAGCAGCCGATCCGAAGTCGCGTAGAACGCAGCCACAAAGGACGGTATGGCGAGCCACAGCAGCAGCGTGCGCGCATCCAGATAGTTGCCAAGAAGCGGCAGCAGAACCGGCGCTGCCAGCAGCACGCCCGCGGTGGTCAGGGCGACGCAGCCGATGGCCAGCCGCCGGCACACGTCGAATTCGCGATGCAGGCCGGCCATATCCTTTATCTGCAGCAAACGACCGGCGCGGGGCGCGAAGCGTTTGAGCAGCGCCTGTTCGAAGAACGTGAACAGCGCCGCGAGCCGCGCCGCGACCGCGTAATCGGCGACGGTCGCCGACGGGAACAGCACGCTGGCGATGACGATGTCGACCGCGCCAAGCTGATTGGCGAACAGCGTCGCGGCGACGAACTTGCCGCAGTAAGTGAAATCCCATCGCGACCAGCGCTGCCAGCCCGCGACCTCGCGATTGACCATGCGCCGCGCCAGCAAGAGCCACGGCACCAGTACTGAGAGCGTGAGCACATGGGCCACGAAGGCGTCGGGCAGCTTGAGCACAAACACGATAGGCAGCAGCACGATGCGCACCGCGTTGGGCGCAACTTCGCCCCAAAAAATCGACTCGGCGACGCGTGAGCGCCCTTCCAGCGCGCCGGTCGTAATGACCAACAAGGTGCTGCACACCAAAAACGGTGAGAGCTGTTGCAGCCAGCCGGCGAGCGACGGCTTGCCGAGCGCCGCGGCGATCGGCCCGGCTGCAAATGCCGTCGCCACCGCGATCGCGCTCGACGGAATGGCGCCCACCAAGGCGGAAAAGCGCTGCAGCCTGATCTCAGCCCAATGATCGTCACGATGCCGCGAGACGTGAAACAACAGGACCAGCGACCCGCCAACGCCGATCGCTACTCCGGCGAGCCGATAAAAGCCGAAGGCCGTCATCAGGTCGCCGAAACTCTGCTTGGTAAGAAACCGGCTCAGAATGATCAGCACAACGAACTGCGAAGCGAGCCCGAACACCCGCGCGCCCGAGCCGACGACCAGAATGTCGAGATAGGCCCGCAGCCGGCCGTTCAGGAGAACGCCGGAAATGCCATTTGTGACTGTCTGCGCCAGCCGCATCAATACTCTATCCGCCGCCGCCCGGCGTTACCTGTTGCCTCAGCCCTTCCATACATCGATCCGGCGGTTGGCCCCGCTTTTGCAGCTTTTTACGTTAACGGCCGCGAGAGTTGGCCTTTAAGTCCGGCGGTCGCATCCGTTGGTGCCGCACGCCGAACTGGATATCGATGAGGTTCCAACTCTTTGGCCTGAGGCGCGTTTGACCCATGTTACCGAACTTTAATGGGCTTCCAGGGACTTGCGCCGCTATAACGGTGTGCTTGTTTGTGCCCGCCCAGGCAGGTCCCAGCAAACCCGACGAGGTTCAGCTTTGAGGGGACGCCGGAGCTAAGGTATAGCTGACCGAATGAGCGCATCACCAAAGGGGCGACGATCGCGGCGCGTTATATTCGCGGTTGCCGGTCTTGCTATTGTGACCGTTATTGCCGCGGTGGCCGTGCATCGGCTGACCCGGCCGGCCCCCGCGCGCGCCGCGGCTCCGGCCGTCCCCGTGACCGCGACCGCGGCGGGGCGCCAAGATGTCCCGATCTATTATGATGCCCTCGGCACCGTCATGGCCCTGAATACCGTGGCAATCCGCGCCCAGGTCAACGGTCAGATCATTTCGATCAATTTTCGCCAAGGTCAGGACGTGCACAAGGGCGATGTGCTCGCCAAGATCGATCCGGCGCCGCTGCAGGCGGCGCTCGACCAGGCAGTTGCGAAAAAGGAGCAGGACCAGGCGCAACTCATCGACGCCCAGAAGGATCTGGTGCGATTTAGCACCCTGGTGCGCAAGAATGCCGAGACCGTGCAAAACCTGGACGCGCAGCAGGCCAAGGTCGATCAGGACAAGGCCTCCATCGACGCCGATCAAGCCGCGATCGAAGCAGCGCGGACCCAGCTCAATTACGCGACGATTATCGCGCCGATCGACGGCGTCGTCGGGTTCCGGCAGGTCGACATCGGCAACATCATTCACACCACCGACAGCAACCCGCTGACCGTGCTCACGCAGGTCAAACCATCCGTCGCGATCTTTACGCTGCCGCAAGACGACCTTGGCCCTGCGCGCGAGGCGATGCTCCAAGGCGCAGTCGAAGTGCTGGCCTTTGATCAAGACAACGTCAAACAGCTCGCGCAAGGCAAGCTGCTGCTGATCGACAATCAGATCGACCAGACGACCAGCACGATCCGGCTAAAGGCCGAGTTCCCGAACATCGACGAGCGGCTGTGGCCCGGCGAGTTCGTGCACATCCGCATGCTGGTCACCACCCGTAAGGACGCGGTGACGATCCCGCCGGTCGCCGTACAGCGCGGCCCGGACGGGCTTTATGTCTGGATCATCAAGCCCGATAAGACCGTCGAACAGCGTCCGGTGGACGCGCTGACGGTGAACGACAAGACGGCGATCGTCTCCAAGGGCCTGAACACCGGTGAACAGGTCGTGGTAGAGGGGCAGTCGCGACTGGACGACGGCACGCACGTCAATGTCCGGCCTGCCGGGCGCGCGCCGGCGGAGGCGGGTTAGCGCCGATGAACATTTCCGAGATATTTATTCGCCGGCCGATCGCGACCTCGCTGTTGATGGCGGCGCTGGCGCTGGTCGGTATCGTTGCGTTTCCGCTGCTGCCGGTGGCCCCGCTGCCGCAGGTCGACTTTCCGACGATCAACGTTACGGCGTCGCTGACCGGCGCCAGTCCCGAGACGATCGGCGCTACGGTGGCGACTCCCCTTGAGCGCCAGTTCGGACAGATCGCCGGCGTCTCGCAGATGAGTTCGGTGAGTTCACTCGGCTCGACGGTGATCACGCTACAGTTCGACCTTGACCGGAATATTGACGCCGCAGCGCAGGATGTGCAGGCCGCCATCACGGCCGCAGCGCGACAACTGCCGAAAAACCTCACCACGCCGCCGACCTATCGCAAGGTCAATCCCGCCGATTCTCCCATCCTGATCGTCTCGGTCAATTCCAAGACGATACCGCTGCCGCAAGTCGACGATTTTGCCGAGAATGTGATCGCGCAGCAGTTTTCGCAGGTCGCGGGCGTGGCGCAGGTCTTCATCGGCGGCCAACAGACGCCAGCAATTCGCGTGCAGATCGATCCGTCCAGGCTGACGGCACGCGGCTTGACCCTTGAGGACGTCCGCGTCGCGCTGACGAATGCGACCACGGATTCGGCCAAGGGCACGTTGCTGGGACGCGATCAAAGCTTCACGATTGCCGCCAACGATCAATTGATCAAGGCAACGGACTATAACAACGTCATCGTCTCATATCGAAACGATGCTCCGATCCGCATACGTGACATCGGCCAAGCCGTCGACGGGCCGCAAGACGTGACACTTGGCGCCCTGCATCGCCAACAGACCGCGGTGATGCTGCTCGTCTTCAAGCAGCCCGGCGCCAACGTGATCGACACGGTCGACAACATCAAGTCGGCGCTGGTCAACATGCGATCGATCATCCCGCCGGGCATCCACCTCGACACGATCGTCGATCGAACGCAGACCATCCGCGCCTCGGTCAAGGATGTCGAGTTCACGCTAATACTCTCCTGCGTGCTCGTCGTGTTGGTGATCCTGCTGTTCTTGCGGTCCATTCAGGCGACGTTGATTCCCGCCGCCGCGGTTCCGTTGTCGCTGCTCGGCGCCACGGCGGTGATTTATCTCGCCGGCTTCAGCCTCGACAATCTGTCGCTGATGGCGTTTACCATCGCGGTAGGCTTCGTGGTCGATGACGCCATCGTGGTGCTCGAAAACATCTTTCGCCATCTTGAAGCCGGCACCACACCGCTGCAATCCGCCATCAAGGGCGCGCGCGAGATCGGCTTTACCGTCATTTCGATCAGTATTTCACTGATCGCGGTTTTCATCCCGCTGCTCCTGATGAGCGGCATCGTCGGCCGCCTGTTCCACGAATTCGCCATCACGGTCACGGCTGCAATTCTGATTTCCGTCGTCGTGTCGCTGACACTGACCCCGATGCTGTGTTCGCGCTTCCTGGTGAGCGAGCACGGCCGCCAACATGGCCGTCTCTATCGCGCCATCGAATGGGGCTTTGACGCGACGCTCGACGCCTATCGGCGCGGCCTCGACGTGGTGTTGCAGCATCAGTTTGCGACCCTGATGGCGTTCCTCGCGACCGTCGCCACCACTGGCGCTCTGTTCGTGTTCATGCCCAAAGGCTTCTTCCCGACCCAGGACATCGGCATGATCCTCGGCATCTCGGAAGCGGGCCAGGACGTTGCGCCCGACAAAATGAAGGACATTCAGCGTCAATTGTCTGCGGTGATCGCGCGCGATCCCGACATTTCCGACTTCGGATCGTTCTTCGGGCCGAGCTATGGCAATACCCAGAATACCGGCCGCTTCATCATCGGATTAAAGCCGCGCGACGACCGCAACGTCTCGGCTGCGCAGATCGTCGACCGGTTGCGCCCGCAGATCGCCAAGGTACCCGGCGTGAAGCTGTTCCTGCAGCCAGCGCAGGACATTACCGTCGGTGGCCGCATCGCGCGCGGACAGTTCCAGTACGTGCTGCAGGATCCCGATCAGCACGAGCTGAACGTCTGGACACCGCGCCTGATCGAGCGCCTCAAGAAACTGCCGCAGCTGGCGGATGTCGCCACCGATGCGCAGAACGAAGCGCCAATGCTGACCGTGACCATCAACCGCGATGCGGCGGCGCGCTTCGGCATCCAGCCGCAGCTCATCGACGACACGCTCAACGATGCTTTCGGCCAGCGCCAGGTAACGCAGTACTTCACCAACAATTCGTACTACATCGAGATGGAGGTATTGCCGCGCCTGCAACAGACCACGGACACTCTCAATCAGCTGTATGTCAGGGCGCCGACCACCGGCCAGCTCGTGCCACTTTCCACGCTGGTCAACATCGACACCAAGCACATCGGCGCATTGCTGGTCGCCCATTCGGGGCAATTCCCGGCGGTGACGGTGACGTTCAACCTGCCTGCGGGCGTCGCGCTCAGCCAGGCGGTCGACGCCATACAGCGGACAGCAGACGACATCCGGATGCCGTCGACGCTGATTACGAGCTTTCAGGGCAATGCCCAGGCATTCCAGGCCGCGTTGTCGAACGAGCCGGTCCTGATCGCCGCCGCGCTGGTCGTCGTCTATGTCATCCTCGGCGTGTTGTATGAGAGCTACATCCATCCGCTGACGATTTTGTCGACGCTGCCCTCGGCCGGCGTCGGTGCGCTGTTGTGTCTGTGGGCCGGCGGCTTCGACCTGTCGGTGATCGGCATCATCGGCCTCATTCTGCTGATCGGCATCGTCAAGAAAAACGGCATCATCCTGGTCGATTTCGCCATCAGTCGCGAACGTGCCGGGTTGGCACCGCGCGAAGCGGTGCGACAGGCGTGCCTGCTGCGCTTCCGCCCCATCATGATGACGACGATGACGGCACTGCTTTCCGGTGTGCCACTAATGCTGGGCCACGGTTCCGGTTCGGAACTGCGCCAACCGCTCGGCTACGCCATGGTGGGCGGCCTCGCCTTCAGTCAGTGCCTGACGCTGTTCACCACGCCGGTGATCTATCTCTATCTCGACCGGTTCCAGGCGTGGTTGCAAGGCGAGAAGCGCGAACACCACGACGCGCCGGAAGAATTGCGCATCGCCGCCGAATGAACGGCCATTAACCGTCGCGGAATTATCTCGCGACGCGTTCCAAACAAATTTCAGCGTCGCTCAACTTCGTCGCGGCATGTTCCAAAAAATGTTCCGCGCTGCGCATCGCAATTTGGGCAACGGAACACGGTGCGGATTGCGGAACGCAGCGCGCGACTGTGCGTTTTCTTAACAGCGAGAAAAAAGGAGGCGAACATGAGAAAACTAGCATTGGGTATTGCGGCGGCGGCAGCTTTGCTCACCGCATCGGTGCCCGCGATGGCTCAAGTGGGCTTCTACGCCGGGCCTGGCGGCTTCGAGGTCGGCGTTGGACCGCCGGCCTATGGGCCTGCTCCGTACGGTTATGATGACTACTACGGTGGACCGCGCGTGTTTGTTGGGCCGCGATGGCATCACCACCACTGGAATCACTGGCGCTAACCGAAAATAACCAAGTCGGAACTGTGAATTGAAGGCGGGGAGGTCCCAACGGGCCTCCCCGTTTTTTTGCGTCGGCTTCTGCTCTGGCGCCGCGCGGCGGGCCGGCAAGGTGAGGGGCGACAAAGCGGCGATGGACAAGACCGCTTCTTTTCCGTTCAAATGCGGCCAGTCACCGCGTCGGCCGGCCTTGGACTGGCGCCCCCCGGGAGGAGTAAAATGAAGCAAGCGATATGCGGCTTCGCCGCCGCGGCCATTTGTGCCGCCATCGCCGTCGTGCTGACGGCTCCGGCCGACGCAGCCCGCGCAGCCGACGTCAAGATCGGCGTCATTTACCCGCTCACTGGCAATGCGGCGAGCGCCGGCCAGTCGGCGCGGGACGCCGTGCATCTCGGCCTCGACATCGTCAATAATGCGCATCCCGATTTGAAGAACCTGCCGCTCGGCAACACCGGCGGCCTGCCTGATCTCGGCCATGCCAAGATTGTGCCCGACGAGGCCGACCACCAAGGCAATCCGCAGATCGGCCAGCAGCAGACGCTGCGCCTGATCGCGCAGGATCACGTCGCCGCCATGCTCGGCTCCTATCACTCCTCGGTATCGCTCGTTGCCACTGCGATCGCCGAACGCCAGGGCGTATCGTTCTGACGGCAGCAAGACATCGGGCGGCGCGATAAGATGCGCTGCCTGCGGCAGCATTCTGTTCATCTCCCATGCTCGATCTCGGTTTAAGCTTTCTCGCCAGCGTCGCCCGCGACCCGACTGCGATCGCGATCGTCGATGGCGAGCTGCGCCTGACCTACGCGCAATGGTATCGGCGCATCTCGGCGCTGGTCGCCGGTTTCGATGCTATCGGACTTAGGCCCGGCGACCATCTCGTCACCGCGCTGCAAAATCGCTGGGAGGCAGCAAGCCTGCATTGGGCCTGCCAATTTGCCGGCATCATCATCACGCCGGTGAATTGGCGCTCGACAACGGAGGAGATCGATTTCTTCCTGGACGACGCCGAGGCCAAGGCCATCGCCTACGAGGACGTTTCCGCGGCGGCAGTCGCCGGCTCGGCCCTGGCGCAAAAACTGCCGCGGATCGCGCTCGATGCCGCGACCCCATCGGACCTTTCCTTTGCTGCACTGGTGTCCCAGCCGGCGCCGGATGCGACGGCGCGCACCGATGCCGAAGCCTGGTCGGTGATGCTGTACACGTCCGGCACGACGGCGCGGCCAAAGGGCGTACCGCGGCGTCAGCGCGCCGAACGCGCCGCCGCGATCGCCCACGTGGCGCAGAATCTCTACGCCAACGGCGAACGCACGCTGGGCGTCATGCCGCTTTACCACACCATGGGGGTGCGCTCGCTCCTCGCCATGTCGCTGATTGGCGGCGCATTCGTTTGCCTGCGCCGGTTCGACGTCGAACGCGCGCTCGATCTGATCGCCGCCGAACGCGTCACCAATCTTTATCTGGTGCCGACGCTCTATCACGACCTCGTCCACCATCCGCGGTGCGCCACAAGCGACGTCAGCTCGGTCAAGAAACTCGGCTTTGCCGGCGCGCCGATGACCGACGGCTTGCTGAAAACGCTGCAGGGGGCATTCCAGCCCGATCTGTTCGTCAATCATTACGGCTCGTCGGAAATCTACACCTGCACCATCGATCAGAACGCGCCGAAAAAGCCCGGCTCGGCCGGCCGCGCCGGCATCAACCAAATGGTGCGCGTGGTAAGGCTTGGCGCCAAGTCGGTCGATGACATCGCCGCGACCGGCGAGGAAGGCGAGATCATCGCGCTGCTTGCCGGCGACGAATCGTTCGAGGGCTATTGGCGGCGGCCCGAAGCCGATGCCAAGGCGGTCCGACAAGGCTGGTATTTCACCGGCGACACCGGGCTCTTTGACGCCGACGGCGATATCTTCGTCACCGGCCGCGTCGACGATATGATCATCTCCGGCGGCGAAAACATTTCGCCGGTCGAAATCGAATCCTGCCTGTCGCTGCACGCGGGCGTCTCCGAAGTCGCCGTAGCCGGCTTGCCGGATGAGCGCTGGGGCAGGATCGTCACCGCTTTCATCAAGCGCCGCGAGCATGTCGAGGCCGCCGAGCTGGACGCCTTCTGCCGCGCGTCGGGGCTGGCCGGCTTCAAGCGCCCGCGCCGTTACGTCTTCGTCACCGAAATTCCGAAATCGCCGGTCGGAAAACTGTTGCGCCGTAAGCTGGTGGCGGGCGAATACGCCACCGAGCCTGCCGCGCACGCCGCCTCCGTCCCGCGCCAGCAAGGAAGCGCCGCATGACCGAATTTGCCGACCCGCGACTGCAAAAGCTTGACGGTTTTCGCGTCGAGATCGACACCGCGCGCGAACGTGCCGACGTGGTGCTCGACCGGCCGCCGCTCAACGTCATCGAGATGGCGCAGCGCGACCAATTGCGTCTTATGTTCGAGACGCTTGACGAGGATGCGCGCGTGCGCGTCATTGTGCTCCGTGCCAAGGGCGAACATTTCTCCTCTGGCGGCAATATCGCCGGGTTCTTGGCTGCCTCGCCCGAGCTTGTCTCCAAGCTCGCCTGGAACATCGCGGCGCCGGCGCGCTGC
Organism: Xanthobacteraceae bacterium; assembly: GCA_036511795.1. Lineage (GTDB taxonomy): Bacteria > Pseudomonadota > Alphaproteobacteria > Rhizobiales > Xanthobacteraceae > BOG-931. The sequence goes on from DATCBO010000008.1 coordinate 100,189, forward strand.
ACCAAACCTGTCATCGTCGCCAATCGCGGCTATTGCTTCGGCGTCGGCTTCGAGATTTCGCTGGCCTGCGATTTCCGTCTCGTCTCGGAAACTTGCCAATATGCGCTGCCGGAGCAGCGACTTGGCCAAATTCCGGGCTCGGGCGGGTCTGCCCGTCTGCAGAAGATCATCGGCATCACCCGCACCAAAGACATCGTGATGCGCTCAAAGCGTATTCCGGCGAAGCAGGCCTACGACTGGGGCATTGCCACCGAATGCGTGCCGGACGACAAGCTCGAAGCGGCAACCGACGCACTGGTCGACGAATTGCGCGGCTTCTCGCCGCTGGCGCAGCGCACCGCCAAGGCCCTGCTTAACGCCACCGAAAACACCGATCTCGAGGCCGCAATCGAACTGGAAGGCCATTGCTACAGCCGGCTCCGCCAGTCCGACGATTTCCGCGAAGGCGTCGAAGCGTTTCACGCCAAACGCAAGCCGGTGTTTCGCGGCAGCTGATTTTCAAACCCAAAGGACAGAACACATGAATGGCACTCCCTTCAAACTCGGCACCTTCGTCAAAGCCGGCGTCAGACCGTTTGTCGCTGTCGTGCTCGGCGACGACGACGTCATTAGTCTGATGGCGGCACCGAACTCTGGATCTCTAAGCAATATCGATAGCATCGACGGACTGTTGGAAGACTGGGATGCCAACTTCGCCGCGTTGCAGAAAATTTGCGAAGCGCTGGAAAAGGAAGGTCGACCGGGCGCGATCAAACTTGCAGGGCTGAGGCCACTGCCGCCGGTCCGTCGCCCGGGCAAAATGTTCTATGCGGCGCAAAATTTTCAGGAGCACGTCGACGAAATGCTGCGCGCCGGCATGTCGCCGGCCAGCGGTTCAAAATTCAGCGGCGAGAAGTCGACCAGCGAACCCTATCTGTTCCTCAAAGCGCCGAGCACGCTGGCCGGCGCCGACGATGATATTGCGGTTCCGACCGGCCTGAAGAAGATCGACTGGGAGGCGGAGATCGCGCTTGTCATCGGCAAACCCGGCAAGCGCATCAAAGCCGAACGTGCGCTCGACCACGTTGCGGGATTCATGACCACCAACGATGTTTCCGCCCGCGACCTGCAGGTCCGCGCCGACCGGCCCGGGCTGCGCTCGGACTGGCTCAACGGCAAGAGCCACGACAATTTCGCGCCGATGGGGCCGTTTTTGGTGCCGCGCGCCTTCGTGCCGGATCACAAGAATCTGTTCATCCGGCTCACCCTCAACGGCGAGATCAAACAGAACGGTAACACTTCGCAGTTCATCTTCACGCCCGAGGAGCAGATCGAATACGCCTCGAACATTCTGTCGCTGGAAAGCGGCGACGTTTTCAGCTGCGGCACCTGCGGCGGCGTCGGCCAGGGCACCAACACCTTTATCAAGATCGGCGACGTGATGGAGACCGAGATCGAGAGCCTGGGCAAGATGCGCAATCGTTTCGTCGCCGAGGCCGCGTAGAAGACTTGAGCTGCACTGGCTTGGGGCTGCATAGACTTAAAGCTGCGTACAAGGGGGCCGCCGCGCGGCGGCCCTCGCCACAGCCTCAGTGCTTGACGTTACGGTTCCAGTAGTCGGTCGCCTTCGCCAGGTTGGCGTTATAGACGCTCCAGTTCGGCGAATAGAGCTTTTTCAGATCTGCCTCCGAGGACGGCATCATCCGTGCCAGCTCCGGATAGGCTTCAAACACGCTCTGCAGCGTAGCGTTGCTCGGTCCGTACGCCATCTCCATCGCCCAGCCGAGCTGGCTGAGCGGATCGATCTGAATGTTGATGAAGGCTTGCGCTTCCTTGGGGTGTGCCGTGCCGGTCACCATATCGACGGTGTCGATGCCGAGCACGCTGCCCTCCTTCGGGATCGCGTAACCGATCGGGAAACCTTGGTTGATCATCGCCCAGGCGCGGCCTGAGGTCCACACTGACACCCACACGTCGCCCGACGCTAGCTGCTGTCCTAGCGTATTCGACGAGGTGTAATACGAATTAGCCTTGATCTCGGCGATCTTCTTCAAGCCCGGAATCACGTCGGCTTCGCTGCCGCCATTGAGCTGCGCCATCTTCATGACGAAGTCCGCGCCTTGTGGCAGCGAAATGTCCGGGATCGAGATGTGGCCCGCGAGCTTCGGATTCCACAGGTCCTGCCACGATGTCGGCTCGGCAATTCCCGCCGCTTTCAGCTTGTCCTTGTTGTAGACGATGCCGACCGAATAGAGAATCGCATACGGTCCATAGCCCTGCGGATTGCGGGCGCGCGGATAGAGCTTTGCGAGGTTCGGCACCAGGGCGGGATCGAGCTTGGCGACAACACCGGCCTTGATGGCGGCGTCCTGCACCGCATCGTCGAGCAGGACGACATCGAACGGCGCCTGCCGGCCGCGCGACGCCAGCATCTTGGCGAAGAAATCGCTCGGATTGCCGTGCGTCCATTCGATCTTGACGCCGGTCATGCGCGTCATGCGATCGCCCACATAGCCCTTTTCCACGTCGCCCGAATGGCCGCCGAATGTGGCGACGTTGAGCGTCACACCCGAACTCTGCCCCAAGGTCGCCGGCGCCGCGCTGAACAGTGCTACCGCCACCGGAGCCAACAAGCCGAATATTTTTGTCTTGGTCACCTTGCGCATGTGCGTCTACTCCTTGAGCAAAAAACAAGCCTGCGGCCGCCACGTGACGGTAACGGTCTCGCCGCGGCCGGGAAGCGGCTCGCCGGGCTGCGCCTGCACCGTCACGCTCTCGCCGTCAGGCCCTTCGGCGTCGACGTAGCGGATGCTGCCCAGATAGGTGACGCCGCGCACCTTGGCCCGCACGGCGTTGGCGCCGTCGCCGCCAAAGTGGAAATGCTCCGGCCGCCCACCGAGCAGACAACGCTCGCCGGGCTTGGCCTCGAACGCCGGACCAGCGGTAGCCACGAAGGACGCCTTGCTGCCGCCGCAGGATTCGACGCGAATGAGATCGCCGTCGAGCTTCTCCCGCACCACGACATCGAGCAGATTGGTGCGACCGACGAAATTCGCCACGTAGCGGCTGTTTGGCCGTTCGTAGAGTGATTCCGGCGTGTCGATCTGGATAATGCGGCCATCGTGCATCACCGCGACGCGATCCGACATGTTGAGCGCCTCGCCCTGATCGTGCGTGACGAATAGCGTTGTGATCTTCAGGGCCGATTGTACGCGCTTGATTTCGACTTGCAGTTCCTCGCGCAGTTTCAGATCGAGCGCCGCCAGCGGTTCGTCGAGCAGCAGCACGTCGGGCCTGATGACGATGGCGCGCGCCAAAGCCACTCGCTGCCTCTGGCCGCCGGACAATTGTGCCGGATAACGGGAGGCGAATTGCTCAAGGTGGACAAGGCGGAGCGCCTCGGCGATCCGCTGTTCACGCTCGGCGCGCGCGAGCCGCCGGACCCGCAGGCCGAAGGCGATGTTCTCCGCGACCGTCTTATGCGGAAACAGCGCATAGGACTGAAACACCATGCCGGTGTTGCGCCGGTACGGCGGCAAAGCCGTAATGTCGCGGCCGCCCATGATGATGCGCCCGCGGCTCGGCGCGACAAAGCCTGCCACCATGCGCAGGCACGTGGTCTTGCCGCAGCCGCTCGGGCCGAGCAGCGTGACGAACTCGCCAGGCTGGACGATGAGATCGACGCCGCGCACCGCGGGCTGATCGCCGTACGATTTTTCGACACCGACGAAGCGAACTTCCGACACGGCGGCGCCCTTCCCGATCACTGCCTGGCGCCGAACAGCTGCTCAAGGCCGATAAGCCGGTCAAGCAGCAGCATCAGCACGGCCGAGGCGCCGACAATGAGCGCCGCGACGGCCATCACATCGCCGCCGAAATCGAACTCGACGGTGGTGAAAATCTGCACCGGCAGCGTCGTCGCGTCGCCGCCGCCCATGAACAGTGCGATCGGCACATCGTCGAGCGACATGACGAAGGCGAAGATGCCGCCGGCGACGATGCTCGGTCGCAGGATCGGCACCGTCACGCGCCAGAACGTCTGCAGCGGCGTTGCCCCAAGGTTGAGCGCGGCCTCCTCCAGCGCAGGTTCAAAATTGGCATGGCCGGCGAGAATGGCGCGTATCCCGAACGGAACCCCAAAGGTGAGGTGGCCGACGATCAAGCCGATCAGCGTGCCGCCCAGTGCGATATGAGTCAAATCCCAGAATGACAGCGAGTACTGATAGAGCGCGACGCCGGTGACCAGCGCCGGCACCACGAGCGGCGACAGCAGGATCGCATTCAAGGCGTCGCGGCCAAAGAACCGGCCGCGGCTGAGCGCAAGCGCCGCCGGCAGGCCGAACGCCACCGACAACAGCGCCGTGCAAGTAGCGACGATCAGGCTGACATACAGCGCCGAATAGAAGGATGGCTTTATCAGCGCATACCATTGCGTGGTGAAGCTTGTCGGCGGAAACGACAAGATCGGACCGCCATTGAACGACACGATTACCACGATGCACACCGGCGCCAGCAGGAACGCGAACACCAAGAACAGCGTCGCCCGAAGCGCCAGCCAGCGGATCATGGGGTGCGCTCCCCGGCGGGGCGCACTTGCAGGGCCAGCACCGTGAGCACGATGGCGAACAGCAGCAGCAGCGCCGCGGCGGTGCCGCCGGCCGGATAGTTGAGCACACTGCGGAATTGCTGGGCGATATAGGTCGCCATCACCAGCACGCGGTTGCCGCCGAGGATGGCCGGTGTGGTGTAGGCGCTGATCGCCATCGCGAACACGAGCAGCAAACCGGACACGACGCCCGGCAGGCTGAGCGGCAGCAGGACGCGCCAGAACGCCTGCAGCGGGCCGGCGCCGAGATTAGCGGCGGCTTCTTCGAGATCGCCTTCGATGCGCTGGATCACCGTGGTGAGCGTCAGGATCATGAACGGCAAAAGCGCGTGAATGAGACCAATGACAACGCCGGTAAAGTTGTTGATCAGCGACAACGGCGCAGCGATGAGACCAAGCTTCAGCAGCAGCCAATTCACGGCGCCCGACTGGCTGAGCAAAGGAAACCAGCCGATATTGCGGACGATGGCGCTGACCAGAAGCGGCGAGATCACCAGAAAGAGCGCAAAGCCGCGCCAGCGCGACGGCGTGCGCGCGAGGAAATAGGCGACCGGATAGCCGACAACGAGACAGCCCAACGTGACCAACATCCCGAGGCCGCACGTGCGCAGCAGCATTTCGAGGTAAAACGGATCGGTGACGAAGGCCCGGTAATTCGCCAGCGTGAACGCGGCATCGACTTGCGCGGGCCCCGCCATGTGATGAAAGCTGAGAAGAATGAGGTCCGCGAGCGGCGCGGCGAAGATCAGCCCGAACACCGCAAGCGTCGGCAGCAGAATCCAAAGCCATGGATCGGCATGCCGCCTCGGGCGGTCGGGACGCGGAAGCCGCTCAAGGTCCGTCGTGCTCATGCGCTGGGACTCAGCAGCACTTTGGCTCGATTATTTGGATGCGATCTTTCGGTTCCACAGATCCACGGCATGCGGGTATTGCTGGTGGAACACATTCCAATTGATCAGCTTGAGCTTTGCCAGGTCTTCGGGCGAGGACGGAAATTTCTTCGCCATCTCGGGATAGGCCGCAAGTATACCTGCCAAGAGCTTGTTGGTCGGCCCATACGGAATTTGGCTCGCCATGCCCAGCTGCGCCAGCGGGCCGAGCACATCGTTGATGAAGGCGAGCGCTTCCTTGCGGTGCTGCGTCGTCCCCGTGACACTGATCGTCGTCATGCCGAAGAAACCGCCTTCCTTCGGCAGCACAAAGCGCAGCGGCACGCCGCGATCGATCAGGCCCCAGGTGCGGCCGTTGAGCCACGGCGCCACCCAGACATCGCCCGATCGCAGCAGCGGATCGAGCACCGGCGACGAGCCCGGATAGGATTGCGCCTTGATCTGCGCGATCTTGTCGATGCCCTTTTCGGGCGTGCTTTCATCGCCGCCGGCCAGATGTTCGGCCGCCACCAGGAAGGCATGACCCATGGTGTTTTCGAGCGTCGGCACGCCGACGTGGCCGGCAAGCTTCGGATTCCACAGATCGGCCCACGACGTGGGTGCGGGAATTCCCGCTGCTTTGAATTTTTCGACGTTATAGGCGATGCCGGTCGAATAGAAATTCAGCGCCGGGCCGAAACCATCCTTGTTGATCGCCTGAGCGTAGAGGAATTTCAGATTTGGCAGATCGTCCGCACCGCTCTTGCCGAGCACTCCGGCATTGACCGCCTCGGCTTCGATATCGTCGTCGAGGTAGACGATGTCGTAGGGAGCCGGGCGGCCCCTGCTCGCGATCAGCTTCGCCAAATGATCGCTTGGATTGCCGTTGATCCAGGTGATCTTGATGCCGGTGCGCGCCGTGAACGGCTCGGCGACAAACCTTTGCTCGACGTCGGTGAACGCGCCGCCATAGCAGCCGATTTGCAGCGTGACATTAGACTGGGCGAGTGCCGTCGCGGAACTGCCGGCAAGAAGGCCAATCAGAAACAGGGCGCCCCCAAAGAAGCTTTCGACGCGCGAGCGCATCCCACTGTCTCCCCTGAGTTGTAGATTTTCTCCGGCAGGCAAACCATACACATCAGCCACCGCCGTTGACAATAGATGCCCAACCGCACGGCCCGGCGGCGGGCGAAGCCGGGCAAAACGACGCAGCGCCACCGCGCAAGCACTATTAACGTCCAGGCGGTGGGACGGCAGTGGAAACCTGGACACAGGCGGAGTAGGTCGTGGATAAACTCCGCATTGTGTTACGTCTGCGCCAGAGTTGCCGGCGAATTCGAGAAAGTGAGATATTTTTCTGATGAAGATCAAGTTGCCTGCACGGATCGGTCTTGTTCGTCTGTCCCTCATTGCTGTTGTCGTTGGCCTGATTACCGGTTTTGGCGCCGTGCTGTTCCGCGCGCTGATAGGCCTCATCCACAATGTTGCATTTCTCGGCAAATTCGCGGTCGCCTACGACGCCAGCGTGTTCACCCCGCCGAGCCCATGGGGCGCGCTGGTCATCCTGGTGCCGGTTCTGGGCGGCATCCTTGTCACTTTTCTGATCACCAACTTCGCGCCCGAGGCCCGCGGCCATGGCGTGCCCGAAGTCATGGACGCGATCTACTACAAGGACGGCATCATTCGTCCGATCGTGGCGGTGATCAAATCGCTTGCTTCGGCACTGTCGATCGGTACCGGCGGGGCGGTCGGGCGTGAAGGGCCGATCATCCAGATCGGCGCGGCGCTCGGCTCCACGCTCGGACAGATCATCAGAATGGCGCCGTGGCAACGCATCACGCTGGTTGCCGCGGGCGCCGGCGCCGGTATTGCGGCGACCTTCAACACGCCGATCGGCGGCGTGATGTTCGCCATCGAACTGATGATGCCCGAACTAAGCGCGCGCACGTTTCTGCCGGTGGCCCTTGCTACCGGCGCCGCAACTTTCGTCGGCCGCATCTTTTTCGGCATCCACCCGGCTTTCAACATTCCCAGCGACCTGCTGACCTCCGAGCATCCGGCGACGCTTGCTGCGCTGCTACTGTTTGCCTTGCTGGGCGCGCTGATTGGCCTCGCCGCGACTGGATTCATCCGTGGGCTGAGCTTCGCCGAAGATGTCTTCGAAAAAATCGCCAATCCATATCTGCGTCACATCGTCGGCATGTTCGGACTGGGTATCCTGATCTACCTGCTGTTCCGATTCGCCGGGCATTATTATGTGGAAGGGGTCGGTTACTCGACGATCCAGGGGATTCTGACCGGCGGCCTTGGCTTTCCTGCGCTGCTTCTTTTGCTGTTTGTCGCAAAGCTTTGCGCCACATCGACCAGCCTCGGCTCCGGATCGTCCGGCGGAATTTTTTCACCGTCACTGTTCATGGGCGCAACCATCGGGGGCGCGTTCGGCGCCGTCATCACGGCGATCCATCCCATCGAGGGCGTCAGCGTCACAACCGGCGCGATCATCGGCATGGCGGCGATGGTCGGCGGCGGAACCGGGGCGGCGATGACCGCCGTCACCATGATCTTCGAGATGACGCGCGACTACGACCTCGTCATGCCGAGCATTGTCGCGGTCGCCCTCGCCATCGGCGTTCGCCGCCTGCTGTCGGCGGAAAATATCTACACGATCAAGCTGGTCGGCCGCGGCCATTTCGTTCCCAAAGCAATGCACGCCAACATGTTCCTGGTGCGCCGCGCCGGCGAAGTCATGGAACGCGACGTGACGATCGTGCCGGCGGAGGCGGATTTCGGCGCCTTCCTCAACGAACACGCGCAGCATCGCGGGTTTCGGCACGTTGTCGTAACACGCGGCAATCGCATCACCGGGGTGGTCCGCGTCAACACCGGGCTGCGGCGCGGAGCCGAGGCTGCATATGGCGGGGTACGGTTTGGCGACATTGCGCAGCGCAACTTCACGCTGGCGCGCGAAGGCGACGTGATGTTCGACGTCGTCCGGCGCATGGCGCGCCGCGATGCCACCATGGCGGTGGTCACGACCGCCGCGGGCCGCTGGCGGCCGGCGGAGATCATCGGCGTCATTTCCAAGGAACACGTCGCCGACTCGGTTGCCGAAAGCATCAAGCCGTTCGGCTGAACTTCACACTCTGAAGAGCAGCTTCAACCCGACGCGCTTCGAAGAGGGCGGCCTAGATCGGGGGCAGCAGCATCCGATATGGCTGTTCAATCCCCGCTACGGAATGAAATAAAATGGATTGGGTACTTTGAACGTACGCTCGGCATGGCGGCCGATAAGATCGCTGTCCTGGTCGCCCACATTGGCGATGATCGTGACGTTGAACTTTCGCTCAATCTCGCTGCGCGCAGCCGTCTTGAAATCCTCCACCGGACCGGCGGAATCTTTCGGGCGCATGTAAAGATGATCCGGACTCAGGCCCAGATAGCCGGCCTTGTCGAGATTTTCATAAGTCCATTGCGTCGGCGTCTCGCCGTCAATCGGCTCGCTGGCCGCGTGCCGTCCGGTGATGAAAAACACGTCCACAGGCCGGCATGGCTGCGCCACGTCCTGACAGCGTGCGGATTTGTATAGGTCAAGCGTCGGCTGGATCGCAGGCGCACGCTCGTCGCGTTGCCATTGCAGGTCGCCGCAGAAGCTGCGCCGATCGAGCGGGCAAGGCCCCTTGATGAAATAGGCAAATTGGTCGCGGTAGATTCGGCTCCAGTTGGATAGCGACGTTTCATCGATGTCCAGAACGAGGGCCGGTTTGGCCACCTGCGGCGCCCGCTTCGCGACCCATTGTTTGGCCTCATGCAGCACCGCCGCAATGTCGGCGTCGTATTGCGTGCAGCGATAATAAACCAGCCGACGCTTGAACGCATCGAGATTAGGCGGCGCCGAGAAATCCATCGGCTGTACCGCAGGAGGCGGATCGCAGCCATCTGGGACTTGCGCAGACGCTGCACCCGCTGCGAACAAGCTGCAGCACGCGAGCGCGAAAGCGATGAGCGGGACAGCGCGGATCCCGCGCCCCAGTGCATTTCTCATGGCATCCCCTCACACTTGAATGCTGCCGCCAGGGCGAATTTGTACCGCGTTCGTGAAGACCGCGATAGCGATCCCGCCAAACGGCAACACAAGGCTCCTTTTAATTTTAAGGAGAAGACAGCTTATCACCGGGAGCCAACATGCTTGAACAAACATAATTTCATGAACAAACATAATTGCCGTAACAAGCACAACAATGATTAGATATCTTAATGATGAGATGCCTTCCGGCTGCTGGAAGCGGCCTTTCGGTCAAGCCACCAGGCGATTCTAAAAATCAGCTCGCCGTTTAAGGCTCCGAGTCCATCGATCCAGGGCAAGCCTTTCGATTGGCCCGCCACAGCGGTTTTGTGCTAGTTTCTCATTTGGCCGACAAACGTCCAGGCCGTCAGCAATGCTTACGCGCGATGAAATGGACAGTATGGAGGGCTCGATGCAGGACCATAAATTCAAGATCGGCCAATCGGTAAATTTCACCTCGGGACCGTTTGGACGGGGGGGCGGGAGCGGCGTCTACAAGGTGACGCAGCTTCTGCCGCCCGAGGGCGACGATTATCAGTATCGAATAAAGAGCTCAGAAGAACCGCATGAGCGGGTCGTCAAGGAAAGTCAGCTGAGCCGCGTCGGATGATTGCCCGGCCGTTAGGGTCTGCTGGTACCCCCATCCGACCAGTTTAAATTCCCAGAAAAGAACCTATATTGGGGTCATTCGATTCCCAAAGAGCGCTTCGAATAAAGCGATATTTGCTTTGTGGTTAAAGGAGATGAAGTGACAACAACAACACCCGAAGCGGCGCGGGCCCGCGCCGAAGCTAACTTTAAGAAGGAAGAGCGCGCCAAAGAAGGCGCAAAGGCGATGTCGGAATATCAGGCCACCAGCCGCCAGGTGCGGGAAAAGACCGAAAAGCTGCGAGCGCTTCGGCTGGCCAAGGAGGCCGCCGAGCGGAAGGACGACGATTAGTCGATTCGCCTTGAAACGAACACATCGGTGGCGCATATATAGGGTGGCGGCCTGAATCGGCCGGCGGCGAGCCGCGTGTACGAAACCCTTTTAAGGGCTTTTGCTCGTTTTCCATTTTTCACTGGCAGCCCAGAACGCGCGGGGTGTCTCGTTTCACCCGCGTGCCGGCCGGCGCATATCGCGCAACGGCCGCGCAAACGCGTATGCAAGAAAGCTTCTTCATTGACCTCTTTTGACGATTTTATGCTTAACGGCGCGATCACACGCGCCCTTACCGAGGAAAAGTACCTCACCCCTACTCCGATCCAGTCGCAAACGATTCCGACCGTCATGTCGGGGCGCGACGTCGTCGGCATTGCGCAAACCGGCACCGGCAAGACTGCCGCATTCGCGCTGCCGATTCTGCATCACCTCGCCGCCAACCCGCGTCCGCTGGAACGCAAGAGCTGCCGGGTCCTGGTGCTCAGCCCGACGCGCGAACTGTCCGGTCAAATCCTCGACAGCTTTCGCACCTACGGCCGCCACCTGCGGGTCAGAACGGCGCTGGCGATCGGCGGCGTATCGATGGGCGGCCAGGTCCGTTCGCTGCTCAACGGTGTTGACGTTCTCGTTGCCACGCCGGGCCGGCTGCTCGATCTTGTCCAGAGCAATGCGCTCCGCTTAGGCGAAGTCGAATGCTTCGTGCTCGACGAGGCCGACCGCATGCTCGACATGGGCTTTATCCATGACATCCGGAAGATCGTCGCCAAGCTCCCGGTCGAGCGGCAGACGCTGATGTTTTCCGCCACCATGCCTCGCGGAATCGCCGAACTGGCCGCGCAGATGCTGCGCGATCCCGTCAAGGTCGCGGTGACGCCGGCCGCATCGACGGTTGAACGCGTCGAGCAGCGCATCGTCCGCGTCGAGCGCGCCGCGAAGCCGACGACTTTGATCGATGTATTGCGGCGGGAAACGATCGATCGAGCGCTGATCTTCACGCGGACCAAACACGGCGCCGACAAGGTGGCGCGCAACCTGGACAAGGCCGGCATCCGCGCCGAAGCGATCCACGGCAATAAATCGCAAAACCAGCGCGAGCGCGTACTCGCGGCGTTTCGCAAGGGCGACGTCAGGACGCTCGTCGCCACCGATATTGCGGCGCGTGGCATCGACGTTGATGGCGTCAGCCACGTCGTGAATTTCGATCTGCCGAATGTGCCGGAAACTTATGTGCACCGCATCGGCCGCACGGCACGCGCCGGCGCCGAGGGCATTGCGATCTCGCTGTGCGACAGCGAGGAAGTCGCTTTCCTGCGCGATATCGAAAAGCTCATTCGCATGACGATTCCGATGACCGACGCACGGCCCGAAGGGCGGCGGACGGAGCCTGCCCGCGCGACGGCCCCAGCCGGCAGGCCGCAAGCCAACGGCAAGCGCCGGCCCGGCAACCGCGAGAGTCAGGCACGACATCAAAGCCGGCAAAATCGACATCAGCCGAGCCGATCCAAGCCGAGCCACAGCGAACCAAGTGGCAACCAACCGAACAGCGCGCCGGACGGCATTGATTCCGTTGCTTTCATGCGCCGCAAAGACAGGCCGGAGCGCGATCGCACGCCGCGCGCGGCGCGTTGGGCCGGTCATTCACAAGGAAACTAAGCATGCCCAAGGAAGAATTATTGGAGTTTGAAGGTCTCGTGACCGAAATCCTGCCCGACGCGCGCTACCGCGTTCAGCTCGACAACGGCCATCAGCTCGTCGCCTATACGGCCGGCCGAATGAAGAAGAATCGAATCAAAACCCTGGCCGGGGATCGGGTAACGGTGGAGCTGTCGCCCTACGACTTGGAAAAGGGGCGATTGATCTTCCGCCACAAGGACGAACGCCCGGCATCGGCGGCGCGCCCACCGCTGCGCAACCAGTTTCGGCGACGGTGACAGTCATGGCTGACGATGTGCCACACGGTGGCGAAGGCTCGGCGGCGACCCGAGGCGAGGCCATGCGGATTTTTATCTTTAAATCCGAGGGAAATCCCACTCTTGGGGCATTTACCGGCGATTTGGCCGGGCTCAAATTGCCGGGTCAATTCAAGCCCTGGCACGCCGTAGGCGCGGTCGCGCCCGACCGGAAGCCGCCGTACAACCTGTCGCGCGATGTGATCGAGGCCGCGATCAATGCCCGAGGTTTTCAGCTGTTCCGCCTTGGCAAAAAGGACGCCGCGTAAGCCAACCGCTTTGACGCCGGTGAGGCGGTTTATGGACGCCCGGACCTCGGCGGTGCGCTGATCCGGGAAGCGGCAAACCGACCGCACTTTTTAGCAAATCAACTATCGATGAAGCTTCTAAGGACCCTCGATCGGCTCGGGTGCTTGAGCTTGCGGAGTGCCTTGGCTTCGATCTGCCGAATCCGCTCGCGCGTCACCGAAAATTGTCGGCCCACTTCCTCGAGCGTGTGATCGCTGTTCATACCGAGGCCAAAGCGCATGCGGATGATCCGCTCCTCGCGCGCGGTCAACGACGCCAGAACCCGCGTCGTGGTCTCGCGCAGGTTCGACTGGATCATCGCGTCGACCGGCTGAACCGCGTGGACATCTTCGATCAAGTCGCCGAGGTGCGAATCCTCTTCATCGCCAATTGGCGTTTCCAGCGACAAGGGTTCCTTGACGATCTGTAAAACCTTGCGCACCTTTTCGAGCGGCATGCCGATCTTTTTCGCGAGTTCCTCCGGCGTCGGCTCGCGGCCGATCTCGTTGAAGATCTGCCGTTTCGTGCGGACAATCTTATTGACCGCCTCGACCATGTGAACCGGCACGCGGATGGTGCGTGACTGGTCGTAAAGCGAACGGCTGACCGCCTGCCGAATCCACCAAGTCGCATAGGTCGAGAACTTGTAACCGCGCCGATATTCGAATTTGTCCACGGCCTTCATCAGGCCCAGGTTGCCTTCCTGGATCAGATCGAGAAGCGCCAAGCCGCGATTGACGTATTTTTTTGCAATCGAGATGACGAGGCGCAGATTCGCCTCCACCATCTCTTTCTTCGCCCGGAGCGCCTCGCGCTCGCCGTTCTGCACCGCATGAAGAATCTTGCGGAACTCGTCGATCTCAAGCCCGGTTTCGGTCGCCAGTTCATGGATCTGCGTGCGCAGCTCTCTAATGGTGTCTTTGTCGCGGGCGACGAAACTCTTCCAGCCGTTGGTCGTGACCTTCGACATGCGATTGAGCCAGAGCGGGTCCAGCTCCGAGCCCATATAGTTCCGCAGGAAATCTTCGCGCAGGACGCCGTGGCTCTCGGCAAGCCGCATCAGGCGTCCCTCGTAACCGACCAGCCGTTTGTTGATGTCATAGAGCTGCTCGGTCAGGGCATCGATCCGCAACCGGTTGAGCCGGAGCGACTTCACTTCGCCGACGATTTCGTTCTTTAAGCCCTTGTACTTGCGTTCCTGCGCGGGCGAGAGTGACTGCCGCCTAAGCCGAAACTGGATATCCTGATCCTGCAAGCGGCGCAGCCGTTTGTAGTTAGCTGCGATAGTGTCGAAAGATTCGATGATCTTGGGCCTGAGCTCTGCCTCGGCCGCGGCGATCGAGAACCAGTTCTCCTTGTCCTCGTCGTCATCGAGGCCATTTTCGCCGGTTTCGCCGGCCTCTGACATCCCACCGCCGTCGGCGCTCGCGCTGGCCGGCGGAGTCGGTGGCCGTCTCCATGCCGGCTGTTCGGGTCGGACCGGCACAGCGTCGGTTGGGATTGCCTGGCCGTCGGGCGTTGCGGCGGATGCCGGCACGGCCTTGGCATCAGGACCCGCATAGGTCGCATCGAGATCGATGATGTCGCGCAGCAAGACCTTGCCGTCGTTGAGCTCACCTTGCCAAATGGTGATGGCCTGAAAGGTCAGTGGGCTCTCGCACAGCCCCGCAATCATGGCTTCGCGGCCGGCCTCGATGCGTTTGGCAATAGCGACCTCACCCTCGCGCGAAAGTAGCTGCATCGAGGCCATTTCGCGCAGATACATCCGCACGGGGTCGTCAGTTCGCTCTGCAGGTTCTTTGGCCGCAGATTTGGCCGGAACTTTTTGTTGGCCGACTTCGACTAACGCGTTCTCGCTCTCCGCGTCGTCCTCCTCATCATCGTCATCGGCCTTGTCTTCTTCGGGTCGGGCATCCTTGGTCTCGACCACGTTGATGCCCATCTCGCTGAACTTTGCCAGGATGGTCTCGATCTGCTCGGAGTTGACTTCCTCGGCTGCCAGCAGCGCAGTGATCTGGTCGTGGACGACATAACCGCGCTGCTTGGCCGTGCGGATCAGTTCTTTGACGGCCGCATCGGACAGGTCAAGCACCGGGGGCTGGCGATCCTCCGCTGCTGGTTCGCTCTTCTGCGGCGGCGCCTTCATTCTGCCGGCCATCTCCATCGTCGACACCGAATCCGATCAAGTTCCAAAGCGAAGAGTCTCGGCGGCGTCCTATACGGACACTCAGATTCAGAAACGAGGCTGACGAGGCGGACCGCCTCTTGCGGCCGTTCCCGGAGTGACCCGAGGCTTCATCGGCAGCAGACCTTCACGCTGCAGTTTCTTGCGGGCGAGCTTGCGGGCGCGCCGGATGGCTTCCGCCCTCTCGCGAACCTTTTTCTCGGAGGGCTTCTCGTAGTGCTTGCGGAGTTTCATCTCGCGGAAGACACCCTCGCGCTGCATCTTCTTCTTCAGCACCCTGAGGGCTTGGTCGACGTTGTTGTCACGGACGAGAACCTGCACGCGGCACTCCTCTTTGATTGAGCAAAGCCTTGGCCTCATGCCAAGGCGGGCGCTGGCTCACGGACAGGTTCGATCCGAAGACGATGACACCAACTTACATCGGCAGTCGAATCGGGACGCTTTTGCGCGTCACTTTCCAATGAGCGCCAGCCGGCCACCTGAGCAAAATACGACGTAAAATGCTTTGGCCGGCTACCATCTCGATAAGCTCAAGAGGTTCCGAGGCTAAAACCGTCATCTGACCTTGAGATTAATCGCGGACTCTTTCCCTCGATTGCTCTCGATTTCGTACTCGACGGCTTGCCCCTCGTTGAGCGAGCTGAGGCCGGCTCGTTCAACGGCTGAAATATGGACGAATACGTCCTTCCCGCCGCCGCTTGAAGGCTGGATGAACCCATACCCCTTTGTCGGATTGAACCACTTCACAGTCCCCGTAGGCATTTCGCTATCTCCATGTTGAGGCAATCGATAAGCCGCAATACTCGGATCATCGGTAAACCACGCATACGTAAGGGTTACAAGCCTAAGAGTCGAGGTTGGAGCGGCCTGCTCGTCATAATTCGCCCCGCAGGGGCCGTTTCAAAAATAAAGACCGCACGGCGCATGGCTCTAAGCGGCGTCGAAGGCAAGGCGGCTTGGTCTGTCCAAGCGCACTGCTCCAGATTCTGTTCCCAGACTGCGGCCTTCGCCCGAATTCAGTTCCAATTTGTCCTAAGTTAGGGCGGTTGGCGAACGCGATTTAACGCGGCCCTCAACTGCGTGCAGCTTCGCTACTAAAAACGCGTTGCCATGGTCAGCGACGCCGCTTTTGTGCTAGCGTCTCGCTCGACCGATGGTCGAGCATCCACGCTGTCTGCGGTGTCCATGATGGAGCGTTTTCTGTGCAAGACCACAAATTTACAATTGGCCAATCGGTAAACTTTATCTCAGGCCCGTTCGGTCGCGGCGGCTCCAATGGCGTCTACACCGTGACGCAGCTTTTGCCGTATGAGGGTGACGATTACCAATATCGGATAAAGAACGCCAATGAACCTCACGAGCGGGTCGCCAAGGAAAGTCAGCTAAGCGACATCGCGTGACTGTGCAATCGAAGAGGTCGACTGCAGCAAAGGTGAGATCATGACGTTCAACTACTGTTCGCCAGCTGAACTGTTCATGGCAAAACGCAAACGCGGCCCGCGCCAACGGCTGGGCTATCGCCGCTTTGCAACTGCAGCCGAGGCTATCCAATTCGCGGTGGAAGATTTTCCAGCCGTGCGGACACTGGGCGCGTGGATGCAGGTAGGCGACGAACGCTTTGACAGCGACGATATTCACCGGCTGTACGAGGGGGAGCATTACCCCCTGACACGCCGTGCCAGCTGAAGCGACCGGTTTGCCCTGCTGAACGTCGACTTCTCAGATCTAACCGTCGCCGCGAGAGTACGCGGCGACCGATGGCGCAACGGCAACGGCTTCACGCTGTTCGGCTTCCGCGGAAGCGTTGGCCGACAGCGTCCGACGGGATGAGGCTCCTCGCCTCATCCCCCGTACGAGCTTTCGCGATGTGATCGAGGCCGCGGATTAATGTCCGACGCTTTGAGCTCTTTCGCCTAAGCGAAAAAGGCCTCGACGCGCGCCGGTCCTAGGTTGCAAGCAACGAGAGCCGCCATGCAATTTCGCCAAGCTCGATCGATTTCGCTTTGGCGAAATGGTCACTTGACCTTGAGATTGACCGCGGATTCTTTCCCGCGATTACTCTCGATCTCGTACTCCACCGTCTGGCCCTCGTTCAGCGAACTGAGGCCGGCCCGTTCAACGGCTGAGATATGGACGAACACGTCCTTGCCTCCGCCGCCGGAAGGCTGAATGAATCCGTAGCCCTTTGTCGGGTTAAACCACTTCACGGTACCTGTAGGCATGTCGCATCTCCGTGCTGCGTGCCCACAATAAGGCTCAGGCCCAATCGGGACAAGGACCCTGACAGGCCAGCCCCACCCTATTCCCCAGGTCGCGCCAGATCGCGATCACCGAGGTCCCAGAATAGGCCCGCCATGAGACCGAGCCCTTCGCGGGCAATTGAGGCCAACAGGTGCTCATCGGGCGCATGCTGCGAGCAGCCCGGGTAAGAGTGGGGAATCCAAAGTGTTTTCAGGTTGAGCAGGTCGGCGAAAATATCGTTGGGCAGCGAACCACCAAGATTTGGCAACACGGTCGGGGCCCGGCCGGCGGTGCGGGCGAGCGCGTTTTTGGTCCATTCCACCCAAGGATCGGCCGGATCGAGGCGGCTGGCGTTGAAAAAGCTGCCGGGACCGAGCCGCGCCTCAACCTGATGAAAGCCGTGACGATCGAGATGCCGGCGCAGAGCCGGAATAATGTCGTCCACATTGGTGCCGACTACGTATTTGAGCTGGCAGTGCGCCCGCGCGGTTCCCGGAATAGCGTTGACCGGCCGCTCCGGCGTGCCGGCCGTAAAGGCCTGAATTTCGAAACTGTTCCAGGCGAATACCCGCTCGGCCGGCGTCAACCCCGGCTCGCCCCAGTCGCGGTCGATGGTGGGGCCGTCCTCGCCGCCATCCACTTCGACGCCGGCCAGCAGATCGCGCACGCTTTGCGGCAGCGGCGGTCGCCATTCGGGAATGCTGATCGCGCCGCGCGCATCGGTGATCGTCGCCAGCGCCTGCGCCAGCACGATGCCGGCGTTGGCCAGAAGTCCGCCCCAGTTGCCGGAGTGATGGCTACCTTCGCGCAGATTAACGTGAAGGTCGATCGGATAGCCGCCGCGCGCACCGAGAAAAATCGTCGGCTCCTTGGGCGCGATGCGCGGGCCGTCCGAGCCGATCAGGAGATCGGCCTTGAGCAGATCGCGATGCGCGGCGCACACCTCGCGCAATCCCACCGAGCCGAGTTCCTCGGCCATTTCCAGCAAAATTTTGCAGTTGAAGCCGAGCGCACCGCGCTCTTCCAGCACCGCGGCCAGCGCACCGAGATTGACGCTGTGCTGGCCTTTATTGTCGGCGGTGCCGCGGCCGTAGATGCGCTCGCCCTCGACCGTGACGCGCCATGGCGTCAATCCCGGCCGCCATAGATCGTCGAGCCCGCGGATAGTGTCGCCGTGGCCGTAGACCAGCGCAGTGACGAAGGCTGGATTTTCCAGGCGTTCCGCCGCCAGAACCGGCGGGCCGGAGCGGTTATCGAGCAGCCTACAATCGAAGCCCAGCCGCTTAAGTGCCGGTACGATCTCATCAAGCAAATAGGCGCGCAACGCATCGGCGCGGTCCGGCTCCTGGCTCGAACTCGGAATAGCGACGCGCCGGGCCAGATCGCTTAAGAACCCGCCGCCGTCGAAATACGCGTGGGCGCGGGCGATGGCGCCGATCCGGCTCATGTCATCACACGACTCAGGTCACACGGACTCACGGACTCACGGACTCACGGACTTCGACGGGCGGTGCCGGGATGTTTCCGGGAATTAAGCTAAACAGCATCGTACTGGCGTTTTTGCTTTGCCGGCGCGTTTTAAATCGTGTCAGATTAGGCACAATCGGCTAGAACTGTCGAGCAGAGAAACCGCCGGAAACGCCCTCGCCGTTGCCCGCCCATGCTGGAAGAATTTCTACAGCGCCGGCCGTACAACGCCGTGACGGATATGCTGGACGCGCAGGTCGCGCGCGGTCTTACTGAAAAACTCGCCTTCGTTGATGCCGAGCACGCGCTGACCTACGGCGAACTGCAAGCGCGTAGTTGTGCGTTCGGATCGGCGCTGGCGTATCTCGGCCTGCGTCGGGAGGAACGGCTTGGCCTCCTGCTCTACGACACGGTGGATTTTCCGGTGGCGTTCTGGGGCGCCGTGCGCGCCGGCATCGTGGCGCTGCCGCTCAATACGTTGCTCACCGCCGACCAATACGCCTACATTCTGGGCGACAGCCGCACCACCGCGATCGTCGCCGCCGGGCCGCTGGCGAAGACGCTCGTTGCCCTGCTCGATCGGCTGCCGCAGCTGCACACTGTCATTTTGGTCGATGCGAATGCCGCGGATAAGGCCGCCTTCGCCGGGCGCAAGGTTTACGAGTTCGCCGATCTCGTCGCGCACGCGCGGCGCGATGTGTTTGTCGCACCAACCTTGTCCGACGATGTGGCGTTCTGGATGTATACGTCCGGCTCAACCGGCGATCCCAAAGGCGTCAAGCACGTCCACACCACGCCAATGGCGGCGGCACGGCTGATGGGGCAGCACGTGATCGGCATTCGCGAGGACGATGTGGTGTTCTCGGCGGCGAAACTGTTTTTTTCCTACGGCATGGGCAACGCCATGGCGTTCCCGATGTCGGCCGGCGCCACCGCGGTGCTGCTGCCGCACCGGCCGACGCCCGAGGCGGTGTTTGAGGTTATCCGGCAGCACCAGCCGACCGTGTTCTACGGCGTGCCGACGCTGTTCGCTTCGCTGTTGGCGCACAAGGATATGCGGCGCGGCGCCGGCTCCGACCGGCTGCGGCTGTGCGTCTCCGCCGGCGAAGCATTGCCGCAAGGCCTCGGCGAACGCTGGCGCGACGCGTGCGGCGTCGAAGTCTTCGACGGAATCGGCTCGACCGAGATGTTCCAGACCTTCCTCAGCAACCAGCCAAATGCCGTGTGCTACGGCACGACCGGCAAGGCGGTGCCGGGCTATGACCTGAAGATCGTCGACGAGAAAGGTCGCGAGGTCGCCGCCGGCGAAATCGGCGAACTCGTGGTCCGCGGGCCCACCGCGGCCGAGGGTTATTGGAATCAGCGCCACAAGAGCCGGCGCACCTTCGTGGGCGAATGGACATTCACGGGCGACAAGTATTTCTGCGACACCGACGGCTTCTTTCATTGCTGCGGACGCACCGACGACATGTTCAAGGTCAGCGGCATGTGGGTGTCACCGCTCGAAGTGGAGGCCGCGCTCACCTCCCACGAAGCCGTGCTGGAAGCTGCCGTCATCGGCAAACAGGACGCCGACGGCCTCATCAAGCCAAAGGCCTTCGTCGTCCTGCGTAACGGCGTTGCCGCCGACGAGCGCCTGATCGAGACCTTGCGGGCGCATGTGAAGCAGTGCGCCGGCCCGTGGAAATATCCGCGCTGGATCGACATCCGCATGGACCTGCCGCGCACGGCGACCGGCAAGCTGCAGCGTTTCAAGCTGCGCGAATTGGACGCTTAGCGAGAGCATTTTCCGGAAAAGCGGACCACCGGTTCTCGGAAAGAAATGCGACCAAATCTATAAAACTAGAGCCGGATTGATCGCTGCGCGGCGCCGACATCGCGCAACACGCAGTCGCGAAGTCGCGTGGCGTCGCGTTCACCGCGGCGCGCGAGTTCAATGATCTGCGCCGCGATGGCTTCGCGCCCATTCGCATCGCCTTCCGGCAACTTCAGCGCGCGGCAGGCCGCTTCGAAGGCCTCAGACATGGCGCTCGTGGCCTCGGGATCGAACGCGTTCTGTTCCTTCAGGAATTGGATGATAGTGCCCATCAAAATCTCACCAGTCCGCGGCGCCCGCCGCAGTAATATCGAATAATACCAATACTCGCTTCCGCTTGGGCTAATTGTCAATTATTTTCAAATACTTACCGTCAAATCACAATCTCTGCCTTTTTAGCCCAAGAGGCCGTTTGCGATTTGGCCGGCACTGCTGGAATGAGCATCATCACCGCGTAATACGCTTTGGCCTTCGATCATGCCACAAACACCCTTGACGACTATTCAGACATTAACTATTTATACTAACATAACTTGGCACCAAAACGCGGGAATACGGTCATGGTTGAAAGGACACGCGGTGAACGGCTGCAGATCATGCTGTCGAACGATGAACTGGTGCTGATCGACAATTTCCGTTTTGCCAAACGCATGCCCAGCAGGGCCGCAACGGTGCGCGAGCTGTTCAAGCGCGGGCTTGCGGCGGAAGGTTTTTTGAGCGCGCCAGCCGGTGCGCGGTCGAAGGACTTCGGCATCGATGGCAAGACGGCACGGCCGCCGCGTAACGGCGTCAGCCCGAGTAACGGAAAACGGGGATAAGGCGACGGCGCAGCTGGCCGGTCGTCCTGCCGAGCGCCTAAGCTCACGCCGCGACTTCCGATTTGCCCGGCCGATGGAATGACCGCGCCGAAACTGCAGAACGTCTCACGCCTCGACGCCTACCTGAACCGGCTTCTCGTCGGCCATGCCGCAACCGTCATGGCCGAACTGCCGCCGGGCAGCATCGATCTCATTATCACCTCGCCGCCGTACTGGACCGCGGTGGAATACGCGGGCGGCAGAAATTTCTGGACGTCCTACGAAGATTATGTTGCCGACTTGCACACCGTCTGGACGCAATGCGCCCGCGTGCTGCGGCCGAACGGCAAGCTCTGCATCAACGCGCCGGTGATGCCGATCCCGAAGGCGGCGATCCGGCAGCATACCCGGCATCTGAAAAACATCGCGTTCGACATCGAGCACACGTTGCTCAACGACACGGATCTTGAGCGCTACGCGCTGTTCGTCTGGCAGAAGCAAACCTCAAAGATGATGTTCGGCAGCTATCCATATCCGGGCAACATCATCGAGAACAACACCATCGAATTCATCAATGTCTATGTGAAGCCGGGCAAGCCGCCGAAATTCGAACGCGGCGTCAAGGCGGCAAACCTGCTGGGCCGCGCCGAATGGCTCGACCTCACCCAGCAGGTCTGGTTCATGTATCCGGAGGACGTCAAGCGCGGCGGCAGCCACCCCGCGCCGTTCCCGCAAAAACTGCCGGGCCGGCTGATGCGGCTCTACTCCTACGGTGCGGCGCCGAATTTCGCCGGCGAAATTGTACTCGACCCGTTCGCCGGCACCGGTACCACATGCGCGGTGGCGAAAAGCATGGGCCGGCGCTTCATCGGCATCGACATCAGCGATACGTATATCGCCATCGCGCGGCAAAAGGTGCGCGCCGCGGCGGCGTCTCAACCCTTGCTGCGCGTCGGGCGCGCCAAATATCCCGCCAAATCAGAGTTGGCGGCCATGCTGCAAAGCGAGGCCGGGTCCGCCGGCAAAGCGGCGGCCGCCAAACACAAGCGCAAGACCTACGGTCGTAAGATTCCCGCAAGAGACAGCGATCGAGTCAGGCCGGCCTGACCGTCGTGCCATTCTGTACGCCGCAAGCCGCTCAATCGCTTTCGGCCGACCGGTGCGATCGCTCCATGATAGGTAAAGCAAATTGGAAGGCCGCGCCGCTCTTGCCATCAGAGGACGCCGTGAGGTGTCCCCCATGATGTTCGATGATCATGCGGCAGATAGCCAAACCCAATCCCATCCCCTGCGTCTTTGTTGTAAAGAACGCGCCAAAAGGGGCGCGCCTGCTGACTGCCGTTCACCACGCTAATTCCCAACCGGCCGCGAAAGGTGGAGGCTCTCCTTCACAAGCCAGACTTTCAATCGCCGCTCGGCTGGCTCATCTTCTCCAGGATTTGCTGGATCGTGAAGCTCGCTGCTTTCTGCCGCGGCGGATAGTCCTTGAACGTCGCGAGGAATTGCCCCACCAGCGCCTGCGCCGGCATCAGCATGAAGGCGTGGTCCAGCTCCCAGTCGTAGTAGGTGTTCGACGTGATCGTCGCCCGTTCGAACGGATCGGTACGCAGATTGTAGATATAGGGTATGCGCGGATGTTCGAACTCCGTCTGCCAGACCGCCAAAGTTCCCTGCGCCGGCTGAACTGCGAACTGAAGCTTCCAATTGTCGTAACGCACGTTCATCAGATCGCCGTCATCGGAAAAATAGAAGTATTCGATGCGCGGCGCCTTTGTTTCCTCTCCGGTGAGGTACGGCAGAAAGTTGTAACCGTCGAGATGAACCCTGTAGGTCATGTCGCCCGCCTTGTAGCCGGCGAGCAGCTTCTGCTTGATGTCGGACATACCCGCAGCGGCCAGCAGAGTCGGTGCCCAGTCGAGATGCGACATGATCTCATTCGACACGCTTCCGGGTTTGATTTTGCCTGGCCAGCGCACCATTGCCGGGACGCGGAATGCGCCTTCCCAGTTCGAATTTTTCTCGTTGCGGAACGGTGTCATCGCTCCGTCCGGCCAGGTGTTCATGTGCGGCCCGTTGTCGGTGCTGTAAAACACGATGGTGTCGTTGGCCAAACCAAGCTCGTCGATCTTTTGCAGCACTGTGCCGACGTTCTTATCGTGATCGATCATCACGTCGTGATAAACGTCCTGCCAGCGGCCGGCCTGCCCGACGCTGGCAGGCTTCGGGTGGGTGCGGAAATGCATATGGGTAAAATTCACCCAGACGAAGAACGGTTTGTCAGCCTTGGCCTGCGTCTCGATGAAATGCGCGGCCCGGTCGGCGATGTCGTCGTCGATCGTCTCCATGCGTTTTCTGGTGAGCGGCCCAGTATCCTCGATCTTCTGTTTCCCGACCCGGCCAAAACGCGGATCGACGGCGGCATCGTCGACGTCGGTCGCAAACGAATGGATGACGCCGCGCGGGCCGAAGCGCTCGCGAAAATTGGGAAAATCCTTCGGATTCGGATAATCCGGAAGCTCCGGCTCTTCCTCGGCGTTCAGGTGATAAAGGTTTCCGTAGAACTCGTCGAAGCCGTGCACCGTGGGGAGAAACTCGTTGCGGTCACCCAGGTGATTCTTGCCGAACTGGCCAGTGGCATAGCCCATCGGCTTGAGCAGTTCGGCGATGGTCGGGTCCGCCTTTTGCAAGCCCAAGGAAGCGCCCGGCAGGCCGACCTTGGACAGCCCCGTGCGGAACACGCTCTGTCCGGTGATGAACGCAGAACGGCCCGCGGTGCAGCTTTGCTCGCCGTAGTGATCCGTAAAGATCATTCCCTCACGGGCGATGCGATCGATGTTCGGCGTGTGAAAGCCCATCAGGCCGAGCGAGTAGATGCTCAGATCGGTTATTCCGATGTCATCGCCCCAGATCACGACAATGTTCGGTTTCTTGGCGCTTGTCGCCGGCTGTGCCTGTGCCTGCGCAATATCAACGCCGGCGCTCGATACGATCGCCGACGCTGCAGCAAGGCTGCTACCGGCGAGCAGGACATTACGGCGGTTGAGGGCTGTACTCTTCTGGCCTGAACTGTCTCCACTGCTGGACTTGGACATTTCGTCCTCCCTGTTCTGATGACGCGTCGTCAAGTCTTGATAACTGGGACGCCGTAAAACTATTTGACTCCGAACAACACTTCGACGGCATGCATGACGGTCTCATCCTGATGCAGTCCGCAGTAGTCCTGCACCTTTGAGGCGTTCGGCTTGATGGCGCTGGCGTCGATCATGGTGGCGCCGCGCTTACCGTTGTAATAGCCGCTGAACCAAAGCGCCATCCTCTCCGTAGAGACCACTCTGCCAAGCAAAAACTCCCGACACGTGACCTTTGTGATGTCTACCGTCACCTGCGCGGCGGCTGCCGCGACAGGCAAAACAAACGCCGCCAGTGAGACTGCCAAAACAGATTTGATCCTCATTCCGCCTTCTCCCGTGCTGTCGGATAGATCTTCATGATACCGAACGACATGCCCCACCGAATTCTTTGCCGGCGATCAGCTCAGCTTTTCAACCCGCGCCGCCATATCGGGATCGAGTCTGATCCTGAAAGTCGACCCACGGCATTTGAGAATCCAGACAGCTTCATCCGGCTTCGACCGCATGGCGTCTCTTTTGGCGCTGAGCGGCACCTTACAATGATAGCCTTGCGCCCGTATCCGCGCGGCAAGAACGCTCGGGGGCGTTTGTGCCTCGGCCCCGTTGTCGACGCACATAGATGCCACGAGCGCCAGCGTACTCAGAACAATCAGCTGCGGGCTATCCATGGTCACATCTCCGAACCTAACACCCAGCTACCCAAATGCAAAAATACGCTTCCAGTCGTTTTTCATGCTGATGACTGTCCAGCCGTTCTTTTTCGCCTCGTCGTCGAGTGCCGGAGTGAAGGTACCGAACTTGCTGTTAGGTAGGCCGCGCGCGGGGCCGTAGGCATACTCGCGCTCGGCATCGTCGTGCAGCACCAGCATCATCAGCCGCGCGCCGGCGCTGGCGCCGGTGTATTCCAGCATCTGGCGATCGCCGTCCGAATTACCGAACGCCGCGTGCGGCCGCCGGCCGATCATCAGATGAATGCCTTCCGGCTTGCCGGCCCTATCGTTGTTGAGAAGGAGCTTTGGCTCTTTGGTCAAAAATGGCTTGCCGGCCTTGTCGTAGCCGAACTTCGTGCCGCCCATGGTGCCGACCACCTGCTCGGGTGGAATGCCGTAAACCTGCTGCGAATAGACCCGCACGAAATCCTGCCCGCCGCCGGTCACGATATAGGTTTTGAAGCCATTGTCGCGCAGGTACTGCAGGACTTCCTGCATCGGCTGATAGGTAAGATCGGTATACGGACGCTTCCAACGCGGATGCTTGGCGGTCGCGAGCCATTTCTTGACTTCGGCCTGGAATACCTCGACCGGCATGTCGGTCAATGTCGCGACAAGGACCTCCTCGAGGTCATGCAACGACAGCTTGGCAATCGCCTCGCGATTGCCGGAGAGAATGGTTCTGAACGGTTCGCGGTTCTTGAGCGCTGGCTTCTGCTCCACCACCGCCGGCACCCGGTCCAGGCAGTAGACGACCTGAGTGTAGATCGGGTGCTCCACCCACAATGTGCCGTCCTGATCGAAACAGGCGATGCGCTCCTCGGGCGGCACGAGTTTCGCGCTTGCCTGATCGGTCGAGGCGTGCACGAAATCGATAATCGCCTGTTTCGCCGGGCCGTCTTTCCAGGAGGCGAGCGGTCCGCTCGGCGTCGTTTGCGCTTGGACTGGCGAGGACAGCAGTGTCGCGGAGAAAGCCGGTAACAAGACGAGGCTTGAAACCAGAGCACGACGATCAATTCCAGACGACGGTTTGTTGGACTTCATAACCCTTCTCCTCAAGGTGAGAGTCGCAACAGGCGTGATCCTGCCGCCCGGCTCAGGGCGACAACGTTAAGGCCTTGAGCTCCTTGCGCGCCGTGCCGAAGCTGCCGAGCTGATAGACCGACGCACCAGACACCGAGAATGTGAACGACGGGAACGGCTCCGCCAGCATCTTTGTCAAATACGTTTCGGTTCCGACGCCGATCGTCACATGCGGATTGAACCGCTTGCCCGCCGCGATCTTGACGAAATTGGCGACGTACTCGATCAGGTCTTTTTGAATGTCACGTCCGCTCTCCTCGCTGAAGAACGCCGCCGGGGTCCGGTCTTCACGGTGAAGGGCGTAACGGCTGTGATGAGTGCATCTTGCAGCCGATGCAGGTCCGCAGTCGGTTCGACCACGATTCCGGCGAGGCCGAGCGGCGGAGACGGGATGTAGTAATATTTGAACGCCTTCAGCGTCCATGCCGCGGGCTTCTCCTTGGCCAGAACTGCGTTCGCCGCCGCAAATACCTTGTCGAGGTCGTCCGTGCGGACGAACTGCTGCAACATAGTGACGTGTGGGTGATGCGTCTCATCCAGCGGAAAGCCCTTCGGGAAAGACTTGAGCAGACGAGCATTGGCGGCGTTGGCGTGCTGCATCATCGTTGCGTCGGGTTCGAGCGCGATATCGACTGCTGTCACCGGACTTTGTTGTGCAACAGCTCCTTGGACGGGCGCGAGCGTCAACGCCAACGCGAGGCCAATGGACATCAAGATTAGCACGCATAGTCGTCGCGAGCGGCGGTCGATGCCGGCCGAGTGATCGGTAAATTTCATGTTGTCTTCCCCGAAGGTTTTTTGACAGGAGAAGCATGCCCGGCGGCTGGCCGAGGCCCGGCGGGCGCGCACCGTCGCGCCCGCCAGGTCGTCGCCTGTTACTGCCCTTCGTGGCTCCTCATCGCCGCGTCGATCTTCGCCTTGACCGCAGCGAGATTGAAGGAGGCGGGCGACTGCATCGGCGGGTAATTGATGGCTGTTTCCGCCAGCGCCCCTACGTATTGCTGGACTTGGACGAAGCGCCAGAACTCCCGCGCCATAAAGTCGTTCATGTAGCCACCACCTAGATCGTTGAGTGTCTCTCCTCGCACCGAAGGAGTTCGCTCGAACGGGTCCTGGCGCAGGTTGACGATCGTCGGCATGTCGGTTGTAACCTTTTCGCCCGTCCAGCCATAAGGCTGCTGGATAAACTGAAACTTGAAGTCATCGATGCGGATGGCGCCCAGATTTGCCTCGGCGAAGTAGAAAACCTCATGACGCTTCGAGGGTCCGTTGCCGGTGAGCAGATCCGTCTGGTTATAGCCGTCCAGATGGTTCTTGTAGGTTCGGCCGTTGAGCGTCACACCGTCCAGCAATTGCTGTGTGATGTTCGGGTTGCCCGCCGCGGCAACGAGCGTCGGGAACCAGTCGAGGCCGGAGAAGATGCCGTTCTCGACCGATCCCGGCTTGATCTTGCCGGGCCACCGAATGATCGCCGGCACGCGGAAGCCGCCTTCGTACGAAGTGCCCTTGGTGGCGCGGAATGGCGTCATGCCGCCATCCGGCCAAGTGAAGACCTCGGCGCCGTTGTCGGTAGTGAAGACAACGATGGTGTTTTCGGTGACGCCGATGTCGTCCATGTGCTTGAGCAAATCGCCGATATCGTCGTCCATTTGCGCCATGCCGGCCTCTTCCAGGCCGAAATTGCTCTGGGGATTCATCTTCGCCTGGTACTTCTTCGCCAGATAGGTGAAGACGTGCATGCGCGTGGTGTTGTGCCAGATGAAAAACGGTTTGCCGGCCTGCTTGGCCTGATCCATGAAGCGCTTCGTGTTATCGACCAGGACTTCGTCGAACGTCTCCATGTCGTATTTGGCGTCGCGGCCTTTCTGCCAATACTGGTGATCGCCGGACATATCCTTGAACGGCTTCAGCGGACCCTCATCGATGATCCTCTGCTTGCCGACCCTGCCCCAGCGCGGCATGTCGGTCGAATCGTCGTTATCGGTAGCGTAGGAATGCACCAGATTGCGCGGGCCGTATTTATCGATCCAGTCCTGCGGATAGTCGAACCAGTACGGATCGGACATCGCGTCGAGATGGTATAGGTAACCGAAAAACTCATCGAAGCCGTGCAGCGTCGGCAGGTACTTGTTCTTGTCGCCGAGGTGGTTCTTGCCAAACTGTCCCGTCGCGTAGCCAAGCGCCTTGAGCGCCGTCGCAATCGTGCACGCCTGATCGGGCATGCCGACATCGGCGCCAGCCTGGCCGACGGTCGTCAGACCGGTGCGCAGCGGGATTTCTCCGGTGATGAAGTTGGCGCGGCCGGCGGTACAGCTTGCTTCGGCATAGTAGTCGGTGAACCGCATGCCCCCGGCAGCAAGCTTGTCCAGGTTCGGCGTCTTGCCCGACATGATACCTTGGTGATAGGCGCCGATGTTGAACCAGCCGACATCGTCGCCCATGATGACGAGGATATTCGGCTTGCCTGACGGAGCCGATTGCTGCGCTTGCGCGAGCGCCTTTTGCACACCTGCTGCCGTACCCAAAGCGGATGCGGCAGCCAGCGTCGTGCTGGCCAACAATATATTGCGGCGATTGAGAGTACCGTTCTTTATATTTGAGCGGTTTCCCTTATTTCGGTTGGACATTCTGCGCTCCCTGTTCTGACCACGCAGCGAAAGCCGACGTGGCTCGTCGATGTATCCACCGCTTCCGCGTGGCGCGCGGCCGGGCGATAGCGGCGGCA
Source organism: Xanthobacteraceae bacterium (assembly GCA_036511795.1). Taxonomy (GTDB): domain Bacteria; phylum Pseudomonadota; class Alphaproteobacteria; order Rhizobiales; family Xanthobacteraceae; genus BOG-931. The sequence continues at coordinate 129,020 of DATCBO010000008.1, forward strand.
GTAATTCGGCGCGCACAGATGCGAGCCGCCTTTGATGACTCTGCGGGGAATTTTGATCCGCGGTTGGCACGGGTCGTAGCTGTCCGCTTCGCCGCCGCCGCGCGGATTTTCCGGAATGCAGCACGCCTTCGGCGCGTCGGCTTCGTGTTTTTGCGACCACCAGTCGGCCGTCCATTCCCAGACGTTGCCGATCATGTCGTAGACGCCGTAGCCGTTGGGCGGGAACGCCAGCACCGGTGAGGTGCGCTCGAAGCCGTCGCTGCAAAGATTTTCGTTGGGGAAATTGCCCTGCCAGGTGTTGGCGCGGTGCTGGCCGCCGGGCTTGAACTCATCGCCCCAAGCGAACTCGGCGCCGTCGAGGCCGCCGCGCGCCGCATATTCCCATTCCGCCTCACTCGGCAGCTCCTTGCCGGCCCACTCGGCGTAAGCGAGCGCGTCTGCATAGGCGACATGCACGACCGGATGATTATCGAGCGCGTTGATGTTGCTCTTTGGGCCGTAGGGATGGCGCCAGTCCGCCCCCTTGAGAAATCGCCACCACTCGCCCCAGTTTTTCAGATCGACCGGACGCCCCGGCGGCGTGAACACCAGCGAGCCGGCGTACAGCATGTGCGGCAGCGCGCCGGGATAGTTTTTAGGATCGGGTGGGATTTCGGCCAAGGTCTTGTGACCGGTGGCGCGGACGAAGTCCTTGAATTGCCGGTTGGTCACCGGCGTGCGGTCGATCCAGAAGCCGTTGACCGTGGCGCGATGAACCGGTGCCTCTTCGGGATAATGCTTGTCCGATCCCATGCGGAACGTGCCGCCCGGAATCCAGATCATGTTCGGATGGGTCGCGCCCTCCGATCGCCGCGCGCCGTCCGTAACTGCAACGTCGCCCATAGCCTGACTCGTGCCGAAGCGAGTTCAACCCTCAGGATCGTCGCGCCAAGTCTCGTTCAGAAATACGAACTCCTTATTGCGAAAATCGATAACTATCTCTGCGTTTGTTCGGCGCAACGATCAGCGCTTGAGATTTTCCGGCCGCCTAGCGGCAGCCACACGCCCGCAAGTTCACGCTCCGTAGACTATCAGCCGCGCGTGGCACAACGCATAACGAACTCGTGATAGAACTTGCTGCGCAGCATCTAGCACTATTTTCAGTTGACGCTGGTAACTATTACCCACAAATTCAATCAATTCAGACTCTTATGCTGCCGATGTTGTCGACAAAGCACGGCTCTCGCGATTCGTGCAGCGCTATACCGCTTTGGCGACCTGACGGATGGCCGAGCGCCGCCGACTCAACTAAGCTTATCTGACGGAGTTTTGCTTCAGGGAGAAAACGAGCCAGAAGTCACGGGGGGCCATCATGCGATCAAGTCGCTGCGTTGTGCGCTGCATCGCCGTCGCGTTGTCTCGGCGATCGTCCGGTCGAATGCCTGCTGCACGGTCGCTAGTATCGCCCCTTGTTGCCGTCACGCTCGCCGCTGTCATCACAGCGACGCCGCGTGTTTCCTTCGCCGACGAGAACGGCGTCAGCTTCTGGGTACCGGGTTTTTTCGGCAGCATGGCGGCAACCCCCCAACAGCCCGGCTGGTCGTTTGCGGGGATCAACTATTACACAAACGTGTCGGCGAGCGGCAACGCCGCCGTGTCCAAAGAAATCACGATCGGCCAATTCAACCCCGCGCTCAACGCCAGCATCAATGCGAATGTCAGCGCCCGGGCTGACATCGGCTTTTTCGCGCCGACCTACGTGTTCGCAACGCCGTTCCTCGGCGGCCAGGCGTCCGTCAGCCTGCTTGCCGCCTACGGACAAAATAGCACCGCACTGAATGGAACGATCGCCGGAACGATCGGACCTATCCCCTTCACCAGGACGGTCGCTCTCAGTCAAACGACCGACGGCCTCGGCGATCTGGTTCCACAATTCGCGGTGCGCTGGAATGCCGGCGTCAACAATTACATGGCCTATATAACGGGCGACATCCCGGTCGGCCTCTACCATTCGAGCAATCTTGCCAACCTGGGCATCGGCCACGGCGCCATCGACGGCGGCGTCGGTTACACCTATTTCGACCCGAAGGCGGGCAACGAATTCTCGGCGACGGTCGGCCTCACCGGCAATTTCGAAAATACCTCCACCGGATACACCAACGGCATCGACGCACATCTCGATCTGGGCGCGTCGAAGTTTCTGACCAAACAGCTTCAGGTCGGTCTCGTCGGCTATGTGTACGACCAGCTCACGCCGGACAGCGGCTGCGCGCCGGTGCTGTGCCCATTCGAGTCGCGGGTGCTCGGCATCGGGCCGCAGGTCGGCTACCTGTTTCCGGTCGGCGACATGCAGGGTTATCTGAACCTGAAAGGCTACAAGGAATTCGACAATTTCGACCGGCCGGACGGCTACAATGTGTGGCTTACCTTCGTGCTGTCACCGAAGGCGCCAGAAGCCGCCTCGCCGCCCCTCGTCACCAAGGCGCACTGAGAGCCGTTCTCCCCGCCGTCAGACCTGTTGCCCTTCGCTCAGCGGAATGTCGCGCATTGTGCTCGGCGCAAACAGGTCCTCGATTTTGAGCCGGCGCGGGGTCAGTCCGTGCTCATGCGAGTATTGCAGCAGCGCCTCGATCGACGCGCGGTTCGCCTCGATGCCGTACGGATACCAGTCCTTGCCAATGATCGACTGCTCTTCCTCGATCAAGGGCTGCAGCCAGGCGAACGACGCCTTGGGCGAGCCGGTCTCGCTGACCAGATGCAGCGCATTGTCCTTGGCGCGGCATAGCGCCTTGTAGAGGCTCATCGCCAGCCACGGATCGCGATCATACACCTCGCGGCGGATCACCACGGTGTGCATGATCGGATAGATCTTGGTGCGGCGATAATAGTCCTGCTCCAGCTCGCGATAATTCGGAAACAGCCGCTTCACGTTTGCCGCGCCGCGGCGGAACGACAGCGGATTGTTGGCCGTCATCAGAAAATCAAGTTCGCCGCGTTCGAGCAGATCGCCCAGCTCGGCGCCGGCGGGCGCTTGGGTCAGCCGCACATCGGCAGGCAGTTTGTGACCGAGCCGGTCGGCGCGGCCCTGCACCCAGGCGACGTCACTCGGCTTGACGCCGTATTCATGGTGCAAGAGCCCGCGCATATAGACCGCGGCCGTCATGCTGTATTCCGGCACACCGCCGCGCTTGCCTTTCAGATCGGCCGGGCTGGAAATTCCCTTTTGCGTGTTGACGAAGAAATAGCCGTGGCGAAAAACCCGCGACGGGAATACCGGAATGGCGATGAACGGAGACTGTCCGCTTCCGACCAGCGTCGCATAGTTCGACAGCGACATTTCCGAGGCGTCGAATTCTTTATATTGCAACATGCGCCAGAAGATTTCGGCGGGCTGCAGCGTCACATACGTGAGCTCAACGCCGTCCGGCTTGATCGAGCCGTCGCGCAACGCCTGCGTCCGGTCATAAGGTCCGCAGGCAAAGCTCAAGCGCAGATCGGCCATCGCTCTCTCCATCATTGGGTGATTGCATTCAGGTATCGGCAAATTTCCGCGGCCCGGCCACCCCGTCAAGCGCTGGCCTGCACTGCGTCAACGAGCGGGCCGGGCTTGCCTGATTCCGCCTCGCGCAGCCATGCCTGCGGTGCTAGGGGTACCGCCACACGGGACGTACTTTCATGACTGACAAATCGACCGGAAAAACCCTGCAAGGCGTGATCGCGGCGATCGCCACGGCGGTCGGCGACAACGGCGAGCCGGATAGCGCGCGCTCGGTCGCGCTGGCGCGATACCTCCTCGGCAACGGCTGTGACGGGCTGAACGTGCTTGGCACCACCGGCGAGGCGACCTCGTTCTCGCTCGACCAACGCAAGCGCGTGATGAGCGCCTACGCGGCCAGCGGACTGCCGCTCGACCGCATGATGGTCGGGACCGGCGCCGCGGCGACCGCCGACGCCATCGCGCTCGCCCGCCACGCCGCTGAACTAGGATTTGCCGGCGCACTGGTGCTGCCGCCGTTCTATTATAAAGGCGTGCCTGACGACGGGCTCGTCGCCTATCTGGACGCGATCGTCGCCGCCACGGCGTCGCAACCGATCGCGATCTATCTCTACCATTATCCGGCGCTGTCCGGCCTGCCATGGCACGTCGCCCTGATCCGGCGCCTGCTCGATACCTTCGGCGAGCGCATCGTGGGCTTGAAGGATTCTTCGGGCGACATGGATTTTGCCGGCGCGGCTGCGGCCATCACGCCGCGCTTTGCGGTATTTCCCTCCACCGAAGCGGCGCTGCCGCAGGCTCGGTCCGGAGGACCTTTTGCCGGCTGCATTTCGGCGACCGCCAACCTCAATTCCGATCTGTGCGCTCGCGCCTATCGATCCGGCGATGCCACGGCGCTCGCCGAAGCGGTGGCGATCCGCAAGCTGTTCGACGGCAAGGCCTTGGTGCCGGGCGTCAAGGCGCTGCTCGCCCACATCCATGGCGAGCCGCAATGGGCCCGGGTGGCGCCGCCACTGGCCGGCTTTCCGGCCGGCGACCGGGCGGCCGTAACGGGCGGCTACGACGCGGTCCGCGCTAAGCGCGTCGCCTGAAGCCCGGCTAGGCCGTCACATCCGCGCCAGGCGATCGGGCGCCGTTGACGGCCCGGCGCTCCGTCCGTATAAGCGCCGCGCATGGCCGGAAAGCAGTTCGCTTGCCGCAGCCGGGATTTTTCGCCCCCAAACCAGAAGTTCGACCCATATGGCCAATACGAAATCCGCCAAGAAGGCTGCGCGGCAAATCGCGCGACGCACCGTCATCAATAAGGGGCGCCGGACGCGGGTACGAAGCGCCGTCCGCAAGGTCGAGGAGGCGATTTCCTCGGGCGACCGCACTGCGGCACTCGCCGCGATGGCCGCGGCCGAGCCCGCCATCATCCGCGGTGCGCAGAAGGGTATCGTTCATCGCAACGCCGCGCGCCGTAAAGTGTCGCGTCTCGCGCACAGCATCGCCAAGTTGGGCAAATAAGCCTAAGCAAGACGAAGTACGACGAAGCCCGCCGCTTTTCCGGCGCGGCCTTCACCGCTGCCTCCCGCCGCAGACCGCATCTTTTACCGACCCCGGCGCTCGCCCAGGAGCGCCGCTGGCGGCGCAAGTTTTGTTGCGCTCTTGCAACACGTCCATAAAATTGCACCGCACGATCGCTCCCGTCGCCGCTTTGGCGCGCTGGAAGGGCGATTCACCGGCCGCGGCCACGCCGGAATCGCATTTTTGTGCGGTTTGATGCGCACTTTTCGCACTTCGGCAGACGGGTGGGTCTTCGGGATGTACACAAGAATCTTTGCTGGAAGAATGGGTTAGCTGGCACGCGTCCGGCGGGACCTTGAGTCGGTGGCCGGGGCGGCAGACGCTGGTTTATTTGATTCTGAATCGTCTTGCAGATGACATCCGACCGTTACCGCACTGTAATTTGCCTGTAACGTCAATATTTTGCGTCAACTGCTCAATGCGGTATCAGCGCCACGGAGCTAACAAGACCGATTTCAGAAAAATATTCGCCGTTGCAGCGGCTCCGCACGATGGTTAACGTTCCTGCACACTTTCGGTTCTCGAAAGCCCTCACAGTTCGGTTGCACGTAACACTCATGAAGGAATGAGACGGGGAATGTCTGTCTTCAATGCCGGGCGATTCTGCGTCATCTTACTTCGTGTGTCCACGCCAAGCAGCCAAGGGCTTTCGCAGCGGGAGGAAATGCAGACGTGGCAACGGCCTGACGGCGCATAAAAGACACTGGTCGACGCGCCTTCGGAAAATGTCATTCGGGACCATCGAAACTGGGAGCGATGGAGAGGTGGGGCAATGCTGACGGCAATCCTTGTTCTCGAACTAACAACGACAATAACGTGCCCTGACTGTTCGTGTGCGCTTGTGCGGCCTGTTGCGTTGCGCCACGCTCCCGGCGTTACCGCGAGACCGAGCGGATAGCACGCCCGCCTCCTGCCGTCCGACTGCGGCAGTCGACTGCGGCGGTCTTCGGCTCTCTTACTTCACAACATCCGTTAGTCAGTGCGTTGCGTCCCCCGGTAACGGACAGGGCGGGTTACGCCCTTGCCTCACTGTGCGATTGATCCATGCTCCAACAAATGCAGCACACCGACATGACCCCCAATCACGAGCTTTGGCAGCGCATCAAACAACACTTGCGAGTCGAACTGGGTGAAGACGTTTTCACCAGCTGGTTTGGCCGCATGGAATTCGAAGCGGTTGACGGCAGCGCGGTGCGGCTGTCCGTACCAACGCGCTTCCTGCGCAAATGGATTCAGTCGCACTATGCCGACCGCGTCCTGGCGCAGTGGCAGGTCGAGCTGTCGGACATCACCCGCCTCGAGCTGAGCGTCCGCTCCGCCACCGTCCGCCCGCCGGCCGCGAAGGTGAAACTGGCCGAACCGCAGGTGCTGCCGCGCGAGGCGCGCGAAGCCCCTCACATGAACGGCGAGCTGCGCCCCAGCGTGCCGTATCTATCAGTCCATGATGCGCTTGGCGGCTCACCGCTCGATCCGCGTCTCACCTTCGAGACGTTCGTCGTCGGCCGCTCGAATACGCTGGCGCATGCCGCGGCCAAGCAGATCGCGATCAGCCGGCGCGGCGACGCGCTGATGTTCAATCCGCTCTACATCCACGCCGGCGTCGGACTCGGCAAAACACATTTGCTGCAGGCCATCACCTGGGCGGGCAATAGCGGCGACCGCAAGGTGCTGTATCTCACCGCCGAGCGTTTCATGTACGGCTTCGTCTCGGCGCTCAAAAGCCAGACAACGCTTGCCTTCAAGGAGGCGCTGCGCACCATCGACGTTCTGGTGATCGACGACCTGCAGTTCCTGCAGGGCCGTTCGACCCAGCACGAGTTCTGCCACACCATCAATGCGCTTATCGACGCTGGACGGCAGGTGGTGATCGCCAGCGACAGGCCACCCGCGGACCTCGAAAGCCTCGACGACCGGGTGCGTTCGCGGCTCGCTGGCGGCCTCGTCGTCGAAATCGGCTCGCTCGGCGAGGAGTTGCGCCTGGAAATCCTCAAGAGCCGCGTCGCCGCCGCGCGCCTGTATCATCCCGGCTTCGAAGTGCCGGCGCCGGTGTTGGCCTTCATCGCCAAGTCGGTGACGCATAACGGCCGGGACCTGGAAGGCGCCGTCAACCGGCTCCTGGCGCACAACAAGCTAACCGGCCAGGCGGTCACGCTGGAAATGGCCGAGCGCGAAATGCGCGACCTGATCCGGCCGGCCGAACCGAAGCGCGTGCGCATCGAAGACATTCAGCGCGTCGTGGCGCGCCAATACAATGTCAGCCGCTCGGACCTGCTGTCGTCGCGGCGTACCGCCAACGTGGTGCGCCCGCGGCAAGTGGCGATGTATCTGTCCAAGATCCTTACCCTTCGATCGCTGCCGGAGATCGGCCGCAGATTCGGTGGCCGCGATCACACCACCGTCCTGCATGCGGTGCGCAAGATCGAGGCCCTGACCGGTAACGATGCCGCCTTCGCCGAAGAGATCGAAGTGCTCAAGCGCCAGCTCCAGGATTAGGAGCAGCCCCGGGGCGCTACCGCGGCCGCTGGCGCGGCCCGGCACAGTTAAAATCCAGGGAAAACGGGGAATGAGGCCGGCTTGGGCTTGCCGTAACCGGCTATCCGCGCCACTTTCAATTGCGGGATGGTGTTACGAACACGGTCATCTCGCTGGAGCGGACGGGTTGCGCGATGAAAGTCACCGTAGAGCGGTCCGAGTTGCTGAAGTCGCTGGGTCACGTGCATCGCGTGGTCGAACGCCGTAATACCATTCCGATCCTGGCCAACGTGCTCATTCGCGCCGACCGCGCCAAGCTCAGCATGAAGGCGACCGACCTCGATGTCGAAGTGACCGACTCGGTCGCCGCCGAGGTCGGGCCGGCCGGCTCGACCACGGTTCCGGCGCACATGTTTTTCGACATTGTGCGCAAGCTGCCCGAAGGTTCGCAGGTCGTGCTGGAATCGTCCGGTGAGCGCGCCGCGCTCGCGATCCGCGCCGGCCGCTCGCGCTTCACGCTGCAGACCCTGCCGGAAAGTGACTTTCCGGATCTGGCGCCGGGCGAGATGACACACAAGTTCACCCTCAAGGCCGCCGACCTCAAGCGGCTGATCGACAAGACCCAGTTCGCCATCTCGACCGAGGAAACCCGCTACTACCTCAACGGCATCTATCTGCACGCCGCCGGCGCCGCGAAGGCGCAAACGTTGCGGGCGGTCGCGACCGATGGCCACCGCCTGGCGCAGATGGAGCTCGATCTGCCGAACGGCGCCGAGGGCATGCCGGGCATCATCGTGCCGCGCAAGACGGTCAGCGAGGTGCAGCGGCTTCTCGAAGACAGCGAGGCCGAAGTTCTGATCGAACTGTCGCCCGGAAAAATCCGGTTCACGGTCGGCGACGTGGTGCTGACCTCGAAGCTGATCGACGGCACGTTCCCGGATTACGGACGTGTCATTCCGGTCGGCAACGACAAGGAACTGGTGGTCGACAAGAAGGAATTCGAGGCCGCGGTCGACCGCGTCTCGACGGTGTCGAGCGAACGCGGCCGCGCCGTCAAGCTGTCGGTCACCGGCGGCAAGCTGTCACTGTCCGTGACCAACCCGGACTCCGGCAGCGCCAACGAGGAACTCGAAGTCGAATACGAATCCGATCCAATCGATATCGGCTTCAACTCGCGCTATCTGCTCGACATCGCCGCCCAGATCGAAGGCGACGCGGCGGTTCTCATGCTCGCCGATCCCGGCTCGCCGACGCTCATTCAAGACAAAGAGTCGAAAGGCGCACTCTACGTTCTGATGCCGATGCGGGTGTGACAGAGATCGGATATCAGGTGTCAGGGATCAGCCAACCTGATACTCGATCCCCGATACCTGATCCCTGATGATCCTGAAACTCACGCTGACCAATTTCCGCAACTACCACGCTGCCTCGCTCGAGGTCGGCGCCAACACCGTGGTGCTGGTCGGACCGAACGGCGCCGGCAAGACCAATCTGATCGAGGCGATCTCGTTGCTCGCGCCGGGACGCGGCCTGCGCCGCGCGACGCTCGACGAGGTTGCGTTCAGCGAGGGCGATGGTTCCTGGGCGGTCGCGGCCGAAATCGAGGGCGCGCTCGGGCTGGCCACGCTCGGCACCGGCATCGAGCGGCCGCTCGGGGAAGACACCCCATCGGCGCGCAAATTCCGCATCGACCGCGAGCCGGCGACGTCGGCCACGGCGTTCGCCGATCATCTGCGCGTGGTCTGGCTGGTGCCGGCGATGGATGGTCTGTTTGCCGGCGCACCGGCGGAACGCCGGCGCTTTTTCGATCGCATGGCGCTTGCGGTCGACGTCGAACACGGCAGCCGGATCAACGCGCTGGAGCGGGCGCTGCGCTCACGCAACCGGCTGCTGGAGGACCCGCGCCCCGATCCGCACTGGCTCGATGCCGTGGAGCATGAAACCGCCGAGCTTGCGGTCGCGGTTGCCGGTCTGCGGGTCGAAACGGTACGGCGCCTCGACGCGGTGCTCAAAAGCCGCGAGCAAGCAGCCTTTCCGCCGGCCGAGATTGCGCTCGATGGCTGGATGGAAAAATTGATCCCCGCGCATCCTGCCGGCGAGATCGAGGAGCGTTACCGCGTCGTGCTGCGCGACAATCGCGCCCGTGATGCCGCCGCCGGACGGACGCTCGACGGCCCACATCTGACCGATCTCGCGGTGAGCTACGCCGCCAAAGGTATCGCCGCCGCCGATGCTTCCACCGGCGAACAGAAAGCGCTGCTGATCGGCCTGGTGCTCGCGCATGCACGACTGATTGCCGAGATGACGGGCTTCGCACCGGTGCTGCTGCTCGACGAAGTAGTGGCGCATCTCGATCCGTCGCGGCGCGACGCGCTGCAAGCGGAGCTCACGGCGCTCGGCACCCAGGTCTGGATGACCGGCGCCGACCCGGCGCTGTTCGCCGAGATTTCGAAGGATGCGGAGTTCGTCGAAGTCCAGTCCGGCCGCCTCAGCGCGGCGCGAAACTGAGTGGCGGCCCAAAAGTTTCAGCAAATTTCGCGCAGTTTGGTGACTGCAAGGCAGATATCAGGCCCAGCAGTCCGGGAACCTGAGTACGAGCCAGCCCTTTAACAACAGACAGGCAAGAAACGCATTCGCGGTATCGAGGCCCAGAGGCGATGGTGGAACCGGAACCGGCAAGAGACGTGCTTTTCGCTCGACTCATGGAGTCGATCGGACAGTTGCACCAGGATCTCGACCGCGTGGAACTCTGGCTCGGCGCGCTCGATTGCTTCCAGACGCCAGTGCCAGATTATCAGCCGAGCGACCGGTATCTTTTGCCGGAGCGATCCGAGGTTGCGCGCCGCGGCTCATAGCCCGAAGACCGGCTTTTCCTCGGATGGCGTGGCGCCTTATTGCCCGTGCGCCCGCTCGCTTTTGAGCGCTATTTTTCTGCCTTTCACCGCACCAATTTCAGCCCCTTGATCAGGCCTTCCGAATGCTCCCGCGGGTAGCCGCCAAAAGGGCTCCCAATAGTCTTTTTTAGGCCGCCCAAAACCTTGAAAAATCACGATTTAACAATATCTTAATGGGCACCGATTTGACCTGTACGCAGGCTCTTTTTGGTGTACAAGAAAGGTTGATTCTCCAACCCCTTTTTGCCGCTCTCGAAAGCTCCTTGCATGGCTGAACTCGCCCGGAAGCCCGCAGCATCCGATCCTTCCGACTACGACGCGGAATCGATCAAGGTGCTCAAGGGGCTCGATGCCGTGCGCAAGCGGCCGGGCATGTATATCGGCGACACCGACGACGGCTCTGGCCTGCACCACATGGTCTACGAGGTCGTCGACAACGCGATCGACGAAGCGCTCGCCGGCTATGCCAAATCCGTCGTCGTCATACTCAATCCTGATGGCTCCTGCACCGTGCGCGATGACGGCCGCGGCATCCCGACCGACATCCACAAGGGTGAAGGCGTGTCCGCCGCCGAGGTCATCATGACCCAGCTCCATGCTGGCGGAAAATTTGACCAGAACTCCTACAAGGTGTCGGGCGGCCTGCATGGCGTCGGCGTCTCCGTGGTCAACGCGCTGTCGGAGTGGCTCAAGCTCACCATCTGGCGCGACGGCCACGAGAATTTCATGGAATTCCGCGGCGGCAACGCAGTAGCGCCGCTCGCCGTGGTCGGCGGCGGGCTCGACAAGCGCGGCACCGAGGTGACGTTCCTGCCGTCGAAGCAAACCTTCACGATGACCGAGTTCGACTTCGCCACGCTGGAGCACCGGCTGCGCGAACTCGCCTTCCTCAATTCCGGCGTCACCATTGTGCTCTCCGATATCCGCCACGCGGTCGAGAAGCGCGAGGAGTTGCACTACGAAGGTGGCGTCGAGGCGTTCGTCAAATATTTGGACCGCAACAAGACGCCACTCGTCGACGAGCCGATCGTGATGCAGGCCGATCGCGACGGCACCGGCGTCGACTGTGCGCTGTGGTGGAACGATGGCTACCACGAGACCGTGTTGTGCTTCACCAACAACATCCCGCAGCGCGACGGCGGCACGCATCTCGCCGGCTTCCGCGGCGCGCTGACCCGTCAGGTCGTCGCCTACGCCGATTCCAGCGGCGGCGCGCGCAAGGAGAAGGTCGCGCTGACCGGTGACGACTGCCGCGAAGGCCTCACCGCGGTGCTTTCGGTCAAAGTCGCCGACCCGAAATTCTCCTCGCAGACCAAGGACAAGCTCGTCTCCTCCGAGGTACGCCCGGTAGTCGAGGGCGTCATCAACGACATGCTCAAGGCCTGGTTCGAGGAGCATCCGGGCGAAGCGAAAATCATCGTCGGCAAGGTCATCCAGGCCGCCGCGGCCCGCGAAGCCGCCCGCAAGGCGCGCGAGATGACGCGCAAGAGCGCGCTTGGCATCACCTCGCTGCCCGGAAAGCTCGCCGACTGCCAGGAGCGCGACCCAGCCAAATCCGAACTGTTCATCGTCGAGGGCGATTCCGCCGGCGGCTCCGCCAAGCAGGGCCGCAACAGGGCATTCCAGGCCGTCCTGCCGCTGCGCGGAAAAATACTCAACGTCGAACGCGCCCGCATGGACAAGATGCTGTCGTCCGAGCAAATCGGCACGCTGATCACCGCGCTCGGCACCGGCATCGGCGCCGACGAATTCGCCATCGACAAGCTGCGCTACCACAAGGTCATCATCATGACCGACGCCGACGTCGACGGCGCCCATATCCGCACGCTGCTGCTGACGTTCTTCTATCGGCAGATGCGCGACATCATCGATGGCGGCTATCTCTACATCGCTCAGCCGCCGCTCTACAAAATCTCCCGCGGCAAGTCCGAGCAGTATCTGAAAGATGATGACTCGCTGGACGATTATCTGATCGACACCGGTCTGGAAGACACCACGCTGCGGCTGTCATCAGGCGAAGTGCGTGCCGGCGACGATCTGCGGCGCCTGATCGAGGAGGCACGCACCATCCGCAGGCTGCTCCACGGCCTGCACAGCCGCTATAACCGCAAGGTGATCGAGCAGGCCGCCATCGCCGGCGTGCTGCATCCGCGCGTCACCGGCGGCGCCGTGGCGGCCGCGCAGGCCGCGGCCTACATCGCCCGCCGCCTCGATGCACTCACCGACGAGACCGAACGCGGCTGGCAGGGCACGTTCAACGAACACGGTTTTACGTTCGAGCGCACCTTGCGCGGCGTCAAGGAAGTCGCGGTGATCGACCAGGCGCTGCTCGGCTCCGCCGACGCGCGCCGGCTCGACGAGTTCGCTCCGTCGCTGCAGCAGATCTATCCGCGCCCGACGCCGCCCGCGATCCTGCGAAGGAAGGACGAGGACACGCCGATCCACGGCCCGGTCGGGCTGTTCGAGGCCGTCACCGCCGCCGGCAAGAAGGGCGTGGCGCTGCAGCGCTACAAAGGCTTGGGCGAGATGAATCCGAGCCAGCTCTGGGAAACCACCCTCGACACCAACGCCCGCACGATGCTGCAGGTCAGCGTCAAGGAAATCGACGAGGCCAACACCATCTTCGACGAACTGATGGGCGACAAGGTCGAGCCCCGCCGCGAATTCATCGAGCGCAACGCGCTGTCGGCGAGAGTGGATGTGTAGGCAACGACCTCAGGCGCCGTTTCTGATCACGCCCCCCGGCGCAGGCTGAATCGTTCGACGCCGCAGCAAAACACCCGCCAATCCGAGCGGCATCGGCGCGTCCGTGCGGCGCCCGAAGAGTCCCGCGCTTGAAATTTGTTACGACGGACCCGGCGCGGCGATGAGCGGACTCGCCGGGCTGATCTGGGTGGCGGCGGCGATCGGCCCATTTGCAGCCGGCGGCGCGGCGCTCGGCGCAAAAGACGCCATCGCCTGTGCGAGCTGGGCGTTCGCCGGGGCCGATCCAGATGAAGCATCGGCGGCAATGCCCGCGACCGACCATTCCAGACCGACCTGCCCCATCGGCGCCGCCGATGTGATGGTGTTTTTGCTGATGTCGAAGAGTTCAAATGCGCCGGTATTGGTGTTGCGCATCAGCATGTCGCTTGTGCCGGCGCCGTTAATCGGGCCAAAGCCGACTACCGACCATTCCAGGCCGACTTGACCCACCGGCGCCGCCGAGGTGATCCGGTCGTTGCTGATGTCGTAAAGCTCGAACACGCCAGTATTGGTGTTCCGCATCAGCATGTCAGTCTCGTTGGCGTTACCTGAGAAATCCCCGAAGCCCGCCACCGACCATTCAAGCCCGACTTGTCCTACCGGCGCCGCCGAGGTGATCTGATTGTTTCTGATGTCGTAAAGCTCGAACGCGCCGGTATTACTGTTGCGCATCAGCATGTCGGTCTCGTTGGGCTGCGTCGAGAAATCACCGAAACCCGCGACCGACCATTCCAACCCGACCTGGCCCATCGGCGTTGCATTATAGATCGCGTTGTTCCTGATGTCGTAAAGCTCGAAGACGCCGGTATTGCCGTTGCGCATCAGCATGTCGGTCTCGCCCGCGCGAGAACTGAAATCGCCGAAGCCCGCTACCTGCCACTCCAAGCCGACCTGACCCAACGCGGCGGTGTTGGTGATGGTGTTGTTGCTGATGTCGTCGACCTGTAAGGCTCCGGTACTGCTGTTGCGCAACATCGCGTCGGAGGTGTCGGTGCTAAAGAAGCCGTCGAGACCTGCCACCTGCCAATTCGGAGCTGCATTGCCCAACGCGTACGCCGCCAGGATTGCGTTGTTGCCGAGATCGTAAATCTCGAGATTGCCGGTGGAGCTTTGCTCCGTGATCATGTCGGCCGTCGTTCCGGCCGGCAGGGACGGGTTCGTGAAAGTGATCGCGGTGTCGCCGTGGCCGTCGTTGCCGAGAGAGAAATTTGTCGAGACGTATTGACCGGAAAGGTTCAGCGTCCCGACTGTGGTGCCGTTGTCTGCCAGCGACAGCGTGCCGCCGGTATTGCCGCCGTTCTCCTGCCACACCGCCGACAGCGCCGAACTGAAGCCGAGGAACGCGAGGTCGATGCTGGCGTTCAGAGCAAAGCCGGCGATGCTGCCGCCAAGCTGATTTGTGCCGGTGTCGAACCGCAATGTAGCGGCGCCCGCGAAGCTAACCCCGCCCGCGAGCGAACCGCCGGTGCCGAGCTCAAGCGTCCCCGCACTGATTGTGGTTCCGCCACTATATGTATCCGTTGCCGTTATGATGACCGTGCCGCTGCCGAGCTGATCGAAGGCGCCGCCTCCCGAAATTGCAGAGCCGAGCATGACCGTGTCGGAACGATCGACCGAAAATGTTGCATTATCGAACAGGTCGCCGGCGATCGAACCCAAAGCGCCGCCGTTGCCGAGCTGCAAGGTGCCGCTCTCGACGAACGTGCCACCCGAATAGCTGTTTCCTCCTGTAAGCGTCAGCATACCCGCACCCACCTTTACGAATGAACCGCTGCCCGAGATGTTGCCGCCGAAGGTGGTGGAGTGTGCGGTGCCGGCGGCAAGGTTGCCCGCACCGAGCGTGATCGGGCCTCCCGTGCCGGAAAGGTCGCCGATTGTTTGATTGTTGCCGTTGAGATCGAAGGTGCCGCCGTTGACCGTGAGACTGCCGCTGCTCGCTAGACTGGCGCCAGTGCCGAGCCGCAAGGTGCCCACATCGACGGTCGTGTCTCCCGTGTAGGCCTGAGCGGCGTCGAAAACCGTCGTGCCGGTTCCGACTTGCACAAAGGAGCCCGCCCCGGAAATGGTGCCGGCCATGGTGTGGCTGCCGGAGTCGTCATCGACAAAGGTTCCCTGGTCGTTGACGTTGCCCGTGATTGAACCGTC
>DATCBO010000009.1:0-5606 GCA_036511795.1 Xanthobacteraceae bacterium
CCGGCTTGACCGGGCGATCCAGTAATCACAGAACTATCGGGCAAGTATCACGCCGGGACGATGTGTTTGCGGATACTGGATGCTCCGCCTGCGCGGAGCATGACAGGCGAAACAGATGACTGAGCAATTACGCCGCGCCACGCGCGCCCTGATTTCCGTCTCCGACAAAACCGGTATTGCGGAATTTGCCCGCGCGCTCGCCGGCCATGGCATCGAGCTGGTCTCGACCGGCGGCACGCGCAAAGCGCTGAGCGATGCCGGCCTCACCGTGCTCGACGTCAGCGATCTCACCGGATTCCCCGAGATGATGGACGGCCGGGTGAAAACGCTGCATCCGGCGGTGCATGGCGGATTGCTGGCGATGCGCGATAATCCACAGCACGCCGAGGCGATGCGCGCGCAGCGTATCCGTCCAATCGATATCCTGGTGGTCAATCTTTACCCGTTCGAGGACACCGTCGCGCGCGGCGCAGATTTCGCCCACTGCATCGAGAATATCGACATCGGCGGCCCGGCGATGATCCGCGCCGCCGCTAAGAACCATGCGGACGTCGCCGTCGTGGTGGACGCGAGCGATTACGCCGCCGTGCTCGACGAACTGACGCGCCACCGCGGCATGACCACGCTTGCGCTGCGCCGGCGGCTTGCCGCCAAAGCCTACGCGCGCACCGCGGCCTACGACGCCGCGATCGCCAATTGGTTCGCCCGCGAGCTGAACGAAACCGCGCCGGACTATCGCAGCGTCGGCGGCCGGCTCATTGAGAAGTTGCGCTACGGGGAAAATCCGCACCAGTCTGCGGCGTTCTATCGGACGCCTGACACACGCTTCGGCGTCGCTTCCGCGCGGCAGCTTCAGGGCAAACAGCTCTCCTACAACAATATCAATGACACCGACGCGGCGTTCGAATGCGTCGCCGAGTTCGATCCGGCGCGCGTGGCGGCATGCGCTATCATCAAACATGCCAACCCGTGCGGGGTGGCCGAGGGCGCAAGCCTGCTCGATGCCTATAGCAAGGCTCTCGCCTGCGATCCGGTCTCCGCTTACGGCGGCATCGTGGCGTTCAATCGCCGGCTCGACGCCGAGGCGGCGCGCGCGATCGTTGAAATCTTCACCGAAGTCATCATTGCGCCGGACGCGTCCGAGGAGGCGATCGCCATCGTGGCGGCGAAGAAAAACCTGCGGCTGCTGCTGGCCGGCGGTCTGCCCGATCCGCGCGCCGCGGGCCTGACAGCGAAGACCGTGGCGGGCGGGCTTCTGGTGCAGTCGCGCGACGGCGCCGTGGTCGATGACATGGACTTGAGGCCGGTGACGAAGCGTGCGCCGACCAACGCCGAGCTGCGCGACTTGCGCTTTGCGTTCCGCGTCGCCAAGCACGTCAAATCGAACACCATCGTCTATGCCAAGGACTCCTCCACCGTCGGCATCGGCGCCGGGCAGATGAGTCGCGTCGACTCCGCGCGTATCGCTGCCCGCAAGGCGTTGGATGCAGCACAAGCGGCCGGCCTTGCCGCGCCGGCAACTAAGGGGTTGGTTGTCGCCTCCGACGCGTTCTTTCCGTTCGCGGATGGTCTGCTGGTCGCCATCGAGGCGGGCGCGACCGCCGTGATCCAGCCCGGCGGTTCGGTGCGCGACGACGAGGTCATTAAGGCGGCCGATGCGCACGGTGTCGCCATGGTGCTCACAGGCACGCGGCATTTCCGGCATTGACGCGGCGTTCAGGCGCCCGGTGCGCGGCTTGAGGCGCGTGTCGATGCGGCATTGACTATCGGGTATGTTCAGGTCGAATTCGACGTAAAGATCAGAAGTGTGTGGCGATGAGTTCGTGCCGGAAGTTTATCGATAATTCCGTCGCCGCAATGATTGTGGCGGCGTTTGCGACTCTTGCCCCCGGGGCGAACACCGCAGCGGTGGCCGATAGCACCGGGCTGCCGATGTTTTCACCGTGCCATCCGGCGACGCCGCCCGTGTTACCGTTGCGCTGGCGCGCGGTTGGACTGATGCTGCCGTATCTGCGGCAGCAACTCGCCGTCGGCGAATTCGTCCGCGACGGTTCGGTCCCGGCCATGCGCGCTACGCTTTACGGGCTGGAAGCCGGCGCCGTCGATCTGCTCATCACCGACAAGGAAACCTTCCGGCTCGATGGGCCGCACGATGCGCCGAACGCGTGCACGGCGCTCGGCCCCAAATACAATCCGCCGCCCGATAGCTGGCTGTCGCCCAAGTCGGTGTGTGATGGCGAAGCGTCGGTCGGCACCAAAAACACCCAGTGGTGGAAGACCGCGGGGCCCGACGGGCGTGCGGTCTGGCAATGGTACCGCACCGACAACAGGTTGCCGTGGCGCATCATGTTCCCGACCCGCAATGCCGAGCCGGCGGTGATCGGCGACTATGCGGCGACCTATTTCACGACCTTCGCGCCGGTCGCTGAAACAAATCTCAGCCGCCTCCGCGATCTCTGTGTCGCCAAGGCGCAGAAGCCCGATGCGGCGACTGTGGCGGCCACCACTGCACCGGAATTGATGGCTGCTGGAAAGGATATCGGCGAGTCAGAGCGAGCGACACAAATAGCCAAACTCATTCCCGGTGTGAGCCGGCAAGCCTGTTCGCGCGTGACCACGACGAGCTGGCCGAACCAGTTTGTGATGACCGCGGTGCTCACCCCGATCCAATTCAAGTTCACGCCGCTGCCGTCGATGATCTATTACGACTGGGATGACGCCGGAACCATGGTCGGGTTGATGAACTCGCCGCACACCGTGCCGCCGGCGCTCGAACTTGAAAGCGTGCAGAAAAAGGGCATCGGCTACGGCATCGAGCGGCGGCCGAACGGTGCATTCGCCTGCCGGGCCGCGACGCCCGGCGTGGTGCGGCCGAACTGGATGAGCGCGGCCGGCTGCACGTGCAGCGCCGTGATCGATCACAATCCCGAACTCGGCCCGAACGAAGTCAGCGTAATCCGCGCGTGTCCGGTCAAGGGCGAGGGCCAGCATGTGAACTGGAGCTGGTACACGACCGAAGGCCGGCCGATACTCTTCACTGAGCCCGAGGCCATGGGTCTCGGCCTGAATATCGCCGATTATCACCGCTGGCTGCCCGGGGTAAAAATGTCGCGCGACGCGTTTGATCTGCCCGCCGTTTGCACGCCGGCGGCGGAGAAGCTCGGTGCGCCGCCCGTCGGCAACGGGCTGCCGCCCGCGTTGACCGCCAACTGCTCCGACTGTCACACCACCACGCGGCAATGAGCCGGACGCGCATTGTGATGAGCGCTGCTGCGTTGCTCGCCGGCTTCGCGTGCGCGCTAGCTCCGGTCGCTGCCGCGCCAATCAGCTACCGGGATCTGCTCGCGCGCCCGCGTCCAACCGCAACTCAGCGTGTCCATTACGGCGAAGCACCGAGCGAGTTTGCCGATCTGTGGCTGCCGAGCGGAAGTGAATCGCACCCGGTGGTGGTGATGCTTCATGGCGGTTGCTGGCGTGCCGATCTGCCGGGCATCGAATTGATGGCCTACGCCGCGGAAGATCTTCGCCAACATGGTTTCGCGGTGTGGGATATCGAATACCGGCGGCTCGGTGAGCCCGGCGGCGGCTATCCCGGTACTTTCGAGGACGTCGCCAACGCCGTGGATTGGCTGCGCAAGCTTGCAGGTGCCGACAGACTGAATCTCGCCAACGTCATTGCGGTGGGCCACTCTGCCGGCGGGCATCTCGCGTTGTGGGCCGCCGCGCGTCGGCGGCTGCCAAAGGCAAGCGCGCTTTATCGCGACAATCCGTTGCCCATCAAAGCTGTGGTCAGCCTAGCCGGTGTCGGCGACCTTAGCGAATATCGCGCCCTAGGACCGCCAGCGTGCGGTGGACCGCGCGTGATTGATTTTCTGGATGGCGCCGTAAGTCGTGGGCCCTGGGACGTGTTTACTGACACGTCTCCGGCTGAGATGCTGCCGATCGGCGTCCCGCAGGCAATCATCTCCGGAGAGCTCGATCCGATCGTGCCGGCGCCGTTCGGGCGCGCCTATGCGGCGAAGGCAAAAGCGGCGGGCGACCCGGTCCAGGAAATCACAATAGCCGACGCCAGTCACTTTGAACTGATCGACCCGGAGTCGGCCGCTTTCAAAGAAATCAGGTCGATCGTCGTGCAGTTCAAAGAGCGATGATTGTTGGATGATTGTGGGGCGGTCCGCTCACGCCTTCACGCCGCCCATCTTGCAGACGAGCTTCCATTCGCCGGCCGTCACCGGCTGCACCGACAGGCGGGAGTATTTCACCAGCGCCATGTCCTTGAGCTTCGGCTCTGCCTTGATGGTTGCCAGCGCTACCGGTTTGGGCACCGGCTCGACCGCAGCGGTCTGCACGGCGATCCAGTGCTCGCCTGCCTTCGCCGTCGGATCCGGAAAGGCCTCGCGGATCACTTCGCCGATGCCGACCACCTGCTTCTCGCCGCCGGTGTGATAGAAGAAGAACTTGTCACCCTTCTTCATCTCCTTGAGGTTGTTCCGCGCCGTGAAATTGCGCACGCCGCTCCACGCTTCGCCCTTGGCGCCGCGCTTGACCTGCTCATCCCAGGAAAATTCTTCTGGCTCGGTCTTCAACAGCCAATACGCCATGTGCGAATGCCCTCCCATGTCATCCGGTCAGACGCCGGCTTTTGCCTGGACAGATCAGCTTGCGAGCGCCCGCGAGACCGCCTCCGGCTCCTTATCGACGATTTTGAGCAGTATGCGAGCACTGCGTTCAGGCGTACGGCGCCCCTGCTCCCAGTCGCGCACGGCTGAGAGCGCAAAACCATATTTCTGCGCGAACGCTTCCTGGGACAGGCCAAGCCGGCGGCGAATTTTCTTGACGTTCACCTCAGCAGGAATGTGAACGCGATACCGACTCTTGTCCGCCGTGCCGTCCAGATAAGCTTTGGCGCTCTCCAAGCCAGCTTTGATCTTCTCGTAAGCGTGCTTGCTCATCCTCCGCTCCGGTAGCTGCGAATCAACTCGGCAGTCAGTCTTGCAAGATCGTTGCGTTCCGCCTTCGACAAATCTGATTTCTCATTTTTTGCAAATGCCGCAAGAAGAAACAGCGGCACGTCATCCCCGCCGAAGACGTAGATGACACGGGCGCCGCCGCGCTTACCCCGCCCACTCGCCGCAACCCTCAGCTTTCGAACGCCGCCAGTACCAGGAATAACGACCCCGCATAGCGGATCGGAGGCGACCGTGTCGACGATAGCTACCTGCTCTTCGAAATCAAACAATCGCTCCACCTGAGCCAAGTAAGGCTCCGTTTCGACAACCGCATGCATCACCGTATACTACGGCATTGCCGTAGTATACGCAATGCTCTACCGCTTGCGCGGCTTCCAGCCGCCGCGCATGCCGGGTCGGCCGAGCGTCGAACGCGGACTCGAACTTTCGCGCTTTCCGGGGATGGACTCTATGCCCGGACCCATCTCGTCGAGATTCGGTTTGCGCGGCGTGTCCCTGTTCGATCCAGGCCTATGCGGTGCGACTTCGTGATAGAGGGCGATGCCCATCTCATCGAGTGCGGGTTTATGGATTTTGCTGCCTTCACCTCTCCCCGCTGTGCGGGGAGAGGTCGTCGCGCGAAGCGCGGCGGGTGAG
>DATCBO010000010.1:0-10747 GCA_036511795.1 Xanthobacteraceae bacterium
CGCAATACGACCTCCCCGGTATTGGCCGCGTTCGCGGCGTCGAAAAATGCCTCCAGCGATTCGCGCAGCGGCGTAAACCACAAGCCGGCGTAGACCAGGTCGGCGTAATCGAGCGCGAGCTTCTGCTTGTAATGCGAAAGCGAACGGTCCAGCGTCAAGCCTTCGATCTCGCGGTGCGCGGCCATGATCAGCGTGCCGCCGGGCGTTTCGTAGCAGCCGCGCGACTTCATGCCGACGAAGCGGTTCTCCACCAGATCGAGCCGGCCGATGCCGTGTTTCTTGCCGAGCGTGTTGAGCCGCGTCAGCAGGGCCGCCGGCGTAAGCTTGTTGCCGTCGACCGCAACCGCATCGCCGCGCTCGAAATCGACCGTGATGTAGTCCGGTTGGTCGGGCGCTGCGCCAGGATCATCGGTGCGCGAGTAGACATAATCCGGCACTTCCTCGGCCGGGTTTTCCAGCACCTTGCCTTCCGAGGAGGTATGCAGCAGGTTGGCATCGGTCGAGAACGGCGCTTCGCCGCGCTTGTCCTTGGCGATCGGAATCTGATTCTGCTCGGCAAAGGCGATGAGCTGTTCGCGCGAGCGAAAATCCCATTCGCGCCACGGCGCGATGACTTTTACGTCCGGCTTGAGCGCGTAGTAGGAAAGCTCGAACCGCACCTGATCGTTGCCCTTGCCGGTGGCGCCATGGGCGACCGCGTCGGCGCCGACCTTTTCGGCGATCTCGATCTGCGTCTTGGCGATCAGCGGGCGCGCGATCGAAGTGCCGAGCAGATACTGCCCTTCGTACAGCGCATTGGCGCGGAACATCGGAAACACATAGTCGCGCACGAATTCTTCGCGCAAATCCTCGATGAAGATGTTCTGCGGCTTGATACCGAGCGTGAGCGCCTTGGCGCGCGCCGGCTCGAGTTCTTCGCCTTGGCCAAGATCGGCCGTAAAGGTCACGACCTCGCAGCCGTAGGTGGTCTGCAGCCACTTGAGGATGATCGACGTATCGAGTCCGCCCGAATAGGCGAGCACGACCTTTTTCACTTCGCCTTTTGGCATAGCAAAGAATCCCGCGCGCGAGCCGGAGATTGGCTCGAAATTCGCGCGGACTATAGGCAGGCGCCAGAGCTACGCAAGCGCCTCGACGCCCAAGGGCGAGCGCGCCGGACATTTCCGCACCCGGCCTGCTGCCGACCGGCTAGACGCCAAACCTGCCGAAGCCCGCAACGCGTTGCGGGCTCGCACAAGCGGCGAAAAATCGAAAATCCCAGCCGATCACGACCGGGCCAGCTTCGGTGCCCGGAGCGGGTACCGAAGCGACACGGCGCGACGCAGCGCTCGCTAAAGCGTAATCGTTACGGCACGCAGCTGACGATATGGCACTCGCTGCCGCGCTTTGAGCACTGGTATAGGGCCAGGTATCTCGCCCGCTCCGGGCTGTCGCTGCGACCCCAACCGGCACCACCGTATCCGCGCGCGCGGCAGTACCAAGCCGACGCCTCGGAGGACATGGTCGCAAGAAGGACCGCACTAAACGCCACAGCTGCCAAAATTTTCAAGGTCGCCCCCGTTAGTTAACTCTCCAAGAGTAGCACGGAAAGTCTAGTACGAACTTTCCCAATTTTACAAATCAAAATTCATTCAACGATTGGTTGCTTGCTAACGCGCTTCACGAGCCCCGTTCCACGGGGACCAGCGGACTTCCAGTCGATCGAAGCCAGACGCGATTTGCGATTTGTGCTAGTCGGCCGCATCCCCGCGACCAACCAGACGGGCGAGACTATTGCGGATCGCATCGCCGGCTCCGGCGAGCCAGTGCTCGATCGAACCTTCTTTGATGCGAGTCGATCGCCAACGAAAGATCAAGCCGTGGATCACCCAGGCCAAGAGATACATCAGGATGCCGGCAAACATCACATCACTGAAGAAATGCGCCCCGCCGGCGATGCGCAAGAGCCCGACCGCCGCGCCGAAGACTAGCGCCCCGCTGTAGGCGAGCAGCCGCCATTGCGGCGGCGCCAGCGCCGCCGGTACCAACGTCCAGAACGCACCGGACGGCTCGCCGGCGACAAACGAGCAATTGTTCGGGCAGTCGCCGCGCGGGTCCCACCATGGCGTGAAACGGAAGGTGCCGCCGAGCTCGGTAATGTCGATCGGACGGGCGCGGCCCCAATGGTCTTTCAGGACGAGATTCGTGAGAACGCCGGGGCCGAACGCCATCGTGACGATGAGAAACAGCGCCGCCCGGCCACCGATCAGCATCCGCCGCTTCGGCATGATCAGCTTGCCGATGACCGCGAGGCAGGACGGCGCCAAGATCAACGTGATCAGCCAACGCGCCGCGGCGCGCGAATGATTCACCCATGGTTGCGCATTGACGTCGAACAGGTTGATCCGCTGGTTATAGAACAGCCCCGAGATTGCGATGTCGAGCCGCGGATACACGGCGAACACCACGCCGACCGCCACGGCAATCGCGAGCGCGATCACAAGGCCCGTGCGATTCATCGCGGCAAGCTCGTTGGTGCGTCGCGATCCATCACTCGTTTCCACGCTCCTGCCTTGCGGCCGGCGAACAGCCAGTACACCAACCCGCCGGCAATCCCGGATGCGGCAAGCACTTCCTGCTCGTGGGTGACGACGCTGTCAGGGCCGCCGAGGTAACGCGCGAAGTCGATACCGTAGGCAACCGCCAGCGCCAACACCCCGCCAAGCGCGCCGTAAAGCACGATCGAACGCCAGGCAAAGCCTTCGGCGAGCGCAATCACCAGAAACGACGGCAGCATAGCGATTACGCCAATCACCGCACTGCCAACCCCGATCACCGACCAGAGCGCGATAGAGGGCATGCCCTGCGGCGCTATTTGATCCCATTGCGGCACAAGCGTGCCGATGGTGAGCACAATCGAAGCGGCGATGCACGCCAGGACGTAGGCGAGAATCACCGTAAGCAGGCGGACGATGATTGCCATTATGGCTGTCTGTGCGCCTTAATCCGTCATCGCCATGGCGCGCAGCGCCAAGCGCTCGCGTGCGGACAGTTTCTCGCTCGCACTCTTGAGCTGGCCGCAGGCGGCGAGAATGTCGCGGCCCCGCGGCGTGCGCACCGGCGACGCGTAACCGGCGTCGAAGACGATTTCGGAAAATTTCTCGATCTGCGCCCAGTCGGAGCACTCGTATCGGCTGCCCGGCCAGGGATTGAACGGAATGAGATTGATCTTGGCCGGAATGCCCTTGATCAGCCGCACCAGAGCGCGCGCGTCGGCGAGCGAGTCGTTGATGCCCTTGAGCATCACGTATTCGAACGTCACGCGCCGGGCGTTGGACAGCCCCGGATAATTGCGGCAGGCGTCGAGCAATTCGGCGAGCGGATATTTGCGATTGAGCGGCACCAGTTCGTTGCGCAGTTCGTCGGTCACCGCGTGCAGCGACACCGCCAGCATGACGCCGATCTCATGACCGGCACGCGCGATATTCGGCACCACGCCCGACGTCGAAAGCGTGATGCGCCGCTTGGAGAGACTCAAACCCTCGCCATCGGCGACCACGCCGAGTCCATCGCGCACCGCGTCGAAATTGTAGAGCGGCTCGCCCATTCCCATCATGACGACATTGGAGACCAGGCGCCGTCTTTCACCTTTCGCGGCATCGCCTTCAGCCGCTTGTGCGTCGCTGTTCCGCGAAGGCTCGTCGTCGGCACGGGCCCAATCGTTGAGCTGGTCGCGGGCCAGCACCACCTGGCCGGCGATTTCCTCTGCAGTCAGGTTGCGGACCAGACGCTGTGTGCCGGTGTGGCAGAACGTGCAGGTCAGCGTGCAGCCGACCTGGCTCGAAATGCACAGCGTGCCGCGATCGGCTTCCGGAATGTAGACGCATTCGACCTCATGCGGCCGGTCGCCCGCCTCACCAGGCAGACGCAGCAGCCATTTGCGGGTGCCGTCGACCGAAATCTGCTCGGCGGCGATGTCGGAACGAGCCAAGGTGAAATGCTGCGCCAGGGTGGCGCGCAGTTCCTTCGACAAGGTGGTCATTTCGTCGAAATTCTGCGCGCCGCGGACGTAGAGCCAATGCCAGATTTGCTGCACGCGCATGCGCTGCTGGCGCTCGGGAACGCCGATGCGGCCGAGCGATTCCCCCAGCCGCGCGCGCGAGTAGCCAACCAGCGACGGCTTCGCCGGGGCGACGTAACGCTCCAGGGGGCGCTTTTCGACGAAGCCCGCCGATACGGCAGGCTCCGCCTCGGTGGCGGCGTGACTCATGGGTCGATCCAGACTGGGACGGCGCTGCCCCTACATAATCGCTCCTCGGGCACCGGGGAGGAGGCAAGCCGCAGACTATACGCCGTCTGCGAGGTCCCTACTGGCACTCCTTGGCGATGCGGTCGAGCGCCTCGGACAATCCCTTGAGCGAATAGGTGTCGGTCGTCATCGTGCCGCGGGAAGATTCGCCCTGCACCACGGCGGTATCGCCCTGGCGCATGGTGTCGACCATGTGGGATTCTTCCGCCTTGTTCTTGATCCAGGCGCCGTCGCCCTGCGTGTAGAGCGCAAATGTCGTGGTTCCGACCTGAGCGCTCGCCTCGCTGCCCGACTTGAACGGATAGCCGATTTCGATCGAGACCTCGTTGGTCACCTTATCGGCTGGCCGGGTGGTGATGAACATGTAGGGCGCATTGCGCGGCCGGTTGGGCGGCTTGGTCTCCGCCGTGGTCGGCTTGGCGATGGTAAAACAGACCTTCTTGCCTCCCGGCGACGCCGTATAGGCGCCCCAGGCCGCAAATTGCGCGAGCAGCGTCGGCTTGGCCTCCGCGGTCGCCGGCGCGGGCCTCTCCCGCGCAGGACGAGGCGGCCGCGCGGGCCGCT
Source organism: Xanthobacteraceae bacterium (assembly GCA_036511795.1). Taxonomy (GTDB): domain Bacteria; phylum Pseudomonadota; class Alphaproteobacteria; order Rhizobiales; family Xanthobacteraceae; genus BOG-931. The sequence goes on from DATCBO010000010.1 coordinate 4,853, forward strand.
TGGCGGGCACTCCTGCCGCCGGCGGTCCTTGCTGCTGTGCGACTGCCGGAACGGCAAAAGCCGCCGCAACAAGCAACGACAAAAGAACGGGCAATCCTCGACGAATCCGCATCTGATCTCCCCGGGCCCCCTCTTTGATAGCAAACCTTTCGAGCTAATTCCAATTCCGCCAAATGAGACCGGCAATTTGAGGGCCGGAGGGCCGTAATTTGTGCTGTTTGCCGCGGCGCGGTTCCTGATTCGGCGGCAACATGTGCTAATGACGGGGCATGAAAGCTGTCCTGTGCACCCATTTCGGAACGGCCGACCAGCTCGAATTGGCCGACATCGCGCCGCCACACGCTGCTCCCGGCGAGGCTGTCGTGCGCGTTAAGGCCGCGGCACTCAATTTCTTCGACACGCTGATCATCGCCGGCAAATACCAGCAAAAACCGCCGTTTCCTTTCTCGCCGGTGGCCGAGTTCGCCGGTGTTGTCGAAACCACAGGCACCGGCGTAACCGAGGTCTCGCCCGGCGATCGCGTCATGACGTTTCTGGGTTGGGGCGCGGCGCGCGAAGCTATCGCTGCACCAGCGCAACAATTGATCAAGCTGCCGACAGGGCTCGATTTCGACCGCGCCGCCGGGCTCTGTATCACTTACGGAACGTCACTCTATGCGCTGCGCGAGCGAGCGCAGCTTAAAGCCGGCGAGACGCTCGCCGTGCTCGGCGCATCCGGCGGCACTGGCCTCGCAGCGGTCGAATTGGGCAAGCTCATGGGTGCCCGCGTCATCGCCTGCGCGTCGTCGGACGAAAAACTCGCTTTCGCCCGGGCCCATGGCGCCGATGAGACCATCAACTACGCCAAGGAAAATCTGCGTGACGCGCTGAAGCAGCATGGCGGCGAGCACGGCATCGACGTGATCTATGACCCGGTCGGCGGCCCCTACGCGGAACCGGCGGTGCGCTCGCTCGCCTGGCAGGGCCGTTACCTTGTGGTCGGATTCACAGCCGGTGAAATTCCAAAAATCCCGCTCAACCTGGTGCTGCTCAAAAGCTGCGATATCCGCGGCGTATTCTGGGGCTCGTGGAGCAAGCGCGACCCGCAAGCTCAGCACGCGTTGCTAGGCGACATCGCCCGCTGGGCCGCCGAAGGCAAGCTATCCGCGCACGTGCACGCGGCTTTTCCGCTCGCCGATATCGCGGCCGCGATGAAGCTCATCTCCGACCGCAAGGTGATGGGAAAGGTCGTATTGCGGCCGTGAAGGGCCGTCTTCGGCGCAGGCAAGCGTTTGATCAGCCTGCGCGCAGTCGCGTCAGCGTTTGCTGCGCCGCTTGGCGATGTTCGGGCTTGATGTGCGAGGAGACAGCCTTGAACGCCGCGGCCAGTACCGCGGCGTCGTCGGCGAGTACGATCAACGGCAGATTTTTGGGGATGAAGCGGTCGGGCACAACGAAATACACGATCGCACCCACCAGGACGCCTTTGACCCAAAGCGGCGTCTGGCGGTCGAAGGCGCAGTAATACGCGGTGAGCAATTGGCCCGCGAGCGGCAGGCTCGCGACCTCGCGCTTGAGCTTGCGCCAGAATTTGCGCCGCAAGCTCTGCTCGCTGCCCGCCACCCGGCTGGTCAATGCGGCAAAGCTCTGCCAGGAGAAATCCTGCCAAGTCGCCGTTCCCTGCCAGAATCGCATCTGCCTACCCTCCAGCACGTTCCGATCGCCTCGGACGCAACCCAAATATCGCGTTGGAAGACGGCAGACGCAAGGCAGAGCTTAACCCGCCAGCCTATCCATGACCTCGGCGAGCCGAATATCGCTGTCGGTCAGGCCGCCGGCGTCATGCGTCGACAGCGTCACCTCGACGGTCTTGTAGACGTTGAACCACTCCGGATGATGATCCATTTTTTCGGCAACGAGCGCCACGCGTGTCATGAAACCGAAGGCTTGGTTGAAATCCGCGAACACGAATTTCTTGCTGATGGCATCGCGGCCGCCGGTCTCGCTCCAGCCTTTCAGCCGCGCGAGCGCCTGCTTGCGGGCTTCGCCGGATAGTTTCTGCGCCATCTGAGAACTCCGTGATCGAGGCCGCCTCGCCCGATACCACTCTCGCAAATATGCGGCCGAATCACCACCCAGCAGCCGGTCGTAGCGCGGACCGGCCGACGATGGTTACGCCGCGGCGCGCTCGCGCCGGCGCGTCGAATAAAACGAGGCGTTCTGTTCGCCGCGCAAGGCTTCGCGCGTGAACTGGATCAGATGGTGCGCCATGAAGCCCATGCCGAGCACCGCATCGATCTGGCCGCGCCGCAGCGCATGACGCGCCGCCCGCCAGAACGGCTTCCGATAATCCGACTTCAAGCCGACATGAACGAATACGTTGTAGGCGAGCACGGCGCCGCCGCGCAGATTGGCCCAATTCAGCTTGCCGCGCGCCGGCGGTATCAGCCGGTTAACATAGGTAGCATCGACCTGATCGTAGAAGCGCGCGAACAGCCGCTCGGGATCGTTGGCGTAACCGATCGAGCGCCGCCACATCGCGACCACCTCGTCGTAGGGCCGCAGAAACACCACGTTGCTTTCGCCGTGCGCGTGGTCGGTGAGGCGGCCAGCTTTGTTGAGGCGGTCCCACAGCGGCGTCTTCGGCAGCGCCTGCAGCAGATTAATGGTCAGCATCGGAATCCGCGACAGCTCGATGAATTCCTTCAGCCGCGTTTCGGTGTCGTCGGTGTCCGTATCAAGCCCGAGGATGATGCCCGAAGTGACTTCCAGGCCATAGCTGTTGAGCGTCTTGATCGCGTCCATCATCGGCAGCGAATTGTTGTGGCCCTTGCGCATCGCGGTGAGCGCATCGGCCTCCGGCGTTTCAATGCCGACGAACAGGCCAAGGAATGAAGCCTCGCGCATCAGCCGCAGAATTTCGGTCTGTTTGGCGATGTTGAGCGTGGCCTCGCAGGCGAATTGCATGGGATAGCCGTGCTGCTTCTGCCAGGCGATCAGATGCGGCAGCATTTCGCGCGCGGCCTTGCGATTGCCGATGAAATTATCGTCGACGAAATACACCACCGGCGGATGGCCTGCCTGCCTGCACATGGCATCAAGTTCGGCGGTGATCTGTTCGGGGGTTTTCAGCCGCGGCTGACGCCCATACAGACCGGGGATGTCGCAAAATTCGCACTGGTACGGGCAGCCGCTGGAGAATTGCAGCGTGCACATCAGGTAACGCGGCAGCGGAATGAGATCGTAGGCCGGGATCGGGAAATCGCTCAGCGGCAGCCGTTCCTTGGTTTCGAAGCGCCTCTGCGCCGCCGGCGGCGTCACGCTGTCGTCAAGTGTGGCAATGAGCGCGTCGGTGGCATCGCCAATTTCGCCGACGTGGATGTACTCGATATCCGGATACATTTCGGGAGAGGCGGACGCCGAGGGGCCGCCCAGCACCATGACCTTGCCGGCCGCCTTGGCGCGGCGATGGACCTCTCGGATCTGCGGCGCCTGGATGTGCATGCCGCTGACCAGCACCACGTCGGCCCAGTCGAGATCGGCGCGGCTGGCGCGCTCAATGTTCTCGTCAACGAACCGGACCTGCCAGCGCGCCGGCATGTAGGCGGCAATCAGGAGCAGCCCCTGCGGCGGCATGAAGGCCCGCACGCCGTGCATCAGCCGGTAAGCATGGGAAAAAGTGCCGAACGACGGCGTATAGGCAGGGAAAATGCACAAAACCCGCCGTCGGTTGGTAACGGTTAATGGGCAGCGCATGGGCAACCACGCTTGCAGGATGTGTGCCGCAAATCAAGCCTGAACGGCACATTTGACAGCCGAATTGGCGGGCAAATATGACCGCAATTTGAGCGTCATAAATTACCTCCGCTCGGGCGCCGCTGCGGCGTTGCGTCCGCGACCCGGCTGACTATATTGCGGGCTCACGCGCGGGCCCCTCGGGGCTCGTTTTTGGTTTAGAGCCCCACGAACCTTGGCAAAATGAACCTTCGCAACATCGCCATCATCGCCCATGTCGACCATGGCAAGACCACGCTGGTCGACCGGCTACTCCAGCAATCGGGCTCGTTCCGCGAGAATCAGCGTGTGATCGAGCGGGTGCTCGATTCCAACGACCTCGAGCGCGAGCGCGGCATCACGATTCTGGCCAAGGCGACATCGCTGGTGTGGCACGATACCCGCATCAACATCGTCGACACCCCCGGCCACGCCGATTTCGGCGGCGAGGTGGAACGCATCCTCAACATGGTGGACGGGGCCCTTGTGCTGGTCGACGCCGCCGAGGGGCCGCTGCCGCAGACCAAATTCGTGGTCTCCAAGGCGCTCAAAATGGGACTAAAGCCCATTGTGGTGATCAATAAGGTTGACCGGTCCGACGCGCGGCCGAGCGAAGTGGCCAATGCGGTGTTCGACCTGTTCGCCGCGCTCGACGCCACCGAGGAGCAGCTCGATTTCCCGATCCTCTACGGTTCGGCCAAGCAGGGCTGGATGGCTGCGAGCGCCGAGGGCCCGAAGGACCAGGGCATGGCGCCGCTATTCGACCTTGTCGTCCGCCACGTCGCCTCACCCCAGGTCGAGGACGGCCCGTTCCGTATGCTGGGTACCATCCTGGAGGCCAACCCCTATCTGGGCCGCATCGTCACCGGCCGGATATTTTCCGGCAGCGTGAAACCCAATCAGAACGTCAAGGTGCTCGACCACCACGGCAGTCTGATCGAAGTCGGCCGCGTCACCAAGGTGCTGGCCTTCCGCGGCCTGGAGCGCACCCCCATCGATGAGGGATTCGCCGGCGACATTGTGGCCATCGCGGGACTGCCCGAGGCATTCGTCTCGCACACACTGTGCGCACCCGAAGTGACGGAACCACTGCCGGCGCAGCCGATCGACCCGCCGACCCTGACCATGACGTTTCGCATCAACGATTCGCCGCTTGCGGGAACCGAAGGCGACAAGGTGCAGAGCCGGGTGATTCGCGAACGGCTGCTGCGCGAGGCCGAAGGCAACGTCACGCTGCGTATCTCCGAGTCGATCGAGAAGGACTCCATGGAGGTCGCCGGACGCGGCGAACTGCAGCTCGGCATTTTGATCGAGACCATGCGGCGCGAAGGTTTCGAGTTGTCGGTGTCGCGGCCGAAAGTGCTGTTCCAGCACGATGACTCGGGCGAGCTGCTCGAACCGATCGAGGAGGTCGTCATCGATGTCGATGAGGAACACGCCGGCATCGTCGTACAGAAGCTCGCCGAGCGCAAAGGCGAGATGGTCGAGATGCGTCCATCCGGCGGCGGGCGCGTGCGCCTTATTTTCTACGCACCGACACGCGGCCTGATCGGCTATCACGGCGAGCTGTTGACCGACACGCGCGGCACGGCGGTGATGAACCGGCTGTTCCACGCCTACGGGCCCCATCGCGGCGAGGTGGCGGCCCGAAGCAACGGCGTACTGATTTCCACCGAACTGGGTGACGCCGTCGCCTACGCGATGTGGAACCTGGAAGACCGCGGCCCGATGATGATCGAGCCGGGCTGGAAGGTCTATCGCGGCATGATCGTCGGCGAGCACACGCGCGGCAACGACCTTGAGGTTAACGTACTCAAGGGCAAGAAGCTCACCAATATCCGCACGCACTCCAAAGACGAAGCCATTCGGCTGACGCCGCCGATTCGCATGACGCTGGAGAAGGCGCTCGCCTATATCGAGGATGACGAACTGGTCGAAGTCACCCCGAAATCGATCCGGCTGCGCAAAATGCTGCTCGATCCAAACGATCGCAAACGTGACGATCGACGCAAGGAAGCCGCGCGCGCATAAGCGCAAGTGATTCTGGCGTTCCCGCTTCGCCCCCTGCGCGGCGGGAGCCGTTTCGCCTCAACTTTCGATATCCGCACAACGCCACCCTAATTTGTCCGGCACCGTGTCGCC
>DATCBO010000011.1:0-4571 GCA_036511795.1 Xanthobacteraceae bacterium
CTGGGAGTTTGAGACAGCGAGCAACTCGCGCGCCCGCGCGATGTTGTCGGCGCGCGTGCCGCTGGCCAAGAGGCCGTAGTGGCGGATGCGGTGGAAGCCGTGCGGCAGGACGTGGATCAGGAAGCGGCGAATGAACTCGGCGGTGGCCAGTGTCATGAGCTTCGGGCGGTCGCGACCATCGGCACGATAGTCTTTCCAGCGGAAGGTGACGCCGGTGCGATCGCAGGCGATCAGCCGGCTATTGGCAATCGCGACGCGGTGAGTATAGCGGGACAGATAGGCCAGCACGGCTCGTGGCCCGCCGAACGGGCGCTTGGCATAGACGACCCACTCGGTTCGGCGCAGTGGCGCCAGGTAGGCTGCGAACGCCTGCGTGTCTGCGAGAGCGGCATGATCGCCGAAGAACTTCAGGTGACCTGCCTCATGGGCCGCAAGCAGCCTCTCCAGGAACAGCCGGCGGAACAGGCGCGAGAGCACGCGCACGGGGAGGAAGAAGCCGGGGCGGCACGCCACCCAGCGCTCGCCGTCGAACGAGATACCGCCGCCCGGCACGATCATGTGGACATGCGGGTGATGGGTCATAGCCGAGCCCCAGGTATGGAGAACCGAGGTGATGCCGACGCGGGCGCCGAGGTGTTTGGGGTCGGCCGCGATCGTGGCCAGGGTCTCGGCTGAGGCCTTGAACAGGAGATCGTAGATTGCCGCCTTGTTGTGATAGGCGAGATCGCCGATCGACGCCGGCAGCGTGAACACGACATGGAAGTACGGCACCGGCAGCAGATCGGCTTCGCGCGAGGCGAGCCATTGCTTCGCGGCGGCGCCCTGGCACTTCGGGCAGTGCCGGTTGCGGCAGGAGTTGTAGGCAATGGTCGTATATGCGCAGTCCTCGCAGCGCGCGACATGGCCGCCGAGCGCTGCCGTGCGGCAGTTCTCGATCGCCGACATCACCTTCATCTGACCGAGGCTGACATGGCCGGCATTGGCTCTGCGCCATGCCGGGCCATGGTCGCGGAAGATATCCGCGACCTCGAAAGCCGGGCGCGACATAAGCGCCTCGGCGTCAGCCGGGCGGCCGGACCTCCTTGAGCTTGAGCGCGATGTGCTCCAGCGGGCTCATGACCTCGCTGATCGTCTTGGTGGCGACCCGGGTATAGAGCGCCGTGGTGTCGAGCTTGGCGTGACCGAGCAGTCACGATTCATAATGCACCTCGGCTAACTCATTGAAAGTCAAGGACTCGCTGCGTGGCATTTTGTGTTAGCGGAGGCTTCCGACGCTTTCCCTTCGCGAAACCTGCCAAATCCTCGGCCCTGATCACCCAAGGCGCGCCCGCGCAAGCTTGTCGGCCTTTGATGTCGCCGCGGCGGAGCATACGCAAGGCCGTCATGTTGCAGACGCCGATGAATTTTGCTGCCGCTTCGAGCGTAATTTCGCCGCGCTCCGCCCACTCGCCGTCGCAGAAGATGGCGATGTCGTGGTGATTGCGGAAGCCGCACACGCGCTCTTGCGTCCAGGCATTGCCGTGCCCGGTCTCGACGCCAGCGCGATTGAGCAGGCGCGCGATCTGCCGATCAGGCATCAGCCGCGCCAGCTCACGCACGAGTGCGATCGTGTCGTCGGGGATGCGTGGATTGTGCCGGCCGGCCGCATTCAGTCGCTGTTTGATTTGCAGTTGGGTATGGTCGCCGCCTTGCCAGTGCAGGACCGCATGGATGATTGCGCCGTCCCTGCGCACGACGATCTCCGTGAGTGCCGCGCGAAGGATACGCTTGCGCGTTGCGGCGGTTGCAGCGGGATGCAACCAGGCGCGCTCCAGATCAGCACCGAGCGCCACCAATTGCTGGCGCTCGGGCTCACCGAGCGAGGGCGGACGGCGCGCAATCAGGGCGGCGATCTCTCCTTCAAGCTTTGCGACAACCCGCAATGCCTCGTTCCAGCGGCGCTCCAGCTCGCCAGCGACCAGCCGGTTTGCCGGGTCGACGGCGTCGTACTGTCGGCGTGCGTGCGCGGCTTCGTAGCGCGCCTGCTGCAGCGACAGCTCCAGCTGGCGCTCGGCCGCGCTCGTCGTGCTCGATTGCGCCTTGATCGCTTTGAGTGCGGCTTCGATGCCGAGCGGCTTCAGCACGCGCAGGACCTCGTTACTGATCGCTGCGTCGATGCTCAAGCCGCTGATCGAAATGCAGCGCGCGGCACCGTGGTTCGTACGCGCACCGTAGCAATTGTAGCGGCCGATCTTGCCGCTGTAGTGCACATGGAGCTTGCGGCCGCAGTGGCCGCATCGCAGCAGTCCGGGCAGGAGCAGCTCGCCTTTACGAGCTGCTCCGCGAGCGAGTGCGCTGCTCATGCCGGTCGCATTGTTGGCGATCACCTCGAGGTTGTGCTCGAACTCGTCCCAGGTGATGTAGGCCGTGTGGTGATCCTTGATCAAGACATCCCATTCCGCCATGGGCTTCTGCACACCACGCCGGATATGCTTGCGTCCACCTTTGACACTCACACGGCTCGTCGTGCGCCCGAACGCGTAGGCACCTGAATAGATCGGATTGGTCAGGATGTTGTGCACGATGTTGTAGGCCGGCAGTCGCCACACGACGCCGTGCGCCTCTCCTTGGCGCGACTTGACCGGCAGCTCGATGCCCTCCTCTCTCAGCCAGATGTGCACTTGTCTAGCACTTTGCAGCTCGGCGAACTTGGTGAAGACCAGCTGCAGGGCGTCCTGCACGCGTTTGTCCGGATTCTGCTCTATGCGATCGCGACCGATCTTCACATAGCCGGCGGCGACACCGAGGACCAGCGCGCCGCGGCGCGCCTTCTGCTTCAGCGCTTCCTGCGAGCGCTGGCGGAACATCGAGAGTTCAAGCTCGCTCATCGTGCCCTTCATGCCAAGCAGCAGCCGATCGTTGGGATGGCGAGGATCGTAGATTCCGTCCTCGTCGACGATGAGCGTGCCGACCAATCCACAGAACTCGATCAGCGTATGCCAGTCGCGGCCATTGCGGGCAAGACGCGACGCCTCGATCGCGAGCACAGCGCCGACACGGCCGTCGCAGATCGTTGCAAGCAGCCGCTCGAAGCCGGGACGCGCGATGCCGCCGCCAGACCGGCCGAGGTCGTCGTCGATGACATCGACGTTGCTCCAGCCAAGCTGCTTGGCGCGATCGACGAGACCGTATTGGCGCCGTCGGCTCTCATGATTATGCGCGAGCTGGTCTGCTGTCGATTGCCGGACGTAGACGCAGGCGTTGCGGGCGAGATGCTCAGTCGTGATCTTGGTCATCACCGTTCCCCCCGATTGCCGTCTTTGCCAGCGCCACCGCGATCTCGCGCAGCAGCACCTCGATGACCATCGCGAGCTCGCTCTTTTGAGCTGCACGCAGTTCGACGCACGGTCGCTCGGCCTCGAACAGACTTGGCTGGAGATTCTCGGATCGGTGCGTCATTCTCTGGTCGCTCCGTTTTTGATTCGGACGCCAGAAAGCCTAGAAGCGCATCGACCTCGTTGCGGAGGGAGTAAAGAACATCCAGGGGAAAATGCGGCTCAACGCTGATCTCGAATCCGGACGCAGCCTCGTCAGTCATCCACGCCGGAAGGCAGGCAAAGGTGCCGTCAAGTTGGTGCACAACGAGAAACGCGGCGCCGCCTCGCTGAAGCCGCCGCCTAACGCGCACGATCTCGCCAAAGCGGGGGTGAAATCGGTAAGTGATGCGTGCTGCAGCCTGTTGTTCGTGGGCAGTATGTCGCCCTTCCGAGCAGCACCTGGATGACGCGGACATCGATGTTCTGCTCCAAGAGGTGGGTGGCAAAGCTGTGCCGCAAGGTGTGCAGCGAGACGCGCTTTTTGATCTCCGCCATCTGGGCAGCGGCGTGGCAGGCCCGATTGAGCTGGCGCGTGGTCATCGGCTGCGCCGGATCGCGGCCCGGAAACAGCCAACCCCGGGGTCGCGCCGCACGCCACCAGGTGCGTAGCAGATCGAGCAAGCTCGGCGAGAGCATGACGTTACGGTCCTTGCCGCCTTTGCCCTGCTCGACGCGAATGATCATTTGCTTGCTGTCGATGTCGGAGACCTTGAGCGAGATCACCTCGGCGGCGCGCAGGCCGGCGCCGTAGGCCACGCTCAGCGACGCCTTGTACTTCAGTCCCGGTGCGGCATCGAGCAGCCGCGCCACCTCCTCCGGGCTCAGCACGACCGGCAGCTTGCGGGGCTCGTGGACGAACGTGGTGTGCTCGATGATGTCGGAGCGCCTGAGCGTGATCCGGAAGAAGAACCGCAACGTCGATACGGTCTGGTTGATGGTCGGTACACCAACGCCGCTCGCCGCCAGGTGCAGCTGGTAGCGGCGCACGTCCTCGAAGCTCGCCATATCGGGTGATCGCCCGAGGAACGAAGCGAAATTCTTGACCCTCTGCACGTAGTCATGTTGGGTCTTCGGCGCTAACTTGCGGATCGTCATGTCTTCGATCATGCGCCGCCGCAATGGGCTCATGGCCTGGTCGGTCATGGGGATGCTCCTGTCTTGAGTGAGGTTGTCGAACCCCTCAATCTCAAGACAGGACGCCCCGTTGCGCTATCC
>DATCBO010000012.1:0-91243 GCA_036511795.1 Xanthobacteraceae bacterium
AATATGCCCCTCGAATGGCCCCCGCAATGGTTAGATACGGCAACGGTAAACGCAAAGGAAATGCCCGGTCTATATTGGTTTTGTGGCCGGCTTGATTAGATGCGGCACTAAGGGGATGGCCGCACTTGTTCCGGCCATCTCCGTCTTTTCGATGCTCGGTCAAGACAGGGATGCCCGCGACAAGCGCGGGCATGACGAGCCAAAGACACAAAAGCCTGATATTAACCGCGGAGCGCCGCGAGCTCGACCGGACCGTCAAATAGCCTTTTGGTCAAATCGAGTATCTGCACGGCGTGCTCTGCACTCCAGCCGCCGTGCTGGGTATTGAGCAGGAATTTTTGCTCGAGATCGGCCCGCGTCAGCGGCTCCTGCGCGCCGCCGCGCATGTAGGGCTGACGCTCTTCCACCACCGAGCCATCGCGCAAGACGGCGCGGATGTGGCCGGTGAAGTTTTTCGGATACGGATTCTGCGGATCGATCCGGTAGCGCACCTTGCCGGCCAAGGCGACGACCTGCGGTTCGCGCACCGCCGCATCGGTGAAATCGCTTAAAGCCACATTGCCGCGCACAAAGCCTGCGGCGATGCAGTAGGGCGTCGAGAATTTGCCCGCATAACCGTTGGCCGGTGTCTGCTTCGCGGCCAGCGGCTCCCACAGCCGGTGCACGGTGCCTTCGCCAACGTCGCAGACCATCTCCACGATATTGTCGGCCTTGATGCCGCGCATGGCGAGGCGGCGCGCGCAGTCGATATACGGATGCGTCATGGTCCCGCACGGATACGGCTTGAAGGCGAGCGTCTGCGTCACCCATGTTTCGCCGAAGCCGCCGGTCAGCGCGCCGTAGTCACCTTTCGTGGTGTGGGCGAAGGCGTGGAAGAAGCCGTGCACGCCTTCAAACACCGTGCGCGGGCCGGAAAAGCCGGCACGGCCGAACAAAGCGGCCTGCAGACCCGATTGTGCCGCCCAGCCGGCATGCAACCGCTTGGTCCAGGCGCCCTCGGCCAGATACTCGATGATGCCCGACGCCATCGAAGCGGCCGTGCCGAGGGCATCCACCAGTTGCCGGGCGTTGAGTTTCAGCGCCGCGCCGACGCCCGCAGCCGCCCCCATGGCGCCGAACACCGCGGTCGGATGAAAGCCGGCCTTGTGGGTGAGCGTCGGCGCCACGGTGGCAAGCCGGCACATCGTCTCGACGCCGACCGCGATGCCGAGCAACGCCGCGCCGCCATCCAGCTTGTGCCGCTCACAGGCCGCCAACACGGCCGGCACGATCACCGCGCCGGCATGAACCGGGCCGCCTTCGAAGGTGTCGTCGAAATCCTCGCCGTGGACGGCCGTGCCGTTGACCACAGCCGCTTCGGCCGCCGTCAGCGTGCGGGCGTGACCGATGGCGGTGCACGGCCCGTCATCCTCACAGGCCGCGAGCGCGGCGCGCACGTAATCCTCGTTGCGCGCCGTGACCGCGAGGCCGACCACGTCGATCAAGAGCTCCTCGCATTTGGCGCGAACCGCTTTCGGCAAGCGCGCCGCGTCGAGGGCGCAGATTTTCTGCGCGAGCGCTTCGGCGATCGAGACTTTGGGGAGGTCGTTGGAAGCCATGACGTTTTGGAACACTTTTTCTCGATGCAGCGCTCCGGTTCACCGTCATCCTGAGGTGCGAGCGGAGCGAGCCTCGAAGGATGCTCGGCCGAGGCGCCGGGGCCGTCGTCCTTCGAGGCTCGGCGCTTCGCGCGAGCACCTCAGGATGACGGAACAAAGTCGTGTTAATACCGGTTCGCGATCGGCAATTCCTCGGCCGGGAACAGCGTGATCACGCGGCAGCCTTTGTCGGTCACCACCATCTCTTCCTCGATGCGCGCGGCCGAGAAGCCGTCCTTGGCGGGACAGTAGGTTTCCAGCGCGAACACCATGCCCTCCTTGATCTCAGTCGGGTGATCGAGCGAGACCACCCGCGAGATGATCGGCCGCTCGTGGATGGCGCAGCCGATGCCGTGGCCGAACTGCAGACCGAACGCCGACATCTCGTCGGGGAAGCCGAAATCCTGCGCCTTCGGCCACACGCTGCAGACCTCGTTGGTCATGACGCCGGGCTTGATCAGGTCGATTGCGAGATCGAGCCACTCGCGCGCCTTCTTATAGGCGTCGTGCTGCACCGGCGTGGCGCGGCCGACATTGAAGGTGCGGTAGTAGCAGGTGCGGTAGCCCATGAAGCTTTGCAGGATGTCGAAGAACGCCTGGTCGCCGGGCCGCAGCATGCGGTCGGTGAAATTGTGCGGGTGCGGATTGCAGCGTTCGCCCGAGATGGCATTGATGGCTTCGACGTCGTCGGAGCCGTGGTGATAGAGGAACTTGTTGACCTCGGCGACGATGTCGTTTTCACGCACGCCGGGTTTGAGCTGTTCGTGGATCAGGTGATAGGCGCCGTCCACCATCGCAGCCGAACGGTTGAGCAGCGCGATCTCGTCGGCCGATTTGATCTCGCGCGCTTCCAGCATGGTCTGCTGGCCGTCGGCGACCTTGAGACCCGCCTTTTGCAGTTCGAACATCATCGGCGGCTCGATGATGTCGACGCCGACCGGCATTTTCTCGACGCCGGCTTCCTTGAGCAGCGAGGCGATCTCCTTGGCGTGCCGCTCCATCAGCCCGAACGCCGGATTGACGGTGCCGCGCAGCCCGATCAGGCCAGCCTTGCAGTTTTCCGGCTTGAGCCACGGCGTGTAGAGCTTGTGGTGCACGGCGGCGGAACCAAAATCCCACAGGATCGGGTCGGAACTGGTGCGCGTGATCAGCGCCCAGCGGCAGAGCTTGTCGCGTTCCCACTCGCCGATCTTGGTCGAAGTGCAGTAGCGGATGTTGTTGACGTCGAACACCAGCAGCGCGCCGAGCTCGGACTTTTCCAGCGCCTGCTTGACGCGACCGAGCCGGTAGCGATGCAGCCGCCGGTAATCGACCCGCTCCTCGAAATCGACCGCCATGGTGCCGAGCGCCGGCAGCGCGCGCCCCCAATTGTAGCGCGGGTTGACGTCCTCGGCGCGGATCGCCGTCGGGTCGCGGGTGATGTCGTCCATGGGGGTCTCCCTTCGCAGAACTAGGCGGGAATCGGCACGTCGCCGACGTCCTTGGGCACCTTATAGCCCTTTTGCGTCGCCGGGCGCTTGGCGATGGCGACGTACCAGCGCTTGACGTTCGGATACTGATTGACATCGACCGTCTGCCATTCATAGCGCGACACCCACGGCCAGATGGCGATGTCGGCGATCGAATACGCATCGGCAACAAACTCATGATCGGCAAGGCGCTTGTTGAGTACGCCGTAGAGCCGGTGCGCTTCTTTCAGATAACGCTCCTCGGCATAAGGCGCCTTGCCGGGATTGTATTTGGTGAAATGGTGCACCTGCCCGAACATCGGTCCGGGGCCGCCCATCTGCCACATCAGCCATTCGATGGTGTGGTAGCGCTCCTCGCCGCTTTTCGGCAGCAGCTTGCCGCACTTGTCGGCGAGATAAATCAGGATCGCGCCCGACTCCATCAGGCTCATGCCGTTGTCGCGATCGACGATCGCCGGGATGCGGTTGTTCGGGGAGATTTTCAGAAACTCCGGCTTGAACTGTTCGTCCTTGCCGATGTCGACGGCGTGCACCGTATAGGGCAGCCCCATCTCTTCGAGCGCGATGGAAGCCTTGCGGCCGTTCGGCGTCGTCCAGGTGTAAAGATCGATCACGGTGTTGGTCCTGTTGCTGGTTGAAGTGAATGTCGGATAGATCAGACCGCCTTACCCGCGGCTGCGGCATCGCGCCGAAGCATCTGAAGATGCGCAGCGACGCCGTCGCGAATTTTGGGCCCGTGGCTTCGCATCTCGGCGTATTCCGTTTCGGTAATCAGATCGCTCAGGCCCGATTTGAAATAAGGCCACGCACTGGCGTGCGCCCACCACGCTTGAACGCACGGGCGCGCACCGATCCACAGATCGAGCAATCCAAGATAATCGAGCCGCGCCGCGAACGGCATCAGATTGATATCCGCGAGCGAAGGCGCGGCGCCGAGAATCCATGGGCCGCGCGTGTCGACAAGCGTCTCCTCCAACAGTTTGAAGGCGCGCTCGTAGGCGGCGATCGCGTGCACCACGAAAGGCGATTGCACGCCATGCTCATAGGTGGATTTGAACCGGTCGGTGCGGCGCGGGTCGCCGACGTTGCGAAAGCGCTTTTGCCGGATTTCTTCCGGCATGGTGCGCATCCGTTCGCGAAACATCGCCGAAAAGCTGAGCTCGGTCACGCCGTCGAACAGCCCCTCGTCCACGAACTTGCTCCACAGCCGCATGCGGCTCTGCTGCCATGGATCGACGGGAATGAGCTTCGGCCCTTGCGGAAAAGTCTCGTCGATATATTCGCAGATCAGCGTCGACTCGATCACCGGCTTGCCGTTGTGAACGAGCGTCGGCACCACGCCTTTGGGATTGAGCTTGAGATATTCCGGATCGTATTGCTCGGCCGTAAAGAGATTGACCGGGATCGCCTTCCACTCAAGGCCTTTGGCCCGCAGTGTGATGCGGACCTTCTGGCAACACACCGAGTTGCCGAAATCGTAGAGCAGAAGGTCGCTCATGCGGCCTTCTTGCCCCACAGCCGCGCCGAAGCGATATCGGCTCCCTCGCGGATCGCCTTGAGCTTGAGCCACACCGCCGGCTCGATCACCCACTCTCGTCTGGTAAAGGTGCCGAAGCCGCAATCGGTCGACGCGACGACGCGCTCGCGATCGCCGACCGCCGCCACCGCCTCTTCGATGCGCCGCGCCACCACTTCGGGATGCTCGACAAAATTGCTCGTGGTTTCGACCACGCCCGGAATGAGGATCATGTCTTTTGGGAACGGCACACGCTTGAGCGCCGCATATTCGTGGGCGTGGCGTGGATTGGAGAACTCGATCGACAGCGCCCCGACCTTGGCCTGGTAAAGCGCGGGCAGGATTTTATCGAGCGCGATGTCGTGAATGTGCGGACCTTCCCAGTTGCCGTAACAGATGTGCAGGCGCACGCGATCGCGCGGGATGCCGTCGATGCCCTTGTTGATGGCGTCGACATGCCGTTCGCAACGCTTGGCGAACTCCGCATCCGACAGATCGCGGTACATCATGGTGCGGTCCATCGCGAGGTCCGGTGCGTCGATTTGCAGCACAAGGCCGGCTTTATTGATCGCCCGGTATTCGTTGCCCATCTCGCGCGATATGGCGTCAAGATATGCGTCGTGGGACGGATAGTGGGCGTTCAACATCGTGGTCGAAATGATGCCGGGTGAGGCCGCCGTCATGAACCGTTCTGAAAAAGCGTGCAGCCCGTCGGCGATGCGGTTGAAGCCTTCGGTTTCCTCGGTGATCGGCTTGAGATCGCGGTATTTGATCTCGGATTGCGCCTCGGGCGCGCCCTGCTGGCTCTTCGGCGGGTTGGGAAACCGCCGCATCAGGTAGCTCAAAAGCTCGGGAAATTCCTCAAACTCGCGGCCACGGCGGCGTTTCGAAACACCCGCAAAGCCCGACATGCGCTGCGGCACGTAGGTCTGAAAGCCGATCCGCCGCTGCTCGCCGTCATTGCCGACGTCGATGCCGGCCTCCGTCTGCTTCTGCACGACGTACCGAACCGCTTTGTCCATTTCGGCGGTGAGCGCTTTCGGATCGCCGATTTTACCATCCTCCTGCGCCACCAGGAGGTCGCTCAGCTTCTCGTTGCGCGGCAGGCTGCCGACATGAGTGGTGAGAATGCGATCACGGCTGAAAATCATGGATTTTTTGTCCCGAGCTTGGGCTTATGCAGCGGCGCCTGTCATAGCGCAATTTACCGCTCTTGAAAGGGGCCGTTGCGGTCGAATTTGCCCGTCGGCATAATGCTTTGAAGCGGGCACGAATGGGCAAAAGCCCCGCCCTGGGGAGGAAAAATTGCGATGAACGCGCCGGTCGACACAATCCCGCGCGGCTACAATTTTGCGGCCGATATTTTAGGGCGCAATCTCGCTGCCGGCCGCGCCGGCAAGGCCGCCTATATCGATGCCCGCGGCAGCACCACGTATGGCGAACTGGCCGAACGCGTAGAACGTTTCGGCCACGCGCTGCGCACGCTCGGCATCCGCCGCGAAGAGCGCATCCTCATTTGTTTGACCGACACCATCGACTGGCCGGTCGCATTCCTCGGCGCCATCAAGGTCGGCGTCGTTCCGGTCCCGGTCAACACGCTGCTCACCGAGGACGATTACGCCTACATGCTGGAGGACAGCCGGGCGCGGATGTTGCTCGTGTCCGACGAGATCTATCCCAAATTCGCCGCGGCGATCATCGCCAGCAAAGACCTCGCGCACGTTATCGTGTCGGGTGACAACGTTCACGGGCACACGCCCTTTGGCGATTTACTCAAGACCGCGCCGGTCGAACCCTACACCGCGCCAACCACGCGCGACGATATGTGCTTCTGGCTCTACACGTCCGGCTCGACCGGCAAGCCCAAAGGCGCCGTCCATACCCACGCCGATCTGAAACTCACCGACGATCTTTACGCCAAGCCGGTGCTTGGCATCAGCGAGAACGATGTCTGCTACTCGGTGGCCAAACTGTTCTTCGCCTACGGGCTCGGCAACGCGCTGACTTTCCCGATGTCGGTTGGCGCCACGACCGTACTGCTGTCCTCGCGGCCGACCCCGGATGTGGTCGCCGAGCTCCTCAAAAAGCATCAGGTCACAGTGTTCTACGCGGTGCCGACCTTTTACGCCGGCTTCCTGGCGAGCCCGGCCGCGCCGGAACGCGCTGCCGTGAACCTGCGCTGCTGCATATCCGCCGGCGAGGCGCTGCCGCCCGAGGTGGGACGGCGTTGGCGCGAGCGCTACGGCGTCGACGTTCTCGACGGCATCGGCTCGACCGAGATGCTGCACATCTACATCAGCAACCACCCAGGCGCGGTCAAATACGGCACCAGCGGCCAGCGGTTGCCGGGCTACGACTTGCGCCTCATCGATGACGACGGCAACGAGATCAAGCAACGCAACGAGATGGGCGAGTTGCAGGTGCGCGGGCCGACCAGCGCGGTGATGTACTGGAACAAGCGCGAGCAGTCGCGGGCGACATTTATCGGCGAATGGACCCGCACCGGCGATAAATACCTCGAGGACGATGACGGTTATTTCGTCTGCTGCGGCCGGCGCGACGACATGCTGAAGGTCTCGGGCATGTACGTATCGCCGTTCGAAGTCGAGGGCGCGCTGCAGAGCCATCCCGATGTTCTGGAAGTCGCCGTGGTCGGATGGCCCGATGACGAGAAGCTGATCAAGCCGAAGGCTTTCGTGGTGCTCAAATCGCCCGAGAAGGGCAGCAGCGATTTTGCCCGTGCGCTGCAGGATCACTGCCGCAAAAATCTCGCGCCCTTCAAATACCCGCGCTGGATCGAATTCCGCACCGAGTTGCCGAAGACCGCGACCGGGAAGATTCAGCGGTTCAAGTTAAGGGCAGAGGCGGAGCGGCCTCCGTCTGTGCCGCGCGGCTAGCTCTTCTCCTTCCCCTTGTGGGGAGGGGATAGAGGTGGGGGTCGCGAGGTGACGTGCACGCGCCGACGCCAGGGTCAGCGATAATCGTCGCCTCGCGACCCCCACCCCTACCCCTACCCCTCCCACAAGGGGAGGGGAATCAATCCAGCGGTTCGACCTTGACGATCGCGGCGCCGTGGTTGCTGCCGACCCACAGCGTGCCCGGGCTTTTTGCGTCATCGACATAGACCCGGCGGATATTGGTCGGGCGCGGCAGCGGATATTCGACGTATCGGCCGGTCTTGACGTCGAGGCGGGAGACGCGGTCGGTGTTCATCGACCCGGTCCAGGCATCGCCGTTCCTGTCGAACACCGCGTCGTAGGGCGATGACCACGCCGTCGGCACCTTCCATTCCTCGATCTTGCCGCTCTTCGGATTGAGCATGCCGATGGCATTGCCGAAATATTCGGCGAACCATAGCCGGCCCTGATCGTCGACGCGCCCGCGCCGCGGATGCGAATTCGGCGTCGGCGTCAGAAACACCGTGGTCTGTTCGGACTTGGCGTCGATGCGTACGATGTTGCCGGCCGAGAAATCGAGCAGATAAAGGTTGTTGTCCGCGTCCGAATGAATGCCGTAGGTGCCGATGCGCTTACCGGTGCGCGGGTCTTTCGGCGAGCCAATATCCTGGAATTTGCTGGACGAAAGATTCAGCCGATAGATGTGGCCGCCGGCGGAATTCTTGATCCATACCGTATCGTCGGCCGGCGTCCCCTCGACCGCGAGATGGCCGAGCTGGCCGGCGTCGGAATCCCACGGCTTGGGCGTCTTCCAGATTTGGAATGTTTTGGTCTTGCGGTCGAACTTGGCGATCGCGCTCTGATACATCAGGCCGACCCACGGATTGTCGTCCTTGTCGATCTCGAGATCGAGCGTGCCGAGCGAGTAGCCGGGCTTCTCCACGGGGATGGGATATTGCGTGACCTTGCCGGTCTTTGGATCCATCTCGCCGAGAAACATCTCGCCGAAATCCGAATACCAGACGTTGCCTTCGCGATCGAGCACGACGTCATGCGGCTCGATCAGCTTATTGGGCAGGTCGTATTCGGTGATGATGACGTGGGTGGAGCGGCCGGTGAGCCGCGGCAGCGTCTTGAGCGGCCAGCTCCAGGTGTCCTGCTGGCTTAAGTTGATGCTGGCGAGCCACTGGGCGATTTCCGGCGCCTTGCCGATGTTGCGCACGGCGTTGCCGTTGAGCCGCTGCGGGTGCAGCGGAATCGAGCCCGGATAGTAGCCGGCCATGCGCTGGAACACCTGCATGAATTCGGCGGCATCATGAGTCGATTTCACGATGCGTTCGAGCGTATGGCAGCTGTTGCATTGAAGGAGAAACTGCTTCTGCGTGTCCGTGCCGGGGATGCTCAAAAGCCACTCGGCGTTGGTGAGCTGATCCGCCAGGTTTTGTGCCGGCTTGAGATTGAGGTCGGCCTTGCTCTCCTGGCCGGCCGAAAGCGTCACGTCCTTGGGGCCGTCGAGGTCGTAGCCGACGGCGCGGATGACGATTGCATAGTGCCCCGGCTCAAGCCGCGCTGCCGGAAAGCTGAACCGGCCTTTGGCGTCGCTGACCACCGAAACCGTGATGGTCGAGCCATCCCGCTTGGCGCTGACCACCACGCCTTCCATCAGACCTTCGCGGGCGGAACTGACCTGGCCCGACAGCGCGGCCGCGCCTTGGGCGGAAATCGGGGAGGAAGCCGGCAGAAGGAACGCCGCCACGCCCGCAACGAAGCCGAGCAGGATTGCGGTCATCCGCATGGAAATCCTCCCATTTTTGGCCGGGGATCGTGCAAAAACGAGCCGGTGGCGCGCTTCTCGCCGTGATTTCACGAGCGTAGACCCACGAGCGGGGTCACTCAAGGACGAGACAGCGAGCGTCGCGCGCCCGTTCCGTCGCCGATTGCCGGATTCCTTGCGTTAACCCGCGCTCCGTATTACTTGGACGCCGTTACTCGGTGTCTTCCTTGGACGCCGTTGTGCGGTATGCCGCGGTAGCTCAGCTGGTAGAGCACCGCATTCGTAATGCGGGGGTCGGGGGTTCGAATCCCTTCCGCGGCACCAGCCTTAGCTCTGTCCGACCCGGAGACATGGGTGACAGAACGTACCTAAGACATGGGTGACAATCTCGTGCCGAACGGATTGTCGATGGTCTGCAAAGTCCTCTGCTCCATTCGTACATCTCCGAAATGAATGACTTTGAAAGCTCCACATTGCGCCTGCATGCTTCGTATGCTATTGTCATACGGCTTCGAGCAAGTGGGAAATCGCCATGACTGAAGTCTTAAGCGTCCGCGTCAGCGAAGAAGAGCGTGCGCTGTTGGAAGCCGCATCGCAGCTTGCCCGCACCAGCCTGAGCGATTTCATCCGGCGCAAAGCGCTCGACGCGGCCGAACTGGACGTGACCGAACGGCGGATCGTCACCATTCCCACCAAGGATTGGAAAAAATTTGAGGCGTGGGCAAACCAGCCGGCTGTGGAGATTCAAGGGCTGAAGGACCTCGCCCGCAAGGCGCCGACGTGGCAGAAGTAACGCCGCCGCGTCCGCTTTTGGAATCCGACGATCGTAACCAGTTCGATTGTGGCCGAGAGTCGCTGAATCAGTGGTTCAGCCGGCATGCCTGGGCCAACCACGCCGCCGGCATCTCGCGTACCAATGTGATCTGCCATGCGGCCTCGCTGGACATCGTCGGTTACGTGACCTTGAGCGCGGCGCAAATCGAGCGCGCGTTCCTGCCCAAATCGCAACAGCGCCACAAGCCCGATCCAGTGCCGGTCACGCTTCTTGGACAACTTGCGGTTCACGAAGATCATCAGGGTAGAGGGCACGCACGCTCTCTGCTTCTTTTTGCCTTGCGGACGGCATTGCGAGCATCTTGGGAAATCGGCAGCTTCGGTGTCATCACACACCCGATCGACGACCAAATTCGCGCCTTCTATGGCCGCTGGGGCTTTCAGGATCTGCCTTTCGACCCGCGGCGCGCTATGATCGTGCGCATGATCGACCTTGAGAAAAGCGGTATTGGTCAATAAGCAGCAGCCGCGATCAAACGGAGGAAATCTTTGCCCATAATGTCCGGAAAACGCGCCTTCCTCGACCTGCTCAAGCAGGAGGGCGTCAAGGTGATGTTCGGCAATCCGGGCACCACCGAACTGCCGCTGATGGATGCCTTCGCGGTCGAGAGCGACATCCGCTACATCCTCGGCCTGCAGGAGGCGGCGCTGATGGCGATGGCCGACGGCTACGCGCAGGCCTCCGGCGAACTCGCGGTGCTCAACCTGCACGTCGCGCCCGGGCTCGGCAACGCCATGGGCATGCTGTACGACGCCATGAAGGCTAATTCGCCGGTGCTGATCACCGCCGGGCAGCAGGACCTCGAATACATCGCGACCGAGCCGGTGCTGACCGCCGACCTCGCCACGCTGGCACGGCCATTCGTCAAATGGGCGGCGGAGGTGCATCGCCCGGAGGACCTGCCGCTTTACGTGCACCGCGCGGTGAAGACCGCGCTGGCGCCGCCGACCGGCCCGGTGTTCCTGTCGCTGCCCGGCGACATTCTGAAAAACGACGCCGATATCGATCTGCTGGAGCCGACCCGCGTGGCGACGCGGATACGCGGCGACGCCGACGCGGTGGCGCGCGCCGCCGAGATGCTGGCCAACGCCGAGCGCCCGGTCATCATCGCGGGCGACGCGGTCGCGCAAAGCCGCGCCCACAAGGAGCTTATCGCGCTGGCCGAGGCGATCGCCTCGCCGGTCTACGTCGAATTCATTCCGAGCCGGGCCTCGTTCCCGGCGTCGCATCCGCTCTATCGCGGAATGATGACGCGCACCCAAGCCGGCGTGCGCGAGGTGCTGGACAAGCACGACCTGGTGTTTTCCGTTGGCGGCGATCTGTTCACCTGGTCGCTGCCGTCGCATATCGATCCGTGGCCGAAAGGTTTGCCGCTTATCCATCTCGACACCGACCCGTGGCAGATCGGCAAGAACTATCCGGCCCAGGTCGCGATCCTCGGCGACCCCAAGGCGACGCTGCCCGACATCACCGCGGCCGTCGGCTCGCGCATGTCGGCGAGCGCGAAAAGCGCCGCGAGTGCGCGGCTCAAATCCACGGCCGACGCGATCAAGAAAGACCTCGAGGCATTTCGCGCCAAGGCCCGCGCCATGGCAGCCAAAACACCGGTGCAGCCGCTGGCGCTGCTTGAAGCGATCGGCGCCATGCTGCCGAAGGATGCGGTGGTGATCGAGGAAGTGCTGTCGTCCGCACCCGGCATCCGCATGCTGATCAACAGCAACGACGAGCAGAGTTTTTACGGCCTGCGCGGCGGCGGCATCGGGTGGGGCTTGCCGGCAGCGATCGGCGCCAAGGTGGCGCTACCGGATCGTCCGGTCGTGGCTTTAATCGGCGACGGCAGCGCCATGTACACCATTCAGGCGCTATGGACCGCGGCGCATTACCGGTTGCCGGTCATCTGGGTGATTTTCAACAACACGAGCTACCGTATCCTCAAGCAGCGTCTGGTGATGTTGCGCGGGCTCGCCGAGCAGGCCGACAAATTCGTCGGCATGGAGCTCACCGATCCGGCGATCGATTTCATCGGTCTGGCGCGTTCGCTCGGTATCGAAGGCCACCGCGCCAAAACCGTCCACGAGGCGACCGATCTGATCGGCAAGGCGCTCAAGGACGGCACCGCCATGCTGATCGATGTAGACATGGAGCGCGGCTACAAGCCGATGTGACGCCGTCATTCCGGGGCGCAAGCCTCGCTTCCGTCACCCTGATGACGATGCTGTAAGCGGCAGATCAACAAACATCTTG
The DNA here is from genome assembly GCA_036511795.1 of Xanthobacteraceae bacterium. Taxonomy (GTDB): domain Bacteria; phylum Pseudomonadota; class Alphaproteobacteria; order Rhizobiales; family Xanthobacteraceae; genus BOG-931. Next base: position 12,373 of record DATCBO010000012.1, read on the forward strand.
TACTGCTGCAACTTCGGCTTCGGCTTATCTTCGTCGCGAAGATACTCGACGGAGCTCTTGCCCAGATAGGCCGCCGGCAAGATCATTGCCCGAATGAAACGCGTCGGCCGGTCGGCGGCTTGCGCGAACACCGGGTCGGGGCCGCTTTCGTACCAGGCGCCACCCGGCCCGTAAGAGGTCGAGCGACCGTGCGTGTCGATGCGGATGCCGCCTTCGAGCAGACAGCGAATGCCGGGGCCTTGATGGCGATGCAGATAGGCGCAACCATCCGGCGGAAAAGCGACGCTGTCGCCGCGCAGAAGCAGATCTCCTTTCGGCAGAGTGTCCAGCCGCGCCGTTAGCTTCTCACGCGAAGAAATGCCCACGCCGGCGATCGCTCCACCGCCCTCCTGAGCCACCATCTCCCAGCGCCACAGCGTGGCGCCGCCGCTTCCAGCCTTGAGCGCCATCATGGCCTCACTGCCCGTGGCCTCACCGTCGTGCATCATGCGATCGCCGATCACAACGGAGCCGTGCGCAACGAACATCATGCGCGGCAGGGCGGGCAAATTCACCGCGGTGTCGCTCGATAGCACGTCCTCAAAAAGCCGAAGCGTAGGGGTCATGAAGCTCTCCATCCTCCGTGCCATTTACACCCGCGCTGGGGCGTTGCTAAATCCCCCTGAGAACCAATCCGCCTGAGCATCTCATTGGGAGCCCGCCCATGCCGACGATCGACACCGAGCGTTTTCGGCTGCGCAATTTCGTCGAACAACTCGTAGAGTGCGGCGAGTGTGAGGTGCGCGACAAGCCTGTCGATCTCGTTGACGTTGCCAGTGCGCTCGACGGCAATCCGCGGGCGGTACTGTTCAAGGCGGCCGGCCCCGAGAAGGCCGAACTGGTCGGCAACGTGATGGGCTCGCGCAAGCGGCTCGCCAGCGCGCTCGGCACCAACGAGCGCGAGCTGTTGGGCACCCTGAACGCGCGCCTCAACCGGCTGCAGCCGCCGATCAAGGTATCGTCGCAGCAGGCGCCGGTGCAGCAGGTGGTGCTCAAGGGCGACGCGGCCGATCTCACCGCGCTGCCGGTGCACCTGCAGCATGGCGCCGACGGCGCGCCTTACATTTCCGCCGGCATCGATTACGCGCTGTTTCCCGGCACGGACCTCACCAATGTGGGCTGCCGCCGCATCATGCTGCGCGGCAGGCGCCACGCCGGTGTCGACCTGATCGCGCCGAGCGACATGCGCGCCATCTATCTTGAAGGCGCGGCCCGCAAGGAGCCCGTGCCGGTCGCCTACACCGTGGGTTCGCATCCGGCCGACTTTCTGGCCGCGATGACGTCACTGCCGTCGGTCGACGAACTCGCCGTGGTCGGCGCGTTGCGCGGCGCGCCGGTGCCGGTGGTCAAATGCGTCACCAGCGACATCTACGTGCCGGCCGACGCCGAATACGTCATCGAGGGTTATCTGGATCCGGCCGGTCACGTCGAACCGGAAGGACCATTCGGCGAATATGTCGGCTATTACGGCGTGGTGAAGCGTAACCCGGTGCTGCACATCACCGCGATCACGCGCCGCGAGGACGCGCTGTTCCAGACGCTGACCATCAGTGGCCGCACGCTGGCGCATACCGATACCACGCAGCTTTCCGCCGTGAAGACCGAGTCGGCTGCCTGGGCGGCGCTGATGGCGGCGGTGCGTGAACCGCTGGCGGTCTGCGCCACACCGTCGAGCGGCGGCATGTATAACGTGCGCGTCTCGCTGCGCCAGCGCGTGCCGGGCGACGCCAAGAACGCCATTGCGGCCGTATTCGGCTCGCACGCCGAAGCCAAGCACGTGTTCGTGTTCGATCCGGACATCGACGTGTTTTCCGACGCCGAGACCGATTGGGCATTCGCCACGCGCTTCCAGGCCGACCGCGATCTCATCACCGGGACGGGCTTTCGCGTGGTGCCGCTCGATCCGTCGCTTGGCGGCGCGCGCACCGGCGCCAAGCTCGGTTTCGACTGCACGATTCCATTCGGCAAGAGCAACACCTTCGAGTTCTCGGTGCCGACGCCGCCGTCGACAAAAAAGCTTGCGCCACAAAAATCGGTCGCCGACGCGCTGGCGGCGGGGCCAGCGAGCTTTTTGGATCTCGTGACTGCGCTCGGCAGCAAGGACGGCCGCGAAATCGTCCGCGAGCTTGATACGCTTTATTCGTCGCAGCGGCTCGGCCGGCTCGATGACGGGCGGTATGTTTTAAAAAGCGACAAGCACTGAGCCGTTCCGTCATCCTGAGGTGGCCGCGAAGCGAGCCTCAGGATGACGGAATAATCGCTGCAAAGATTGGGAGTGACACTATGAGTCAACGTACCACACCGCCTTTTCGCGCCGATCATGTCGGCAGCCTGTTGCGCACGGCCCCGCTGAAAGACGCGCGCGCCAAGCGGGCGCAGGGCGCAATCACCGCGGCGCAGCTCAAAGAAGTCGAGGATCGCGAGATCGAGAAGGTCATCAAAAAACAGGAGGACGTCGGGCTGAAACTTGCGACCGACGGCGAATTCCGCCGATCGTGGTGGCATTTCGACTTTTTCAAGAGCCTGCAAGGCGTCACGCCCTTCACCACCGATGGCGGCATTCAGTTTCACGGCGTGCAGACCAAGCACGAAGGCATCAAGATCAGTTCGAAGATGGGCTTCTCCGGCCATCCGATGCTGGAGCATTTCAAGTTTCTCAAAGCCCACACACGGGTCACGCCGAAGATGACGATACCGGCACCGTCGACGCTGCATTTCCGCCAGGGCCGCGTCGCGATCAGCAGCGATGTCTATCCGACGCTCGACCCGTTCTTTGACGATCTCGCCGCCGCCTATCGGGCCGCCATCCGCGCCTTCTACGACGCCGGCTGCCGCTATCTGCAGCTCGATGACACCGCCTGGGCCATGGTGTGCGACCCAGGCGAGCGCGCGCATTCGAAAGAGCGCGGCGACGATCCCGACGCGCTGCCGGCGCGCTATGCCCGGCTCACCAACGCGGCACTCGAAGACAAGCCTGCCGACATGGCCATCACCATGCATTCCTGCCGCGGCAATTTCCGCTCCACTTTCATCGCGTCCGGCGGTTATGAGTTCGTGGCCGAACAGCTCCTCGCCCATACGGGCCTCGACGGCTATTTCCTCGAATACGATTCGGATCGGGCCGGCGGCTTCGAGCCGCTGCGGTTTTTCCCGAAAGGCAAGAAGCAGCTCGTGCTCGGCCTTGTCACTTCGAAATCCGGTAAACTCGAAAGCAAGGACGAGATCAAACGCCGGATCGATGAAGCCAGCAAATATATCGCGCTCGACCAGCTTTGCCTGTCGCCGCAATGCGGCTTTGCCTCGACCGAGGAAGGCAACGTGCTGGCCGAAGATGAACAATGGGCCAAGCTGCGGATGATCGTCGAATTGGCGGACGACATCTGGGGGAAATGAGAACATGCGCTGTCATCGTCCGCGCATGCGGACGATCCAGTAATCACATGAGTACTGGATGCCCCGCCTGCGCGGGGCATGACAGCCTGCGGGAGTGAGAGCAATGCAGCGTGCCAAGCCGCCATTCCGCGCCGATCATGTCGGCAGCCTGTTGCGCACCGCCTCGCTCAAAGAGGCGCGCGAAAAGCGCAAAAACGGCGAACTTTCCGCCAAGGCCTTGAACGAGATCGAAGATCGAGAAATTGAGAAGGTCATCAAGAAGCAAGAAGACGCCGGGCTACGCTCGATCACCGACGGCGAGTACCGGCGCATCTCCTGGAATTACGATTTCCTGGAGAATCTCCATAACGTCGAATCCTATATGGGCGAGCGCAAAATCAAGTTTGCCGCCACCGGCCCGCAGCCGCGGCCGATCCTGCTGCGCGTCGTCGGCAAGCTCGGCGGTTACAAGCCGCATCCGATGATCGAGCATTTCAAGTTTCTCAAGGCGCACACGCGGCAGACGCCGAAGCTGACCATTCCGTCGCCTTCGTCGCTGCATTTCCGCTATGGCCGCGATGCGGTGCCGGAATCGATCTATCCATCGATGGACGATTTTTATCGCGATCTCGGCGAGACGTATCGCAAGGCGGTGCATGCCTTTGCGGATGCCGGTTGCCGTTATCTGCAACTTGACGAGGTCAATCTCGCCTATCTGTGCGACCCGGCGCTCCGCAAGCAGATTACCGATCGCGGCGAAGATCCGGCGGCGCTACCGAGCGTCTATGCGGGCATGCTCAATGCCGCCATTTCGGACATTCCACCCGACATGACCATCACCATGCATCTGTGCCGCGGCAATTTCCGATCGAGCTTCGTCGCCTCGTGCGGCTACGAGCCGGTGGCAGAGCTTCTCTTCAACAAGATCAACGTGCACGGCTATTTCATGGAATACGACACCGATCGCGCCGGTGGCTTTGAGCCGCTACGCTTCGTGCCGAAGAACAAGACCGTCGTGCTCGGGCTTGTCACCACCAAGAGCGGCTCGCTGGAAAAGAAAGACGAGATCAAACGCCGCATCGAGCAGGCGGCGAAGTTCGTCGACATTGATCAGCTCTGCCTGTCGCCGCAATGCGGTTTTGCTTCGACCGAGGAGGGTAATGCGCTGGCCGAAGAAGAGGAATGGGCCAAGCTGCGCATGATCGTCGAGATCGCCGACGAGGTATGGGGGTAGGCGTCATCACCGGGCCCGCGCGTCAGCGCCGAGTCCCGGTGATCTCGACCCGCCAGGCAACACCGCATATGGAGATGGCCGGGACAAGCCCGGCCACGACGGTCAGGAGTGACACGATGACTCAACGAACCAAACCGCCGTTCCGCGCCGACCACGTCGGCAGCCTGTTACGTCCCGCGGCGCTCAAACAGGCGCGCGAGCGCCACGCCAAGGGCGAGATCGGCGCCGCCGAGCTCAAGGCGGCAGAAGACCGTGCCATCGAGGACATCATCAAGAAGCAGGAGGCGGTCGGCCTGCAATCGATCACCGACGGCGAATTCCGCCGCTCGTGGTGGCACCTCGATTTTCTGTGGGGCCTCGACGGTGTCGAAAAGCACATCATGGACGCCGGGATCGCGTTCACCGCGGTGACGACGCGCAACGAAGGCATCAAGGTCACGGGCAAGATCGGCTTTTCCAGTCACCCGATGATCGAGCATTTCCAGTTCCTCAAGGCGCATACGACGCGCACGCCGAAGATGACCATTCCGGCCCCGTCGGCGCTTTACGGCCGACCGATCGGAACGCCGGTCGATAAATCGATTTATCCGAACAAGGAAAAGATGTTCGACGATCTCGGCCATGCATACAAAAAGGCAGTGCGTGCTTTCTACGACGCCGGCTGCCGCTACCTGCAGCTCGATGAGGTGTTCATCGCCATGCTGTGCGATCCACACTACTGCCAGCAGATGAAAGACCGCGGAGACGATCCGGCTGCGCTCGGGCCGCTCTACGGCGAGCTCATCAATACGGCAATATCGGACATCCCGTCCGACATGACCGTGACCATGCACCTGTGCCGCGGCAACTATAAATCGACCTTCATGGGCACCGGCGGCTACGAGGCCGAGCAGGAAGTGCTGTTCGATAGGATCAAGGTGCATGGCTATTTCATGGAATACGACACCACGCGCGCCGGCGGCTTCGAGCCGCTGCGCAGGCTGCAGAAAGACCGTTACGCCGTGCTCGGTCTGGTGACGACGAAGTCCGGAGCGCTGGAATCCAAGGACACAATCAAGCGTCGCATCGAGGAGGCCGCCAAGTTCACCGAGCTCGATCAGCTTTGCCTGTCGCCGCAATGCGGTTTTGCCTCGACCGAGGAAGGCAATGTGCTTGCCGAAGATGAGCAGTGGGCGAAACTGCGCATGATCGGCGAGATTGCGCGCGAAGTGTGGGGTAATTAGCGCGCGCTTACCCCGTCTTGGCCGGGCTTGTCCCGGCCATCCACGTCTTTAATGTGCCGATCCAAAGCCGCGTTAATGAAAGAATTACTCATGCCAAACATCGTTGCCGGTAAAGTCGCCATCGTCACCGGCGCGGGACGCGGGATCGGACGCGGCATCGCGCTGCTGATGGCGGCCGAGGGCGCGCGTGTCGTCGTCTGCGATATCGGCGCGAGCCTCGAAGGCGCCGGTACCGATGCGGGGCCGGCGCAAACCGTCGTCGACGAGATCAAAAAGGCAGGCGGCGAGGCCATTGCGTCGACGCTGTCGATCAGCGAGCCGGGCAATGCCGACAAAATCGTCAAATCCGCACTCGATGCCTTCGGGCGGGTCGACATCCTGGTCAACAACGCCGGGATCCTGCGCGACCGCATCTTTCATCGCATGAGCTGGTCGGACTGGTCGGACGTGATCGCCGTGCACCTGCACGGCAGCTTCAACATGAGCCATGCCTGCGCGGTGCATTTCCGCGAGCAGAATTCCGGCAGCTTCATCCACATGACGTCGACGTCGGGACTGGTCGGCAATTTCGGCCAGGCCAATTACATGGCGGCGAAGCTCGGCATTGTCGGCCTGTCGCGCGGCATCGCGCTCGACATGGCGCGCTTCAAGGTGCGCTCGAACTGCATCGCGCCATTCGCTTGGACCCGCATGATCGACTCGATCCCCGCCGAGACCGAGGAAGAGAAGCAGCGCGTCGCCCGTTTCCGCGAGATGACACCGGAGAAGATCGCTCCGCTTGCCGTCTATCTCGGCTCCGATCGCGCCGAGGGCATTTCTGGGCAAATCTTTTCGGTGCGCAACAACGAGATTTATCTGTTCAATCAGACCCGGCCGATCCGCACCTTGCATCGCTCCGACGGCTGGACGCCGGAGAAGATCGACGCCCAGCTCAAGGGCGCGTTTGCGTCGTCGTTCACGCCGCTGGATCGCTCGACCGATGTGTTCTCGTGGGACCCGGTCTAACCGTCACTGCGAGGAGCGAAGCGACGAAGCAATCCAGCGCGGAGTGTAAGACTGGATTGCTTCGCTTCGCTCGCAATGACGATTTCGCAAAGGTAGGTGTTTGATGACCATCGTCTACGACAAGCTCATGGCGCTCGAAATTCCGGGCGCCGAGCAGACCTACACATCGAAGGATTGCATCCTCTACGCGCTCGGCGTCGGCCTCGGTCAGGACCCCATGAACGAGGACGAACTGGCCTTCGTCTATGAGAAAGAGCTGAAGGTGCTGCCGACGATGGGGGCGGTGCTGGGGCATCCTGGTTTCTGGATGCGCGACCGCGACACCGGCATCGATTGGGTGCGGATCGTCAACGGCGAACAGGGCGTGCGCCTGCATCAGCCACTCAAACCGCAGAATACCGTTGTCGGCAAACAGCGCATCCTCGAAGTCGTCGACAAGGGTGCGGGCAAAGGCGCGCTCGTGTTCACCGAACGCAAGGTGAGCGACAAGACAACCGGCGAGCCGATCGCAACCGTGACACAGACCACGTTCTGCCGCGCCAACGGCGGCTTCGGCGGTCCGCCACGCAACGCACCGGAGCCGCATCCAATCCCGACGCGCGGGCCCGACGCAGTGTGCGACTTCACCACGCGCCCGGAGACGGCGCTGATCTATCGGCTGTCCGGCGACCGCAATCCGCTGCACGCCGAGCCCGCCGTGGCAAAACAAGCCGGCTACCCGCGGCCGATCATGCACGGGCTCGGCAATTTCGGTTTCGCCGGGCATGCGGTGTTGAAAACCATGTGCGGTTACGACCCGGCAAAACTAGTTGCTTTCGCCTGCCGCTTCACCGCGCCGGTGTATCCGGGCGAGACGCTGCGCACCGAGATGTGGCGCGACGGCGATGTCGTCAGCTTCCGTACGCGGGTGGTCGAACGCGATGCGATCGCCGTCAACAACGGCCGCGCCGAGATCAAATCGTGAGCGAAGGCGCCGAGCTTGCGCAAATCCGCGAGGCGGTGCGCGCGCTCTGCGCAGACTTTCCCGGCGAATACTGGCGGGCGCTCGATCGCGAACGCGCCTATCCGGATGAATTCGTCGCGGCGCTGACCAAGGCCGGCTTTCTCGCCGCGCTGATCCCCGAAGAATACGGCGGCAGTGGGCTCACGATGAGCGCCGCCGTCGCCATCATGGAGGAAATTCAGGCGTCGGGCTGCAACGGGGCCGCCTGCCACGCTCAGATGTACACCATGGGCACGCTGCTGCGTCATGGCAGCGCCGAACAGAAGGCGCGCTACCTGCCCGGCATTGCGCGCGGCGAACTGCGCTTGCAGGCATTCGGCGTCACCGAGCCAAGCTCCGGCACCGACACGCTCAGCCTGCGCACAACGGCGGTGCGCGACGGCGATCATTACGTCATCAACGGTCAGAAAATCTGGACGTCTCGCGCGGAGTATTCGGATCTCATGCTGTTGCTCGCCCGCACGACACCGCGGCCCCCTCCCAACACTCCCCCGATCGCGGAGGAGGAACGGGTAGGGGCATCGCGCACCGCAGGCCTTTCGGTCTTTCTCGTCGACATGCGGCAGGCCAAGGGGCATGGCCTCACCATTCGGCCGATCCGCACCATGATGAATCACGCCACAACCGAAGTGTTCTTCGAGAACATGCGGGTGCCAGCGGAGAATCTGATCGGCAACGAGGGCGAGGGCTTTCGCTACATCCTCTCGGGCATGAATGCCGAGCGCATCCTGATCGCCGCGGAATGCATCGGCGACGCCAAATGGTTCATCCAGAAAGCTTCCGGCTATGCGGGCGAGCGCGTCGTGTTCGGCCGGCCGATCGGGCAGAACCAGGGCGTCCAGTTCCCGATTGCGCGCTGTTATATCGGCATGCGCGCCGCCGAATTGATGGTGCGCGAGGCCGCCTCTCTCTACGAGGCCGGCGAGGGCTGCGGCGCCGAGGCCAACATGGCCAAGCACCTCGCCGCCGAATGCTCGTGGGCCGCCGCCGACATGTGCGTGCAGACCCACGGCGGCTTCGGCTTCGCCGAGGAATTCGACATCGAGCGCAAATTCCGCGAGACGCGGCTCTATACGGTAGCGCCGATCTCAACCAATCTGGTGCTGTCCTACATCGCCGAGCATGTGCTCGGCTTGCCGAGGTCGTATTAAGATGTCGCGTCCGCTCGAAGGCCTCGTCGTCGTCTCGCTCGAACAGGCCGTCGCGGCGCCGATGTGTACCTGCCGCCTCGCCGATGCGGGCGCCCGGGTGATCAAGGTCGAAAGGCCGGAAGGTGATTTTGGCCGCTACTACGATCAGCTCGTGCACGGCGAGTGCAGCTATTTCGTCTGGCTCAATCGCGGCAAGGAATCCGTCGTGCTCGATCTTGCCAAGCCTGAAGATAAGGCGCTGCTCGCCGCGATGATCGCGCGCGCCGACGTGTTCGTGCAGAACCTGAAACCCGGCGCGGCCGAAAAGCTCGGCTTCGGCATCTCGCGGCTGCGGCGTGAAAATCCGCGGCTCATCTGCTGCTCGATCACTGGCTACGGCGAGAGCGGCCCGTACGCGGCGCGCAAAGCCTATGACATGCTGATCCAGGCCGAATCCGGCCTCGCCTCGATCACCGGCACAGCCGAGCCGTCGCGGGTCGGCGTCTCGGTCTGCGACATTGCTTCGGGCATGAACGCCTACGAGGCGGTCCTCGAGGCGCTGATTGCGCGCGAGCGCTCAGGCGAAGGCGCCGAGCTTTCGATCTGCATGTTCGACGCCATGGCCGACTGGATGGCGGTGCCGCTGATGCAGCAGGAAGCGGGCGCGCCGCCGAAGCGCGTCGGCCTCGCCCACACCTCGATCGCGCCCTACGGGGCGTTCCGCAGCCGCGACGGCATCGACATTTTGATTTCCATTCAGAGCGACCGCGAATGGCGCATCTTGGCCGAAAAGGTCTTGGGCGACGCCGCGCTGGCGGCCGATCCGGGGTTCGCCACCAACGTCGAACGGGTGAAACGCCGGGGCGAAACCGACGGCAGAGTTGCCGCCGTCTTTGGCGCGCTCGACGCTACCGCGCTGGAGAAAAAACTCGCGGCCGCCGATATCGCCTTCGCGCGCGTCAACAGCCCGGCCGATCTAGGACATCACCCGCATTTGCGCCGCATCACTGTGGGAACGCCGAGCGGGCCAGTATCCTACCCGGCACCAGCCGAGCAGCATGCATCGACATCTCGGCGCTATGGACCCGTCCCGGCGCTTGGGGCACACACCGAGAAGGTACGCGCAGAGTTTTTGTCGTCCGACGCCAATGCTAGAACGTCTGAACCGTCACCCTGAGGTGGCCGCGCAGCGGCCCTCGAAGGGCGACGGTCCGGGCCGTGCATCCTTCGAGGCTCGCGGAGCCTGTCATCGGGACACGCGACTTCGCGCGGTCCCGTTGGCTCGCACTTCAGGATGACGGGATTTGGTTGGGAGGAAGCATCATGGACATCGGCTTCATCGGTCTCGGCAACATGGGCGCCCACATGGCGCGGCGGCTGGTCGAGGCCGGACATAAGGTCATCGTCTACGACGTCCGCCAGGAGGCGATCGGCAATATTGCGGCGCTCGGCGCCGTGGCGGCGCGGTCACCCAAAGAGGTCGCTGACGCCGCCGAGACCGTCATGGTGAGCCTGCCGACGCCCGACATCGTGCTCAAGGTGGCGACCGGGCCGGACGGCGTGATCGAAGGCAAGCGCGTGCGGCGCTTCGTCGATCTGTCAACCACCGGCTCGGTCATGGCGCAGCGTGTCTTCAAGCTGCTTGCGGCAAAGAACATCGTGCAGATCGATGCGCCGGTGAGCGGCGGCGTGCGCGGCGCCGCCAAAGGCACGGTCGCCGTCATGGCCTCGGGGCCGCGCGCCGACGTCGAGGCCGTCGAGCCCGCGCTGAAAGTGATCGGCAAGTTTTTTTATATTGGCGAAAAATCCGGCGCCGGCCAGACCATGAAGCTCTGCAACAACGTGCTGTCCGCCGCCGCAACCGTGGCGACCTCGGAATCGTTCGTCACCGGCGTCAAGGCCGGCCTCGACCCGCGCACGATGGTCGATGTGATCAACGCCAGCTCGGGACGCAGCACCGCAACCGAGCAGAAATTTCCCGAAGCGGTGATTCCGCGCACCTTCAATCAGGGCTTCACCGCGGGTCTGATGCTCAAGGACGTCAATCTGTTCATCTCGGAAGCGAAAGCGATCGGCGTGCCGGTCGGGGCCATCGAGGCCGTGGCCACTTTGCTCAAGCTCACGTGCGATGAGCTCGGCTCGGACAGCGACATCACCGAAGTCATCAAGCCGATTGAAAAACGCGCCGGCGTCGAGGTGCGGGCGCCCAAGGCGTGATCATGCGCCGCGCATATTGGCAGATATTTTTGTTTGCTTCGTCATGACCACGCCCCGTCTCGACGACTTTCGCCGTATTGTTGTGAAAGTCGGATCTTCTCTGCTTGTCGACTCGCAGGCCGGCCGGCTCAACGAATCCTGGCTCGCTTCGCTGGTGGCAGACCTTGCCGCCCTGCACCGTAATGGGCGCGACATTCTGGTGGTTTCGTCGGGCGCAATCGCGCTCGGCCGCGCGGTGCTCAAGCTGCCATCGGGTCCCCTCCGCCTCGAGGATAGCCAGGCCGCGGCCGCCGTCGGCCAGATCGAACTGGCGCGCAGGTGGACCGCGGCTTTGTCGCGGCACGGCATCACCGGCGGACAAGTGCTGGTGACGCTCACCGACACCGAGGAACGGCGGCGCTATCTCAATGCACGCTCGACCATCGACAAGCTTCTGGAATGGCGCGCGGTGCCGGTCATCAACGAAAACGACACCGTCGCGACCAGTGAAATTCGCTATGGCGACAATGACCGGCTGGGTGCACGCGTCGCCACGATGATGAGCGCCGATCTGCTGGTGCTGTTGTCCGATGTTGACGGGCTCTATGACGCGCCTCCCGGTACGTCGGACTCGGCCCAGCTCGTGCCGTATGTCGAGCGCGTCACGCCGGCGATCGAAGCGATGGCGGGCGCCGCCGGATCGGAATTATCGCGCGGCGGCATGCAGACGAAGATCGAAGCGGCAAAAATCGCGACGGAAGCCGGCACGCACATGCTGATCGCTTCCGGCCGAGTCGAGCATCCGTTGCGCGCAGTCACTGACGGTGCGCGTTGCACCTGGTTCGGCGCCGCCGGCAATCCCTTCACGGCGCGCAAAAAATGGATCGCCGGATCGCTCGAGCCTAAAGGCATACTCACCATCGACGCCGGCGCTGTAGCGGCACTGCGGCGCGGCAACAGCCTGTTGCCAGTCGGCGTGGTGCGGATCGACGGCGCCTTCGAACGCGGCGACGCGGTGATCATTCGCGGTCCGGACGGCGGCGAAATCGGTCGCGGCCTCTGTGCTTACGACGCCACCGACGCGCAGAAAATTCGTGGCCGCTCGTCCGCCGATATCGCGTCGATCCTCGGCTACAGCGGACGCGCCGAGATGATCCATCGCGACAATCTGATCGTCGGGCGCGAGTGATGCGACGCTCTTGCCGTTGAGAGCGCACCGCACGGCTGTCGGTCGTTATCACGGATGAATTGCCGGCGTCGCGGGGTTAATGTAGCGGCTGGGCGGCTTATAGACCGGAGAAAGTTCTATGCGTCGTATCTTCAGAATTCTGTTCGTGGCAATCGCGCTGATAGGTCTCAGCAGTCTCGCAATCGGCACCGCGTTGGCCCGCGGCGGTGGTGGCGGCCATGGCGGTGGCGGCGGTGGCGGACATTTTGGCGGTGGAGGTGGGCACTTCGGCGGTGCGCACTTTGGCGGCGCCGCTCACTTCGGCGGCACCGCTCACTTCGGCAGCATGGGTCTTGGCGCCGCACCTGCCCGCAGCTTCGGCGGCGTTAGGTATTTCGGTGGTACGCGTTTCGGCGCGGCTCGCTTCCATCGCAGACCATTCGTCGGCTTCCGGTTCCGGCACGGCCGACGGTTCTTTGGTCCCGCCTATTTTTATTACGGGCCCTATTATCACCACCGCTGCTGGGTGCACCGGCGAGTGTGGACGCCATGGGGCTGGCGGTGGCGCTGGTTTAACCGCTGCCGCTATCATCACTACTGGCGCTATTACTGACCTGCAGTTCCGCTGCTTCGGCTCATAAAAAAGGCCGGGGGCGAATCCCCCAAAGGGATATCGCACCCGGCCAAACTTCAGACATATATTGCCACGCAACTCACTTGCGCACACCAAATGCATGGCTGGTCGGTTGGTTCCGAGGGGCACCCGACGTGCATCATGGGGTGGTTACGAAAGAGAGAACCCCGGCCACTAAGGTGGCCGGGGTTCGACGCCGGGAGATTGAGGGTGAGGGGCTGGGGGGCTTCGCCCGGCGCCTTACAATCAACGTTGCTTGCGCGACCTCGTTCCAGGAACGAGCGCGATTTTTTTTGCCCGCCTCAAAAACTATTCGATCGGGAACCTGACCTGCGAGGCGTCCCAAACGGCCGCCTGAGATGGGCCTGAACCGACTGCGTCCGGCCGAGTTTTGCCGGAATTTCCACCCTTTGCCCGCTCGGCATGACGACGTAGCGCGAGGATACGCGAAGCTTCCCGTGATGACCGCCGCAGCCCTCAACCACATAGACGGTCCCCGCCGGCAGACGCTTCGGCAAGTTGCGAATGTGACAATCTGTCGACATGCTCATGACACCCTCCAGGTTGCGGTCACGACAAAAACCGGTGGCAGTCTGTAGCGTTCCCGGAAAACCATGACGCGCTAAAGAACGCTGTGAGTCGCGGTGGATAACCACACCCCTTGGGCCGCCTCGCCGGGGCCCGCCAAACATGCTAGAAAGCGGCGAATGCGAGACGGATCAAGGCCATGAACGCTCCGCTCAAAGCGGTTCCAGGCACCGGGAGCCTCCAGGCCGCCATGGGGGCCATCGGACGTGAGGCGCGCGCCGCCGCGCGGATACTGGCGCTTGCGGGGGCCGCCCAAAAGAACCGGGCGCTTGCCGCCATGGCCAAGTCTGTCCGCGCTTCGCGCGCGGCGATCCTGACCGCCAACGCCGAGGATGTGGCCGAAGCGAAGGCCGCCGGGGCCGCCGCAGCGTTCCTCGACCGGTTGACGCTCAACCCCGCTTCCATTGAGGCCATGGCGGTCGGCATTGAAACGATTCGCCGGTTGAAGGACCCGATCGGCGGCGTCCTGGCCACTTGGCGCCGGCCCAACGGCATGCGGATTGAGCGCGTCCGCGTGCCGCTCGGCGTTGTCGGCGTGATCTATGAGAGCCGGCCGAACGTCACCGCGGACGCGGGCGCGCTATGCCTGAAGGCCGGTAACGCCGTCATCCTGCGTGGTGGCTCCGAGAGCTTCCGCTCGTCGCGCGCGATCTATGCGGCAATGGTTGCGGGTCTCGTCGAAGCCGGATTGCCGGCGGCAGCGATTTCCCTTGTACCGACACGCGATCGGGAAGCGGTCGGCATGATGCTCGCAGGCCTCGATGGCTCAATCGACGTCCTCGTGCCGCGCGGCGGCAAGAGTCTGGTCGGTCGCGTTCAAAGCGATGCACGCGTTCCGGTCTTTGCCCACCTGGAAGGCGTTTGCCACGTCTACGTCGATCGCAAAGCCAAGCTGCCAATGGCCAAGGCCATCGTGCTCAACGCAAAGATGCGGCGGACCGGCGTATGCGGTGCGGCCGAGACTTTGTTGGTCGACCGTGCCGCGACCGCGAAATTGCTCAAGCCACTGATCGCCATGCTGATCGATGCCGGCTGCGAGATTCGCGGCGATGCGGCCGTGCAGGCGGCGGACGCTCGCGTGAAACCCGCGAGCGAATTAGACTGGAGCACCGAATATCTGGATGCGATCATCACCGCCGGCGTGGTCGACGGAGTCGATGCCGCCATCGCCCACATCGAGCGCTATGGATCGCACCACACCGATGCGATCGTCACCGAGGACCGGCAGGCGGCGGAGAAGTTTTTGCGCGAAGTCGATTCGGCAATCGTCCTGCACAACGCGTCCACACAGTTTGCCGACGGCGGCGAATTCGGATTCGGCGCCGAGATCGGCATCGCCACCGGCCGGCTGCATGCGCGCGGCCCGGTCGGCGTCGAGCAGCTTACGAGTTTCAAGTACCGCATTCGCGGCAGCGGCCAAACGCGGCCGTAGTTTGTGTTCGCCCGATCCGATGCGATCAAGTCGGCGGGCGATGCGTGGGAGGGGGCGTTTCCGACGGGCATGAGGAGTGACTTTTCTGGCGCGCGCTCGGCTGCGGCGCGAGCGCGGGTTGTGCTGCCGCCGCATGCGCCCGGCATGCGGATCGGCTTGTTTGGCGGAACGTTCGATCCGCCCCATGCAGCCCATCGAGCGGCATGTCTCCTGGCGCTGCGTCGCCTGGGGCTCGACAGCGTGTGGTGGCTCGTTACGCCGGGCAATCCGCTCAAGGATACGCGCGGCCTCGCGCCGTTAAGCGAACGTGTCGCGGCCGCACGGGCGCTGGCTCACCATCCGCACATCATCGTGACCGATTTCGAAGCAAAATTAGGCATTCACTACACCTTCGAAACGGTGTCCTACCTGGTCCGCCGCTGCCGTGGCGTGCACTTTGTCTGGATCATGGGCGCCGACAACTTGCGCAGCTTCCACCGCTGGCAGCGATGGCGCGACATCGCCGCGCTGGTGCCGATCGCAATCGTTGATCGGCTTGGCCCAAGCCTTTACGCTGCCGCGACGGCCGCCGGTCAGACATTGGCGCGCGCGCGCCTCCCCGAGATGGCAGCGCGGGTGTTGCCGGAACGAAAGCCTCCTGCCTGGATTTATCTGCACGGCCTCAAATCGCCGTTATCGTCGACCGCGTTGCGTGCGGCGCGTGGCTCCCGGGGCGCCGCAATATGAGGTTATTTGAAGCATTCCGGTTGAAACCATTAACTGAGCAGGCCTATGTTAAGGACTGTCGAAGTCGATAATCCGGCCTGCGTAAGGAGCGAAAGGATCAGGACCCCTGTCCCACCCTGCCACTGTTTGGGCCGACCGTCGCGTGCCCGAAGCGGTCTCCAGAATGCGTATTGACGCCGAGGAGATTCTCCGTCTGGTTCTTGCGCGCCTCGACGATATGAAGGCCGAGGACATCCTCACCATCGATCTGCGCAACAAGTCTTCGATCGGCGACTACATGGTCGTCTCGACCGGCCGTTCGCAACGTCACGTCGGCTCGGTCGCCGATCGGATCGTTGAAGACCTCCACAAGGTCGGCGTCGCGGCCCGCGTCGAAGGCACGCCGCATTGCGACTGGGTGCTGATCGACGCCGGCGCGGTGATCGTCCACGTGTTTCGACCGGAAGTGCGCGCCTTCTATAATCTGGAAGGAATGTGGACAAGCGGCCGCGCCGCCAAACGCGCGAGTTAGCCGGCCTGCGACGTTCGATCGTGCGCCGGCGCGCGCCCGTCGCGTGCGCCCTGAAGGCGATGGAAAGCTCACATGCGCCTCGTCGTCATCGCCGTTGGCCGCCTCAAACAGGGCCCCGAACGCGAACTTGCCGAGGCCTATCGAAAGCGCGCGCAAGCGACCGGACGGGCGCTCGGTGTCCGCGACATCGAGATCGTCGAAATTCGCGAAAGCCGCGCCCAGGACGTCGAACGCCGCCGCGTCGAAGAGGCGATCGCCATAGCCGGTGTCATTCCCGAGAGGGCGATCATCGTCATCCTGGACGAACACGGCGACAACTTCGACAGCGCGGCCTTGTCGGGGCTGCTCCGGGCGTGGCGCACGGAGGCCCCGCCGGCCGTCTGTTTCGTCGTGGGCGGCGCTGACGGATTGGCCCAAAGCCTGCAGCAACGCGCCAAGCTCAGGCTGGCCTTCGGGAGCGCCACCTGGCCCCACCAACTGGTGCGCGTCATGCTGCTGGAGCAGCTTTACCGCGCCGCCAGTATCGTTGCGGGCCACCCCTACCATCGGGCGTGACCGCCCTTAATTCTTCTCAATCCGGTCCCACTGTTTTGTGGCGTTTGTGCCAGGGCGGCGTCCTATTGTGGTCCAGCCATTGCTTTTTCTTGCCATCCTGAGGCCGGCAGTTACCGTGAAAGCCATGATTCTCCGATGGTCGCGCCCAACCGATCCGTGCCTGGTGCTCGGCTCGGCGCTGGCTTTGGCACTGCCGTTTGGCGCCAACCTGGCCGCCTTCGCGCAATCGCCGGCTACCCAGGTTCCGCTGCGGCAGGCACTGCCCGCGGCCAGTTCGGTGGGGACGCCTTCCGCCGACAATGCGATCAGGCAGCATGATCAAGAGCTCGACGCGGTACGGACCCGGCAGCGCCAATCGGCGGACAGCCAGGCCAAGCTCAAACTGCAGATTGAGGCGCTCAGCGAAGATCGGCGCGCGCTCAACCAGCAGCTCATCGAATCAGCTGCGGCGGTGCGCGACGTCGAGACAAAGATCGATGACGCGCGGTCGCGGCTCCAGTCACTCGACGCGCGCGAACAAGTTTTTCAAAAATCCCTGGACGAGCGGCGGACCGCAATCATCGAGATTCTTGCGGCCCTGCAGCGCGTCGGGCAACGGCCGCCTCCCGCGCTGCTGGTGCGACCGGAGGATGCCCTGAAAGCATTACGCACCGCAATCACGCTCGGGGCCGTCGTTCCGGACATGCGAGCGGCGGCCGATGCGATCGCCGGCGACCTCGCCGAGCTTTCCCGCGTGCGCACGGACATCGTCAGCGAGCGGGCGACGTTATCGCAAAATCTCGACCGCTTGGCGAATGAGCAGCTCCGCTTGAATATGCTGATCGACGCGCGGCAGAAAAAACAGGCAAGCACCGAGCAGACGCTGGCCGGCGAACAACAGCATGCCGTGGATCTGGCGCACCAAGTCGACAACCTCAAGGACCTGATCGCCAAGCTCGAATCGGATCTCGATCCGGCGACTCGCGTGGCGCGCGACTCCGCACGCGGCATCGAAGCCGATTCGACCAGACCCAAACTAGCGGCCCTTGGCGATCCAGGCCGTATGGCTCCGGCGATTGCTTTTGCCAATGCGCGCGGCCATCTGCGATTACCCGTCAACGGCTTACCGATTCACGCATTTGGCGCTTCCGACGGGGTCGGTGGAACTCAAAAAGGCCTCTCGATAGCCACCCACGCGGGCGCGCAGATCACGGCGCCATGCGACGGTTGGGTTGTTTACGCGGGTCCGTTTCGCAGCTATGGGCAACTCTTGATCCTCAATGCTGGCGGCGGCTATCATGTGCTGTTAGCGGGGATGGAGCGGATATCCGTCGACCTCGGACAGTTCGTGCTGACCGGAGAACCCGTAGCGGCGATGGGTGGCCAAGCGCAGTTGTCGGCCGCCGTCGCCACCGGCTCTAAAAAACCTGTTCTCTACGTGGAGTTCCGTAAGGACGGCACTCCTATTGACCCCAGCCCTTGGTGGGCGACAAACGAAGGCGAAAAGGTTCGCGGATGATGCGCAAGACCCCCCTGATCCTCCTCAGTGCACTGGCCGGCGCCGCGGTCACATTGCTGGCCGTCCAGCCGCACTCGCTTCCGATCGGCTCAAGCGCCAGCGCGGCGGCATCTGACACTTACAGGCAGCTCAACCTGTTCGGCGATGTATTCGAGCGAGTCCGCGCGGACTACGTCGATAAGCCGGACGACACCAAACTCATCGAATCCGCGATCAACGGCATGCTGGCCGGGCTCGATCCGCATTCGAGCTACATGGATCCCAAGAGTTTCCGTGACATGCAGGTGCAGACCCGCGGCGAGTTCGGCGGTCTCGGCATCGAGGTCACCATGGAAGACGGCTTGATCAAGGTCGTGGCGCCGATCGACGACACCCCGGCGGCCAAGGCCGGCGTGATGGCGAATGACATCATCACGATGCTCGACGACGACGCCGTGCAGGGTATGACCCTCAATCAGGCCGTCGACAAGATGCGCGGGCCGGTCAACACCAAGATCAAGCTGACGATCGTGCGCAAGGGCTCAAACAAGCCGGTTGTGCTGTCGATCACTCGCGATGTGATCCGCGTCAAATCGGTGCGCTCGCATGTCGAGGGCGCCGACGTCGGCTACATCCGCATCACGCAATTCAACGAACAAACGACCGACGGATTGAAGACGGCCCTCGCCGACCTGAAGACCAAGCTCGGGGCCGACAAGATCAAGGGCTACATCCTCGATCTGCGCAACAATCCCGGCGGACTGCTCGATCAGGCGATCTCGGTGTCGAACGCGTTTCTCGACAAGGGAGAAATCGTCTCCACACGCGGCCGCAATTCCGACGAGACGCAACGCTTCAACGCTCGACCGGGCGGCGAGCTTACCGGCGACAAGCCGCTGATCGTGCTGATCAACGGCGGTTCGGCGTCGGCCTCTGAAATCGTCGCGGGCGCGCTGCAGGATCACAGGCGCGCAACGCTGGTCGGCACGCGCTCGTTCGGCAAGGGATCGGTGCAGACCATCATCCCGCTTGGCGCCGGCAATGGCGCACTGCGGCTGACCACGGCGCGTTATTACACACCATCCGGCAGAACCATTCAGGCCAAGGGCATCGTCCCCGATATCAAGGTCCTGCAGGACGTTCCCGGCGATCTGAAGGGTGAGACCGACACCAAGGGTGAGGCGTCGCTGCCGGGCCATCTCTCGGCGGCGGGGCCGGAACAATCAGGTTCGCAGTCCTACGTGCCGCCCGATGAGAAGAACGACAAGGCGCTCCAGCAAGCGATCGATCTCCTGCGCGGGACCGCGACCAATGCGGCTTTCCCGCCGAATCCAAAGGCTCCCGTGCCGAACTAAGGCAGCCGGGACATCCCGATCTCGTTCCGGGGCGGCCACGTGCCGCCCCGTTTTTTTTGCCGCTCGAGGCCGGCCGAAGGACGCTTGCGCGGCCGGTCGTTGCCCCGACGTGATAGACTCATGCGTGATTCGCCACTTTGGCGGTTCGCGAGGAAAGGGCGATGGCGACGGACGATTTGAGCGCGCCGCTGGGCCAGCACAGGAAGAAGCGCCGCGCCTCCATCCGCCTCCCGATCCCGCAAATTATCGCCGGGACGCTCGCGCTTTTCCTCGGCATTTTTGTCCTTTGGGCGGTCATCAGCGAGAACCCGTTCGGCGGCGAGCCGGTGGCGGTCGTTCCGATCAATTTGCAACCCGCGACGCCGGCAAAGACTGCCGGTGGCGCGGAGAAGCAGCCCGTGGCTGTCGCCAAACCGGGCGGGCCCGGCCGGTACGATGGTCCGGGCCAAGGCCCACCTGGCGCAGCCCAGGGTAAGGAACCGATCCCGCCCGGCTCGACCACAGTCAATATCATCAACGGCACGACCGGAGCCCGCCAGGAAGTGGTGATCCCTGCCCCCGGCAGCGGTGTCCCCGCAGCTCCCCCTGGCCCCAAAGTCGACCCTAAATTCCTTGAGATGACGCCACAGGGGCCGCTACCAAAGATCGCCGCCGATGGCGTACGACCAGCGGATGCCTTCGCCCAACCCGTGACTCCCATACCCGGCAAACCTGACGCTGTGCGGGTTGCCCTCATCATCGAAGGCCTTGGCGTTAGCGCCAAGGACACCGCCGAAGCGATTGCCAGGCTGCCCGGCGCAGTGACCCTGGCCTTCGTCCCCTACGGCAGCGATGCGGCCCTGGCCGGCCGCGCGCGCGCCGCGGGCCATGAAATCCTCCTGCAGGTGCCGATGGAGCCGTTCGACTATCCGGACAACGATCCCGGCCCGGAGACGCTGCTGACTTCGCTGGCGGCGCAGCAGAACGTCGACCGGCTGCATTGGCTGATGGGCCGGTTGCAAGGTTACGTGGGGCTCATCAACATGATGGGCGCGCGCTTCACCGCTTCCGAACAGGCTTTCGCGCCCGTGCTGCAGGAGGCCGAAAAACGCGGCCTGATATTTGTCGATGACGGATCCAACCCGCGCAGCATCGCCGGGCGCGTCGCCGGCGCCAACAGTCTGCCCTTTGCCAAGGCCGATGTGACAATCGATGCCGTCGCTACACCGGATGAAATCGACCGCGCGCTCGCCCGACTGGAGATGGCCGCCCGCCAGCATCGCGTGGCCGTCGGCATTGCGTCGGCCTTGCCTGTCTCCATTGCGCATATCGCCAAATGGGCAAAATCAGCAGCGAGCCGCGGCGTGCTCCTCATTCCCGTTACGGCGGCAGCCGGCAAAGAGAAGCAGACCTGATCGCGGTTGACGCAGGACAGATGCGAGCCTTGTGTTCTTTGATCCGTCATTCGTAGTGTGTCACTGTCACCTGATGTCTATTGAATCCCTGCCCTATCGCCCGTGCGTCGGCATCATGGTGCTTAACCGGGCCGGTTATGCCTTCATTGGCCGGCGCATTGAAGGTCCCGAACACATTGATGAAACGCACGCTTGGCAGATGCCACAGGGCGGCATCGACCCGGGCGAACAGCCGTGGCCGGCGGCATTGCGTGAACTGCGTGAGGAAACCAGCATCTCCTCCGTCGAACGGCTCGGCGAAATTGGCGACTGGCTCACATACGACATCCCGCGCGAAATCCTGGGCCAAGTCTGGAAAGGCAAGTACCGCGGCCAGACGCAAAAATGGTTTGCGGCGCGCTTTATCGGCCAGGAAAAGGAAATCAACGTCGTACATCCCGACAGCGCTCATACCGCTGAGTTTTCCGGTTGGCGCTGGGAGCCGATGCAAAACGTCCCGCAGCTCGTGGTGCCGTTCAAGCGCCAAGTCTACGAGCGCGTGGTGAGGGATTTCGCGAAATTCGCGCGCTGATAACGGACGGCCAGCGCCCGCTATTGCGCCAGCGCCGCCTGCAGCGATTTAAGTTGGTCGAGGCGGCGCATGAGCCGATCGCGTTTGGCCTCCTCGGCATCGGCGACGTCTTCCTCGGTATTCTTGATTTCTTCGGCAAGCAACGCCGTGTCGTAATCTTCGCGCGGCACGGCCCGGTCGGCGAGAATCGTCAGCCCGGCCGGACTGACTTCGGCAAAGCCGCCCACCACCACAATCGGCTCGCGCGCGCCGCCGTTGTAGATCGTCACGATTCCCGGCCGCAGCGAAGTGACCAGCGGCGCGTGTCCCGCCAAGATGCCCATGTCGCCTTCGGCGCCGGGCAAATCGACCTGATCGACGTCGCCGGAGAACAGCACGCGTTCAGGCGAGACAAATTCGAAATGAAGCGCGGCCATAGCTGATCACACTGGCTGATGATTATGCCGCCTCGGCGGCGAGCTTCTTACCCTTTTCGACCGCCTCGTCGATGGTGCCGACCATATAGAAGGCAGCCTCGGGCAGGTGATCGTATTTTCCTTCCACCAGGCCTTTGAAGCCACTGATCGTATCCTGAAGGTCGACCAGCTTGCCCGGCGAGCCGGTGAACACTTCGGCCACATGAAATGGCTGCGACAGGAAGCGCTCGATCTTGCGGGCGCGCGCGACCGTAAGCTTGTCCTCTTCGGAAAGCTCATCCATGCCCAGGATGGCGATGATGTCTTGCAGCGCCTTGTAGCGTTGCAACACTTGCTGCACCTGCCGGGCGATGGAGTAATGCTCTTCGCCGACGATCAACGGCGACAGCATTCGCGATGTCGAATCGAGCGGGTCGACCGCCGGATAAATGCCCTTGGCGGCGATATCGCGCGACAGCACCGTTGTGGCGTCAAGATGCGCGAACGAGGTCGCCGGCGCCGGATCGGTCAGGTCGTCGGCCGGCACATAGATCGCCTGCACTGATGTCACCGAGCCTTTGGTGGTCGTGGTGATGCGCTCCTGCAGCGCGCCCATGTCGGTCGCCAGTGTCGGCTGGTATCCCACCGCCGACGGAATGCGCCCGAGCAGCGCCGACACTTCCGAGCCCGCCTGCGTGAAGCGGAAGATGTTGTCGACGAAGAACAGCACGTCCTGACCCTGATCGCGAAAATATTCGGCGACCGTCAGACCGGTCAGGCCGACGCGCGCGCGGGCGCCGGGCGGCTCATTCATCTGCCCATACACCAGCGCACATTTAGAGCCTTCGACGGAGCCTTCCTTGGGGTCCTTGTTGACCTTGGAGTCGATCATCTCGTGATAGAGGTCGTTGCCCTCGCGCGTGCGCTCGCCCACGCCGGCAAATACCGAATAGCCGCCGTGCGCCTTGGCGACGTTGTTGATCAATTCCATGATCAGCACGGTTTTGCCGACGCCGGCACCGCCGAACAGGCCGATCTTGCCACCCTTGGCATAGGGCGCGAGCAAATCGACGACCTTGATGCCGGTGACCAGAATGGCGGCCTCGGTGGACTGGTCGGTGAAAGCCGGCGCCTCCTGATGGATCGACCGTATGCCCTCGGCCTTGACCGGGCCGGCTTCATCGACCGGCTCTCCGATCACGTTGATGATGCGGCCAAGGAGCCCCGCACCGACCGGCACCGAAATCGGCGCTCCGGTGTCCGTCACCTCCTGCCCGCGCACCAATCCTTCGCTGATGTCCATGGCGACGGTGCGGACCGTGTTCTCGCCAAGCTGCTGTGCAACCTCAAGCACCAGACGTCGGCCCTGATTCTGCGTTTCCAGAGCGTTGAGGATCGGCGGCAAGTCGGCGTCGAAATGCACGTCGATGACCGCGCCAATGACCTGGGTGATGTGTCCGACTGCTTTAGCCATGAGAGTCCCTGCCTTTACGGGCGCACCAATCAGAGCGCCTCAGCTCCAGAGATAATTTCAATCAGTTCCTTGGTGATCATCGCCTGACGCGTGCGGTTGTAGGTGAGCGTCTGGCGGCGGATCATGTCGCCGGCGTTGCGCGTTGCGTTATCCATGGCGGACATTTGCGCGCCGTAGAACGAAGCCGAGTTTTCCAGCAAAGCGCGGAAGACCTGCACGGCGATATTGCGCGGCAGGAGTTCGTGCAGAATGTCCTCTGCTTCCGGCTCGAACTCGTAAACCGCGCCGCCCAGTCTATCGGCCACTTTGGAATCGAACACCGGCGGAATGATTTGCTGCGCTGTCGGAATCTGCGCGATCACCGAGCGGAAGCGTGAGAAGAACAGCGTGCAGACGTCGAACTCGAAATTATCAAAGCGTGCGATCACCTTCTCGGCGATCATCTCGGCGTGAGAGAATTGCAGCGTCCGCGCCCCGCGCAGATCGACCATTTCGACGATCTGTTTGGCGTAGAGCCGGCGCAGCTGGTCGTAACCCTTGCGTCCGACGCAGAAGAATTTGACTTCCTTGCCTTCGGCCATCAGCGCGGTCGCGCGCTCGCGCGCAAGCCGCACGATCGCGGTATTGAATGGGCCGCACAACCCGCGTTCCGCAGTGCACACCAATAGCAAATGCACATTATCGCTGCCGGCGCCGCGCAGAAGCCGTGGCGCAGTATCGAGGCTGCCGACGGACGCGGCGATATTACCCAGCACCTTGTCCATGTGACTCGCATAGGGCCGCGCCGCCTCGGCAGCCACTTGGGCGCGCCGCAGCTTCGACGCCGCCACCATTTGCATGGCTTTGGTGATCTTCTGCGTCGCCTTGGTGGAGGCGATGCGATTGCGAAGGTCTTTGAGCGACGGCATGGCTTAGGCAAACGTCTTGGCGTAGGCGTCGACCACACCCTTCAGCTTCCCGGTCGTCGCATCGTCGATATCGCGCGAGTCGCGAATACTGTCGAGGATGTCAGCGTGTTGGCCGCGCAGCGTGCCGAGCAGACCGTCCTCGAAAGCGCGCACGCGGTTGACCGGAAGCGGATCGAGATAGCCGTTGACGCCCGCATAGATCACGCAAACCTGCTCCTCCATCTTCAGCGGCGAAAACTGCGGCTGCTTGAGGAGTTCGGTGAGGCGTGAGCCACGATTGAGCAGGCGCTGCGTGGTCGCATCGAGGTCAGAGCCGAACTGGGCGAACGCCGCCATCTCGCGGTATTGCGCCAATTCGCCCTTGATGCGCCCGGCGACCTTCCGCATCGCCTTGGTTTGCGCCGCTGAACCGACGCGCGACACCGAGAGACCGACATTCACCGCCGGCCGGATGCCCTGATAGAACAGGTCGGTCTCGAGGAAGATCTGTCCGTCGGTAATCGAAATAACGTTGGTCGGGATGTAGGCCGAAACGTCGTTGGCCTGGGTTTCGATCACCGGCAGCGCGGTGAGCGAGCCGCCCTTGTGTTCGTCGTTCATCTTTGCAGCGCGCTCGAGCAGCCGCGAATGCAAATAGAACACGTCGCCCGGATAGGCCTCGCGGCCCGGCGGCCGGCGCAGCAAAAGCGACATCTGCCGGTAGGCGACGGCTTGCTTCGACAGATCGTCGTAAATGATCACCGCGTGCATACCGTTGTCGCGGAAATATTCGCCCATGGCGCAGCCTGCGAACGGCGCCAGAAACTGCATCGGCGCCGGATCGGACGCGGTCGCCGCGACGACGATTGTATAATCCAGCGCGCCGTTTTCCTCCAGAACCTTGACGAATTGCGCGACGGTGGAACGCTTCTGCCCGACCGCCACATAGATGCAATAGAGCTTGATCTTTTCGTCACCCGAAGCGTTGAGCGGCTTCTGATTCAGAATGGTGTCGAGCGCGATGGCGGTCTTGCCGGTCTGGCGGTCGCCGATGATCAGTTCGCGCTGGCCGCGGCCGATCGGGATCAAGGCGTCGATCGCCTTGAGCCCGGTCGCCATCGGCTCGTTCACCGACTTGCGCGGGATGATGCCCGGCGCCTTTACGTCGACGCGGGCACGCGTGTCAGCCTTAATCGGTCCCTTGCCGTCGATCGGATCGCCGAGTGCATCAACCACGCGGCCCAGCAAGCCCTTGCCGACCGGAACCTCGACGATGGCGCGCGTCCGCTTGACGGTCTGACCTTCTCTGATTTCGCGGTCAGAGCCGAAAATGACGATACCGACGTTGTCGCTCTCGAGATTGAGCGCCATGCCGCGAACGCCGCTCTCGAATTCGACCATCTCGCCCAACTGCACGTTGTCGAGTCCGTAGACGCGGGCGATACCATCGCCGACCGACAGCACCTGGCCCACTTCGGAGACTTCCGCCTCCTGACCGAAATTCTTGATCTGCTCTTTGAGAATCGCGGAAATTTCCGCTGCGCGGATATCCATTAGCGGGCCTCTTTCATCGCGTGCCTGATCGCATTGAGCTTGGTGCGCAGCGAGGTATCAACCATGCGGCTGCCAATCTTGACCACCAGCCCGCCGAGAATAGCGGGGTCGACTTTAACGGCGAGATCAACGTCCTTACCGCTGACTGCCTTCAACGCGGCGCGCAGCGCCGTAACGTGTTCGTCTTTGAGCTGTTCGGCCACAGTCACCTCGGCAGTGGCCTCACCCTTGTGCTCGGCGACCAACGCGCGGAACGCCTTGGCCATGCCGCCCACGGCGAACAGGCGGCGGTTCGACGTGATGAGCTTGAGGAATTTTTCGGCGAGTCCACCGATACCGGCGCGCCGTAGCACGGCCGACAGCGCCTGCAGCTGCTCATCGGTGGAAAACACCGGGCTGCGCACAAGCCGCAGCAAATCCGGGCTATCGGCGATGAGGGCATCAAACCGATCGAGATCCGCCTTGACGGCATCGATCGCGTTCGCCTCGCGGGCGAGATCGAACAGAGCGGTTGCGTAGCGCCCCGCCACGCCCGATACGATGGTGTTTTCGCCTGCCAAATGTGTTTCTCGTCGCCTGCTCGGGAGCCGTTCCGCAAAGGCCCACCCGGCGCGGGACGCAGGCGCAGGCCCTTGGGATCAAGCCCTTGAGATGATGCGGGGATTTGAATTTGGAGGCAGCTAAATGCCCCACAAACCCGCGAAATTCGAGGCGTTGCTAACATAGAGCGGAAAGCGGCGCAACATCGTGGAACAACTGCAAAATCGGCCTCGTTCGAGGCAGTAATCTCGCGCGAATTCAGGCCCCGCCTACGCCGTGCTTGCGGATCACGTCGAGGAAAAGCTCGCCGTATTGTCGCATCTTAGCCTCGCCGACGCCGTGCACCGCGCCCATCTCGCCGAGTGTCGCCGGCTTGCGTCTCGCCATGTCGATCAGGGTCCTGTCGGCAAACACCACATAGGCGGCGACGCCCCGGGCCTTGGCCAACTCGGATCGGAGCCGTCTCAGGGCTTCGAACAAGACCGCGTCACCGGGCTCGCCGTCGGCGAGCGCAGTGGCTTTGGTGGCGGCCCTGGCGGCCTTGCGGCCTGCCGGTTTGAGCGTATCGGTCCGCAACTCGATTTTTTCGGCGCCCTTGAGCACGCGCCGGCCGGCATCGGTCACCGTCCAGGTGCCGTAACCGGTGACGTCGAGCGCGATAATGCCGGCGCCATAGAGCTGGCGGAATATCGAACGCCATTCCTGTTTGCCGTATTCCTTGCCGACGCCGAAGGTCGGCAAACGGTGGTGGCCAAATTTCTCCACCGCTTCGTTGGCCTCGCCGCGCAGGATGCTGCTCAGGTGCTCGGTACCGAAACGCTGCCCGGTGCGCACGATGGCGGAAAGCGCCTTTTGCGCCGCGATGGTGCCGTCGACCACTTCGGCGCCGTCGCAACAGAAATCGCAATTGCCGCAGGGCTGCGCCGTTTCGCCGAAATAGGCGAGCAGCGTCTGCCGCCGGCAGCGAGGCGATTCGCACAGTGAGACAAGCGCGTTGAGCCGCTGGCGATCGACCCGCTTCTGCTCCTCGGCCGCCTCGCTTTCGTCAATCTGCATGCGGCGGAGCCGAATGTCGCCCATGCCGTAGAGCGTCAACGTGTCGGCCGGAAGCCCATCGCGGCCGGCGCGGCCGATCTCCTGATAATAGCTTTCGATGTTGGACGGCAGATCGGCGTGAAGCACAAAACGGACATCCGGCTTGTCGATGCCCATGCCGAAGGCGACGGTTGCGGCGACGACGACGCCGTCCTCCTGCAGGAATGTATCCTGATTGCGCGAGCGCTCCGTCTTCTCCATGCCGGCGTGATAGGGCAGCGCCTTGATGCCGCTCTGACGGAGGTTTTCGGCAATTTCTTCGGTCTTGCGCCGTGAGCCGCAATAAACAATGCCGCTCTGTCCGCGATGCGCTCCAACAAAATCCGCCACCTGCTTGCCGCTGGTGGATTTCGCGCGCATCGCCAACCGCAAATTAGGCCGGTCAAAACCGTGTACAAAAACGGCCGGCGGCCGGCTGAAGAGCTTTCGCACGATATCGGCGCGCGTAGCGCCATCGGCAGTGGCGGTGAAGGCGACCGTCTGCACGCCGCCGAGCGCCACCTGAACCTTCCCAAGCTCGGCGTATTCGGGCCGAAAGTCGTGACCCCATTGCGAGATGCAATGGGCCTCATCGACCGCCAGCATCGCGATTTTATTGGCGCGCTTGAGGAGATCGAGTGTTTCGGTTTTCACCAGCCGCTCAGGCGCCACGTAGACGAGACGCAACTCGCGGCGGGCGAGGCGATCGAGAATCGCGCGGTTCTCGGCCGGATCGTTGGCAGAGTTGAGCGCCGCCGCGGCGACGCCATACCCGCAAAGCTGTGCCACCTGGTTGCGCATCAGCGCAATGAGCGGCGACACCACAATGGTGAGTCCCTCGCGAACGAGCGCCGGCAACTGGTAACACAGGGATTTTCCGCTGCCGGTCGGCATGACCGCGAGCACATCGCGGCCGCCGAGGATGGCGGCCACGATGTCGGCTTGTCCGGACCGGAAGGTCTCGAAGCCGAAGGTCGTGCGAAGTGCGCGCTGCGCGCTCGCGAGATTGGCTGCTTCGCCTTCCATTCCAGATCGTTCTATCTTTGTTCCAACACGCAAGCAAGCGGCGCATAGGCGAACGCCAACACCTCGTCGCTTTCTTGCGCTGCTCCCTTGGCTGATGCAGTTTGCGCCCTCAAGGGTTGTCCCTCTCCATGCTCTCTGCCGGGAATTCCGCAGCCGGCCCATCGCGCGGCCGACTGCTCAAGCTTTTGTCTCTGCTGTTTCTTGCGGGCGTCGCCATGCGCATGACGATTCTCGCCATGCCTCCCGTCATTCCGCTGGTGCATGACGAACTGCACATGTCGGAGACGCAAGTCGGGCTTCTGGTTGGACTGCCGTTGGCGCTGTTTGCCCTCGCCGCCATTCCGGGTTCGATGCTCATCGCGCGAATCGGCACCAACCTCGCAGTGATCGTCGGGATGACGATCGCCGCCATCGCCAGCGGCGCGCGCGGCGCGGCAATCGACGTGCCGACGCTTTATGCAGGCTCGATCGCGGCCGGATTCGGCATCGCCATCATGCAGCCCGGAATGCCGACACTGGTGCGTGAATGGCTTCCCGGCCGCATCGCGCTGGGCACCATCGCCTATACGGCCGGCATGCTGATCGGCGCGACCATTTCATCGTCCCTGACGATACCGTACGTACTGCCGCTGCTCGGCGGCTCGTGGCGGCACGATCTCGTATTCTGGTCGATCCCGGCGCTGCTCATCGTCCCGGTATTTTATCTGTTCGGTCCCAGCCGCGACGAGAAGCCTGCGGGCGAAACCGCAATTGGCGGCCGCTGGTGGCCGGATTGGAGCAGCCCGATGACTTGGCTGCTCGGCTTCACCCTCGGCACCAACAACAGTTCGTTTTTCTCGACCAATGCGTTCCTGGGCGACTATCTGGTCAGTCTCGGCAAGACCGATTTGCTGGGCCCGGCCTTCGCGTGGCTCAACGTCCTGCAGATAGCGGCGCCGATCGTCCTGCTGCTGATGACCAATCGCTTCGAGCGCCGCGCCTGGCCATTTCTGCTGTTCGGACCGATGCTGCTCGCGTCGTTCTTGATCCTGATCCTGGCGCCGAGCACCCTGGGCATCCTGATCGCCGCGGGATTTGTTGGATTCACCACCGCGATCACCTTCCCGGCAATCCTGGCGCTGCCGGCATTGCTGAGCGCACCGGGCGACGTATCGCGCACCTCGGCAGGCATGTTCACCGTGAGCTATACGGTCGCCATCATCATCCCGACCCTCAGCGGCGCGCTGTGGGACATGACAGGACAACCGTGGACGGCGTTTCTCCCGCTCTGCGTTTGTGCCATTGGGCTTACGGTGTTCGGCACGATACTGGTCCGGCAGCGGCCAGCGGCGGCAAAGGCGTCCAGCCGTTGATTCGGCGTCATCAGATTGGCGGCAAGCTCTCGGCGGTCACAAAGTAACCTGCGCAAGGCAGAAAGGAAAAATCGGCTATGGCCACGCGATCAAAAAAAGCCGCTCCCAAACGGCAGTCCAAGACCGTGATGCTGCCGGACGAGCGGATCGCCTATTCGCCGATCACCGAACGGCCGCCGCTCAAATTGCCGAACGGCGCCCGCATGGCGGTGTGGGTGATCGTCAATGTCGAGCACTGGGACCCGATGCAGACGATGCCGCGCACGGTGCTCACCCCGCCGGCCGGCGGTTCGCCGATGCCGGACGTGCCAAATTGGGCGTGGCACGAATACGGCAACCGTGTCGGCTTCTGGCGCTTCATCAAGGTGTTTGACGAATTCCAGATTCCCGGCGTGATCGCCATCAATGGTTCGGCGCTTGCGGCCTATCCGGCGATCGTGCGGGCGGCAGTCGAGCGCAAATGGGAGTTCATCGGTCACGGCTACACGCAAACCAATATGCAGAAGGTCCCGAACGAGCGGGCCGACATCCGCAAAGTCCGGGAGACGATCCTCAAGGCCACCGGAAAGGCGCCCCGCGGCTGGCTCGGCCCAGGTCTGACCGAAACTTGGCAGACCCCCGAGCTGTTGATCGAAGGGGGCTACGATTATGTCGCCGATTGGGTGCTCGACGATCAGCCGGTTTGGCTCAAGACGCGCACCAAACCGATCCTGAGCATTCCCTACACACAGGAATGCAACGACGTCGCCATGATGCTGATCCAGCACCACAAGGCATCGGAATACTTCGAACGTGCGCTCGATCAATTTGAACAGATCTACGCCGATGCAGCCGACTCGGCACGCGTCATGGCGCTTTCGGTTCATCCCTACATCATGGGGGCGCCGCATCGGCTCAAGTATTTTCGCCGCATCTTCGAGGTCATCCGCAAGAAACCCGACGTGGCATTCTTGACCGGCGCACAGATTGCCGACTGGTATCTGCGCACTGGATTGAAAGCACCCTGAAGAGCGACGCCGGGACATTCCGTGAGAAATTCTGAACCCACGCGCGACACCGCGGCGCGCGCAGAAACCAGCGCGCGATTGATGCTGATCGCGCTATGCATCGTGTGGGGCATTACTTGGCCGATCATGCGGATCGCGCTTCGCGAAGTGCCGCCGTTCACGATGCGGACGACCAGTGCGCTGGTCGGCGGCATTATCTTGTTCGCGGCGTGCTTTGTCCTGCGTCGCAACTTGCGGCTTAGCGGGCCCAAAGCCTGCGTCCATGTATTCATCGCTTCAATTCTCAACGTCGCGAGCTTCAGCATTTTCTCGACCTTTGCTCAGCTCGGCGCGGCGACATCGCGGGTGGCGGTGCTGTCGTACTCGATGCCGATCTGGGCGGTCGTGCTGAGCTGGATTTTTCTCCGCGAGCGGCCGACCGGCATGCAGCCGATTGCCATCGGCTTGTGCGTCGCGGGCCTCGCCGTCCTGATCTATCCGCTGGCCGCAACGGGAATTCCGCTTGGTATCTTGTTGGCGCTCGGCACCGCCATAAGCTGGGCGGCCGGCACGGTTTATTTGAAATGGGCGCGGCTCAAGGCCGACCCCATGGCGGTTGCGACCTGGCAGGTCGTCGTCTCGTTTTTTATCATCGGCGCATGCATGCTGATTTTCGAGCACGGCCCCGATTTTCATGCCGCGCATGCCGAAGGGGTGATTGCCACGGTACTCTCCGGCGTACTTGGCACCGGCATCGCTTACGGACTTTGGTTTTCGATTATCACGAAGCTTCCCGCCACGACGGCGTCGCTCGGCGTGCTCGGCAGTCCGGTGATCGGCGTCATCTCTTCGGTTCTGATCCTTGGCGAGCGCCCGACCGTTCCCGATGCCATCGGATTTGCGCTGATACTGGCGGCGTCGGCCTGCGTGCTGTTCACCCGCGCCGCGCCCACCGCGCTGCCCGATTCACCCGCCGGCGCCTAGACCGGACCAACGCACTACTGTTTGACCGATTGCGCCAATGCGGCGACACGGGCGACCATGGCGCTCTGCGGATCGGCCAGCGCGTCGATGACGGTGAAGTGATTTGTGCCGGGAATTTCTTCGTACCGCGTCTGCGCGCCGTGTTGCCGCCAGGTATCGGCGAGGAACCGGCTCTGTCGCTTGAACTCTCCGGACTCGAGGCCGCCGGCGACCGCATCAAAGATCCGGCCCGCTGGGGGTTGCCAAAACGCGGTCGACAGCCGACGCGCTTCCGCGGCATCGAGCCGCAAATCCTGATTCACGCTGATGCCAACCAGCGGAGCGAGGTCGAACACGCCGGAGATCGCATATCCGACCGGCACCAGATCGGGCGGCGCCTTCGGATAAAGCGATTGCCAATCGGTCGCCACCATCGCCGATGCCAAGTGGCCGCCGGCCGAATGTCCGTAGAGCATCAGGCGCCGAGGCTGCCTCTGCCACAGGAACACGCAGGCCCGGCGAATTTGCTCGATGATGTCCGCGATTGTCAGGTTGGGGCACAGATCGTAGTCCGCGACCGCAACGGCGACGCCGCGAGCGTTCAAGCCACGCGCCATCTGGCTAAAGCTCGAGGCTTCGAGCGAACGCCACCAGCCGCCGTGAACGAACATCGCAAGCGGAGCGGCATCCCCGGCGTCCGGCAGCAGCAGATCGATGGTCTGTCGCGGCGTATCGCCATAACTGAGGCCGAGCTCGGCGCGGCCGGCCTTAAGCCGTTCGGCGCGGTAATTTTCCGCTTCTACGGCCCAGCGCAGGAAGATTTCGGCATAATCGGGCACCCGCGCCCGGTTGTCGTATTCGGTCTCGTAGTTGAGATCGGCCATCGGGGTCTCCTGCATTAGCGTGAGATTGCGGCATCGCTCCCTGGCGAGCAAGCCGTTCACCCTCCACAATTGCCGACAATGTTGCTAGGCATCGGCGATGAAAGTCGACGGCAAACCGATGCGCACAATCTGGGTCGAGCCCGACGGTTGGTCGGTCGGCATTATCGATCAGACCGCGCTGCCGCACCGATTCGTCACAACGCGCCTGACGACACTCGAGCAGACCGCCCATGCGATCAGCGCCATGCTGGTTCGCGGCGCGCCGCTGATCGGCGCCGCAGCAGCTTACGGCATATGTCTGGCGGTACGCGTCGACTCTTCGGATGACGCGCTCGATCGCGCCTATGCGACGCTGATCGCCACACGGCCGACCGCGATCAATCTCAAGTGGGCACTGGACGAGATGATGGCGGCCCTGCACAACCGTCCGCGAGCCGAACGCAGCGCGGCGGCTTATCGGCGCGCCGCCGAAATCTGCGATGACGACGTCGCCATCAATACGGCGATCGGCCGCAACGGCCTGCCGCTGATCGAAGCCCTCGCGGCGCGGAAGAAGGGCGGCGAGCGCGTGAACGTACTCACGCACTGCAATGCCGGCTGGCTCGCCACGGTCGATGTCGGCACGGCGACAGCGCCGATCTATCTGGCGCACGACAGGGGCATTGCCGTCCATGTCTTTGCCGATGAAACCCGGCCGCGCAATCAGGGTGCCTCGCTCACCGCCTGGGAACTTGGCCAGCATGGCGTCCCGCATACGGTCATTGCCGACAATGCCGGCGGCCATTTGATGCAGCACGGGCTTGTCGATCTCGTCATCGTCGGTACC
Source organism: Xanthobacteraceae bacterium (assembly GCA_036511795.1). Taxonomy (GTDB): domain Bacteria; phylum Pseudomonadota; class Alphaproteobacteria; order Rhizobiales; family Xanthobacteraceae; genus BOG-931. The sequence continues at coordinate 45,947 of DATCBO010000012.1, forward strand.
GACCGCGTCACCGCCAATGGCGACGTGTGCAACAAGATCGGAACCTACTTGAAGGCGCTCGCGGCACGCGACAACAACGTGCCGTTTTACGTGGCGTTGCCATCGCCGACGATCGATTTCACGATTGCCGACGGCATCGCCGAAATACCGATCGAGCAACGCAACGCCGATGAAGTCACGACCATGAGCGGGCTAACCGCCGACGGCCGGATCGAAACGGTGCGGGTCGTGCCCAAGCACTCCGCGGTGTCGAATTACGGCTTCGACGTCACGCCGGCACGGCTCGTTACCGGGCTGATTACCGAACGCGGTGTGGTCGCGCCTTCGCAGGCTGCCCTGACCGGCGCCTTTCCGGAACGCGCCGGGGTGCGGCAGGCGGACCGCAGGTGACAATGAACGGACAAGTTGCAATGTTCCGTCATCCGGCGAGTCCCGTTCACGGCTTGGTTTTCCCAACGGAGAGCGGCTCGGTTTTCCAACCGGAGTATGTGGCGTGCGTAAACCTGAACTGCGTCCCTTATCCTGCCTGCCGCTGCCGGGAATTCTTGCCATGAGCCTCAACGCGCTTGCCCCCGCCCTGCCGGTCGATGGCCGGCAATCGCCAACCGCCTTTGCGGTCGCCCGTGGAACCACGCGTTACCTGCACGCGCTCGGCTACGGCATCGTCAGCGAATTGCCGCTGCCGTCCGGCCGGCGCGCCGATCTCGTGGCGCTCGGCGGCGATGGTGAAATCATCATCGTGGAAATCAAATCGTCGGTTGCGGATTTTCGCGCCGATCAAAAATGGATCGACTACCGGCTGCATTGCGACCGGCTGTTTTTCGCCACAGTGCTCGATGTGCCGCGCGAGATTTTTCCGGCAGACGCCGGGCTGATCGTAGCGGATGCCTTCGGTGCCTCGATCATCGGTGAAGCGCCGGAGCATCGGCTCTCGGCGGCGACGCGCAAGGCAATCATGCTGCGCTTTGCCCATGCGGCGGCGCTGCGCCTGCAGGCACTGGCCGATCCGCAGGGACCTTATGCGGGTGAAATCTGATCAGCTTGCGGCGTGTCGGCCGGCGATACTTCCCGGCTTGCCTTGAGGCGTTCGAGCGACGCGCGCAGAGTGGCAAGATTCACCGGCTTCGGTATCGATTCCCAGATGTTAAGCTTGAGCGATTCGGCGACTTTTGCGCTTTCGTTGCACGTCTCGTTGTCGCAGCCGCTGATAATGATGATAGGCGCCTTGCAGCCGACGACCCAGAAGTGACGCAGCATCTCGACGCCCGCATGGTCGCCGAGTGAAAGGTCAAGTGTGATGCAGTCGAACGCGGTTTCCTGCGCCAACTTGACGGCCTCGTCGTAGCTCGCAGCGCCCGCCGGAAGATAGCCGGCCTTGGCGGCGGCACGGCAGATGATCATACGATGAAGATTGTCATCGTCGATGACCAGAAGCCGCGGCAGTACCGGCCGCGAGACGCCGGCGCGGGCTAAATCCGCTTGGCTCGACGCGACAAAAATAGACAACTCGGACATCCGATCCCCGCCAACGGTCCCGACTGTAATTGTGCGGAATAATAAGCAGGGCCCGCAAAGTTTGGCTTAATGAGTTCTGCGCAATTTGAGCGAATTTGGATTCGCCGCAACGATAGTAAACTCCGCGCTGAGTGACACTGCGGCCGACACCATACCGGACCTCTCGTCGGCCACTTGGCCTCAAGCGATACGTCGGTCATAATTCGATCCGGCATAAAGAGATCGGGACCGGGAGGACGAAAATGATCGATTGCTACACCTGGACGACGGACAACGGCTACAAACCGCGCATGATGCTGGAAGAAACTGGACTTCCGCACAAAATCGTTCCGGTCAATCTGGCGCAAAAGGCGCAGATGGCGCCGGAATTCATGAAGATCAGCCCCGGGCACAAAATACCGGCTATCGTCGATGATGACGGGCCCGGCGGTACGCGAGTGACGCTTTGCGAATCCGGCGCGATCCTGAAATATCTCGCGGAGAAGTCCGGCAAGTTCTACCCGGCCGATGCGGCCGCGCGCGTCAAGGTCGATCAGTGGCTGTTCTATGGCTCGGCGACCTTTACGACGCTGGCGCAGCAGTTCGGACACTGGACCATTCGCTCGCCCGTAAAGGCGCCGCCGGCACAGCAGCACTACGAGGCAAACCTGCGCGACATGCTCAGCACCCTCGATGGGCACCTGGCGTCGAATGAATATTTCGGCGGCGCCTATTCGATTGCCGACATGACGATGTACTCGGACGTGCACGTTCACGGCGTCAAGGACATCGGGCTCAAAGACTACCCCAATGTGCAGCGCTGGCACGATGCCATCATGGCGCGGCCGGCGGTGCAGCGGGCCTGGGGCCCGTTCCCGTCGTAACGACGGAGCCAAGCACAAAGGCAGGCCGTGGCGCCGGACCTACTACGCGGCGTTATTCAGCGTCACCGCGCCATAGACGGCGCCGAAGTCGAGTTCGGAAGCGGGTCCGGGGCGCTTGAACAGGTAGCCCTGGACCGATGTCACGCCGGCCAACCGCAACACACGGTACTGATCCGCGGTTTCCACACCCTCCGCGGTCGTCGCGATATCGAGACTCTGCGCCAAGGTAAGCGTCGCCGATATGATTGCCGCGCATTCGCTGCGCTTAGTCAGATTTTGCGTGAACGATTTATCGATCTTGATCCGATCGAACGGGAACATCGCAAGCTGGCTGAGCGACGAGTAGCCGGTGCCGAAATCGTCAAGCACGATCGTGATGCCGGCACTCTTGAACTGACGGAGCGCCGGCAAGCATTCAGCCGCCGACTCGATGAGCGCCGTCTCGGTGATTTCGAGTTCCAGCCGCTCCGGCCCCAGCCCTGATTCGACCAGCGCACGCATGACGGTGTCGGCCAATTTCGTCTTGCGAAACTGCACCAGGGACAAATTGACGGCGACCTTGACGTCGTCCGGCCATGGCGCAGCGTCGGCGCACGCCTTCCGCAGCACCCACTCGCCGATCTGAGTGATCAGGCCAGTTTCCTCGGCGAGCGGAATAAACAGATCGGGGAACAACAGTCCCTTCGTCGGGTGCCGCCAGCGAACCAGCGCCTCTACGCTGCAGATCTTCCGCGTGTTTGCATTGAGAATGGGCTGATAATGCAGCTCCAGCTCGTTTTGCTGGATGGCCCGTCGAAGATCGCTCTCGATCTCCAGCCGCGCGCTGGCGACCTCGCTCATTTCCAGAGCGAAAAAGCAATAACCGTTGCGCCCACCTGATTTGGTCCGGTAGAGCGCCAAATCCGCCATCTTTAATAGCTCGTCGGAGCCGGTGCCGTGTTCGGGAGCCAGGGCGATGCCGATACTGGTGCCGATGTTGATTTCGTCGCCGCCGATCGTAAACGGTTTGCCAAGAAGTTCGAGAATGCGTTCCGCCAGCGCCCGAGCAGCGCCGCGCTGATCGCTTTCGCCAGCTTGAATGATTGCGAATTCATCGCCGCCGAGCCTCGCCAGAACATCGGTCTCGCGCAACAGCGACTTGAGCCGCATCGCCACCTCGGTTAGCAGCGTATCTCCCGCCGGATGCCCGAGCGTGTCGTTGACTTCTTTGAACCGATCGAGGTCGAGCAAAAGAACCGAGAACGGCTCATCGCGGCGGCGCTGGCGGGCCGCCGCCTCTCCAATCTTCTGCGCCAGGGCGGCTCGATTGGCGAGACCGGTCAGAGGATCATGATGCGCCAAAAAGGCGATCCGCTGCTCCGCCTTTTTGCGTTCAGTGGCGTCTTCGATAACGGCGATGAGAAATTTGGCATCGCCCTGATCATTCTTAGTGACGATACGATGGGTCGCTTGCATGCGCGCACCCCGCAGCAGCGTATCGACTTCGATCTCGTTGTAGCTGACGCGGTCGCTGTTCTGGAGCGACTCCGTGTCGGCGTCGTCGATACTCTTGGCGTCCTTGGCTCGGTGAATGTCGAACGTGGTGCGGCCCAGCACATCGCTCCGCGGAATACCGAGCATCGTTTCGAATGCACGGTTGATCAGAACATATTTGCGCGTCGCTGCGTCCTTGACGACGATTGCTGCCGGAATGTGCTCGATGATCAAATCCAGAAAATGCTTCGTTTCAGCGAGCTGGCGCTCGGCACGGCGCTGCTCGGTGACGTCGATATGGGTCGCGACCCAACCGCCATCCGGCATCGGGCAATGGCTGACCGCGTAAATACGGCCGTCGGCCAGATCGTTCTCGGCGTAATGCGCATCGCAAATCGAGGCTTTTGCCAACCGCGTACGGATATACTGATCCGCATCTCCGGGGACGTAGCCGGCGCGGACGCGCGCCTCCAACACCGATCGCAAGGTCGTGCCGGGTCGCGCCTGCTCCGGACGCAGCCCATACATCTCCCAGTACTGCTCGTTGCACGCCACCAGACGCATGTCGCCGTCGAAAATGCACAGCCCATGAGCCATGCTCTTGAGGGCGGCCTGGAACAGCAGATTGGAGCGTTCGAGAGATTGCGTCGAGCGCTGGAGCTCCTCCGCCGTCGACAACATCCGCGCCTGCCGGGCCGCGCCGACAATCATCACGATCAAGACCATGAATGTCAGGACGCTCCCGGCCACAATGTACTTGCGCAGCGTCGCGTTGGCGTGCCGGAAAATATCGCTCTTGGACAGGCCGACCACCGCGATCAACGGGATACCCGAGACCGATCGATAGGACATCAGCCTTTGAACGCCCTCGAACCTCACGCTGTCATTCGGCGCGTTCCAATAGCTGCCGGCAACACTACGCTTCATCTTTTGGAACAGCTGCGTCTTCCGCACGGTCGTCCCGGCGAAGTCTCTGGTCGTCGGATCGCTACCGCCGCGCGCCAGAACAACTCCGCCGCTGCTGACCAACGAGACGATGCCGCCGCGACCGAGATCAAGCGAACTGAAAAACTGCTCGAGCTCCGATACGTCGAGCGCGCTTGCCACGGTGCCGTTGAATGTGCCGTCGGATCTGTTCAAGCGACGGGTAAATTCGATCGTAAGCCGCCGGCTGACTAGTCCGATCAGCGGGTCGCTGATGTAGAGTTCATCTGCGGTGCTGTCGCGCTGAAACATAAAAGGGCGGCGATCCGCAACGTAAATCTGAGTGCGAACCGGGCCATGACTTGACAGGATGACGAATCCCTTGGCGTCCGAAATGCCAAAATGTTCCGTCAGCTTGTTGTGCGACTGTGTCAGCGCGACCCAAGCGCCAAGATCGAAATTATCGGGGCTATGCTGATAGTCCTGCCTCAGCGCCAATAGGGCATTGTCGGATTCCTGCACCACCCGCCTGATGTACTCTTCCAGGACGCGGGCAAGATTGCTGCCCTGGCGAAGCGCATCTTCGTGGGCCAGCTGCCGTTGCTCGCTGGACAGCAAATAGATGCCGCCCCAAATAATTGCGATCACGACGAGGCCGAGATATGTGGTGGTCTGCCGTAACGCCTGTATCCATTTGGCCATTGTGACCAGCCTCGAAGTCCGCGTCGCGGCGGAGCTGCGAGATGTTATTTGGCACGGATTTGTTACTTTGCCGTTGGAGTAACTTTGCAATGGTATGGAACGATTCGATAACGTTAACGGCGCCTTAGCATCGGCCGCTTCGTGCCGCGCAACGCGCCATCAGGAGTTTCGGTGTTCCGATACTTGGCGCTATAAGCTTGGTTCGCGAGTCGCAACGCACCATCGCGAGGAGTCCAGGGGGACCGCCGGGTTGATCGAGATGACACTGTTCCGCCTCGTGGGCGCGAGTATTCTGGCCTGCACGGTTGCATGGAACGCGGTCTGTGCCGCGGAACCGCAACCGTCCCTGTTCACGCTGTCATCGCCGGCCTTCAGCGATAACGGCCTGTTGCCACTTAAATATGCCGGAGGCACTCTGTGCGGGAAGGAAAGCCGCGGCGGCAATATCTCGCCGCCACTGGCATGGTCGAACCCACCACCGGGGACCAAAAGTTTCGCCGTCATAATGATCGATCCCGACGGACGGCGCGGCCTCGGCTCGGTCCATTGGGTTGCATATGGCATTCCCGCCTCTCGAACGAGCTTGAAAGAAGGCGATGGCGATCCGGCGTCCTCAGCGGGTCTGCTCGACGGGAAGAATTCGCGCGGAACCCTCGGCTATACCGGCCCGTGCGGTCCGCCCGTCGACGCCGCGCATCACTACGTCATCGATTTGATTGCACTCGACACGCCGCCCAGCGCGCTCAAGGCTGGTCTCAGCCGCGACGAACTGCTGATGGCGGTTGCCGGCCACAGTCTTGGCCCTGCAAGTTTGGTGGTGCGTTACCACCGCACACCATAAAACCCGGAAATTTCATCAATTGCTTCGCTTGCTGAACTTGGTTGCCGTTTCAATTAGGCAATTCTTGCAATAACGACCGGTGCCGCCTAGCCGGATGTGAGAGATGCACATTCGAGCGGCTCTGTCCCATCATCTCCGCGCAGCGCAGCCATCGTTGCGCCAGACCGTTCCAGACTGCTTTGTTCTCGCGACTCCGTGTAACCTTCGCCATCCCTTCGCATTCGGCGGCGAACCTGAGAAAACGGTCCATAGCGTCCACGTGGAACCTCCGGTGCTGTTGGTTGCCCCGTCACCACGCCAAATATTTGGATTTGCGAAACGTTCCGCTTGCCGGACATTAAATCTTTCCGGCACCGCTCGGCGGCTTGATTGATCGACGCTAGCGAAGCGCCACCGCGCCGGGGGCGGGCGCCAGGACCGGCTTAAGGTCGGGGACGAACTGCCGCCGTTCTCGCCGCGCCGGAATGGCGCGGTAGACCTGCTTTGTTGCTTCAACAATGTGGACACCGGCGAATGGGGCGGACAGACTCGCACCGGTGCGCTCCCAGGCCACCGCCGAACGCAGGAACCAGCCACGGCCGATCGGCGGTACGTAGAGCGCCTCTCCCCAGCCGGTCGGGGTGAACCAAGTTTCGCGCAGCAGCTGGGTAATCTGGCTCCGCGAATAAGGCCGGCCATGTCCGAACGGCGTCGTGTCGATGCGCGCCCACAGCCCACGCCGGTTGGGAACCACGGCGAGCAATCGTCCGCCCGGCGCCAAAACGCGCCATATCTCACGTAGCAGTTCCGCCGGATCGGCCGACATTTCAAGCGCATGGACCAGCAGGACGCGGTCGACGGCGGAGCCGGTCAATGGTAGTTCGGCTTCTTCGACCAGAGCCGCCAGCGCCGGCCGAGTGGAAGGCCAGCGCACGACGCCTTGCGGCGCCGGCATCATCGCCAGGCAGCGCTCCGCTTCCTCGCGAAACAGCCCCAGATAGGGCGTCGCATAGCCGATGCCGAGCACGCGCAGAGTACTGGTGTCGCTCCAGCGCGAGCGAATGCCGCGGCCGACAAAGCGGCGGGCAACCGTCCCAAGCCGTTGGGCATAGAAGTTGCGAAGGTCGACAACGTCCATGGCGTCTAAAATAGCACGTCGCCGTCAGTTTCGCCTCAGGCACGACCTCGGAATTCCGCAAGCCGCGATCTTGCAGTTAATGCACTGCAGAGCCTACCTTGGAGTATTCTGATTGCGAGGCCGCGACAGCTTGGCGGCGTCCTGAAATTCACGGTGAAAAAATGCCTGCACAGACCAATCTTTTTCTCTGCATGAAGGACAATTTCGGCGTTCTGCTGCACGATCCCCAGAGCGGCGCCACTGCGGCGATCGACGCGCCCGAGGCCGCGCCGATCGAGGCCGCGCTGCAAAAAACCGGCTGGAAGCTCACCGACATCCTGGTGACGCACCATCACGCCGATCACACCCAGGGTATTGGCCCCCTTAAGGATCATCATCATTGCCGCGTCGTCGCGCCGCGCGACGAAGCAAAGCGCATCGCCCATGTCGATGAGACGGTCGGCGAGGGCGACACCGTGCACGTCGGTTCGCTCGAAGCGCGCGTTATCGACACGCCGGGCCATACCGCCGGACACATCTCCTATTTCTTCCCGGCCGACAAGCTCGCGTTTGTCGGCGATACCCTCTTCTCGATCGGTTGCGGCCGCGTCATTGAAGGCAATCCCGAGATGATGTGGGAGTCGCTGCTCAAGTTGCGCGCCTTGCCCGACGACACACGCTTTTACTGCGGCCATGAATATACCGACGCCAACATCCGTTTCGCCAAGACCGTCGAGCCGAACAACAAGGTGCTGGCCGCACGCGCAGGCGAGGTCGCCACGCTGGTTGCCGCTCACAAATTCACGATCCCGGCAACGATCGGAGCGGAGAAAGCGGCCAATCCATTCTTCCGCGCGGACGACGCCGAATTGGCGAAATCGCTCGGCTTTTCCGGCAGCCCGGCTTGGAAGGTCTTTGCCGAAATCCGCGAACGCAAGAATCGATTCTGACCGTGAATCGTCTCAGACGAAATACTGCCCGCCGTTCGCGGTGAGCGTCGCGCCGGTAATAAGCCCGGCATCGTCGGCCGCGAGAAACACCACGCAGCGCGCAATCTCTTCCGGCTCGCCGAGCCGGCCGATCGGGATTTGCGGCAGAATGTTTTTCTCCATCACGTCCTTCGGCACGGCCTTCACCATGTCGGTTGCAATGTAGCCTGGACAGATTGCGTTGACGGTGATGCCGGACCGCGCGCCCTCCTGCGCCAGGGCCTTGGTGAAACCAAGTTCACCGGCTTTCGCCGCCGAATAGTTCACCTGCCCCATCTGGCCCTTTTGACCGTTGATCGATGAGATGTTGACAATGCGGCCAAATTTCCGGTCGCGCATGCCGCCGACCACCTGGCGGGTCATGTTGAACAGCGAGCCGAGATTTGTGCCAATCACCGCATTCCACTGTTCGGGCGTCATGCGATGAAACATGCCGTCGCGAGTAATACCCGCATTGTTGACCAGAACATCGATCGGACCGAGGTCAGCTTCAACCTGCTTGATGCCGGCGTCGCACGCCTCGAACGACGAGACGTCCCATTTGTAAACCGCGATCCCGGTCTCCTGCTTGAATTGCTGCGCCGCCGCGTCGTTGTTGCCATAATTGGCCGCGACCTTGTAGCCGGCCGCATGCAACGCTTTGCATATCGCCGCGCCGATACCGCGCGTGCCTCCGCTGACCAACGCAACTCGTGGCATCGTGTCCTCCCCTGTTCGCTGCCCGCGCCCCTCGCCGGATTCATTCGGCACGCGCAACTGACGCCTGCTCTGAAAGCAGCTTAAAGACGTAGATGGCCGGGACAAGCCCGGCCATGACGTAGGTCAATCGCTGCGGCCAATGCATGCGGCGCGGTCAGCGTTCCAGGCACATCGCGATGCCCATGCCGCCGCCGATGCACAGCGTGGCGAGCCCCTTCTTGGCGTCGCGCTTCTGCATCTCGTAGAGCAGCGTTACCAGCACCCGCGTGCCCGACGCGCCAATCGGATGGCCGATGGCGATCGCGCCGCCATTGACATTGACCTTCTTGGTATCCCAGCCGAGGTCCTTGTTGACCGCGCAGGCCTGTGCGGCGAACGCCTCGTTGGCCTCGATCAGGTCGAGGTCGCCGGTGTTCCAGCCGGCCTTCTTGAGCGCCGCGCGCGAGGCCGGGATCGGCCCGGTGCCCATGATCTTCGGGTCGACGCCGGCTTGTGCCCAGGACACGATGCGCGCAAGCGGGGTCTTGCCAAGCTTGGCGGCTTCGCTTGCCTTCATCAGCACCACGGCGGCGGCGCCGTCATTGATGCCCGAGGCGTTTCCAGCCGTCACCGTGCCCTCCTTGTCAAAGGCGGCCCGCAGCTTGCCGATCCCCTCGAGCGTCGTGCCGTGCTTGGGATACTCATCCGCATCGATCACAATATCGCCCTTGCGGCTCTGGATCGTCACCGGCGTGATCTCGTCCTTGAATTTTCCCGCCTTCTGCGCCGCCTCGGCCTTGTTCTGCGAGCCGACCGCGAATTCATCCTGTTGCTGGCGGGTAATCTGCCACTGCCGTGCGACATTCTCGGCTGTATTGCCCATGTGATAGCCGTTGAAGGCATCCCACAGGCCGTCCTTGATCATCGTATCGATCATCTCGAAATTGCCCATCTTCACGCCGGCGCGCAGATAGGCGCAGTGTGGCGCAACGCTCATCGACTCCTGACCGCCGGCGACGACGATCTCGGAATCGCCATTGAGGATGGCCTGATAGCCGAGCGCGACCGAGCGGAGCCCCGAGCCGCACAGTTGGTTGACGCTCCAGGATGGCACTTCGACGGGCAGGCCGGCCGCAATCGAAGCCTGCCGGGCTGGATTCTGGCCCTGCCCGGCCGTGAGGATCTGCCCCATAATGACCTCAGACACGCGCTGCGGTTCGACACCGGCGCGGTCGAGCGCCGCCTTGATCGCCGTCCTCCCCAATTCGTGGGCGGGCACAGTGGCAAATACGCCGTTGAATGCGCCAACCGGCGTGCGCGTCGCACTGACGATGACGATGTCGTCTTTCATGGCAAATTCCTTCCGGGATTAAGCAGGTTAGTCCCGCGCGGGCTGACCGCGGGCTTCTCAAGTAACCTGGATATATGTCATAGGGAGGCTGCCCGCTGCCGGCAAGGTGAATGGCGGGCCTTGCGGCGATGCAATGCTTGGCCGCGCGATCTCATCACAAAACGGTAGCCGCGCCCGACGAAACCGCCTATTTTGACGTCAACCTGACGCGGTGACACGACGCTCATGTCCGAAGCCACAACCAAGACTGCAGAGCCGATCGAGATCAAGAAATACGCCAACCGGCGTCTCTACAACACCGGTACGAGCGCTTACGTCACGCTCGAAGATCTCGCCACCATGGTGAAAGGCGGCCAGGATTTCATCGTCCATGACGCCAAGAGCGGCGAAGACATCACCCGCTCGGTGCTGGGGCAGATCATCTTCGAACAAGAGGGCAAGCAGGGGCAGAACCTGCTGCCGATCGCGTTCCTGCGCCAGCTTATTCGCTTCTACGGCGACAGCATGCAGATGCTGGTTCCGCGCTACCTCGAAGTGTCCATCGACTCGCTGACCCGCGAGCAGGAAAAATTCCGTCAGCAGATGACGCAAGCCTTTGGCGTCAGCCCGTTCGGCGCGCTTGAAGATCAAGTGCGGCGGAACATGGAAATGTTCGAGCGGGCCTTTGCCATGTTCACGCCGTTTGCGCGGCGTGAGAGCCAGGCGGCCGGCGCGGGCGAGCCGGAAAAATCCCCCGGCAACTCGGGCGAGATCGACGATCTCAAGCGCCAGCTCGACGAGATGCAAAAAAAAGTCGACCGGTTGACCGACAAGGGCGGCAGCTAACCTCGACGCGCTTTTCGCAGCCCGCTTGGGGTGCAGGGGTGCCGGTTACACCGCCTGCGCCAAGCCTTTGATCCAAGGCCGCTCCGTCGAAGCCAACCCGACAAGCACGCCCTGCAGATAATCGCAGCCCCAGTCCTGGAGCATGCGTGCCGCCTCTTCGCTCTGCACCCACTCGGCGACGGTTGCGAGCTTGAGCCGCTGGGCGAGATCAATCAGCGTCCGCACGAAGGCACGATCGTCCTCAGAACGCATGATATCGGCAACGAAGGCGCCGTCGATTTTGACGATGTCGACACCGAGCTTGCGCAAATTGCGAAATGACGTGTAACCAGCGCCGAAATCGTCGATCGCGATGCGGCAGCCGAGATCCTTGACGCGGGCGACGAAGCCGCGCGTCTCGTCGATATCCTGGATAGCGGCGCTCTCGGTGATTTCCACCGTCAAACGATTTGCGACGCCACCATTGGCGCGCAACAGCGTGCTGAGCCCGGCCCACCAATCGGGATCGGTGGTCGAGGCAGGCGACACATTCAGGCTGGCGCGTAATTCCGGCGCCGCAATCATTTCATCGACGACGAGCTCGAGCACGCGGTGGTCCAGCAGACGCACCAGACCAAGCCGCTCCGCGACCGGAACGATTTCACCTGCATTGATGAGCGTGCCATCGGACCGCCGGATGCGCATCAAGCACTCATAGAAGGCGGCCTTTCGGTCCGCCGCGCTCACCACGGTCTCATAAGCGAGGAAAATACGGCGCTCATTGAGGGCCGCGACGATTTCGTCGGTTGCCCGGACATTTTCGCGACGCAGCGCCTCGCGTTCGACGCTTGGCCGGTAAGCAAGGAACGAACCACGGCGCTTGCCTTTTGCGATATCAAGCGTCTCCTGCGCGCGCGTCAACACTTCGGCAACGCTGCGCGCGTGACGCGGGCCTGTTACGCCGCCGATGGTCACGGTCACAGCAATCGGCCCGGATTTCGTCGGCACCATCTCGTCGCGGACACTGGCCAGCAGGCGCTCGGCGGCGATTGCCATGTCATCGGGCGTGCAATCGCGCAGCACCAGACCGAACTTGTTCCCCGAATAGCGGCCAAGCGTGTCCTTGCCTCGCATCCGGCTGTGCAGCCGCTTGCCGACCTCGGCAATCACCGCATCAGCGATGTCGAAGCCATACGACTCGTTGATGCGCGACAGATTGTCGACCGCCACCAGTAGGAATCCGCACGAGGACCGAAAACGTATGGCGTCCTCCAGCGTGTCTTCCAGAATCTCCGTGAGGTAGTGGCGGTTCAATTCGCCAGTGAGCCCGTCATGCCGGGCAAGGAACGTCAGTTCTCGTTCGTGCTCGTAGCGCTCGTTGATGACCCGTAGCACGCCGTGCGCTCGCGCCGGACGACCGTCCGGGCCCGCATACCAGCGGCCGCTATCCTCGACCCAGAGCTTCGTCTCCGAGCCACGGTCCGGCCGGATGCGATACTGAATTTGATAGGGCACGCCAGTGCCGTCGTCGCGCTTGTCCGACCGCATGACGGCATCGAAGCGAGCTTGCGAATTTTCGGCTTCGAGCAACTGGGCGTAACCGCCGCCGGTGGAAACGGCGGCCATGTTGCAGATCAGCAGCACGTCTTTGGCGTTGCCGCTCCACAACAATACGTCGGTATCAATACGCCAGTCGTACGCAACCTCGCCGACCGACGCCAGAATCTGCGCCGCATCGAGGATCTCATGCCCCGAAGACGCCGCCGCGCTAGCTGCGGTCGTCTCGTTGCTGGACATCCCGGGCGAGGAGGGAAGCGGTTGTCGCACACCGTCTTGGGCCACGGGTCCCCCATGAGGAGTTTGTTGCGATGCGCAGAAGGCGCCGTCAGACCGCGCCCGTAACGCCAACCTACCGCTTGATTTTAAACAATTTCGGAAAATCGCACGCTCTACGCACTTTTCCTCAAAAACACATGCCGACGCGGCACGCCGCTTGCGCTTTCGGAACCGGAAGACCGGCAAAGTCCCATTTTGGGACAAAGCGCGCGCAGGCAGTGTCGATGAAAAACGCTCTCGTCCCGCTCACCCCGCGAGTACGGGATACCGCGCCGGGACAATCCGATCGGCGCGCCAACGCCGATTTCATCGCGCATCTTATCGCTACGGCCGTACAAGCGCCGCAAACGCGGGCACGCCGCCGTGCCGACCCCTCGGAAGCTCTCGCAGCTTATCGGTCGCTCGGCCACTGGCCGACTGAGGCCGGTCGAACAGTATCTCGATCGCTCTGATCTTGGGGGCATTTACCGGCCGCCCGCCATCCTGCCGCGCCGTTTCGCTATCTCGGTCCGTTGTCGAACTCGACCTGCCGGCTCGCGCCGCGGATGCCGATGATAAAACCAGCCAGCACATCGACCAGACCGATGACGACAAGGAGAAAGAACGTCGATGTACCGGCGCTCTTGACCAAAAGAAACTCGACCAGCATGGCGACGAATAACATCATCGCCAGCACGTGATCCATGATCACGCGGTTGCCGGCTCGGGTCGACTTGATGATCTCGATCCACAACAGGAGAATCGACAGGGCGAGGAACGTGTCTTCCCAGGTCAATTTCCAGACCTGGCCGGACATCATCGGCACGGCGGCCGCTTGTGCCGTCCAGATATCGGGCGGCAGGTGCAAAATAAACGCGACAATATTGTAGATCGCAAATGGAACCAGCAGCAGCGGAAAGCCAAGAAGGTACATGGCAGGCTACCTGGGAAGCTTCCTCATCGCGCCCCCGCGCGACCAGCGCTCTGCCACTCTAACCGCATTGCCGCTGACCCTCCAGAGAGCGCCCCGGCTTGGTCGTCAATCAGGCTTCAGCCTTCTTGGTAATCACCTGGCGGCCACGATACATGCCGGTCTTCAGGTCGATATGGTGCGGCCGGCGCAACTCGCCGGAATCCTTGTCTTCGATATAGGTCGGCGCCTTCAGGGCATCCGCCGACCGGCGCATGCCGCGCCTCGACGGCGATGTTTTTCTCTTCGGCACGGCCATCGCGGCGTACTCCTTCGTATTCAGGCTTATCGGAAGGCGGCCTTATAGAAGAACAAGGCCCCGAATGCTAGGGGCTCGATTACAAGGCCTGGGCGTCGGAACCACCGGCTCATGGCCGGGTACGAAGGCAGGCGTCCTGCGCCGGATGGGCTGCAGCGCGGCGCTCGTGGAGCGCAGCGACGCGCCGAACCGCTGGGCTCGGACTGCGAGCGCTGCGTAGGTAGGGATTGGGGAGCACCGCAGTCAATTCAGCCGCCCGCCAGGCGTCGAGATCGTTCGCCGAGACGCCAAAGGCCGAGCGCGCGCCGGCCTCGATGCCGAACTCCCCGTTCGGACCCCATTCGGCGGTGTTGAGATAGATTTCCATGATCCGCCGCTTTGGCAGCACCATGGTCAGCCAGACAGCCAGCGGCAGTTCCAAGATCTTCCGCACAACGCTGTGGCCGGGCCAGAGGAACAGGTTTTTGGCCGTCTGCTGAGTGATGGTCGAAGCCCCGCGCGCCTCCCCGACGTCGTCATCGGACTGCTGCAACGCTTCACGAATGGCGCCAAGGTCGATGCCGTGATTGCGGCAGAAGCTCGCGTCCTCGGCCAGGATCACCGTCAGCGGCAGCACCGGTGCAATGCGGTTCAGCGGCACGAAGATACGCTGTACCCGCTGCCCGTTTGCCCAGCGCAACAGCATGGGCGTCGAGACCGGATTGATCACCCGGTACAGCGGCGCGATGACGTAAGGCGCCGCCAGCACAACGAAAATGACAATCGCACAAAAGACCAGCAGCCGCCGAAATCCTGATCCCGGCGCGCGTGACCCACGCTGCCGCTGCCGGCGCGGCGGCGGTCCTCCTCCCTGCAGGCGATCGCGTCGCGCGGCGAAAACCATCGGTCAGACCCTAATGCGCGCTTGCGGCGAACGCGTGTGCGCATAATCCCCCATACGGCACGCCCGCTGGCGCGCCACATCCGCCGCTGCTAATTTTGCGCAAAATCGACAGGAGGAAAACGTGGCAAAGGATGCCGTCGCTTCCGAAGAACTGGCGCAAAAGTTTCGGGTCGAGAAGGACTCGGCCTATGAGCGTTTCGTACGCAGCGATGGTCTCGATATCATTGGCGCGCATTACGTTCCGAATCTGCGGACCGTGGAGCTGAAACCCTGGGCGCGCCGCGCCGCCAAGGGCGTCTATATCAATCATGAAGCGTCGCGATTTTCCAATGACTGCTACGTCTGCGAGATTGCGCCCGGCAAAAAGCTCGACCCTGCCCATCATCTGTTCGAAGAGATGCAGCTGATCTTGTCTGGCCGCGGCTCGACGACAGTGTGGAACAATTCCGGCGCACGCATCACCTTCGAGTGGAAAGCCGGATCGATTTTCGCCATCCCCTTGAACTGCTGGTATCAGCATTTCAACGGGTCGGGCCAGGAACCGGTCCGCTTTGTGGCCGTGACCAACGCACCGACCGTCATCAACCGCTACGACGATCTTAATTTCATCTTTAACTGTCCTTACGACTTCAAGAACCGTTTTTCCGGCGAGCCCGATTATTTTTCGTCGAAAGGTGAACAGGAAGGCTTTCTGCTACGCACTAATTTCGTACCCGATGCCGTCAACCTGCCACTGATTGCCGCTAAGGAACGCGGCGCCGGCGGCGGCCATATCCGCTTCAACATGGCGCGCGGCACTATTGCGAGCCACATCTCGCAGTTCCCGGTCGGCACCTACAAGAAGGCACACGCGCACGGCCCCGGCGCGCATGTCGTCATCCTATCTGGCGAAGGCTATTCGCTGATGTGGCCGGAGGGCGAAGAGCCGCAGCGTTTTCAGTGGCAGGTTGGCACCTTGATCGTGCCGCCGAACATGTGGTTCCACCAGCATTTCAACTCCGGACCGACACTGGCGCGCTACCTCGCCTTCAAACACTGGTCGCCACGCAACGCGCAAGGCGTACCGATCTCCTGGATCAGCCGCAGACTCGGCGGCACTCAGATCGACTATGCCGACGAACATCAAAAGGTGCGGCAATTGTTCGCCGAAGCGCTGGGCAGGCACAGCCTTTCGCCGCGCATGGACGCGGTATACGAGGCTGAAGCCGGGCAGCTACCGCCGAGAGCGGCTTGATGCGTTGTCCGTCCCCGCGAAGCTTTTTCGCGCTGATGCTTTGCTCGGCGTGTGTCACCTTCGCAATCCCCGCGCGCGCTCAATCGGCCGCCGAGATCGCCCGGTACGTAGGCCCCGACCGCATGCAGCGTCTGGTCGACGGCGCCAAGAAGGAAGGTCTTGTCACCGTCTACTCGTCGGCAGTGATCGCCGATACCAATGCGATCATCCAGGCCTTCGAGAAGAAATACGGCGTGCAGGTCCGCCTCTGGCGGGGAAGTTCCGACGATATCTTGCGGCGGGCGGTGACCGAGGCCCGCGGCGAACGCTATGACGCCGATCTGGCGGAAACCGCGGGCGACTCCATGGAAGGCTTGCAGCGCGAGCGCCTGCTGACCGAGCTCTCGTCGCCGGTGTTCGCGCAACTGATGCCTGGCGCGGTAATGCCGCATCGGGGCTGGATCGCCGACCGGCTCAGTGTCTTTACCGTCGCCTACAACACCACCGTGATCAAGGCGGCCGAACTGCCGAAGAGCTATGCCGATCTCACCGATCCGAAATGGAAGGGCAAGCTGGGCGTCGACGATGAAGCCGACGACTCAAGCTGGTTCATGTCGATCGCTGAGGCCATGGGCAAAGACACGGGCCTGGCGCTGTTCCGCAAGATCGTTGCCACCAACGGCATCTCGGTACGTCGCGGTCATACGCTCCTATCCAACCTGGTGGTGGCGGGCGAAGTGCCGCTGGCGCTGAATGTCTACGGCTATCGCGTCGCTGCGCTGAAGAAGAGCGGCGCGCCAATCGATGGCATCGTTCTGCCGCCAGCCTTTGCGTTACCGACTGGCATCGGGGTGCTGGCGAAGTCGCCGCACCCCAATGCTGCGCTCTTGTTGCTTGATTTTTATTTGACGGATGGCCAGCGCATCCTCGCGGAGCGCGGCAACGTGCCGACCAACCGGACAGTCGCTGAACCGCCGCCAGGCGTGAGCCTGATCGACAACGGCAAATTCCTCGACAATGAGGACGAATGGACGAGGCTGTTCAAGAGTACGTTCGCAGGCGGGATGCAGTAAAACCCCGCGAGGCCGCTAACGTGGTCTGTACACCAGCACGGCAAGCGTGAAATCGCCGGTCCACTCCGTGGCCATGGTATTGGCGTCAACCGAGATATCGCAGTTGCCCGATACCTTAATGGTGATGCTGTTGCCGGTGCCGTCGTAGGGACCGTCGCCGACGCCGCCTTGGCACGCCACACTTCCACGCATCGTCCCTGCTCCCGCAAACGTAATGATCATCACCTGGCCGGCCTCGACATCGACCCGGTAGACCTGTTGCGGCGCGCTCGCCGTTACGTGGCCCTGGGCCATCACGCCGTACGAGCCTTTTGCGAATTTCAGAACGATGGGCGAAGCCGCATCTGCCTGCGAACAAAGACACGCAAGCGCGCCGCCCAGGACAAGACTCAGCAAAGTCGAACGTCGAACCATCGCCACCTCCATTGTTCGTCGGTAGACCGCCGACCGGATCGCGCCGCTCAGATTCGAATGCAGGATAGGTTTTTTAATTTTTAGAAATTTCGACACCGGCGCCATAATGAGCGCGCAGCTCAGCCTACGCCATTGGTCACGCCGCCTCCGCCCGCGGCAATGCGGTCCTGCCGCGAATGATGTCCGAGGCCTTGTCGGCCATCATGATCACGCATGCGTTGATGTGCGCTGAAACGAGGTCCGGCATCGCGGAGGCGTCGCAGACGCGCAGGCCCTCGATGCCGCGCACCTTCATATCCGGTTCGAGGACCCCACCCTGGCCCATCGCGCAGGTGCCGGCAGGGTGGTGCGCGGTGATGACGACCTTTTTGAGCCAGCCATCGATATCGGCGTCGGTTTTAACCTGCGGCCCCGGACCGATCTCCTCGCCGCGGAACGGATCGAGTGCTTTGTGGAAGGCGAGTTCGCGGGCGCGCTTAAAGCCTTCGCGCAGTGTCGGCAGATCGTTGGGCGCGGTGAAGAATTTGTAGACGATCCGCGGCGGCTTCAGCGGGTCGCTGCTCGCCAGCAGAATTTCACCCCGGCTGTCGGGGTGCAGCAGCGTCGGGCGGATGCCGTAGCCGTCGAGATAGGCCGGACGCAGCAGCGGAAACCACAGATGCGGATTGTGCGAGGTGCCGCGGAACATGAATTCGATGTCGGGCACCGAAAGCTCAGGCCGCGTCTTGACGAAGGCGTGCAGCCCGCCCGGCACCACCGTTCCGGGACCGGTGCCGAACAGATACGCGCGCACCATGCTCATCGCCATGCGATCGAAGCGCATTTCGCCGTGAAACGGGCCGGGCTGGGGGCGCGTGTAGGTCATGTAGGCGCCGAGGTGGTCCTGCAGGTTTTTTCCCACCGGCAGATCGGCAACAACGTTGATGCCGAGGCCGCGCAAATGCTCGGCCGGACCAATCCCCGAGAGCATCAGAAGCTGTGGGGTGTTGAAGGTGCCGGCCGCAACGATCACTTCCCGGCTTGCGGTAGCGCGTTGCGTCGATCCGTCCTGGACGTACTCGATGCCCTTTGCACGGGTACCTTCCAGCAGCACGCGCGTGCTGTGCGCGTTGGTTGCGACGGTCAGGTTCGCACGGCCGCGCGCCGGCTTGAGAAACGCATTCGCCGTCGACGAACGCCGGCCATTACGAATCGTGAACTGGCCACGGCCGAAGCCTTCCTGCTGTTTGCCGTTGTAATCGGACGTGATCGGGTAGCCACAGGCTTTGGCGGCCTCAAGCCAGGCTTCGTAGAGCGGATCTTCGGTCCTGGCGAATTCGGTGCCAAGCGATCCCTCGGCGCCGCGATATGTGTCGGTACCGTTCTCCCAGCTTTCACAGCGCCGGAAGTAGGGCAGCACATCCGCATACGACCAGCCACGCGCACCCTTCTGCCCCCAGCGGTCATAGTCGCCCGCGTTGCCGCGCGTGTAGGCCATGACGTTGATCGAAGACGACCCGCCCAAGACCTTGCCGCGCATCGCCTCGATGCGGCGTCCGTTGAGGTTTGGCTCGGGATCGGTCTGGTAGCCCCAGTCGAACATGCCGTATTCGTGCATACGACCCATGCCGAGCGGGATGTGAATGTACGGGTGCCAATCGCGGCCTCCGGCCTCGAGCAGGAGCACGCTCGCGGCGCCATCCTCAGACAGCCGGTTGGCCAGCACGCAGCCGGCCGAGCCCGCCCCAACGATGATGTAATCGTATCCGTTGCCCGCCATTTCACTCCCTCATTCACATATCGCGCTCATTCACATGCCGTGCGATTATTATCCGCTCAGTCTCGCGCGTAGCCGATCAGCTTTCTCTTCTTGCGGCCAAGCACGATCAGGATCGCGGATAGTACGGCAAGCACCGCCCATGCGGGGAGCCCGAACGTCCACCGCCCGTATGGCTCCCAAGCCCAGGACGCCTTGCTCTTGATCCAGTCCTGCACCGCAGTGAGGCTGTGCTGGTCGATCATCGCCCACGCTTGGGTGACATTAAGGGAGTCCAGGTGTCCGTTCACGATAGTCTTTTCACCGTCGTAAACGAAAAGCACGAAGGCGGTCGCTAGCAGGAGCAAGCCGAGAAAGCGAAGCAGGAAGCGGATCATGGGGGCGCCGGCGGTCTTCCGAGTTGGCGAGACGGCTGCACGCCTTACTCTGCCGCGCACTTTAGTTCAATGCATGGCATTTTAAGGCTCATGCTGCATTGCTGCGCCGCAAGAGCAAATCCTGGCGCACCTGCAAATCCCTTGAGTATCGACCGCCGGTTTCGCTAATGTCATCGCTTTCGGCGGCGATGCACCGAAATCCGACAAGGAAAGACAAAAATGGCCTCCAAAAACGGCAGCCACGCGAACCGCCCGACATTCACCGACCAGGAAGCGCTGCTGTTTCACAGCCAAGGCCGGCCAGGAAAGCTGGAAGTTGTCGCCACCAAACCGATGGCGACGCAGCGCGATCTGTCGCTGGCCTATTCACCGGGCGTCGCAGTGCCGGTGCTGGCGATCGCCGAGGACGAAGCGCGCGCCTACGATTATACAACCAAGGGCAATTTCGTCGCGGTCATCACCAATGGTACGGCGATACTCGGTCTCGGCAATCGCGGCGCGTTGGCGGCGAAGCCGGTGATGGAAGGCAAGGCTGTCCTCTTCAAGCGATTTGCCGACATTGACTCCATCGACCTCGAAGTCTCTTCCGAAGATCCCGACGAAATCATCAATTGCGTCAAGCTGCTCGGCAAGAGCTGGGGCGGCATCAATCTTGAGGACATCAAGGCACCTGAATGCTTCATCATCGAGCAGAAGCTGCGCGAGCTTTTGGACATCCCAGTCTTTCATGACGATCAGCATGGCACAGCCATCATCGCCGCCGCGGGCCTGATCAACGCGCTCGAATTGACCGGCCGGGACGTGGCAAGCACCAAACTTGTCTGCAACGGCGCCGGCGCCGCGGGCATCGCCTGTCTCGAGCTGCTGCGATCGATCGGTTTTCGCCCAGAGAATCTCATTCTCTGCGACACCAAGGGCGTCATCTACGAGGGCCGCACCGACGGCATGAACCAGTGGAAGTCCGGCTTTGCCGTCAAGACAAAAGCGCGCTCGCTCGCGGAGGCCCTTGTCGGCGCCGACGTGTTCTTTGGGCTTTCGGTCAAAGGCGCGGTGACCAAGGCGATGGTGAAATCGATGGCCGACAAGCCGATCATCTTCGCCATGGCCAATCCCGACCCCGAAATTACCGTCGAGGATGTGGCGGAGGTGCGCACGGATGCCATCATGGCCACCGGCCGCTCCGACTATCCCAACCAGATCAATAACGTGCTCGGCTTCCCCTACATCTTCCGCGGCGCGCTCGACGTGCGGGCGCGCGCGATCAACATGGAGATGAAAATCGCCGCGGCCCACGCGCTCGCCGCGCTCGCGCGCGAAGACGTCCCTGACGAGGTTGCCGCAGCCTACGGGGCGCGGCCGAAATACGGGCCCGACTACATCATCCCGGTGCCGTTCGATCCGCGGCTGATTTCAGATATTCCGCCTGCCATAGCCAAAGCGGCAATGGAATCGGGCGTGGCGCGGCGGCCTATCGAGAATATGGAAACCTACCGGCAGCAATTGCGCAGCCGGCTCGATCCGATCGCCGGCGTTTTGACTGGCGTCTACGAGCGGCTGCGGCGGCGGCCGCGGCGTGTCGTCTTCGCCGAGGGCGAAGAGGAACAGGTCATCCGCGCAGCAGCCAGCTTCGTGCACCAGGGGCTTGGCACGGCGCTGCTCTGCGGCCGCGAGAACCGCGTGCGCGACACCGCAAAGGCGCTTGGCGTTGAGTTGGGCAGCGGCATCGAGATCGTCAACGCGGCTTTGTCGAAGCGCAACGCCGCGTACGCCGCGTACCTTTACGAGCGCCTGCAACGCCGAGGCTTTCTGCAACGCGACTGCCAGCGCCTGGTGAACCAGGACCGCAACCACTTCGCGGCCTGCATGGTGGCGCTCGGCGACGCCGACGCCATGGTGACCGGCGTGACCCGCAATTTCTCGGTCGCGCTCGAAGATGTGCGCCGCTGCATCGACGCAAAGCCCGGCCATCGGGTGATGGGCGCCTCGCTGGTGCTGGCGCGCGGGCGCACGGTGCTGGTGGCTGACACCGCGGTGACCGAGATGCCGACAGCGCAGGATCTCGCCGAGATCGCCATTGAGGCGGCGGGCGTCGCGCGCTCGCTTGGCTACGAACCGCGGCTCGCTCTGCTCGCTTTTTCGACTTTCGGCCATCCGCCCGGCGAGCGCTCGGAACGCGTCCAGGAAGCGGTGCGCATTCTGGATCGCCACCGGGTGAATTTCGAGTATGACGGCGACATGGCGGCCGACGTGGCGCTGAACATGGAACTGCGCGAGCCCTATCCGTTCTGCCGCCTGTCCGGCCCTGCCAACGTGCTGATCATGCCGGAGTTTCACTCGGCATCGATCTCCACCAAGATGCTTCGAGAACTCGGCGGCGCCACGGTGATCGGCCCAATGCTCGTCGGTCTCGATCGCTCGGTACAGATCGTGCCGCTGTCGGCCAATGACGCTCAGCTCGTCAATATGGCGGCGCTCGCCGCCTATAACGTCACCGGGTGACTTAGTCTTTGTCTTTTCGCGAACATGCAAAAGCGCAGACTCGGAATCGCGGGGCCCGAGGTTTCGCTCGTCGGGCTTGGCACCAATAACTTTGGCGGCCGCATCGATCTCGCGACCTCACGCCTCGTGGTCGACAAGGCACTCGATCTTGGCGTCACGCTGATCGACACCGCCGACATCTATGGCAACAACGGCGGCTCCGAGGAATGTTTGGGTCAGATCCTCGGGTGCCGGCGCAACAACGTGGTGCTGGCGACCAAATTCGGCCTGCCGATGGATCATGCCGGCAAGCTTCGCGGCGCCTCGCGGCGCTACGTCATGCAGGCGGCTGAAGCGAGTTTACGGCGACTCAAAACCGACTGGATCGATCTTTATCAGCTGCATCGTCCCGATCCGCAGACGCCGATCGAAGAAACCTTGCAAGCGTTAGATGATCTGAAGCAGGCAGGAAAAATCCGTTTCATCGGCTGCTCCAACCTCTCGGCGACACAACTTGAACAAGCAGAGACCGTCAGCGAGCGAGCGCATTTGATCTCGTTCATCTGTTGTCAGGACGAGTACAGCCTGCTTGAGCGCTATCTGGAAAAAGACGTGCTCGGCACCATGCGCAAACATGGTCTCAATCTCCTGCCGTACTTTCCGCTGGCCAGTGGCCTGTTGACCGGCAAGTACAAACACGGCGCGCCGCTGCCGCCGGGGTCGCGGCTTGCCAACAGCCCGCCGCGGGACGGCGGTGTGCTCAACGACCGCAATTGGCGGATCGTCGAGGCGCTGTCTGCCTTCGCGGCGGCGCGCGGGCGCACGCTTCTTGAGCTGGCGATGAGTTGGCTTGCGAACCAGCCGTTCATTCCCAGCATCATCGCCGGCGCCACCAAACCCGAGCAGGTCGAACAGAACGTGGCGGCGATCGACTGGACCCTATCGGCGGAAGAACTGGCCGAAATCGACCGCATCACCCTTTAGCCGCCCCCAGTAATTCGCGGCATCGGATTCACCGGGCCGAAACCACTATTCGGTAGGCTGCGATCCATGCAGCACATCGCGCCGCCCACGCCATTCGCCCTCGAAATTCATGGCCTCGTCAAACGCTTCGACCGCCCGGCCGTCGACAGTCTGGAACTGACTGTGCGGACCGGCGAATTTTACGCGTTGGTCGGTCCCAACGGCGCCGGCAAGACCACAACGCTGCGGATGATCGCCGGCCTGCTGCGCCCCGACGCAGGAACAATTCGCATCGGCGGCATCGATGCGCTCGCCGAGCCGGTCGTGGCAAAACAGATCGTCGCCTGGGTTTCCGACGAGCCGATGATCTACGACAAACTCACACCGCGCGAATATCTGGAGTTCGTCGCCGGCCTCTGGGGCGTCGAACCGGCGCTGGCGGCGTCACGCGCCGGGACGCTGTTGGATTGGCTCGATCTCGCGCCGCACGCCGACGAGCGCTGCGAGAGCTTTTCCAAAGGCATGCGGCAGAAGGTGACGCTGGCCGGTGCGCTGATTCACGAGCCGCGCGTGATCATCCTGGACGAACCGCTGACGGGTCTCGACGCCGGTTCGGCGCGGCAAGTCAAGGATGTGCTGCGCGAGCGCACGCGCACCGGCGGCACCATCGTCATGACCACGCACATCCTTGAAGTCGCCGAACGCATGGCCGACCGCATCGGCATCATCGCCCACGGCAGGCTCATCGCCGAAGGCACGCTCGAAGAACTGCGCCATCAGGCCGGCATGCAAGCCGACAGCGGCGCGCGCGACGGCGGCAGCCTCGAAGAAACGTTCCTCGCTCTGGTCGCCGCACCGGCGCAAGCGGCATGAACGCTATAGCCGGCACTGCCGTCTGGTTCGCCCAGCACGAGTCGCGGCTCGTCTGGCGCGACTGGCTTTCCATGATCACGGCCGGCCGGCGCGAGCGCCTGCGCATCGTAACCATAGGCGTCATCGCTTTTGTGGTGTTCATGCATTTTGTCGCCTACGCGGTCGTCGGCCCCCACGCCAACGCCGCCATCGACAAGCAGACGCTGCTCACCATTACTACGAGCGCGCTGCTGGCATGGATGCTGATGATCTCGCAGGCGATGGAATCGATCACGCGCGCCTTCTATGCCCGCTCCGATCTCGACCTGATCCTCGCCTCACCGGTCAACAGCAACAAGCTGTTTGGCGTCCGCATCGCCACCATCGCGCTCGGGACCACGTTGATGGCGCTGCCTCTCGCAGCGCCGTTCATCGATATACTCATCGCACGCGGAGGCTGGCGCTGGCTCGGCGCCTACGGGTTGATTGTGGCTATGGGGGCGGCGGCGACCGCGCTGGCTTTGGGCCTCACCGTCGCGCTGTTCCGCATGCTCGGCGCACGGCAGACCCGCTTTCTGGCTCAGGTTGTCGCCGCCCTTATCGGCGCGGCTTTCGTCATCGGCCTGCAAGTCGTCGCCATCCTCTCCTACGGCACGATATCGCGCGCGGCGCTGCTGCAATCGAAAACGCTGCTGGCACTGGCGCCCGAACTCGACAGCGCATTGTGGTGGCCGGCGCGGGCCGCGCTCGGCCAGATGTTGCCGCTGACCGCCGTGTTGGCGACGAGCTTTGCGCTCCTTGCCGTCGCGGTCGCGGTCGTCGCCCCGCGTTTCGGCAATTACGCCATCACTGCCGCGGGTGTCGGCAACGCGAGCGTGGTCCGTTCTGGACAGAATGCGTTTCGCAAAAGGCTCTCGCCGCGCGGTGCACTGCGCCGCAAGGAATGGATCCTGCTGCGGCGCGATCCATGGCTGATGTCGCAGACGCTGATGCAGATGCTGTATCTGGTGCCACCGGCCTTGATGCTGTGGCGCGGCTTCGATCAGGACAACAACGCGCTTCAGCTCGTCGTGCCGGTGCTGGTCATGGCCGCGGGACAACTTGCCGGCGGGCTCGCGTGGTTGGCGATCTCGGGCGAAGATGCACCGGACCTCGTCGCCACGGCACCGGTGCATGGCCGTTTCATCCTGAGGGCCAAGATCGAAGCGGTACTCGGCGCCGTCGCGCTCATCTTTGCGCCTTTGGTGGCGGCAATTACAGTCGCGTCGCCCTGGTATGCCCTGGTCGCCGCAGCCGGTATCGGGATCGCGGCCGCGGCCTCGACGGCGGTGCAGTTCTGGTTTCGCAGCCAGGCCAAGCGCAGCCAGTTCCGCCGTCGGCAGGTGTCGTCGCGGCTGGCAACCTTCGCGGAGGCGTTTTCTTCAATCGGGTGGGCCGCGACCGCGGCGGTCGCCTCTGCAAGCCTTTGGCTCGCGGCCGCTCCCGCCGTACTTGCGCTTCTGGTCCTCGGCAGCGCCTACCTTGTGAGCCCACGTGCCGATCACGTGTGGTGACCGCGACCGTCTCGACGCCGCGGGTTCAAGGTGATTAAACGTTGGCTCCGAACGCCGGCCGGAGCCGCGAATGAAGAAACAGCCAGACTGGACGTGGCCGAACGGCAAGCGCATCGTCGCCATTCCACTATCCTACGATGTCAACGACATGCCCTCGATGAAATACGGCCATCCGCCGCGCATGATGCTCGACTCGTTTGACGAAGTTATCGATATCGCGCGCGCCGGGACAATGAGTTGCGCATCATCGACGTCACCGGTCACGCCCACATATTCGGCCACCATCGCGGCGCGCATTTCTATGAGAAGATCGTCGAACAGGCGAGGCGGCGCCCGACATCTGGGTCGGAACACGCGCCCAGATCGCCGATCATGTGCTAAGCATGGCAACCATTTAGGCGTCAGGGAGAAGCGTAAGTGATTCCGTTCGAAATGGTGGAACCCACGTCGCTGAAGGAAGCGTTGTCGCTGCTCGATCCGCAGGAGCCGACAATTCGTCCTGTGGCGGGCGGTACGGCGCTGATGCTGATGATGAAGGCCGGCGTCTTTACGCCGACGCGCCTTGTTTGCCTGCACCGCATCGAGCCCGATTTTTCGCGCATCGCGCTGACCGATAACGGCGAGTTGCGCATCGGCGCAATGGCAACGCTGCGCGAGCTGGAATTGGATTCGAACGTCCGATCGCGCCTGCCGGTGCTGGCCCGGGCCATGCGCACGCTCTCCAGCGTGCGGGTGCGCAACGTCGCGCGGGTTGGCGGCGCGCTGGCGCACGGCGATCCGCACATGGATCTGCCGCCGGTTCTGAGCGCGCTCGGCGCCCGCCTGTCGATCACCGGCCCCAACGGCAGCCGCGAGCTGCCACTCGAAAAGCTGTACGTCGGCTACTACGAAACCGTTCTCGAGAAGACCGATCTGATCACAGCCGTAACGGTGCCCCCGCTTAATGGCCGCAAGGCTGCCTATATGAAAGTCACCTCGCGCACGGCCGATGATTGGCCCTCGCTCGGCGTCGCGGTCACGTTCGCGGTGGCGGACGGCCGCATTAGCGATCCGATCGTCGTCGTCAGCGCCGCAACGGAGAAGGTCACGCGGATGAGCGCGGCCGAAAAGGCGCTGCAAGGCGCCGCCCCGGACGACGCAGCCCTGCAACGCGCGGCAGACGCCGCCGCCGATGAAGTGGAGACGTTATCCGACGCGCACGGCTCCGCGCCCTACAAGCGCGAATTGCTCCGCGTCTACCTGCGCCGCGCGGTGCGTCAGGCTCTCGACGGAAGCGGACACTAGCCAGAGGTTTGGTCGCGGTTTCCTCGGAAAGCCGGTGACCACTCTCCGGAAAATCGCTAGAGGACGAGTATGATGAGCACGCGTCTGATAAATTTCACGCTCAACGGTGAGCCGGTTTCGACGGCGATCGAGCCGCACCGCAACCTCGTCGAACTGCTGCAGCGCTTCGATCTGTTCGGCGCGCGCGAAAGCTGCGGGCAAGGCCTGTGCGGCTGCTGCACCGTTCTGGTCGACGGCAAGGCGGTGTCCGGTTGCCTGTATTTCGCGGTCTGGGTCGACGGCAAGGATGTCACCACGATCGAAGCGCTCGATGCCGACGGTCAGCTGTCGCCGCTGCAGCAGGCGTTCGTCGACACGGCCGCATTCCAATGCGGTTATTGCACACCCGGATTTATCCTGATGGCGCAGCAACTGTTGGAGGAAAATCCGAACCCGAGCGACGACGACATCCGCCACTACCTGTCCGGCAATCTGTGCCGCTGCGGAACCTATCCCGAAGTGATCGAGGCGGTGAAAGCGGCGGCAAAGCGATAGCGAGAATTCCTCGATCGCGGCCACGTATTTTTGGACGCAGCGATTATTCTGCCGACATTTCGTGTTTTAGTTTCATTAAAACGTGGTGCCCATCGTCACCTCGGCTTCAACGCGCGCGGGAACAATCCACAATCGCGACGCCGTCTCCGAAGTGAGGCCCGTATACCGGGTGGAGCGACCCTCGCGTGCCATGTGGAGGCAAAAATGTCGACCAAGCTAACCATCGCGCTTGCGGCTGCAATCGTCTTGAGTTCTGCCATCGGGGCGGCCGCTCAAGCGCCGCGATACCACGGCTACGGTCCAGGCACCCCGCGCGGCATCGGTGCGCCGCCGTCCATGTCGGACAATCCGGCAGCCACGGGCGGCGGCAGCGCGGGGTATAACGAAAATCTTCGGCGCAATGACTGGTAAGCGTTGCTAGAGCGCTTCCCGATTACACTGAATCGGGAAGCGCTCTAGTTTCATAGATTTGGTCGCATTTTCTTCGGAAAACCGGTGGCCACTTTTCCGGAAAATGCTCTAGGTCGTTGTCGGCGACTCGTCTCGCCGGGCATTCAGCGCCGCGATAAACCGCTGTTTGATCGCATGTCCGTCGCGCAGCGGCAGCACACGCGGAGTATCTTCGGCGCCGATGTGAGCGCTGATCAGGATCGGTCCCTCGCCCGAATGCACCAGCGACCGGGCGTCCGCCGTCTCGTCTATGCGCGAGACGGATCGCGCCTGCCTGAAGCGGCATGCGAGCGCCGTGGCGACGAGATCGATGCCCGATTGCGTGGCGCTCGCCTGCATGCCGGTCTCGCCGTAATGCGCATTATCGAGAACGATGATGACGAGGTTCTTCGGCTGCTTGACCCCGATGGTGGCGAGACTGCCGACACCCATCAGCATGTCGCCGTCGCCGGTGAGCACGGCGACGCGCCGATCCGGCCGCGCCAGCGCGAGCCCAAGCCCGATCATCGCCGTGCCGCCCATGGCGCCCCAGAGATAAAAGTCCAGCGGATGGTCGCCGGCGGCGGCAACGTCGTAGGTCGCCGCACCGAGCCCGCTGACGACCAGCAGACCGCCGCGGTCGATCAGAAGTTGTTTTACGAATTCGCGCCGCTCCAGCATCAGCGCACCCATTGCTTGCGGCCGATCAGCCGTTGCGACAGCAAAATGGCGATCTGCAGATTACCGTCGAAAGCCATATCGCAGCCGGCGCCGACAATGTCCTCGACGTCTTCGGCTTGTTCGATCCGGTAGGTGAGAAAACCCGAAAGCCGCAGCACCTCATCGGTGATCGACCCCATCGGCACCTGCCATTGATTGAACTCGCCGAACTCGCCGCGCATCGTGACCAGCACAACGCAGCCGAACCCGCAATTGCGCAACAGCGAAAACATGTTGATGCAATTGCCCACTCCGCTCGACTGCATCAGGAGAGCCGCTCGCTGCCCGCCCAGCGCCGCACCGGCGACCAGCCCCACGCCTTCTTCCTCAGTGGTCAGCACCACATCGGCAATGTTTGGATCGGCTTGGCAAAGACTGATGAGCCGGATGTGACCGGCGTCGGGCACATAGCCGACCTGACGAATGCCGACGCGGCGAAACTGCGCGTAGATCGTATCAGGCCAGGATGCTTCGATGGTTGCCGGCGTGTGCAATGGACGTCCCTCTGAAATTTCGCCCACTTATATCACGCATTACTCGGCGACAGGGCCGGCACTCCACGGATCATATCGGCGGCCTTTTCGGCGATCATGATCACCGGCGCATTGATGTTGCCACCAACGAGGTCCGGAAATACCGAAGCATCGATCACGCGCAGCGCCTCCACCCCACGCACGCGCAGCTGTGCGTCGACCACCGCGCCTTCGTCCACGCCCATGCGGCAGGTGCCGGCCGGGTGATGCACCGTAATGGCGGTCGCGCGGATATGAGCATCGATCTCGGCGTCCGAATTCAACGGCGGCAGCTCGGCGCCGACGAACGGCTTGAGCGGTGTTTGGCGGCCGACTTCACGCGCCATGCGCAGGCCATCGCGCAGGATTTTCAGATCATCCCCGGCGCTGAGAAAGTTTTGGAAAATTCGCGGCAGCGCACGCGGGTCGGCCGACGCAAGCTCGACCCGTCCTCGGCTCTGCGGCCGCAGCAATGCGACGCGGCAGCCAAACGTATCGGGAAAGCTCGGCAGGAAGGGCGGCAGATAGGGTTTTGCCATCATCGAGCCGGCGTTGAGCAAAAACTGCACATTGGGCAACTTCGCCTCGGCACCGGTGCGCAGAAACGCAAACAGTCCACCCGGTACGTCGCTCGCGAAGCCTGAACCGAACAGATACGCCTTGACGAGTTCGCGCGCGATGCGATCAAGCCGCATCGCCCGGTGGAAGTTGCCTGGCTGCTTGCGTGCGTAGGTCAGGCCTGCGGAAATGTGATCCTGAAGATTTTTGCCGACGCCCGGAAGCGGCGCCTTCACCTCGATCCCATGGGCGTGCAGCTCACCCGGATCGCCGACGCCGGAAAGCATCAGCACTTGCGGCGAGTTGATGACGCCGCCGGCAAGCAGCACTTCACGCGCAGCGCGCACGCGAACGGTTTCGCCGCTGCGAGACATATATTCCACGCCGACAGCGCGATCGCGTTCGATGAGGACACGGCTGACCAATACGCCAACCTCGACGCGCAGGTTTTTCCGCCCCATCGCGGGTTTCAAATAGGCGAGCGCCGCGCTGCAGCGGCGGCCGTTGCGGATCGTCGACTGCCAGCGGCTAAAGCCCTCCTGTGTGCGGCCGTTGTAGTCTCCGGTCCACGGATGGCCGGCAAGCGCACCGGCCTCGGCATAAGCTTCGACCAACGGATCGGCGAAGCGGCTGAGCTGGGTGGTCAATGGTCCGTCGCCGCCACGATATTGGGTCGAACCGCTTTCCCAGGATTCCTGCCGCTGGAAATACGGCAACACGTGTGCGTACGACCATTGGCTAAGTCCGGCCGCGGCCCAGCGGTCATAGTCGCCGCGATGGCCGCGCACGTAGGCCATGGCATTGATCGATGACGAGCCCCCGATCACCTTGCCGCGCGCGCATTCGATCCGCCGCCCATTCAGTTCGGGTTCGGGCTCCGAGAAATACATCCAGTCGTGCATGCGACGATTAAGAATACGGCCCCAGCCGAGCGGAATATGGATCCAGGGATCGCGGTCCCAGCCGCCGGCTTCGAGCACCAGGACCCGGGCATCTTCTGAAAGCCGGTTCGCCAGCGTGCACCCGGACGAGCCCGCTCCAACGATGACGTAGTCGTATTCGGCAGCGCTGACGGGGGTCGGCATCACGCATTGCTCGGCGCAAGCGAGGCACGACCGCGGATCATGTCGGCGGCTTTCTCGGCGATCATGATCACCACGGCGTTGATGTTGCCGCCAATCAGGTCCGGCATGACCGAGGCATCGACCACGCGCAGCGCCTCGACGCCGCGCACGCGGCATTCCGGATCGACCACGGACTCGCTGTCGCTGCCCATTCGGCACGTGCTGATCGGATGATAAACCGTAATGCCGGTTGAGCGGACATGAGCATCGATTTCGGCGTCGGTCTTGAGCGGCGTCACCTCGGAGTCCACGTAAGGAGCGATCGGACTCTGGCGACCGACATCCACCGCCATGCGCATTCCTGCGCGCAAAATTTTCAGATCATCCTGATCGCTGAGGAAGTTCAATTCGATGCGCAGTGCCGCTCGCGGATCGGCAGACCTGAGCGAAACGCGACCGCGGCTTTTTGGCCGCAACAACGCTACACGACAGCCGAACGTATCCGCGAAGCTCGGCAGGAATGGCGGCAAATAGGGCTGCGCTGCCAGCGAGCCGGCCCGAAACAGGAATTGGACGTCAGGCAACTTCGGATCGAGTCCTGTCTTCAGGAACGCCGTAATCCCACCAGGAACATCGCTCGCGAAGCCGGTGCCGAACAAATAGGCCTTGGCGAGATCCAGCAGAATGCGATCGAGCCGCATCTCGTGATGGAATTTTCCCGGCGTCTTCCTGACATAGCCGACGTCCGCCGAGAGATGATCCTGCAGGTTTTTGCCGACGCCGGTAAGCGGCACTTTTGTTTCAATGCCGTGAGCCTTGAGTTCGCTTGGATCGCCGATGCCGGACAGCATCAGGAGTTGCGGTGAATTGATTGCGCCGCCGGCCAGGATGACTTCGCGGCCGGCAAAGGCACGCACGGGATCGCCGCTTTCATTCGTGTATTCAACGCCGGCAGCGCGATGCCCCTCAATGAGGACACGATTGACGAGGGCGCCGACTTCAACGCGCAGGTTTCCCCGCCTCAAAACCGGTCTCAGATAGGCGACTGCAGCGCTGCAGCGGCGGCCGTTTCGAATTGTGACCTGTCGGGCCGCGAAGCCCTCCTGTTGGCGGCCATTGAAATCGTCGGTCCAGCCATAGCCGGCGGCGGCGCCCGCCGCCGCAAAAGCCTCAACGATGGGATCGGAAAAGCTAGTTCGCCGCGTCGAGAGCGGGCCATCACCGCCGCGATATTGGTCCGTGCCGCCGTCCCAGGATTCCTGGCGCCGGAAATAGGGCAGCACATGCGCATAGGACCATTGCGCCAGCCCACTAGCCGCCCACCGGTCGTAGTCGCCGCGATGGCCCCGCACATACGCCATCGCATTGATCGAGGAAGAACCGCCGATGACTTTGCCGCGCGGAATTTCGATCCGACGGCCGTTCATGCCGGGCTCGGGCTCGGTCGAATACATCCAATCGTGCATGCGCCGCGCCATCATGCGGCCCCAGGCCAGCGGGATGTGTATCCAGGGATCGCGGTCCCATCCGCCAACCTCGAGCACCAGGACCCGCGAGTCTTCAGACAACCGGTTGGCGAGGGTACAACCGGCGGAGCCGGCACCCACGATGATGAAATCGTACTCGTTGGCATTCGCGGGCGGCATGACGGGCCTTCGCCTTTGCTGAGATGAGCCCCATCATCTGCGAATGCGGGGCCTTTGCAAATAGCGAGAGCGCTTATTATTGTGCCGGACTTGAGCCAAGAAGCAGAAACGGAGAAGTAGCATGGCCACCAGACTTCGCCACATCGCCATCATCGTTCCCGATCCCGAAAAGGCGGCAAAATTCTTCGAGGACGCTTTCGGCATGACGCGCGCCGGCACCGCCCGCCGCGGCATCTACATGAGCGACGGCACCATGAACGTTGCTCTGCTCAAAACCGAAGGTGACGAGAAGACCGGCCTTTATCATTTCGGCATGTGGGTCGACGATCTCGATGAGGCGGAGAAGAAGGTCACGCAAGCCGGCGGCAGCTACCTGGCCGGGCGGCCGACCTCGCCGAATTCGTTCTACGAAGCAAAATATCGTAATCCCGATGGCGTCGTATTCGATCTCACGCACCACGGCTGGGCTGGCGCCACCAAGGAAGTGGTGGCGAAGACGTAAGTTTATGCCGTCATCCTGACATGGCCGCGCAGGCCCTCGATGGATGCCGGCTGCGGTGCCTAGGGCCGTCGCCCCTCGAGGCTCGCCATAGCGCGTGAAAGACGCGCGTAAACGTGCTGACGGCTCGCACCTCGGGGTGACGGACAACACACAATGCCTCCCTACCCCAATCGTATCGTCGTCATTGGCGCAGGGCCGGTCGGTCTCTGCCTGTCACTGGCGCTCGCCCAAGCGGATCAAAAAGTCTGCCTCGTCGAGGCACTGGGCGACGACAACTTCCTCGAACAGGTGCCACGTGCGGGGACCAACCATCCCGCCACGCTGGAAATGTTCGATCGCCTCGGCCTTTATCAAAGACTCGAACCGCGCGGCATTATCGCCCCGGTGTTTCATTACTGGGATCGGCACGAGAACGCACTGACCGCCGCCTTCGATCACGGCGATCTGAAGAACGACACGCGCTTTCCGTATGTGCTGCAATGCGAGCGCATCAAGATTGTCGAAGAGGCGCTGAAAATGGTGAAGGCACAGCCCAACATCGACCTGCGCCTCAACACCGAGTTTATCTCCTTCACGCAGGACGGCGACGGCGTCACTGCACGGGTCCGCAACATCGACGGCGAAGAGGAGACGATCGCCGGCGGCTATCTTGTCAGCGCCGAGGGTGCACGCAGCATCGTGCGCAGGGACCTCGACATTGCGTTCGAGGGCTTCACCTACGACGATCGGACGCTCAACATCGAAGTGGCCTACGATTTCACGCGGCACGGCTACGCGCACCGCAACTACATTTCCGACCCGAACGAGTGGTCTAATCTGTTCCACTGGAAGGGCCCGCCCGACCGCTGGCGCGTGCATTTCCCGACTGATCCGAAGGCCGATGAAGAAGCCGTGATGCGGCCGGAAGCATTGCAGGCGCAGTTGCAGCGCTTTCTGCCGACCGGAAAGCCGTTCGACATCGTCGGCTGCAATCTTTACGTGGTGCACCAACGGGTAGCGGATAAGTTTCGCGTCGGGCGCGCGATCCTGGCCGGCGATTCCGCCCACGTGAACAGCCCGATCGGTGCCATGGGGATGAACTCGGGCGTACACGACGCCATGAACCTCGCCGATAAGCTTATCGCCATGGCACGCGGCGAAGCTGACGACAGCGTACTCGATCGTTATGAGCGGCAGCGCCGACACGTGGCCGTGGCGCACACCCAGGCGCAGACCATTCGCAACAAGCGCTTGCTTGCCGAAAAGGATCCGGCGGTACGCCAGCGCAATCGCGATGACCTGCGGCGAACGTCGGAAAACCGGGAGCTGGCGCGAAAATTCCTGCTGCGCACGGCGTTGTTCGAAAGCCTGCGCGAAGCCGACGCCATCGAGTGACAACCAGGAGCACCTAGCATGCGATGCAAAGCGCTGATGTTTGCCGTTGCGGCGACTATAGGCATATTGGCCGGCGCGCCGTCCGGCGCGCGCGCGGCGGCTTGGCCAGACCGGCCTATTCATCTGATCGTGCCATTTCCGGCCGGCAGCAGCTCCGACATCGTGGCTCGTATCGTCGCGCATGCTTTGGGCGAAAAACTCGGTCAGACCATCGTGGTCGAAAATCGGCCCGGCGCCAGCGGCGAGATCGCCGCCGAATATGTCGCGCATGCGACTCCCGACGGCTATACGCTCGGGCTTATCAATACGAGCTTCACGCTGCTGCCGAGCCTGACGACCACGCACAAATTCGATCCGATCAAAAGCTTCGCGCCGGTTTCGATGCTCGGGGCCTCGCCCTTCATTCTCGCCAGCTATCCGGGCGTTCCGGTGCATACCGTGCAAGACGTCATCAAGCTTGCGAAGGCCGCGCCTGGAAAACAAACGTTTGCCGAGGCAGGGCCTGCGACGCTCGCCAATCTGGCCGGCGTCTTGTTCAACAAGATGGCTGACGTGCAAATAACGGCGGTGGCTTATCGGGGCACCGAGCAGGAAGTGCCTGATTTGATCGCCGGTCGCGTGGATATGGCCTACGTAACCATTCCGCCCACGCTACCGCTCATTCAACAGAACAAGGTTCGGGCGATTGCCGTGACCGGGGCAAAGCGCAGCCCGGCGCTGCCGGATGTCCCGACAATCGCCGAGGCCGGCTTATCGGGCTACGAGGCCGTGCTCTGGCAGGCCCTCAACGCGCCGGCGGGCACGCCGGCCGCAATCCTGGCTCGACTCAATACGGCGACCAACGCCCTTCTGCACGAGCCGAAAACAACGGCGGCTTTGGCGAAAATCGGGGTCGAACCCGAGCCTAGTACGTCACAGCAACTTGCCGACCGCATCGCCGCCGATATCAAAAAGTGGCATGAGGTCATCGTCAGCGCCGGCATCAAAGTCCAATAGGCCACCGCCGCTTGACGCTCGGTGGGCCGCGGCAGATGCTGTTGTGGCGACAGAGGCGTTGGCTGCATCTGTCCCCCATCTGCGGAGGCTTTCATGGCTGCTCGGCTCCGTCACATCGCGCTGTCCGTTCCCGACCCCGACAAGGCGGCAAAGTTTTTTGAGGAAGCCTTCGGCATGAAGGTGGTCGGCAAGGCTGGTATCGGCTGCTACGTCTCCGACGGCACCGTCAATGTTGCGCTGCTGAAATACGACGACGAAGTTCCAGGCTTTCACAAGGGCTACCACGGCCTGGTGCATTTCGGCATGTGGGTCGATGACCTTGAGGAAAGCTCCAAGAAGGCGATAGACGCCGGCGCCAGTTATTTCGGCGGCGCGCCGCAGAACAATCCGCATGCTTTCTATGAGGTCAAATACAAGGATCCGAACGGCATTATCTTCGATCTCACGCACAACGGCTGGCGCGGCGCGGTGAAGGAAGTGGTGCCGGCCGAGGTCGAGACGGTCCCGGCCGAATAGGCCTTGCTGGGCCGGCAGATTATGTAAGGCGGCGCCGTCAGCACCGCCAAGGCAGCTTGTCGGCGTCTTCAACGAAAAACCACGCCCCCTCGCCGAGCTCGACGGGGAAAGCCGCCGTTATTCCATCTTCGAACGTGTGCCAGTCGAGATCGGCGCGCTCGACGGCGCGCTCGGCGGCAGTGAGCGATTGCACGCGCAGTGCGTAGCCGACCATGAACGGCAGCCGTGTTATCGGCACCTCGGGTATCCGTTCGGTTATACGATTGCAGTTGACGAAATAGACTCCGCCGCGATCGAGATGCAACACGGCGCCGCCCGAGGTTCTCCTCGCCGTACGGCCGGTAAAGCGGGCGAACCGTGCCGAGGCCTCTTCGATATCGGCCACCGCGATCACCACATCGATCAGGCCGGTGGCACTGTTGGGATGATTGAGCCAACGCTTCTGCCACACCGCCTGCTCGGTGTGGTGGGTCAGCATTTGGATGCGACCCTCAGGCATGACCCCGGGCTCGACCCGCGCGATCGTGAAGGCGGCCGTTGCCGTGCCTGCGTCAGTGTCGACGGGGCGCGACATATGAACCAAATCGCGTACCGCAAAACCACTCCCGGCAAGCCGGCGGTGCGCTGCTTCCGCGTCGGCGACAACAAAAGCCGCAAGATGCAAACCCGCATACTGCTCCAGCATCGCGTCGAATTCGCGGGCCAGCGGCGTATCGGCGGTTTTGAACAGCACTTCGGCATAACCGCGCTCGAACATCGCGGTGATATTCCCGGTCCCGGTCGGTCGCGCACCGCCGGAAGGATTGGGGTTGACCTGAATCGAGATTGGCGTCGGCGCAAAGCCGCACTGGATCAGCGCGCGTTGCGCCGCGTCGGCGTCGCGAACGAAATGGGCGACGTGATCGAGAAAAATTTCATCGCCGGCGGGAAGCCGGCGGTCGACCTCGTTCGGCATGGCGGACGGCACGAGACACCCTCGATCATCACTGGATTTGGCAAGCATTACTGCGATTTGGCAAGGCCAGCAGTTTCGACGATCTTGCCCCATCGGACGAATTCAGTCTTCAAAAAAGACGCAAGCTCGTCTGGGCTGCCTTTGCCGATCGGAATCATGCCGAGGTCGCTCATCCGCACGCTCACATCCGGCAGTGCGACGGCCGTGTTGAGCTGCGTGTTGAGCTTGGCGACAATAACGTCCGGCGTCTTGGCCGGCGCGACCACCCCTTGCCACGCGGCGATATCGAAACCCGGAACGCCGACATCGGCAAGTGGCGGAACCTCGGGCAGCGCCGCCAGGCGCTTCGTCGTCGTCACCGCCAGCGGGCGAATCTTGCCGCCGTTGATAAGCCCCTGCGCCGGACCGTAGTCGGCAAACATGAGCTGAATGTAGCCGCCGATCAGGTCGTGCAGCGCCGGCACCGTGCCGTGGTACGGCACGTGGGTCATTTTGATGCCGGTAATCTTGGCAAACAGCGCACCGGCAAGATGATGAAATGCACCGATCCCGCCGGAGCCGTAGCTCAACGGCCGCTGCTTGGAGAGTTTAATGAGATCGTCGACGTCGTAGACCGGCAACGACGATCTGACGACCAGCACAAACGGCACCGAGGCGATCAGCGCAAGCAACACCAGATCCTTGACGGGGTCGTACGGCAGCTTGCGGTACAGGGTGGCGTCGATCGCCAGCGTCGAAACCGCCATCATGATCGTGTAACCGTCGGGCAGCGATTTGGCGACGAAGTTGGTCGCAATTACCGTCCCTTCGCCCGGCCGGTTCAGAACATTGAATGGCTTGCCGAATTGCTGCTGCAGTATTCCGCCCAGCAGGTGCGCAAGCGTATCGGTGCCGCCGCCTGGCGCATACGGGACCACGAATGTGACCTGATGGGTGGGGTATTCGCCGGGCTCCTCGGCCGCGCATGCGTTTTTGACCAGGAACGGCGATAACGCCGGCAGTGCGCTGGCGAGAATCGTGCGGCGGGACAGTGTTCTCATTGCGGTCTTCTCCGTCCCACCCCGCCCTGGCTCGCCGGCACCAACCCCAGGCCGTTCTCCCGCTCCACAACTTCGCGGAATCCGCGTGACCTGCCAAGACAATAGCGGCAAGCCGGCGGCGGCACGTCGCCGCAACCGTGGTAACACTAATCGGCACCGCTTTATTGCGCCGCGCTTTCCGGCCTGACGCGCTCACTTTGCCTTTTCTTGACAGTGACTTACCGGCCGGTCATAAGAGCGCCGCTACGGCGCGACTTGGGCATGGCCAAATGGCTGCACCCTGCGCGCCGGTAAGCATCCATATCATCGACTGCAAAAAGCCGGTCCGGAGAATATCCGCGCACCGGGTTCGAACACGGAGAAAATGATGTTCGCGGTCTTCAAAACGGGCGGTAAGCAATACCGCGTTGCCGCCGAAGAAGTGCTCAAGGTCGACAAGCTCAAGGGCGAACCGGGCGAAATCATCGAATTCGGCGAAGTCCTGGTTGTCGGCGGCGATGCCGTAACGTTGGGTACACCGACGATCGCGGGCGCGACCGTGGCGGCCGAAGTGCTCGACCACGCGCGCGGGCGAAAGATCATTGCGTTCAAGAAGCGCCGGCGGAAGAATTCGCGCCGCAAGCGCGGTCACCGCCAGGAATTCACGGTGCTCCGCATTACCGAGATTTTGACCGACGGCAAAAAGCCGAGCAAAACGGCAAAATCCAAGGAAGCGGCAAAGGAAGCGGCGAACGAAGCGGCACCGGCGGCATAGAAATACCCCACGCTGGTGATGCTTTTGTCACGAATCCGGTATAAGTAGCAGCCAAGAGTTTGGAGCAGAGCTGATGGCTCACAAGAAGGCAGGTGGATCCTCGCGCAACGGCCGTGATTCGGCTGGGCAGCGCCTTGGGATCAAGATTTTCGGCGGCGAAGCAGCGATCGCCGGCAACATTATCGCGCGTCAGCGGGGCACCAAGTGGCATCCCGGCCGTAACGTCGGCATTGGCCGCGACCACACTCTGTTCGCGCTGGTCGACGGCAAGATCGAGTTCCGTACCAAGACCAAGGGCCGCGTTTTCGTATCGGTACTTCCGATGACGGAGGCCACGGCCCAGTAACACGGTGGATCAAATTGAGGTCCGCCGGCATCCAGTCCAACCGGCGGACCCGAATGGGCTCCGATAAAGGGGGAGACCGGGATGCCGGCTCCCCCTTTCGGTTTTTCGGCAGGAGCCCATGCCATGACTCTCGCGGAGCAAGATTTCACTCTCGCGGAACAAGATTTCAGCCCCAGCCCCAGGGAGCGCGAGTGCAGGGTTCCGGCCCTGGCGACCGAGCGGCTCGTGTTGCGTGCGCCGCAACGTGAAGACGCCCCGGACATCGCGCGCCTCGCCAATGACAAACGCATCGCGGTGAACACGGCGCGTATTCCGCATCCTTACGGCATCGCCGATGCCGAGCAGTTCATTGCCGCCGCGAACGGGCGAGACGGCGGAGCCGCATTCGTGATTACGCGGGAAGGCGAACTGATCGGCGGCTGCGGCGTCGACCCGCGCGATGACGGCCCCGAGATCGGCTACTGGCTCGGCGTGCCCTACTGGGGCTGCGGCTATGCCACTGAGGCGGTGCGCGCGCTCATCGATCACGCCTTCGGCGATTTGCAGCGCGAGGCGCTGCAAGCCGGCGCGCGCGTCAGCAATCCGGCATCGCGCCGCGTGCTGGAAAAGTGCGGCTTCCAATGGACCGGCGTCCGGCTCACGCGGGTGCGCGCGATCAATTCGGCAGCCCCGGCCGATCGGTTCCGGCTCGATCGCGGTCTTTGGGCCTCGCTGAAATCCTGGGGCGCGGTCAAGCACGTGGCGTGAATGGCCGAGATTCGTACCAAGCGGCTCCAGTTGCGCCCTTTGAGGGCAGGCGATACCGAGCGCATTTTCGTGGCCTTCAATAACTGGGAAGTCGTGAGGCGACTCGCAGCCCCGCCCTGGCCCCATACGATTGAAGACACCCGTGCATTTGTCGCAAGGCGAATAGCGTTTCGTTCGGAGCCGACCGATGCGCTGCATGTCATCGAACTTTCGAACGCCCTGATCGGCGGCATTGACTGCACGCCGAGATGGCAGCAGCGGCCCGACGCGGCGCCGGTTTTGGGCTATTGGCTCGCCGAGCCCTTTTGGGGACAGGGCTACATGACCGAAGCCGCGCGGGCTTTCGTCGAAGAACTGTTCAGGTGGGGTGTTGGCGACCGTATCCGCTCGGGAGCATTTGCCGACAATCTCGCGTCGCTCCGCGTCCAGGAAAAGCTTGGCTTCATTCGCGTCGGGGAGTCGTCGCTGTTCTGCAATCCGCGCGGTGCGGAATTCCTTCATGTCAATACGGTGCTGACAAGGGACAGGTTCCTGGCAGGCCCGCCGTAGGACTATCGGCCCTATCGGCCAGCCGCCCGCGCCGATCGAAAAAGCGACGCGAGCCTGGCGACTAAGGCCGGTCCGAAAAAGCCTTGCGGATTTGACGGCGTCGCGTGATCCATCAGTTCCCAGCCTTCAATCAAAATTCGGGCATGCCGAAACGCGCTTTGAAAATCAGTGCCGGGCTGCAGCGCCTGCCTGAAAAACGCATCGCCGAAATAGGTCCAGTCTCGTTCCGGCGCGCAGCCGAACGAGGTATGCGTCGCGTCGGCTGCGGTCAGGACAATGGTATTGGCGTTCTGTAGCGGCGGCACGAAGATTCCAGAAAAACACGCCGAGACGATCACCACGCGGTTTTTGATGCCTTCGCGCGCGAAAGCGGCCGCGACATCTTGCGGCGTAAGATCAATCACCTGGTTCGGCAGCTGCAGGGCAACACCCTTGCGATCGCCGTGGGACGTCACGAAGAGAACGAGCACGTCGTTCTCCTTGTCCATCGCGTTGCCGACGACATGCACGGCCGCCTGGAAATTACGCAGCGTCGCGAGCGGCACGTAGGCCGCCGTAGCCGGATGATTGATCAGGCGAATCATACGATTCTTAATCGGCAAGACCCTGCCGATTGCAGTCAGCCCACCGTCGACCTCTTTGGCGAAGACATCGAGCGTGGCCCAACCGGCTATGCCGATGGCATAAATGTCAGTCTCGCCTTTGCGGTGCGGCGCAAGCGCCGCAGCCTCGGCTTGCAACAGCGCGGGCTGCCGCTGCTCCAGCCGGGCAAGCTCGCTGCTACGCACCGCAGGACCACCTGTTGACCCGCCTGGTGGGGACGAACCGGGCGGGCTTGGCCTGACCGGACGGTCCTGCGCTTGGACAGCGATTGCCCCGGCAAGGCAGATCGCACCAATCGACAATACAAATCTGAGCAATGACTGCACGCTTAACCCATTCGTGCCAGATTCACGTTCCACCAACCAGTTTCATTACTATATCAGGCGGTGCTTGGCGCTTGGCGCCGCATTTTGCGATTGTGTGACCGGGTGATCGGCCCTACGGAAGACCATGAAATTTCTCGATGAAGCCAAGGTCTATATCCGCTCCGGTGATGGCGGTAACGGCTGCGTGTCGTTCCGCCGTGAGAAGTTCATCGAGTACGGCGGCCCTAACGGCGGCGATGGCGGCAAAGGCGGCGACGTGATCGCGATCGCGGTCGATGGCCTCAACACGCTTATCGATTACCGCTACCAGCAGCATTTTTTCGCCAAGAACGGCCAGGCCGGCATGGGCAAGGATCGTCATGGCGCCAACGGCGTGGACGCGGTGCTTAAGGTGCCGTTCGGCACGCAAATCTACGAGGAAGACGGGTCAACGCTGATCGCCGATTTCACCGAACCCGAGCAGCAGATTGTGCTGCTGCGCGGCGGCAATGGCGGCTTCGGCAACGCGCATTTCAAGAGCTCGACCAATCGGGCGCCGCGGCGCGCCAATCCCGGACAGGCCGGCGAAGAACAGACCATCCGACTGCGCCTTAAGCTGATTGCGGACGCCGGCATCGTCGGGTTTCCGAACGCCGGAAAATCGACCTTTCTGGCAGCCGTCAGCGCGGCCAAGCCGAAAATCGCCGACTATCCCTTCACGACGCTCAATCCGCAGCTTGGCGTGGTCAACGTCGATGGCCGCGAGTTCGTGCTTGCCGATATTCCGGGCCTGATCGAAGGCGCGCACGAAGGCACCGGCCTCGGCGACCGTTTCCTCGGCCATATCGAACGTTGCCGTGTGCTGCTGCATCTGGTCGACGGCACCGCCGGGGACGCCGGCGAAGCCTACAAGACCGTCCGTAGCGAACTTGTCGCTTACGGTCATGAACTGGCGCAGAAGCCGGAGGTCGTCGCGCTGAACAAATCCGACGCCATGACCGCGGCCGAGATCAGACAGCAGGTGGCGCGGCTCAAGCGTGCCGCCAAGAAAACACCGCTTGTTATCTCCGCGGTGAGCCGCAACGGCGTGCGAGACGCACTTCGCGCACTTCTCAAGATCGTTGATGCAGCACACGACGGCGGCAGCAAACGCCGCGCCGAAAGCGCAGCCTGGCAGCCCTGACCGAACCGCTAACTGTCACGCGGTCAGCCGCGATAGCAGAAAAATTCCAGTGAACCGTCGCGCTCAATTCGCGGCAGCAGATCAATCTCCCACGCCAAGTATTCTTTCATGGCCGCGGTGACGTCCCCGGAGCGCTCGTAGGGTTTGCGCCACTGGTCCGCGGCCTCGTCGGCCATCAGCGGCTCGACCGACGTTTCGCAGCCCGCGGCCTTCCAGGCGGCGTTACCGCCGGCCAGGAAGCGCACGGGAACGTCGGTGAGCGCCTTCGCCTCGGCAACCGCCAGGCGCGCTACAACGCCATCTTCAGACGTGAGCACCAGCGTTCCACGCAGCGGAGTTTTCGCGAGCGCGCGGTCAAGCCGGCTACGGATCCCAAACCAGGCGCCGGGAATGTGCTCTCTGAGGTAGTCCCGACTAAGCGACAGATCGAGCACGGTGGCTCCGTCGCGGGCGAATAAATCGCCAAACTCGTCGAGTTCGAGCGCTGCATCGTCGCGAGATTCCGTGTCGAGCATCGAAGCCGCTGGCCAGCCAGTCTCCGTTCCCACGGCGGCCAACACGAATACGTCGCGCCAGCCCATCTGGCGCAGCCAGGATGCCGTCATCAGCGCACGCACTTCGGCATCGTCGACCAGCACGAGGGCCGCACCCAGCGTGCCGACATACTGATCCGTCGCTTGCACCAGTTGGCCGCCGGGCGCCGACGCTGCGCCCGGCACGTGGCCCGCCTGGTACTCGGCGGGATCGCGGACGTCGAACAGATAGACGGTACGCTGTACATCTGCTCGTAGCGCATCAAGTCCGGCACGATCGATGACCCTGACGCCGCAGGTATCCGCGACACGTTGCGCGGCCTGTCGCGCCCACGCCAGAGTCCCTTCGGAAACTCCGGGCGCACGCCGGTTTTTGCCGCTCTCGCAATTAAAGCCGGCAAGACTCCAGCCCATGGTTCCGTTGCGCAACGCCACGACCTTGTTGGGCAGTCCGGCATTGATCAGCGACTGCGCACCGATGATGCTCCGGGTGCGCCCGGCGCAATTGACAACGACAGTCGTCTGCGGCGAAGGCGCGACCTCACGTGCGCGTAAAACCAGCTCCGCACCGGGAACGTTGATCGCACTCGGAATCGACACCCGCGCGTATTCATCGAATGGGCGGCTGTCGAGGACCGCAATATCGGCGCCCTCACGGATGAGCTGCTCCAGTTCGCCGGCGGATATGCCGGGCGTATGGTTGGCGTGCTCGATGAATTCCCCGAACGCCTTGCTCGGTACATTGACGCCCGAGAACAGTTCGAAGCCGGCCGCCGTCCCCGCCGCAACGCCGCCGTCCAAAACCGCCACATCGGTGTAGCCGTTGCGCAAAAGGATCGCGGCCGCGCGCGCAGCGAGACCGTCATCGTCATCGCACAGCACAACACGGGTTCCGCGTCGCGGCACGAATTGGACAAATTTCAGTTCAAACCGGCTGAGCGGTATCGAGCGCGCCAGCAACAAGTGATTCTTGGAGAAGATCAGTTCCTCGCGCACATCGACCAGCGCGAGTTCCTTCCCATCTACCAGCATGCCACGGAGTGCGCGCGCGCTCACCCGCTGTGGCGACGACACAGCCAGAGCATGGGAATTCGTCGCAGCGGGATTGGAAGTTGCCGAACTCACGTCGCTTGCTGGGGCGTCATCTGGTGCACTTCGCCGGTCTTCAAATCGAAGCGCACGCGGTTGATCCGATCAAGGTTTGTCCCGGTCACGCGAATGAACCGGGCGTAATCGGGATAGTTTATCGAATGAATTTTGCCGTCCTGATAGATGCCGGCGTGGCCGGGCGTGAGCCGGTATTTCTTCACCGGCGTGAGCGTGGCGTGCTTGGCATCGGCGCCGTTATCCTCACGCTCCCATTCGGTCATCTCGGTGTAGTGGGTCGCCTGACCATAAATCGCCCATGAGGCGCCGTGATCGTGCGGCGGAGACACCCGTGCCTTGTCGTTGATATGGGCGAGGATCTGAAAGCCCAGATCGGGGTCGTCGTACAAAACAT
Organism: Xanthobacteraceae bacterium; assembly: GCA_036511795.1. Lineage (GTDB taxonomy): Bacteria > Pseudomonadota > Alphaproteobacteria > Rhizobiales > Xanthobacteraceae > BOG-931. The sequence continues at coordinate 90,440 of DATCBO010000012.1, forward strand.
GCAAACCGCGCGGGGTGCCCTCGCCGCAATGTTGGCTGATGAAGTCAGGATTGGCGAGCAGCGATTCCAATTTGACGCGAACCTCCTCGCGGCCATCGGGGCCGGGATCGCGCTTGAGGGTCGAGCGGCAGTCGTCGATGAACTGATCGAGCTGGTAGGCCATGAGGTCGCTCCGAATGAGTGGTCATCTGGCCCCTAATGTCGCGCATTCGCGCGCCCGGCGCCAGCGGCATCCAGCCCTCTTCGATTAAGTCGCCGCAGACGCTAGATTGACGGCATGTTTGGCCTGCCCCGCAGCTACGATCGCGCCCGCAACGTCAGGCTGGACACCCTGGTCCGGCTGCGTTGGCTCGCGGTTTTTGGCCAATTGGCCGCACTGCTGGTGGTGCATTTCGGCCTCGATTATGTCGTGGTTCCGATCTGGTCCTGCCTCGCCGTCATCGCGGTAGCCGTACTGCTGAACGTGGCGTTGCGGTTTGGCTTTCCCAAGACGCAGTGGCTCGATTCGGACCGTGCGGCCTGGCTTCTGGGCTTCGACATCGCCGAACTCGCGGCATTGCTCTACCTTACCGGAGGCTTGGAGAACCCGTTTTCGTTCCTGCTGCTTGGCCCAGTCCTGATCTCGGCCACTGCACTGCCGCCGCGCATGACCCTGCTGATCGGAACCTTCGCCATGCTGTGCGCGACGGTGCTGGTCTTTTTCCACTACGACCTGCCGTGGGAAACGCCGCACGGGCTCGAGCTTCCCGAAATCTACATGGTGGGAGTCTGGTTATCGATCCTGCTCGCGATCGGCTATATCGG
>DATCBO010000013.1:0-56867 GCA_036511795.1 Xanthobacteraceae bacterium
AACGTGCGCCCATGAACAAAACAAGAACAATTTGGCGTGATCGCTGGCAAGCTTGCCTTTTCCGCAGAGGACCTCACAGTCCGCTCATGAGCGAAATTCAACGCAAAAGCGTCGAAGAAGCCCGCGATCAACTCTTGGGATTGCTCGAAGAGGCAGAAGGTGGCCAATCGATCATTATCACCAGGGAGGGTCGCCCGGTTGCTGCGCTCGTGCCGATCGAAGTTTTCAAGTCAATCGATCGCGAGATACCGCTTTTACCTCTCAAGGGACAAGGCCGTGGCCTGTGGGGCAAGAACAGCGTCCGGACGCTGCGCGAACTGCGCAAAGAATGGGACCGTTAGGCTTCTTAAATTGTGCGCGATGGTCTAGGGCGCTCCACGTGCAATGATCAGCGTCATCATCGCGACCCGCGACTGTGAACGTCCGTTGGCGCGGACCCTGGCGGCCCTGGTGCCGGGGGCCGTCGACGGCCTGGTCAGCGAGGCGATCGTGGCCGATGGCGGTTCGCGCGACAGCACCGCGATTGTCGCCGATGCCGCCGGCTGCATCTTCATCAGCGGCGCGGAGCCATTGGGGCCGCGGTTAAAATCGGCCGCCGCCACGGCGCGGGCACCGTTTCTGTTGTTCGTGCGGCCCGGGATCGCGCTCGACACTGCTTGGGTCGGCGAAGCCAGGCGCTTCACCGAGCGATCCGCGGCGGATCGACATGCAGCCGTGTTTCGCCGCGGCATCCCAACCCAAACAGTGCTGCGCGAACTGCGGGGGCTGCTGGCAGGCGCGCTCGGCGCCCTGCCCCGCCCCGAACAAGGCCTGCTCATGACGCGTGCGTTTTACGATGAGCTCGGCGGCCACGCCGATGATGCCGCCGACCCGGAACGCGACCTTATCCGCCGCATCGGCCGGCCGCGCCTCGTGACACTCGCGGCTGCCGCCACCAAGATACTTGACTGAGTCAAGTATCTGCGCGAGGCTCGCCGCATGGGCCTGCGCCATGCCACCGCCGCCGCCAGCCAACACAGCGTCGATGACGCGCACGTCGGCGCGGCGCGCCGTTTCAATCGCTTCTACACGCGGCAGATCGGCGTGCTGCGCCGGAATTTCCTCGGAAGCCCCTACTCGCTCGCCGAAGCGCGTGTGCTGTACGAGATCGCGCGTGGCAAAGGCGCGACCACCGCAAGCGACATAGGCCGCGCGCTCGATCTCGATGCCGGCTATCTGTCGCGCGTGCTGCGCACGTTCGAAAAGCGGGGGCTGATCCGGCGTACCGCGTCGCCACACGACGCGCGGCAAAGTCATTTGGAGCTTTCGGCGCGCGGCCAGCAGGCTTATGCGCCGCTTGAGAGACGGTCGCAGGGCGACATTGGTGGGATGCTTAGCAAGCTGCCCCCGGAGGATCGGCTGCGACTGATTGCGGCGATGAACGCGATCGAGACGCTGCTTGGCGGCGAGGAAGCGGCGGCGTCATCTGAACGCACCTACAAGCTGCGCGCGCCGCGGCCCGGCGATTTCGGCTGGATCGTCAAACGCCATGCCGAACTTTATTCGCAGGAATACGGCTGGATCGAACCGTTCGAAGGCGTCTGCGCGCAAATCGTCGCCGACTTTGCCAACAAGTTCGATGCCAAACGCGAACGCTGCTGGATCGCGGAGATGGACGGCGAGAATGTCGGCTGCGTCTTTCTGGTCGCCGACTCCGTTGCGGTGGCGCGCATCCGGCTGCTTCTGGTCGATCCAAAAGGGCGCGGGCTTAAGCTCGGGACGCGGCTGGTTGACGAATGTGTCCGCTTTGCACGCAGCGCCGGCTACGAAAAGATCACGCTATGGACGCATAGCGTGCTCACGGCCGCGCGGCACATTTATCAGAAGGCCGGATTCAAGCTCACGAGCAGCGAAAAGCGCGTGAGCTTCAGTAAGCCTGTAGTGAGCGAATACTGGGATTTGGAGTTGTAGGCTGTCATTCCGGGGCCGGCCGCAGGCCGGAGCCCGGAATCCATAACCACCATGCTCGAAGACCGTGACAGGTCTTTCAGAATTTCCACGTATCGTGATTATCGATTCCGGGCTCGCGCCTTTGGCGCGCCCCGGAATGACGGCTAAGCCGTCGCCCCCTTGGCCTTTGGCCGGCGCAGATGCTCGTCGAGCCGCGGCATGATCTCGACGAAATTGCACGGCCCGTAGCGGTAATCGAGTTGGTGCACCAGAATTTCGTCCCAGGCATCCTTGCAGGCGCCGGGCGAGCCGGGCAGGCAGAAAATATAAGTCGAATTGGCGACGCCGGCCGTGGCGCGCGACTGGATCGCCGATGTGCCGATCTTGGGAAAGCTTATCACCAGAAACAGCGCCGAGAACGCGTCCATCTTTTTCTCGAACAGCGGCTCGACCGCCTCCGGCGTAACGTCGCGGCCGGTAAAGCCGGTACCGCCGGTGGTGATGACCACATCGATCACCGGATCTTCGATCCAGGCCTTGACGCGAGCGCGGATCGCCCCGATCTCGTCGGTGACGATGCTGCGCTCGGCGACCAGATGGCCGGCCGCGACAATGCGTTGGGTCAGCACCGCGCCGGACTTGTCGTCCTTGATCGAGCGCGTGTCGGAAATCGTCAACACCGCGATCTTGAGCGGCACGAAGCGTTTGGTTTCGTCAATTCCTGGCATCAGGTCACGCCCTTCGATCTGACATTACGGTGACGACGGGCCCGCTGCCAATAGGGAACTCTCCTGCCATATGTCGCACACGGCTTCCAGAATCCGCCGCGCGCGCGCCGCTCCGTTATAACGAACTCGCCGCAAACGTATTGCAGGCCGCGACATCGCCACTCTTGAATCCATTCGAGAACCAGCGCTTGCGCTGCTCGGATGTGCCGTGGGTGAACGAATCCGGCACCGCGTAGCCTTGCGCTCGCTTCTGCAGGCGGTCGTCGCCGATGGCGGACGCGGTCTGCAGCGCCTGATCGACATCGCCGGGATCGAGGAACTTGTGCTTCTGCTGGGCGCGGTTCGCCCACACGCCGGCGAGGCAGTCGGCCTGCAATTCGATGCGGACCTGCACCGCGTTGGCCTGGACCTGACTGGACGCGGCCCGCTGCGCGCTGGTCGCCTGTCCCAGCGTCCCCAACTCGTCCTGCACATGATGCCCAACCTCGTGGGCGATCACATAAGCCTCCGAGAACTGGCAAGCCTTGCTGTCCGTGCAGCCGCCGAATTTGTTCTGCAGATCGGCGAAAAATGAGGTGTCGAGATAGATGCGCTTATCAAGCGGGCAATAAAACGGCCCCATCGCCGCTTCCGCCCTGCCGCAGCCGCCCTGCTCCGCGCCGGAGAACAGGCGAAGCTTGGGCGGATGATAGGTGCGGCCGGCCGCGGTGAAAATTTCGCTCCAGCGATCCTCGGTGTCGCCAAGCACCAGCGCGACGAATCGTCCGGTCGGATCGGTCGGCGTGCCGGCGGTGACCGGCGGCGCCTGGCCGCCCTGCTGCGTCACCGGTGCGCCGCCGGTGAGAATCTGTGCGCCGTTGAGCAGCACACTCGGATCGATGCCGAAATACCAGCCGATCAATCCGATGACGATGACGGTGCCGATGCCGAGCCCGCCGCGTCCTCCGGCGAATCCACCGCCGCCGCCCGCCGCACTGCTCGCGCGATCGTCTTCGACATTATCGCTGGGCCGGAAATCGTCGGTACGCATGCGTCATTCTCCTGTCTCGCCGCGGCGCGCGCGCCGCATTCTTTGCCCGCATTGTAGCCGCGCAATCCGCGCGCGTCGAACGCAGTTAACCAAACGTTTCCCGGCATTTATTGCCTAGTTGAAAATTATTTCGGTTAAGCCGTTTTTTACCTTGGCGGTGCATCTTGTTGTTTGTCGGTTGTAGGTCCCGCGTCGCCGGCCGCGTCGCCTGAGTCAGAGTTCTGAGTCATGGTTGTGTCGCGTCGCGGGGCGTCCAGTAGGACGCCCCGCGTGAGTTTTGAGTCCGCACCGCCGGCGCGCATTGTCGTCGGCGATTGCGTTGCCGAGATGACGAAGTTGCCAGCCGGCAGCGCCGATCTGGTCTTCGCCGATCCGCCTTACAATTTGCAGCTCGCCGGCGATCTCAAGCGGCCGGACGATTCGCGCGTCGACGCGGTCGATGACGACTGGGACAAGTTTTCCAGTTTCGCCGCCTACGACGATTTCACCCGCGCGTGGCTGACAGCTTGCCGGCGCGTGATGAAGCCCACTGCCACGCTTTGGGTCATCGGCTCCTATCACAATATTTTCCGGGTCGGCGCGATTCTGCAGGACCTCGGCTTCTGGATTCTCAACGATGTCATCTGGCGCAAGTCCAATCCGATGCCGAATTTCCGCGGCCGCCGCTTCACCAACGCGCACGAGACGCTGATCTGGGCGACGCGCGATGCGCAAAAGCGCGATTACACATTCAACTACGAAGCGCTCAAGGCCGGCAACGAAGACATCCAGATGCGCTCCGACTGGTTCATCCCGCTCTGCACCGGCGAGGAACGGCTCAAGGGCCCCGACGGCAAGAAGCTGCACCCGACGCAGAAGCCGGAGGCCCTGCTTGCCCGCGTCATCCTGGCCGCGTCGCGCCCGGACGACGTGGTGCTCGACCCGTTCTGCGGCACCGGCACGACCGGCGCGGTAGCGCGGCGGCTGCATCGTGGTTTTATCGGAATCGAACGCGAGGCCGCCTATGCCGCGGCCGCGCGCGCACGAATTGAGGCCGTGGAACCGCTCGGCGAGCCGGCGCTGGCGAGTTTCATGACCGCGCGCGAGGCGCCGCGCGTGCCGTTCGCCGCGCTGATCGAGCGCGGCCTCGTCGCTCCCGGCATCAAACTCGTCGACGCCAAACGCCGCCACCGGGCATTGGTGCGCGCTGACGGCGCTCTGACGTTCGGCGAATCCGTCGGCTCGATCCACCGCATCGGCGCGCTCGCCCAGGGGCTCGAAGCCTGCAATGGCTGGACCTTCTGGCATCTCGAGACGCCACGCGGCCTCACGGTAATCGACTCGCTGCGCGCGCAGGTGCGCGCAGAGATGGCGGCGGCCTAAGCGTCAATCTTCCGTATCGTCCTCGCCGCAGCGCCACGCACCGCACCGCACCGCATGAACGCGCCGGCAGTACCGCGTCAAAGTTGTCGCAGGCAGCTCACATCGCGGGATTGCGCCGGTGAATGTCTTTCACATCGGAAAAGGCAATATCCTTGTTGTGATCGCCGGTATATTCGAGGTCGAAAGCGGTGCGCGCCATGAAAACGGGATCGCCATCGGCGTCCTCGGCGATGGACGACGCATAGCTCGCCAAAAAGCGATCGATGATCTTGCGATTGTCCGCCGAAATCCACCGTGCGAATTGAAATTCGGGCGTAGCCCAGTCGATCTGCAGTCCGTATTCGGCGGCGAGCCTGGCCTTGAGGACATCGAGCTGGAGCGGGCCAACGACGCCGACCATGAGAGCGGAGCCGTCGGCCGGCCGGAACACCTGGGCGACGCCTTCCTCGGACAGTTCTTCCAGCGCCTGCTTGAGTTTCTTGGCCTTCATGGCATCGGACAGACGAACCCGGCGCAAGATTTCCGGTGCGAAGTTAGGCACGCCGACGAAATTCAAATCCTCGCCTTCGGTCAGCGTATCGCCGATACGCAGCGTCCCGTGATTGGGTATGCCGACCACGTCACCCGCATAGGCTTCCTCGGCCAGCGCCCGATCTTGGGCAAAGAAAAATTGCGGCGCGCGCAGACTCATCGGTTTCTCGGTTCGCGTCTGCTTGACCTTCATGCCGCGCGTAAGCTTGCCGGAGCAAAGCCGCACGAAGGCGATACGATCGCGATGGTTCGGATCCATATTGGCCTGAATCTTGAAAACGAACGCCGACATCCCGGGCTCGGTCGCCGACACGACCCGTTTGTCGGCCGCTTGTGTTCGCGGCGGCGGCGCCAATTCGCCCAATGCGTTGAGCAGATCGCCGACGCCAAAATTCTTGAGCGCACTGCCGAAAAAGATCGGCGTCATATGGCCCTCGGCGAAGGCCTGCGGATCGAACCGCTTGCAGGCCGCACGAACGAGATCAAGCTCGCCGCCGAGCGCCGCCGCGTCGAGATTGGAATTCAATGCGGCAATCTCGTTTAACGGTATTTGGCGCAAAGCGCCGGCACTGCCGGAATCGCCGTCGAGCAGCCGCGCGCCGCCCGACTCGATGTCGATCGTACCGACGAAATCGCGTCCCCTGCCAACCGGCCATGCGATCGGCGCGGCATCGAGCGCCAGCGTCTTCTCGATCTCGTCGATCAGGTCGAACGGGTCGCGGCTTTCGCGGTCCATCTTGTTGATGAAAGTGATGATGGGAATATCGCGCAGCCTGCACACCTCGAAAAGCTTGCGGGTGCGCGGCTCGATGCCCTTGGCGGCGTCGATCACCATGACGGCCGAGTCGACCGCCGTGAGCGTTCGATAGGTATCTTCCGAAAAGTCTTCGTGGCCTGGCGTATCGAGCAGATTGAAGACGCGGCCGCAATATTCGAAAGTCATGACCGACGTCACGACGGATATGCCACGCTCGCGCTCGATCGACATCCAGTCGGAGCGGGTCGAGCGGCGGTCGCGCTTGGCCTTGACATGCCCGGCAAGCTGGATCGCCCCGCCGAACAGCAGGAGCTTCTCCGTCAAGGTGGTCTTGCCGGCATCGGGATGGGAGATGATCGCAAAGGTGCGGCGCCGTTCAACCTCGGTCGCGATGGGCGACAGGGTCTCGGCGCCCACCGACGTCGGCAGGGGCATATTCATGGCGCAGTGGATGTGGCAGTTCCGGCGATTCCGTTCAAGACCGCGCCGGCTGGTCTAGAGCGCTTCCCGATTACACTGAATCGGGAAGCGCTCTAGTTTCATAGATTTGGTCGCATTTTCTTCGGAAAACCGGTGGCCACTTTTCCGGAAAATGCTCTAGGGGGCGCCGGCAAGCTCTTCGCGCAGGATTTCGAGCGCGAGCCATTGTTCCTCCGCCGCGGCGATGTCGTGCTGGAGCTTGGTCAGCGCCGCGGTGGTGGTCTCAAAGGCGCCGCGGTCCCGCGCGTAAAACCTGGGATCGTCGAGCCTTGCCTTCAGTGCGTCGGCCTCGGACTGGAGTCGGGCGATGGTTTTGGGCAGCGTATCGAGCGCATGCTTGTCCTTAAAGCTCATCCGCCGCTTCGTGGCCGCCGGGTCCGCAATATTCGACACCAATTTTTGTGCGGCTTTCGCCGGTTCCTGTTTGGGGCGATCACGCGACGGGCTTGCGCCCCGTTGCGCCAGCATGTCGCTATAGCCGCCGGCATATTCGGTCCACAGCCCATGTCCTTCCGGCACGATCACGCCACTCACCAGCCGATCGAGAAAATCGCGATCATGGCTGACGAGCAGGACAGTGCCGGGGTATTCGCCGAGCACGTCCTCGAGAACGTCCAAGGTCTCCATGTCGAGATCGTTGGTCGGCTCATCGAGGATCAGCAGGTTGGACGGCTTGGCGAGCACTTGCGCCAGCATCAGGCGGCCGCGTTCGCCACCCGACAGCTTGCCGAGCGGCGTGCGCGCCTGCTCGCTCGTGAACAGGAAATCCTTCATGTAGCTCACGACATGCTTGGCCTGGCCGTTGACCATCACGGTGTCGCCGCCGCCAGTCAGCGCCTCGGCGACGGTGACATCGGGATCGAGACTGTCCCGATGCTGATCGAGCGTCGCGATTGAAAGATTCGATCCAAGGCGCACCGAGCCGGCATCCGGCGGCAGGGTGCCGGTCAAAAGGTTGATCAGCGTTGTCTTGCCGCTGCCGTTTGGCCCGACGATGCCGATACGATCGCCGCGCTGAATTCGTATCGAGAAGTCGCGCACGATCGCAACGTCGCCGTAGCTCTTGCCGATGCCGACGGCCTCGATGACCAGGGCGCCGGACGGCATCGCCGATCCGGCCGTGATCGTGGCATTGCCTGCACTCGCGCGGTAGGTGCGGCGCTGTTCCCGCAGCGCCTGCAATTTGCCGACCCGCAGCATGTTGCGCTTGCGCCGGCCCGTGACGCCGTAGCGCATCCAGTGCTCCTCGGCGACGATCTTGCGGTCGAGCTTGTGCTGTTCACGCTCCTCCTCGGCCAGCAGCATGTCGCGCCATTCCTCGAAATGGGCAAAGCCCCGGTCGACACGTCGCGTGTAGCCGCGATCGAGCCAGACCGTCGATCGCGAGAGACTGGAGAGAAAGCGCCGGTCGTGACTGATAAGCACAAGCGCAGTTCGCCTGGAATTAAGGTCTTGCTCCAGCCATTCGATCGCGGCGAGATCGAGATGATTGGTCGGCTCGTCGAGCAGCAGAATATCGGGTGAAGGCGCGAGCACATGAGCGAGGCAGGCGCGGCGCGCCTCGCCGCCGGAAAGATGCGCCGGATCCTCCTGCCCGGTGAGGCCGAGTTGATCCAGGAGTTGGCCGGCAAGATGGATATCGTCGCTCGGCCCGAGGCCGGCTTCGACATACGCAAGCGTCGAAGCAAAGCCGGAAAAATCCGGCTCCTGCGGCAGATAACGCACCACGGCCCCCGGCTGCATGAAAACGGAGCCGCGATCAGGCTTGACGTGTCCGGCCGCGATTTTGAGCAGGGTCGATTTGCCCGATCCGTTGCGCCCCACGAGGGCAACCCGCTCGCCGGTGGAGACGGAGAGTTCCACGCCGGACAGCAGCGGTGTGCCGCCGAAGGTCAGTGCGATGTCTTTGAGCTGAAGGAGGGGCGGAGCCATGTCGGCCCGTCACATATTTGTATTTTTGGGCTTTTACCACCCAGGCCGGGCTTCGGTAATGGGCTACTTTGATTGTGGCAGCTCTATTTCGCGCGGACGAGCAGATTCCGAAACCCGCAAATGGCAGCCACCATGACGAATCCCATAGTGGCCCCGCCGACAAGCATCCCAATTCCCTGACCAATCCCCTCTGATCCGACCGACCAATAAGGTGCGGCATTAAATGCTGCATATGCCAGTCCTGCGGCCGCCCCGTACATGGCAACGCGTACCGTATTCCATCGTTTCATTGCGTGCTCTCCCACGCCTCTAGCACGTCCACAATATCACCAATCTCCCAAAGTCGATCTGTGACCTTAGCGGCCATGGCTGGCGTGACCTTCAGCGTCTTATGAATGCGCACGAAATTGTAATACAGGGCGAAAAGCGCTACGGCGTGCGCGTGGTTTTCGACTTTCTTTGAGAAGGCGTTTGTGAGCCGGGTAAAGCGGCGAGTGTACATCCGGATATTGAGGTTCGACCGCTCAGCGTAGCTGGTCGAAATGTGCTTCGGGTCCGGGTCTCCCTCAATCGTCTCCTTGCGCGCCCCGATGCACTCGGCGAGGCTATAGCGGCCCTTGGCGAGTTCCGAGGACGGCCCGTACAGCTTCACCAACATGGCGTAATCAATATCGCTACCGAACGGCCCTTCAACGGCTTCCAGAGAAGCCTTGTGGCCGTCGCTGGTTAGCTTGACGTGGTTGGCGAGGCGTGAAGCCAAGTCATCCATGAAGATAATCGCCTCATCGCTATCCCGGCCGCAGACAAACCATGACGGGATCAGCTTCGTGTCCGCGTCGATTGCCGTCCACGTCCAAGCGTCGCCAGCCTGCGGCGGGGCTTTCTTCGCGAGCGGAACGTTCTTTTGCTTCGCATAGACGAACGCCCAGATTTCATCGACCTGGATGCGCTTGCAAGTCAGATTGACGAATACGCGGTCCTGATACCAAGCGGCGGCTTGCCCAGCATCAACCATGAGCTTGCTCACGGCCTTTTTGCTCGCCCCGGTCAGGCGGGTCACGGCGCGGATCGAATTGCCCTCACACAGCAGATGGAGGATGCGGGAACGGGCTTCACGGTCGAGCTTGTTCATTGGCCCGACTAAAGCACCTTTTATACTTAGCGTCAAGTATATAAGGAAACTTTGTGGCGGCTAGTAACCTTCAGTTGAGTGAGTCAGACTATCGCACGTTAATTGATCTTTTAGGGCTATTGACTTATATGTCAATACGACAAGAATGGATGAAGTTCGTCCAGCGGCGAGAGCTATTTATGCTGGACCCACTCGATGGCGATCCTAATGGGCGGACTATCGTGCTTTCGCCTGAAATAAACGAACTTTTGAATCGGGAAATGGAAGAAGGAAAGGAGGCGAATAGACGAAGTAGGCTTCTGGCCACCCTTCAAAATATCGTCACCGGCCGCCGACTGGTAGTATGTCTTGAACCATTCTGTGCGGGAAATGCACACATAGGCTTGCTGTCTCCAATTACAGATTCAGTTTTCGATATTCGATGTCAGGACAAGCCGGCGGTTCGGGTTTTTTGTCGGTTCTTAGAGAAAGACGTTTTGTTTGCTGCCACCTGCAGGCCGCGCTCAGTGGAGCAGAATTGGTTGAGATGGCTGCCTCTTAACGGTCGAAATTCCAAGGAGTGGGAACGCGGGATCGCCGCTACCAAACGAGAATGGAACAAGTTCTTCCCTACATATTCGCCTGTAAAGGGAGGCTGCCTCAATGATTACCTTTCAAACGCAACTCATGAACGAGCTCGCGGCCGGTCCTGATGGAGAACCGATCCCAGAGTCAAAACTAGTTTATCTTCAAGAGCGGTTGCGCGGTAGATTTTTCGATTTTCTCATTGAGAGATTTGAAAACGCGAGAGAGCACGGTCTAAATCAAGCCAAGCTCGCGCGACGCATTCGAAAATCTCCAGAGGTCATAAATCGCTGGCTGAGTACGCCGGGCAATTTAACGCTAGATTCCATTAGTGATCTATTTGCTGGCATTTCGGCTGAGGAACCAGAATTTTCCTCGTCGTCTCTACTCGGCAGGGCGCGCGTCAACCGCTCACATCTTGACGATATACCAGCTATGGCCCGTGATTTGGAGCCGCCAAAGCAAGAAAGAGGCAGCGGTGCTAGTGCGCTTGAGCTAAACAAAGAGAAGGGTGCTAGTGCCCTCGAACGGGCCATGAAGGAAATCGCACAGGAACAATCTGAGGCAGTATGAGAATAGTAAGTTACGATGGCAGCCGAGTGACCTGTCTGTTTCCGCTTGAAGAGGTCATCCCTCTCTCTGGAGTGAATGACAGAGAGATTATTGATGCTGTAGCCGCAAAGTACACATTTTTAAAATCGCCTGATCCGGCAAAGGATAATATATCCAAGGAGGGTTATAAATTTTTTAGTGGGCAATTTTCATATGGGACGACAATTTTTCGAGTAAATGATTTCTCAATTTACCAGGATGGACTAGTAGTAAAAGCCGCAACTACGAATGGGTCTGAGGCGTTTTTAGATGACGTGATAGCCTACATGCAAAGCCGCTTTGGGTTTCGTGATTTCGAAACTGCACCACGCCGATATTTTCAAAGTCAATTAGTCGTAGAATTTGAGCGCTCTCCTGAGCGACTGGTTAAACATCTAGATAAAATGACAGAAGCCATATCGATTCCGTTGGAGAAGATATTTGGAATGAAAATACCGATGAAGTTTGCACGATTGGATCTTGACTTCGACAAAACCTCAAAACCCAATCCCTCCCCTTCAGTAGTTCAGCGATTTATTATCGAGCGACGGGCTGGAATTCCTTTTGAGCGGGAGCGTTATTTTTGCGCAGCCCCAATGCGAACTGCAGATCACGAACATCTGCTGGCGGAAATAGAAAGCTTTATTGACTAGTCGCGCTTGCTCCACCGGAAGCGAGCCGCCCTATTGGCAATTTTGGAGCGCTGCTCGGCTGACATTGATTTGGCGCGTGCCGCGCCCCCTTTGCGGCCAAGGGCTACCGCCGCCGGGTCTTTGCCCTGTTCCTCTGGCGTAGGCTCCCGATCCTCAACTTCACCGCTCGCAATGTCGATCATGAGCTTGGCAAGCTGGGCGGGGTCGCGCGGTCGCTTTGGGTGCTTCGCTGGCATGGTGCGAGTATGCCGGGCTGGCCGTCACGATGCCAGAGGGGCGAAAGGCTCTGCCTTATTCAAAGGAGCCCACTACCCAGGCTTCGGCGCTAGCTGAGCCCCGCCGGCAGTCGGTACAAGGCGCCGTATTTCTCGCGCAAGTAACCGAGATAAGGCTTCATGCTCATCGACGAGCCGGTGGCGCGCTTGATGATGTCATTGGGCGCTAACTTGGCGCCATGCCGGTAAAGGTTTTGGCGCAGCCAGCCATGCAGCATGCCGAATTCGCCGCGCCGGATTTCGTCTGGAATGTCCGGATGCGCCTTGAGCGCCGCGGCGTAGAACTGCGCCGCCAGGATGTTGCCGATCGTGTAGCTCTGAAACGCGCCGCCGATCATGTCCGAATACCAGTGCACGTCCTGCAGGCAGCCGTCGCGATCGTCGGGCGGCGCAACCCCGAGGTCGGCCTGCATCGCCGCGCGCCACGCCTCGGCAAGATCCCTGACCGCGAGCTTGCCCTCCAGCAATCGCAGCTCGAGATCGAAGCGCAGCATGATGTGCAGATTATAGGTGACCTCGTCGGCGTCGGTGCGGATCAGCGAACGCGCCACCTTGTTGATCGCGCGGTGAAAGGCATCGAGCCGCACACCCGAAAGCTGGGTGGAAAAGCGCTGCTGCAGGGGCGGATAGAAATGCTCCCAGAAGCCGCGGCTGCGCGCGACGATGTTTTCCCACAGCCGCGACTGGCTCTCATGCACGCCCGAGGAGACGCCATGGCCTGCCGGCGTCGCGGCGAGTGCCGCATCGACGCCCTGCTCGTACATGGCATGGCCGGATTCATGCACGGTCGAGAAAAATGCGTCGCCGAGATCGTTGTCGTTGACGCGGGTGGTGATGCGCACGTCGCCTGCGGAAAATCTGGTGCAGAACGGGTGATGCGTAAGATCAAGGCGGCCGCGCTGGAAATCATAGCCGATCCGCTCGGCGGCGAGCTTGGCAAAATCCAGCTGTGCGGGGTTGGGGAAGTCCCGATGGAGGCAGGAATCATCCGCTTCCGGCTGCGCGCAGATGGCGTCCAGGAGCGGCACGAGTCCGCGTTTGAGCTCGCCAAACAGCTTGCGGATCGTAGCCGTGGTCATGCCCTCGTCGGCGTAGTCGATATGCGGATCGGCGATGTGGGCAAACGGAGCAAAAAATTCTGAGTATTGGCGGCTGAGATCGAGTGTCTTTTCCAGATAAGGCACCATGCTGCTGAAGTCGTTCGCGGGCCGCGCCCGCGTCCAGGCCTGGTAAGATGCGGAGCTGTGCGCGCTGACGCGCGCGACATAGTCCGCAGGCACTTTGATGGCTTTCTCGTAGCCGCGTCGCGCCGTTCGGATGATCCCGGCATCATCGCTGCCGGGCGGCAGGGTTTCGCCGTAGGGGATCAGCGCCTCGATCAGCCGGCCGACGGCCGGGGCAATCAGCCGCTCATGGGCCAGCTGCGACAGCATCGCCAACTGCCGGCCGCGCGCGTCGGCGCCGCCAAGCGGCATGTAGGTGGCCTGGTCCCAGTTCAACACATACGACGACGCACGCAGATCGATGATCTCGCGGAAGCGCGTTTTCAATTCCGCCAGCATGACTTCCGGGGACCGGCGCCCGCGCACGCTGTTGCCTTTGGCTTTGGCCTGCGGGCGCCGATGCGGCCGGGGTCGCTGCTTGCGAGCCACTATCCTTCCCCGACCAGGAAAACGTCGCCGAGCAGTTCGAAGGCGCGCTTGGCGAACGCGTCCATGTTGGCCACCCGGTCGTCGCTGCCGGTGCGCAGCGTCGCGGCGCGCTCGGCCGGACCAACAATCGCGATACAGGTATGGCCTGCGGGATCGCCGTAGCGGTTGCCGCTCGGACCCGCCGCGCCGGTTTCGCCGATGCCCCAGATGGCGCCGTGCCGCTCGCGCGTGCGCCGCGCCAACAGCAGCGCATAGGCCTCGGTCGATGGCCGTAGCCCTTTCATGTCGGCGTCGTGGATACCGAGGAGCGCGCCCCGCGCCGCCTTGGTGTAGACCACAGCGCCGCCGACGAAGTACGCCGAGGCGCCCGGCACCGAGAGCAGCGCCGCCGAGATCAGCCCGCCCGTTGAGGATTCCGCAACCGCGATCGTCTCGTGACGCGCGATCAGACGCAGTGCAAGGGCTTCCGCCAGCGGCAATAGTGTTTTCATAAATCACCTCTCCCGATTTGGCAGAGCACGCGAAACACGCCGACATCCGCGTCTGCGAATTGCGTTGCGAACTGCGCGCCGATCGCTTGCGCGTCTTCCCGGTACAGCGTGTCGATCAACAGTGCGCCGGCAATCTTTCTATCGCCGCCGCGCAATTGCTCTTCCATCGACACCGGCATGCCGGCGGGGTCGAGCGCGATCCATATTTCGCCGCCCGCAACCGCCGTATCGGCCGTCAGTTTCTCCAGCACGCCTGACAGCACGGCTTGATCCGGCGGGCGGTTGAATCGGGCGGTGACCGTGAACGCGCCGCGAAAACCGCCGCGGCGCACGGTGCGCCGGCACACCGTGCGGTTCATGTTGACGAACACCTCCGACATGATCGTGCGCGTCATCGGCGTCGGGTGATCGAGCCGTTCGAGATAAGGCTTCGATGTGAGCACGTCGGGCGTTTCGACCAGGTAGAAATTGAAATAGCCCGCCGTGCCCGAGATCGCCTTATGGCGGCGGCCGAACAAAAATCCCGGCACGGCAACCCGCTCGAGCAAATGCTCGCCCTGGAACCATGCTTCGAATTCAGCTTCGCGCCCGACGCGGCAATCGTTGAAGATCGCGAGTATTCCGGGCTGCCCGCTCATCGCGCGGCGACAACCATGATCTCGACCTTGTAGTCGGGGGAGGCGAGCCCGGCTTCCACCGTCGCGCGCGCCGGCGTGTTGCCGGGCGACACCCACGCATCCCACACCGCGTTCATCTCCGCGAAATTCGCCATGTCGGTAATCCAGATATTGGCGGAGAGGAGCTTGGTCTTGTCGGTGCCGGCCTGGGCCAGAAAGCCGTCGATCTGGGAAAGAATGCTTTTGGTCTGATCGGCCGTACTCTTGCCTTTCGGCGCGTCGGCGACGATGCCGGCGAGATAAACGGTATCGCCGTGCACAACCGCCTTGCTCATGCGCGACCCGACTTCATGACGTTGGATATTCATTGTGCGTCCTTCTTGCTGTGAGTGTCAGTCTATATTCAATCCGCAGCGCGGCCATGAGCAAGGACCTTGCGCATCAGACTGGGGAACGCTTCGTCCGCGACGTCTTGCAGTGCGACCCAACGCATGCCGGCGGGCGCACGGGTCCGCGCCGGCAGTTTTGCCACATGAACGCTGAGTTCGAGCGGAAAATGCGTGAACACGTGCCGCACGAGTCCGGGGATGCGGCGCCAGGCAATGCCGTTTCCCGATCGCCCTGCAGGAAAATGCGGCGCAGCCTCAAGCGCACTGCGCTCCTCAAACTCTGCGCCCCATTCAGTGGTTGGCACTTCGGTCATGCCGCCGAGCAGGCCGCGCGGCTCCCGTGTCCGCACCAGCAGATAACCATCGGCCCGGAGCGCGACGAACGCCGCGCCGCGGCGGAGCGCGCCCTCACGCTTCGGCGCGCGCCGCGGCAATGCTTCAGCGTCGCCGCGCAAGCGGGCCGCGCAACCATCTCTCCATGGGCAAAGCGAGCATGCCGGCCGCTTCGGCGTGCAGATGGTGGCGCCGAGGTCCATCATCGCTTGGGCGAAATCGCCGGAGCGATGCACCGGCGACAGCGCCTTTGCCAGTCTGCCGATCTCGGGCTTGGCGGCGGGCAACGGCGTCTCGACAGCATAAAGCCGCGCAATGACCCGCTCGATATTGCCGTCTACCGGCATGGCCGGAGCGTCATAGGCGATCGCCGCGATGGCCGCCGCCGTGTAGGCGCCGATGCCGGGCAGTGTGCGCAGTTCGTCCTCGCTGCGCGGAAATTGCCCGCTGTGGCGTTCGACCACGGCCCGGGCGCAGGCGTGCAGGTTGCGGGCCCGCGCGTAATAGCCCAGCCCGGCCCAAGCCTTGAGCACATCATCGAGCGGCGACGCGGCCAGCGACTGCACGTCCAGCCAGCGAGCCAGAAAACGCGCATAGTAGGGTGCGACCGCTTTGACGGTCGTCTGCTGCAGCATGATTTCGGAGAGCCACACCCGGTACGGATCGGTGCGTTTGCCCGGCGGCGCGCGCCACGGCAAAGCGCGACGATGGCGGTCGTACCAGGCCAGCAAGTCGGTGGGTTGCGGGAATGATTTTGCTGCATGACCCTTACCACGCTGTTGCCGCACCGCCGTCGCTGCTACGGTCATAATTTATCCCGCTCGTGCCAAGCGATGACAGAGCCACGCGCCATGAACAAGCCCGCCCGCTCTTTCGCCAAACCGCTGCGAGACATCGCCGGCAAAATCGTCGGTCAGGCGTTTACGCGGCAGGGATTTGCGTCGGCCGAACTGGTGACGCGCTGGAGCGAAATCGTCGGGCCGGAAATTGCCGCGCATAGCGAGCCGATCAAACTGCAGTGGCAGCGACCGGCGCCGGCCGCCTTGTCGGGTGGACAGGAGCCCGGCACCCTGGTGCTTCGGGTCGAAGGCCCGGCGGCGATCGAAATCCAGCACCTCGCCAATGTGATCTGCGAACGCGTCAACCGCTTCGTCGGCTGGCGCAGCGTGGCGCGCATCGCGCTGCGGCAGGCGCCGCTCCGTCGCAGCGAGCCCAAGACGCGCCGAGGGGCCGATCCCGCCGTCATGGCGCACATTGCGGCGACACTCCCGGACATCGCCGACGATGGCCTCAAACAGGCGCTGGCGCGGCTCGGCGCGGCGATCAAAAAGAGTTGAGAGGCGGGCTCTATCCGCAAGGATTAGAAGCTTGCGTTATGCCGCAGGGGCTTGGCCCGCAGAGACTTGGCCCACAGAGACTTGGCCCACAGGGACTTGGCCCGCAGAGACTTGGCCCACAGGGACTTGGCCCGCAGGCACGCTAATGCCACATTGAGGCCGCAGAATTTCCAATAGGGCTGCTGTTTCCGCCCCCACTTCAGGAGTTGCCCTTGTCGATCACGCGCCGCAAGTTTGTTACCGTTGGAAGCACGTTTGTCCTCGCCGCAGCCAGCCTCTCCGGGGTGCTACTGTCCCCACTGAATTTCGCCTTCGCCGACCCGGCTGCCACGCCGCAGACTTCAGCAAAGACGCCAGAGCCGCCCGCCGACGCCCAGCTGCTCACCGAACTGGCGAAGCCGGGTCCCGCCGGCGAGATCGCGCTCGGCTCGCCGAAGGCGCCTGTGACCATCATCGAATATGCTTCGATGACCTGTCCGCACTGTGCGCATTTTTCCGAGACGACGTTTCCCGAATTGAAGAAGCGCTACATCGACACCGGCAAGGTCCGCTTCGTCTTCCGCGAATTTCCGTTCGACAAGACCGCGGCCGCAGCCTTCATGCTGGCGCGCTGCGCCGCCAAGGATGGCGGCGGCAGCGACAAATTCATGGCCGTGGTGGACACGCTGTTCGCCAAGCAGGATCAATGGGTCAACGATAGCCCGCTGGTACCGCTCGAGAATATCGCCAAGCAGCTCGGCTTTTCCGACGCCTCGTTCAAGGCCTGTCTGACGAATCAGACGGTGCTCAATGACATCGAAGCGGTGCGCGATCGGGCCGTCGGCAAGCTTGGCGTCAACTCCACGCCGACTTTCTTCGTCAACGGCAAGAAGGTCGTGGGCGACGTTTCCATCGACACCTTGGCCGCGCAAATCGACCCCTTTCTCAAGGAAGGATAAGGGTTTTTCGCTCCAGGGCGAAGGCGCCGCGCGAGCCCCTCGGGGCAACCGGTGGATGCGGACCCTGTGAAAGTTGTCAAAAAGCCCAGCGCGCCTGTTGCGCTCGCGGGCGGCGCGATTCATTCTCCGGCCCGATGCGGCACCTGCAACACGCCTTCGGGGCCCCTGGGCGTGATCCAATCATGATTCCCTTGACCGTCGCAGCAAGCGGAATGGACATAAGACGCGCATGAAGCTCACGCGGCTGCGCCTGATCGGCTTCAAATCCTTCGTCGAACCGACGGACTTTGTCATCGAACCCGGACTGACCGGCGTCGTCGGGCCTAACGGCTGCGGCAAGTCGAATCTGGTCGAGGCGGTGCGCTGGGTCATGGGCGAAGCCTCCTACAAGGCGATGCGCGCGTCCGAAATGGACGACGTCATCTTCTCCGGCAACAACCAGCGCCCGGCGCGCAACCACGCCGAAGTCGCGGTCCAGGTCGACAACAGCGAACGCAACGCGCCGGCCGCTTTCAACGACGCCGAGACGCTCGAAGTGTCGCGCCGCATCGTTCGCGAACAGGGTTCGACCTTCCGGGTCAACGGCCGCGAGGTCCGCGCCCGCGACGTCGGCGTGCTGTTTGCCGATGCGTCCACTGGTTCGCGCTCGCCCGCTTTGGTGCATCAAGGCCGCATCGGCGAGATCATCCAGGCGCGGCCCGAGCAACGCCGGCGCGTGCTGGAGGAAGCCGCGGGGATTTCCGGCCTGCATGCGCGGCGCCACGAGGCCGAGCTGCGGCTGAAAGCCGCCGAGGCGAACCTGACGCGCGTCGAGGATGTCATCGGACAGTTGGCCGCGCAGGCCGCGGCGCTCAAAACACAGGCCCGACAGGCGGTGCGTTACCGCAACATTTCCGGGCAGGTACGGCGGACCGAGGCGTTGCTGTTTCACCTGCGCTGGACAGCGGCCGGCATCGAAGTCACGGACGCCGAGCACGCGCAGGACGAGGCGGTGCGCGTCGTCGCGGCCCGCGTCGGCGAGCAGACCCAAGCCTCGACGCGGCAGACCGAACTTGCCGCCGGACTTCCGGCGCTGCGCGAGGGCGAAGCCAAAGCCGCCGCGGCGCTGCAGCGGCTCATTGTCGCCCGTGAAACGCTTGAGCGCGAAGAGGCGCGCGCCAAGGAACGCATCAGCGAACTCGATCGCCGTCTTGAACAATTCGCCGCAGATCTCGAACGCGAGCAGACGCTGGCGGCCGACGCCGCGGCGGCGCTCGAACGCCTGGATAGCGAAGAATCGACCCTGAAAGCCGAAGCGCAGGCCAATGCGCTGCGGCTGTCCGGCGTTAACGAGCGTGTCGAAAAGGCCGACGCGGCGCTCGCGGCCTCGGAAAAATCCTTCGCCGAATTGACCGGCGCACTGGCCGATCTCACGGCCAGACGCAATCAACTGCAGACGGCTTTGCGCGATCATGGTGAGCGCGCTGAAAAGTTCGCCGCCGAACTCGTCAATATTGAAGCGGGCTTGGTGGCGACCGGCAGCGGCGCACCCGACCTGCCGGCGCTCACCGTTGCGCTTACGGCGGCGCAGGCGGCGCTCGCCGAAGCCGAGAGTGTCGCGCGCGCGTCAGAAGTCACCCACATCGCAGCGCGCGAGCAAATGGATGCGGCTCGCGGCCCGCTCGTCGCCACCGAACGCGCGGTGCAGCGGCTCGAGACTGAGGCCAAGACGATCAGCAAGCTCCTAGCGGTCGAGAACAAAAATCTTTGGCCGCCGGTGATGGACGCGCTCACAGTCGCCAACGACTACGAAAAGGCGCTCGGCGCCGCGCTCGGTGACGATCTCGACGCGCCGGTTGGCGATACGGCGCCGATGCGCTGGGGCGGCGCAGCGAACGACCCGGCCGATCCGGCGCTGCCGGAAGGCGCCGTAGCGCTGTCGCAATTCGTCCAGGGGCCGCCCGAACTGGCGCGGCGGCTGGCGCAGATCGGCGTGGTCGAGCGCACCGACGGGCCTCAGCTCGCCCAGATGCTCAAGGCCGGTCAGCGGCTGGTCACGCGCGAGGGCGATCTATGGCGCTGGGACGGCTTCACGGTCGCCGCCCATGCACTGACCGGCGCGGCGCGCCGGCTCGCCGAACGCGGCCGTTTGCAGGCCATTCAAGGCGAACTCGTCATCGCGCAGAACGACGTTGAGGCGAAGCGCGAGGCCGTTGCGGCCGCCGAAGCAGCCTTGGCGGCCGCCGCAACGGCGGAGACTCAGGCCCGCGCCGCATGGCGCGAGGCGCAGCACGCGACCGACTCTTCGCGCGAGGATCAGGCCGCGGCTGAACGCGAGATCGCCCGCAACGCGGCCCGTGTTTCGGCACTCACGGAAGCGCAGGCGCGCATTGCCGTCAGCCGCGATGAAGCCGTGCTTGCCCGTGACAAGGCCGATAGTGCGCTCAGCGCATTGCCGCCCGCGGCCGACATCGAAGCCAAGCTCACCGCCATCAACGAAGTGATCGCCGGCGAGCGCAGCACTTGCGCCGAAATGCGGGTCGAGGCGCAGGCGATCGCCCGCGAAGCCGAGCTCGCGGATCGTCGCTTGCAGGCGATCGCAGGCGAGCGCGCCGAATGGAGCGAGCGGCGCGACGGCGCTGCGACACAAATCGGCACCATCGGCGAGCGCAGCGTCGAGACTCAGCGGGAGCGCGCGGAGCTCGAAACCGCGCCGCAGAAATTCGCCGAGATGCGGCAGTCGTTGATCGGCGAGATCGAAACCGCGACTGCCGAGCGTCGCGTCGCCGCCGACCGGCTGGCCGACGCCGAGAACGAGCTCGCCGAAGCCGACAAGGTCGCGCGCGCGGCGCTCGAGGCGGTCGGCGAAGCACGCGCGCTCGCCGCTCGCGGCGAAGAACGCCGCGACGCCGCCAAACGTCGGCTCGCCGACATCGAGCACGAGATCCGCGAGGCGTTCGACATCGAGCCTTCGGCCGCGGCCGAACTCGCCGAGATCAAACCCGGCGCGGAATTGCCGACCAGCGTCGAGGTCGAAGAAAAGCTCGATCGCATTCGCCGCGAGCGCGAGCGGCTCGGCGCCGTCAATCTGCGCGCCGAGCAGGAACTCGAGGAGGTCGAGGCGCAGCACCAGAAACTGGTCAGCGAGCGTGACGATCTGGTCGAGGCGATTCGCCGGCTGCGGCAAGGCATCCACAGCCTCAATCACGAGGCGCGCGAGCGCCTGCTCACTTCGTTCACCACCGTCAACGAGAATTTCAAGAGGCTGTTCGCCGAGCTGTTCGGCGGCGGCACCGCCGAGTTGCAGCTGGTCGAGAGCGAGGATCCACTCGAAGCCGGCCTCGAAATCATGGCCAAGCCGCCCGGCAAGAAGCCGGCGACGCTGTCGCTGCTCTCCGGCGGCGAGCAGGCGCTCACGGCACTGGCGTTGATCTTCGCCGTGTTCCTCACCAACCCGGCTCCCATCTGCGTGCTCGACGAGGTCGACGCGCCGCTCGACGACTACAACGTCGAACGCTTCTGCGACCTGCTGCACGAGATGACCCGATCGACCGAGACCCGCTTCATCATCATCACCCACAACCCGATCACCATGGCGCGGATGAATCGCCTGTACGGCGTCACCATGGCCGAGCGCGGCGTGTCGCAACTCGTCTCGGTCGATCTCGAAGGTGCGGTGAAACTGCGCGAGGCGAGTTAATACCGGACTTGTCGCTCTCACTCACTTTGTCATGGCCGAACTTTTCCGGCCATACACGGCTTTGATCGGGACTGGTTCTAAGACGTGGCTGCCCGCGACAAGCGCGGGCATGACGAACGTTCGGTACCAATCCGCTACACGTTCTGCGTCACGTCGCTCACATACTTGGCGCCCACGTCCTGCCCGTGCCGCCAGATCAATTTGTAGGTGCCATCCCGGGCTGGACCGCCGTTGCCGTGGAACAAGAGCACGAATTCGTCGTGGGGCTCGATGCCGTTGAGCTGCAGTCGCACGCCTTCCTCAGAGGCATTCGTCACCAGGACGTAGCGTGGCTCCAAGCCGATCCCAAGCTTGATCGTGGCAAGCCGCCCCAAGCGCGCGCGCGGCGCCCGCCGACGCTCCTCTGTCGCCGGCGAACTCGTTCCTGCCGCGCCAGCGAGCGAATTCGTTCCGATCTCGAGCGAACTCATAATGCGTGCTCCGATTTGCACCAGGTCCGCGCACGGCGGGACCTACGGCCATAGTCCTCTCATGGGTACAGGGATGCCATTGCGCCCGGCCTAACCCGGCCGGCACAATTCTCGGAGCATTTTCGATAAAAACGAACGCCGTGCGAAGCCTCGCAGCCGAACTTATTTACCATCGCGCCGCCGCCGGCTGCGCTCGGCGAGCTGCCTTGCACCGCGAATTAGCTCAGTCCCGTCCACCGACACTCACCGGTTGGCCCCCGCAATGGCGTCGATGACAGCGGAGGTTACGTCGACCGTGCGCGCCTTGCCGCCAAGATCGGGCGTGTGAAAACGGGGATCGGCCGTGACCCGTTCGACTGCGTTCATGAGCCGATCCGCCGCGGGCTTTTCGCCGAGGTGTTCAAGAAGCATCACGGCCGACCAGAAAGTTCCGACCGGATTGGCGATGCCCTTTCCCGTGATGTCAAAGGCCGAGCCGTGGATCGGTTCGAACATCGACGGAAATGTCCGCTCCGGGTTGATGTTGCCGGTGGGCGCGATGCCCAGTGAGCCGGCGAGCGCTGCCGCCAAATCCGACAGGATGTCGGCATGCACGTTGGTCGCGACGATCGTATCGAGCGTTTGCGGCCGCATCACCATCCGTACGGTCATCGCGTCGACCAGCATCTTGTCCCAGGTCACGTCCGGGAACTCACGCGCGATCTCGGCGGCGATCTCATCCCACATGACCATGGCGTGACGCTGCGCGTTCGACTTGGTTACGACGGTCAGGAACTTGCGCGGCCGTGAGCCGGCGAGGCGAAACGCGAATCTCATCACACGCTCGACACCGGCGCGGGTAAACATTGCAACGTCGGTCGCGGCTTCGAGGGGCGAGCCTTGGTGCACGCGGCCGCCGACGCCCGCATATTCGCCCTCCGAGTTCTCACGCACAATGACCCAATCGAGTTCTCTATCCGTCACGTTGCGAAGCGGAGAGGTGATCCCCGGCAAAATGCGCGTCGGGCGGACATTGGCGTACTGATCGAAAGGCTGACAGATATTGAGCCGCAATCCCCAGAGCGTGATGTGATCAGGAATTTCGGGGTGGCCGGCTGAACCGAACAGAATGGCATCGTGATTTCGGATCAGGTCACGACCATTCTCCGGCATCATGCGGCCGTGCTTCTTGTAGTATTCGCCACCCCAGTCGAAGTGATCGAACTTGAACGTAAAGGCGCCAACGCGTTTGGCGAGCGCGTTCAACACCTCGACGCCTGCCGCTATGACTTCCGGGCCGATGCCGTCGCCGGGGATTGCCGCAATAGTGTAGGTTTTCATCGATCAAACCCAAGACAACGAAATTCGGAGTGCGAGTCATAGGTCCAAGGTTTGCTCAATCGTTCTCCAAGTTCTTGCTCAATCGTTCTCAAGGCCTGCTCACTCGTTCTCAAGGCTTGCTCAATCGTTCCCCAGCTTGAACAGCCGCCGCGCGTTGGTGCGGCCGATCTTGAGCCGGTCGTTCTCGCTGATGGCGCAGGCGTCGAACCAGTTGGCGGCGTGATCGATATTCTCGAACGGCCAGTCGGTGGAGAACATGATGCGGTCGGCGCCGATTTCCAGCATGGCATTCATCAGCGCCTGGGTACGGAAATTGCCCGACGTCGTGAGATGAAAGTTGGCTGAGAAATACTCGCCGAGCGGCTTTTTCGCCGGCCATTTGTTGCGGTTCGGAATCCAGGCGTTGGAGTTATCGACCCGCCACATGCCGTAAGGCAGGTTCTCGCCCATATGACCGAGGATGATCTGCAGCCGCGGATACGCGTCGAACAGACCTGACGCCATCAGGCGGAGCGCATGCACCGCCGTCTCCTGGCCGAATGCCCAGATCGGACCCAACAGCCACGGATGGCCGTCATAGATGCGCGCATCGCGCGGCAGCGGATTGCGCGGGTGCAGATAGAACGGCACGTCGAGCTGCTCGGCCGTTGCCCAGAACGGCCGGTATTGCGGCAGGTCGTAGTAAAGAATGGTGTCGGCGTCGTTGCCTTGCGAAAAGCCATTCACCAGCGCGCCGCGAAAGCCGAGGTCCTTGACGCAGCGCTCGAGCTCGCGCGCCGCGCCGTCCGGGTCCTGCATGGCAAGCGCCGCGAGCCCCTGAAACCGGCCCGGGCGCTTCTGCACCTCCTCGGCGAGAAAGTCGTTGGCCTTGCGCGCGATATCACTCGCCTTCGCCGTGTCGGTGATCCCCTGGACGGCCGGCGCGTTGAGCGACAGCAGCATCATCTCGATGCCGTACTGATCCATCAGCGACAGCCGCCGGCCATGAATGTCGGCGTTGCGCGCCACGACCTCCGCTCGCACTGGCTCGGGAAAATAGCCCAACGAATCCGCGGCGGTTTCCGGGATCGCAAAGTGTTCTTCAAGCGCAATCTTGCCCTGCATCGTTCCTCCCCGCGGGCGCATCTACCCGCGGATTAATCTTAACACGCCGTCTCTTGCGCGCCACGTGCCCGTCTTGCGCGCCACGTGCCCGGTTTCTTCGCGGGGCCCCGCTGGCACGCTTCTCGCGACCTCACGGCTTGAGGCCAGCCGATGTCCCGATTTGGGGCAGCGGCGGCGTGCCTGTCCGGGATCGAGCGAGTTTGCCAGGCGGCCGATGAACACGCTTTCGAGCTATACGCTGGCATCGCGAGCTCAGACCAACCGCTTTCTGCGGCTGTGGGCCGTGCTGCTGCGCGGCACGTTCTCCAGCACGATCTTCCTGCTCGACGTGGTGCTCATCGTGTCGATGTCGTGCGCCACCGGACTTGCCTATTCGCTCGCCGCCTATCGCAACACCGGCGACGTGTTCTCATTCGTCCAGGTCGGGGTGCTGGCGGCGAGTATCTTTGCGATTTCCAACGTGTTCCGCGGCGAATACCGGCTGCCGAATTTCTTTGCCGTCAAGCCGCACGCCCGGCGCACCATCCAATTGTGGAACGTGACGCTGATCGGCCTCCTGCTGCTCGGCTTCCTGACCCAGATCAGCGCCCAGTATTCGCGCGCCTGGATCCTGCTGTTTTATGCCACGACGCTCGCCGTACTGATCTTCGAACGCTTTCTGGTCGTGCGCATCACCGCGCACGCGCGTGCGGCGGGCCTGGTTTCGGCACAGCGCATTTTCCTGATCGGAACCGGCGCCCATGTCGGCGCCTTCATCAACTATTATGAGCCGTGGACGCTCGGCATCAATATCGTCGGCTGCCGCTTCATCACACCGGTCGCCGGCACCACGACGAACGCCGAGCGTCGCGCGACCCTCGACCGGGACCTCGCCGAGGCGACCGCGAGCGTTCGCAGCGTCGAGCCCGATGCGATCTTCCTGCTGCTGCCGTGGGCGGCGACCGCCACCATCGAGCGCTGCGCCGACGCGTTCCTGACACTGCCGGTCGAAATCCATCTCGGCCCCGAGCAGATCCTGCACAAATTCGAGGACGTCGAACTATCGAAGCTCGGTCCGCTCGCGAGCCTGCAGCTCACCCGCAGGCCGCTGACGACATTCGAAGTCGTGCAGAAGCGGTTGTTCGATCTGGTGTTCGCGGCCATCGCGCTATTGGCGCTGACGCCCCTTCTGATCGCCGTCGCGGTGCTGATCGGCCTCGACAGCCCGGGGCCGGTGTTCTTCGTGCAGCGTCGCTTCGGCTTTAATCAACAGCCGTTCCGCATCATCAAATTCCGCACCATGCGCACGCTCGACGACGGCGCGGTGGTGCCGCAGGCGGTGCGCAACGATCCGCGGCTCACGCGCATCGGCGCTTGGCTGCGGCGCTGGAACATCGACGAGATCCCGCAGCTGTTCAACGTGCTGACCGGCGACATGTCGCTGGTCGGTCCGCGACCGCACGCGCTGTCACACGATCGCGACTACGAGCAGCGCATTTCGCTCTACGCGCGCCGCCACAACGTCAGGCCCGGCATCACCGGCTGGGCGCAGATCAACGGCTTTCGCGGCGCGACCGACACCGACGACAAGATGCGCAAGCGCCTCGAGCACGATCTGTTCTATATCGATAATTGGTCGCTGTGGCTCGACCTGAAAATCATCGCCCGCACCGTGCTGTCGCCGACCGCGTACCGCAACGCTTATTGAGATCTACCCTCGGACGCGGCGATGACGCGTCAGCCGGCGAGCCTGGCGATGGCCGCCACGGCGCCGACCGTCACCAGAGCCGTCGAAATCCACAATAGCCCGATCAGCAGCCACACCGGACGCGGCTTGCGCATCGCGACCGCACGACGATCGTCGGCCCGCGGGCGGCTCCAGTCCTCAAGCCCCGGCTGGGCGCGGCGCAGTGTTTCGGCCGCGCGCTCGATGTCGGCCAGATCGCGGGCCAGCCGATCGGGCGCTCCTGGCGCGGCCGAATCGTCCGCCTCGCCCGGGCCTCCACGCAGGGCAATCTCGAAGGCGCGGATTTCGCTCAGAGCGTCGTCGCCGTCCAAACTGCCGGACGGCTGGTCGCCGAGGTCATTCGGCATGGCGTCACCTGTTGGTCATTCGTTAAAGTCCTAAACGGCCAGGGGACGCGGCGCGATATTGATCGGGCGATAACCTTAACGGCGGCCATCCGCGCTCCTATATGGGTGGCGCCATTATCCCCCTTCCACACGAAAATGAGGGTTTTCGAACACGCGCGCCGCCGTCATATTAGACCCTACGTTTTGACCTCACGGCCGCAAACCCCAAGGCCCCCAAGGCCCCCAAGGAGCCCCCTATGAGTACCTCGGCAATCGTCATCCTCGTCGTGATCGTCGTGCTCGTGCTGTGGGCGATCAGCGTCTTCAACGGCCTCGTCACCATGCGGCAACGCGTCAATCAGGCGTTCGCCGACATCGACGTGCAATTGCGCCAGCGGCACGACCTCGTCCCCAACCTGGTCGAGACAGTCAAAGGGTACGCTGCGCACGAGCGTGGCACGCTCGATGAGGTGATCAAGGCGCGCGGTGCCGCGGTTTCGGCGCAGGGGCCGGCGCAGCAGGCGGCGGCCGAGAACATGCTCACCGGCGCGCTGCGGCAATTGCTGGCCGTCTCGGAAGCTTATCCGGACCTGAAAGCAAATACCCAATTCCAGCAATTGCAGAACGAGCTGGGAGATCTTGAAAACAAGATCGCGGCGTCGCGGCGATTCTTCAACAGCGCCGTACAGGAATACAACACCGGCATTCAGCGATTCCCCGCGGCTTTGTTTGCCGCGTCGTTCGGCTTCGCGCCGAAGGATTTCTTCGACCTCGGTCCCGACCGCCAGACCGAGTTGCAGGCACCGCAGGTGAAGTTCTGATCGTCATTCCGGGGCGCCGCGCAGCGGCGAACCCGTAATGACGCAATGGTAATGACGCGATAGCCATGGCCTCCTACGGTCTCTACACGCACATCCAGTCGAACCGGCGCCGGTCGATCGCGCTGCTGGTTGGCTTGTTCGTGCTCGTCTACGTCATGGTTTATGCGGGCGCGCTCGTCGCCGAGGCGCTGTCGGTCAATGCCGACCTCGATACGCTGCTGCGGCTCGCCTGGAACGATCTGATCCGCGCGCTCCCGGTGGCGACACTCGGAACCGTGGCCTGGATCGCCATCGCCTACTACTTTCACCAGAGCATGATCGACGCGCTGACCGGCGGCCGCGAAGTGACGCGCGCCGAGCAGCCGCGGCTCTACAATCTCCTGGAAAATCTCTGCATCTCGCGCGGCATCACCATGCCGAAGCTCAAGGTCATGGACAGCGACGCACTCAATGCCTTCGCGTCAGGCATGAACGAGAAGCAGTACTCCATCACTGTGACGACCAGGCTGCTTGCGCTGCTCGATGACGCGGAACTCGAAGCGGTTCTCGGCCACGAGCTCACGCATATCCGCAACGGCGACGTGCGCATGATGATCATTGCGGTCATCATTGCGGGCGCCATTGCGTTTTTTGCCGAACTGGTCGCGCGGCTTTGGTTCTACAACGGCTTCAGCTTCGGCCGTTCGCGCGATCGCGAGGGTGGCGGCAGCGGCGCGGGCTTTGCCATCCTGATCGCCGTTGCACTGCTGGTCGTCGCCTACGTGCTGTCGTTTCTCATTCGGCTCGCCTTGTCGCGCGAGCGCGAGTATCTGGCGGATGCCGGTTCCGTCGAGCTCACGAAAAATCCCGACGCCATGATTTCGGCGCTGCGCAAGATCGAGGGCCGCGGCGAACTGCCGGGGGCGACCTCGGCTGTCATGGAGCTTTGCATCGACAATCCGCGCGAAGGCTTCGGCGAACTGTTCGATACCCATCCGACGGTGGAAAACCGCGTCGCCGCGCTGGTCAAGTTCGCGGGGGGCCATGATCCCGGCCCGATCGCGCTGCCGGAGCAAGAATCGTCGCAGTCAAATGAATCGGATATGGTTAACGCCGATGAGGCCGATCAACCGGCGCCATCAGGGCCCTGGGGCTCGGCGGAGCAGTCCGATACCGGGGCGGCGCCGAGAGAAGAAAGCCCCGCCACACCAAGTCAAACGCGAGGTCCGTGGGGACCGCACAACAGCTAGCCGCAATCGCGTCACAATTCGCTCCTGATCGATACGAACGCACCGAACAATGCTCGCGACCGTCTTCGGCAGACTTCCAAACGGCGTGCCGGATGTGTACAAGACAAACAGGTGCAGGGACGCGACGCATCCGGTTTGGCCGCGTTGAAGCCCGGGGTTTGGGGCTCCCAATAACGCAGCGGCAATGACACAGCGGCGCGTCAGCGAGGGAGAGCCATGGCGAAGCCAACGATAATCGTGGTCGGCGCAGACAAAGGCGGCGTCGGCAAGACCACAGTTTCGCGCACGCTCCTTGATTATTTCACAGCCCATCAGGTCCCGACCCGCGCTTTCGACTCCGAAGCGCCCAAGGGCACGCTCAAGCGCTTCCATCCCGATTGCACCGATGTGGTCGATGTCACGTCGATCCCCGACCAGATGCGGATTTTCGATACGCTGTCCGATGCGAGCGTGACGGTCATCGATGTGCGCGCCGGCCTTTTGTCGCCGACACTGCGGGCGCTCCGCGATATCGGCTTTCTCGATGCAGTGAAGAAAGGCCAGTTCACCTTCCTGTTGTTTCACATTCTCGGGTCCTCGATCGCCTCGCTCAACGAGATCGAGGACACCTCGCAATTCACCACCGACGCCAAATACTTCCTGGTCAAGAACTACTTCAACAACACCACTTTCTTCGAATGGGATCAGGCCACCCACGCCAACTATTTCAAGAAGCTCAAGGACGCCGTCGAGATTACGATCCCGAAGCTCAACGAGATGGCCTACGAGCAAGTCGAGGTCGCATCCGTCCCGTTTCTGACCTTCGTCGCCAACAAGGGACCGAAGGGCGACTCGGCCAATTACTCGTTCGTGCTGCGCGGCTACGTCCGCCACTGGCTCGGCAACGTCTGGGCCGAGTATGACCGCATCAAGCTCAACGACATCATCGCCGCAACGCCGGCTAATCCGCGCGTGCAAGTGGTCCGCTAACGGCAGTTTAGCCGCGGCCTCCACGCGGCGCGCCTGAACATCAGGCTACGAGAATTGCCACAGACGCCGCTCTACATCGTCGCATCGCCGCATCCACGGGTCGGCAAGACCTTGCTGGCCAGGCTGCTGCTCGAATTCTTTCATTCCGAGAAAAGGCCGCTGCTCGGCTACGATCTCAATCCGCGCGAGCCAACCTTTGCGGGCTATTTTCCGCGCTGGGTCTTCACCGTCGATATTGCCGATACCCGCGGGCAGATGGAGTTGTTCGATCAGCTCATCGCCGAGAAGCCCGTCAGCACTGTGATCGACCTGGGTTACGGCGCGTTCGAGCAATTCTTCTCGGTCCTTGGTGAAATCGGCTTCGCCGCCGAAGCCCGTCGCCGCGGTGTCGAGACGACCGTGCTGTTCATCTCCGACCGCGCCCCGGCGACGGTGCGTGCCTATGGCGAGTTGCGGCGGCGGTTGCCCAACGTCCCCTTCGTCCCGGTCCATAACGAGTCGGTGTCGGTCAGCTTCGACAATGACGACTTCCCGCCCTCGCGTCCCGAGTTCCGCAGGATCAGCATACCGCGCCTGTCGCCGATCGTCCGCGGTGTCGTCGACCGGCCGAGTTTTTCGTTCGGCAGCTACCTGGTTAAACCACCGTCAGGCCCGACCGAGATTCACGATTGGGTGGCGACGATCTTCAACTCGTTTCGCGACCTTGAACTGCGGCTCATGATGGGCCAGGTGACATCGGCACTCGGCGGCGTATCGCTCGGCCCGCCGCCCATACCTCGCCGGTAATATGTAGTGCTCCCCGCGGCTAAGGCGTCGCTACGGATTGCGCGCCGCGGTGCCGACAATGTTGACGATCACGCCGCTGCCCCGGTTGCACATGTGCGGATAGATGATGCGGGGGAGATCGATATAGCCGAACACTTTGCGGCCATGACGGATCAATTCACCTGAATGTGGGCGAACGCCACGACTTTCTGCCATCGGCCGATTTCATCGGCGATGTACTTGGCAAAATCCGCAGGCGAGCCGCCGGGCGCAACGCCGCCCATGTCGGCGATGCGCGCCCGGATGGTTGGATCGGCAAGCGCGGCGTTGATCTCCCGGTTGAGCAAAGTGACGATGTCGCCCGGCGTGTTCTTCGGTACGCACAGGCCGCTCCAGCCGTTGACCTCGTAACCGGAAACGAATTGCTCCAAGGGCGGAATATCCGGCAGGCCGGCGAGGCGTTCCGACGACGTCACCGCGAGCGCGCGTACCGCGCCGGCTTTGACGAACGACATTGCCGACCCGGTGGTCGAGAACAGCACCTGAGGCTGGCCGGCGAGCACATCGGTAATCGCCGCCGACTCGCCGCGATACGGCACATGAATCATGCGCACGCCGGTGCGCATCATGAAGAGTTCGCCAGCGAGGTGCCCGGTCGAGCCGCTGCCGCCCGAAGCCATGGCGAGCTTGCCCGGATTGGCCTTCGCGTAGGCGATGAATTCCGGCACGGTTTTGGCGGGCACGGCAGGATGCACCAGCATGAACAGCGGCGAGCGCACGACGTGAATGACCGGCGTGAAATCACTGACGAAATTGTAGTTGAGGTTTTTGTACAGCACCGTGTTGATCGAGTTGACCGAATTGGCCATGAACACCGTGTAGCCGTCGGCGGGCGAATGCGCGGCGAATTCGCTGCCGACGTTATTGTTGCCGCCGGAGCGGTTCTCGACGACGAACGATTGACCGAGTTTTGCGGTCAGCCACTGCGCGATCAGCCGCGCCGCGATGTCGGTCGAGCCTCCCGCCGTGGTGGCGACGATGATGCGGACCGGACGAGCCGGATAGGTTTGTCCGCGCGCCGCGGACGCGCCGGTCAGAGCACTGGCACCGGCACTGGCGACAAGGCAAAGAAGTTGACGGCGCGGAATGATCACGGTCTGCCCCCTCGGCGCAAGCAAGACGGACCCGGCGACTTAGAGACTAGCGCGGCCCGCGCTCCGATGGAAACAGGTCATGCTTCTTGAGAAATTCGACCATGTAGCGGTCGAACAGCCAGGGCTGCTCGATCTGGCAGGCGTGACCGGCGCCGTGGAGGATCTTCATCTCGCAACCGGGAATACGGGCCTTCAGCGCCGCCGCGCGCGGATGCGCGCCATCCTCGCTGCCGGTCAGGATGATCGTCGGACAGGCGATGCGCGAATGATGATCCTCGGCATCGGGGATTGCCGCGGCCTGGAACTGATAGATGATCGACTGAAGATCGGCTTGCGCGTTCCGCTCGGTAAACATCTGCGCGAAATAATGCGCGAGTGGCGTCGCGCCGAAGGCCGGGCTGAGGTCCTCGAACGTGAAGTCCCAGCGGTAATCGATCCCGCCCGCCGTATAACCGGCGATGCGCTTGGGCGCGTGCTCCTTATTCGGACTGTAGCCGGTGCCACAGAGCACGAGCGCGGCGGTGCGCTGCGGCCGCAGGTGATGCATGTAGGGCACGATAGCGGCGCCGACCGAGCAGCCGACCAGGATGGCGCGTTCGCCCGGCATTGCGTCGTCGATCGCCTCCCAGCACGCCTGCGCCATGTCCGACATGGTCAAGCCCGGCGTCGCCTTGGGCGAGCGGCCGTAGCCGGGGATATCGATGGCGATACACCGGTACCACGTCGACAGGTGCGCCATCTGAAAGATCCAGCACGACTGATCCATCGGATTGGGATGGACGAACGCCATGACGGGGCCGGTACGGCCCATGCGCTCGTAATACAACGGACCTTCAACATGATCGGCCATGACGCCGCTCCGCCTCCAGTTTACAGACTAAGCTGATAACTCACCGGCGTCCAGCGATAGCCGCCCGGCCCCTTCTCGATCATGCCCAGCGCCGGAAACGGCATGTGGTAGCCGGCGACAATGAGTTTATCGGTCGCCGCCATGTCGAGGATGCGTTTGCGCGTGGCCGCAGCTTTCTCCTTATCGTCATCGACATCGAGGGTCCAATCCGGTCGTTGCACGCCGATGACATAATGATTGCAGGTGTCGGCCCAGATCAGGAGACGCTTGCCGGCGCTTTCGACGTGAAAGGCCAGCATGCCGGGCGAATGGCCCATGATATCGACGGCGTGGATGCCCGGCGTCACTTCGTCGCCCGGCTTGATGAATGTTGCCTTTTCGCCGAACGGCACCGCAAGCTTGACGAACAATTCGCGATTGAACTTGCGCGCCTCGCGCACATTCTCGCCGCGCTTCCAGAAATCGAACTCGGCCGCGCCGAAAACGTAGCGAGCATTCGGGTAGACCGGCTTTCCGCCGTCCGACAACCCGCCGATGTGGTCGGGATGGCCGTGGGTGGTCACCACGATATCGATGTCGCCCGGCTGATAACCGGCCTCCCCGAGCCGTTCGCGCAGGTGACCGTCGACGCCGCGGCCGCGCAACTGTTCGAAATCGCGGCGTAGAAAACCGTTGCCGGTATCGAACAGGACCACCTGTTTGCCGGTATTGACCACAGTGGGCGTGAAGGGATGCACGTAACGGTTTGAATCGATGCCGTTGGCCGCGCACAGCGCCCTCACCTCCTCGGCGGAATGCTCCGAACCAAAGCTCAGATGCAGACCCTCGCGGATCGCCTTGCTGTCGAGAATCGTGGCGATTTCGAATTCGCCGAACTTGAAGCGGTAGACAGTCCCCTGCAGTTCACCTTGCATTGCAGCCGGCACGGTTATCCTCCCAGATGATTTCTGACTCGAGCGCCACTTGACGCGCTAATGCCCCTCGAAGGCGATCAGCGTGCGCACCGGCACGCCGAGTTTTTCGATTTTCTTTGCGCCGCCGAGATCCGGCAGGTCGATGATAAAGCAGGCGGCAAGCACGTTGGCGCCGATCTGCTGCAACAGCTTGACGGCGGCCTCGGCGGTACCGCCGGTCGCGATCAGGTCATCGACCAGGATCACGCGCTCGCCCTTCTCGATGGCGTCTTCGTGCATCTCCATTTCGTCGATGCCGTATTCGAGCGAGTAGCCGATGCTCACGCGCTTGAACGGCAGCTTGCCCTTCTTGCGGATCGGAACGAAACCGGCCGATACCTGATGCGCCACCGCGCCGCCGAGGATGAAGCCGCGCGCCTCGATGCCGGCGACCTTGTCGATCTTGGCGCCGGCCCAGGGCTGCACCAGTTCGTCCACCGCACGGCGAAACGCGCGCGCGTTGCCGAGCAGCGTCGTGATATCGCGAAACATGATCCCCGGCTTGGGGTAGTCCGGGATCGAGCGGATCGCAGCCTTCAGGTCATTCTCGATCGCGGCAGTAATCATCGTTCGAGCCTCATCCCCTCGGCAAATGTGCGCATGGTGTCGTCAGCACTGTGGCGGACCACAGCGGCGGGCGCAACGGGCTAACCGCCGGCGGGCAAATCAATACGGCGCTGCGCCCTGATGGACCCGCGCCTGTATTGATCGTCACGATTCTGGATTTGATGGAGCCGGCACTGCCGGCGAACGAACGCGATACCGTTCGCTCGCCGCTCGCCCCGTTATGACGAAACAGAGGCGTCGTGGTGGACGTCGTGCCAGACTTTCTTCTTGGTGAAGTAAAGCAGCCCCGTGAGGACGATCAAGAAGATCATCACCTGGAAGCCGAGCCGGTGGCGCTCGTCGAGCTTCGGCTCCGCCGCCCACATCAGGAACGCCGCGACGTCGCGGCCGTATTGGTCCAGCGTCTCAGGCGTGCCGTCGGTGTATTTCACCTGGCCATCCTTGAGCGGCTGCGGCATGCCGATGGCGCCACTCGGGAAGTATTTGTTGTATTGGCCGCCGGGCGGCAACGCGAAGCCCGCTGGAGCTGCGGTGTAGCCGTTGATGATGGCGTGAATGTAATCCGGGCCATCTTCCTGATAGTCGATAAACGCGTCGATGATGAATTGCGGGAAGCCCCCTTCGTAGGCGCGCGCCTTGGCGAGGTCGGACATGTCCGGCGGCACCTTGCCGCCAAGCGCCGCAGCCGCGGCCTGCGCGTTGGGGAATGGCGGCGGGAAATAATCGGAGATCTTGCCCGGCCGCTGGAACATCTGGCCCTGGTCGTTCGGCCCGTCGGTGACCTGGAAGGTCGCCGCGATGGCCGCGGCCTGAGCTTCGGTGAAACCGGGACCGCCCGGATCGGCGAGATTGCGGAACGACAAGAGCTTGAGGCTGTGACAGGTCGAGCAGACTTCGCGATAGATCTTGAAGCCGCGCTGCAGCTGTTGCGGATCGTACTGACCGAACGGCCCGGCAAACGACCAATGCTGCCGCGGCGGTGCGGCGCCCTCCTGAGCCAAGGCCGGCACCGCGGTCGCCGACAGCGACGCCGCCAGCAGTGCCGCCGCTACGATGCTGCTCCGCCTGCTCATGCCCGACCTCCAGTGCCAGCCTGAGCGCCTTTGCCCAGTACCGATTCGGAGATCGAATTCGGCAGCGGCTTCGTTCTCTCGAACAATCCAAGAAGCGGCAGGATGATGAAGAAGAAACCGAAATAGTAAGCGGTGAGCAGGCGCGCGGCGAGCACGTAACCGCCGACCGGCTCCTGCGAGCCGAGATAGCCGAGACCGATCACAACGGCGAAAAAGATCAGCAGGAACTGCCGGAACAGCGGCCGGTAATTCGCCGAGCGGACCCGCGACGTATCAAGCCACGGCATGAAAGCTAGCACGACGATAGAGGCGCCGAGCGCCGTCACGCCAAGAAGCTTGCTCGGGATCGCACGCAGGATCGCGTAGAACGGCAGGTAGTACCATTCCGGCACGATATGCGTCGGCGTCTGGCTCGGATTCGCCGGGATGTAGTTATCCGAATGGCCGAGATAGTTCGGGATGTAAAAGATGAAATACGCTAACACGATGCAGAACACGCCGATGAAGAACGCGTCCTTGACGGTCGCGTAGGGCGTGAACGCCACCGTGTCCTTGTCATCCTTCGGATCCACGCCGGTCGGATTGTTCTGTCCGACCATGTGCAGCGCCCAGATGTGCAGCACGACCACGCCGACGATGACAAACGGCAACAGGTAGTGCAGCGAATAGAAACGATTCAGGGTCGGATTGCCGACCGCATACCCGCCCCACAGCCAGGTGACGATGCCGTGGCCGACCGCCGGGATTGCCGAGAACAGGTTGGTGATCACGGTCGCGGCCCAGAAGCTCATCTGACCCCAGGGCAGCACGTAGCCCATGAATCCCGTCGCCACCATCAGCAGGAACAGGATGACGCCGAGAATCCACAAAACCTCACGCGGCTCCTTGTAGGAGCCGTAATACATGCCGCGCGCCATATGGATGTAGACCGCGACGAAGAAGAACGAGGCGCCGTTGGCGTGAACGTAGCGCAACAGCCAGCCGTAATTGACATCGCGCATGATGCCCTCGACCGAATCGAAGGCAAGAGTGACGTTCGGCGTGTAGTGCATCGCCAGCACAATGCCGGTCACGATCTGCACGGTCAGCATGAACGCCAGAATGCCGCCGAATGTCCACCAATAGTTTAGATTGCGCGGCACCGGGTAGGAGACAAAAGATGAATGGACGAGGCTGGCGATAGGCAGCCGCCGTTCCATCCATTTCATGAAGGAGCCTTGCGGCTGATAGGTGCTATGTCCGCTCATTGTCGAACCTTAAAAAAGCTGCCCGATGACGCAAGTGAGGAAACGGAAGTCGCGGCGCGCTGGCTCCGCCGTTGAGATTGAAGTCACCCTGCCGACCCTCTTCACGTCTTGCCGCTCGACCATCCGCGCTGCGGGCCGCCACATTCCCTGCCCTCCCACGCAAATCGGAAGGGCAGACAGAAGACCGGTGGCGAATGGTCCGGTCGCACAGGCCTGGGGGAGGCCGAGCACGACGCATTCCGGCGTGGTTCTATTGGCACCCTTGCCGCCTCAGTGCAAGTGTGGCTTCGCCGCGCCCCGAGCACTGTGAAAAACCGCAATGCGCATCGCTCTGTACCAGCCCGACATCCCGCAGAATACCGGCACCATTCTGCGGCTCTGCGCTTGCCTCGGGATCGAGGCGCATATCATCGCACCTGCCGGGTTCCCGACCTCCGACCGCGCCTTTCGCCGCGCCGGAATGGACTATCTCGATACCGTTGCGCTGGTGCGGCATACTTCGTGGCACGCGTTCGAGGCATGGCGGCGGCCGGAAAATCACCGGCTCCTGCTGTTTACAACCGCCGCGCCTGCCAGCTACCTCGATTACGCGTACCGGCCGGACGACATGCTGCTGTTCGGCCGCGAATCGGCAGGCGTGCCGCAAGAAGTCCACGACTCAGCCGACGCCCGCCTCGTCATCCCGATGCGGCCGGGCCTGCGCTCGCTCAATGTGGCGGTGGCGGCCGCCATGGCGGCCGGCGAGGCGCTGCGGCAGACGGGCGGGGTGCCAAAATAGATCGGGGCACCTCGGGCCCGGGACACCTGAGATCAACCCCGAACGGGTACCTTCTTGCGCATTCCGTATATTACCTTAATATACACGCATGCTCGACCTCAGCCAAATTACTGGCTTCGATTGGGACGACGGCAACCGCTTCAACAGCGTGCACAAACATTCGGTCACTCAGAACGAGGCCGAGCAGACGTTTGCAGATGTCCGATTATTGGTCGCAGAGGATGCAATACATAGTCAGCATGAAGCACGTTTTCACGCGATCGGGCGAACGAGCGACGGCAGGCTGCTACACGTGACTTTTACCTTGCGCGGCACCGGAACCAAAATTCGCGTGATCTCGGCACGCGATGCGAATCGAAAGGAGCGAGCGCAGTATGGGCAAGAAGCTTAAGACAGTTCCCCATTTTCGCAGTGAAGCCGAGGAACGCCGATTCTGGGAAACCCATGATTCAACGGACTATATCGATTGGAGCAAGGCGCGGCGCGTGCAGTTCCCTAATCTGAAACTCTCGACGACTGCCATCTCGCTGCGTCTGCCGCAGGGTCTGCTCGACCGCATCAAGGTCGCCGCCAACAAGCGCGACGTGCCGTACCAATCTCTGATCAAGGTGTGGCTGGCGGAAAAAATAGATGCCGAATAGCAATTCAGCTCTGAGGTGGCATGGATAGCATCCAGATCGAGAAACGAAGGGCGATGGCTCGCGCGTGGTTCGAGGCGCTGCGCGACGAGGTAACGGCAGCGTTTGAGGCGTTGGAGGACGCGCTTCCCGCGGCGGCACCGCTCGCCGATCGCGCGCCGGGCCGATTCCGCCGCACGCCGTGGGATCGCACCGACCATGCGGGCGGGCCGGGCGGCGGCGGCGTCATGGCGATGATGACGGGCCGCGTGTTCGAGAAGGTCGGCGTCCATGCCTCCACGGTGTTTGGCGAATTCGCCCCCGAATTTCGCAAAGAGATTCCCGGCGCCGCCGACGATCCGCGCTTCTTTGCCTCAGGCATTTCGCTGATCGCGCATATGCACAACCCGCACGTCCCGGCCGTGCACATGAATACGCGTTACGTCGTCACGTCCAAAGCGTGGTTCGGCGGCGGCGCGGACCTCACGCCCGTCCTCGATCGACGGCGCACGCAGCATGATCCCGACTCGACCGCCTTTCACGCCGCCATGCAAGCCGCATGCGATGCGCATGCGGCCGTCGCGCCTTACGATAAATTCAAAAAATGGTGCGATGAATATTTCCATCTGAAGCATCGCGGCGAGATGCGCGGCATCGGCGGCATCTTTTACGACTGGCTGGATACGGGCGATTTCGACGCCGATTTCGCTTTCACGCAAGATGTCGGCCGCGCCTTCCTTCGCATCTATCCAGAGCTGGTGCGGCGCAACTTCACGAAGCCCTGGACCGAAGCCGAGCGCGACGAGCAGCTCGTACGCCGCGGACGCTATGTCGAGTTCAATCTACTGTACGATCGCGGCACCATTTTCGGCCTGCGCACCGGCGGCAATGTCGAATCGATTCTGTCCTCGATGCCGCCCGTGGTGAAATGGCCTTAAGGTCTTATGGCCGCACCGCGTCGAAAATCATGATGGCGGCGCCGGCGATAACGACAACGTCGAGGATCGCGGTATGCACGTGCACCGGCATCCGCTCGACAATCAGCCGGGCAATAAAGGTAGAGCAAAAACCGATCCCGCCGATCAGGCAGCCGATGGCCAGCACGATCGGTGTAATCACACCCGCATAGCCGAACACCGAGAGCTTGACGACGCCAATGGCGACCGACACCAGCGAGTCGGTCGCAATCACCGCTGCGCCTTCGAGGCCGGTCGCCATCAGCAGCGAGAGCAGAATCACACCCGATCCAGTCGTGCCGCCGACGACGAGACCCCAGAGCAAGGCGCCGGCCGCATAGCCCTTATCACCAAGGCGGCGGCCACGGCGGCGCAGAATGCGGCGCAGCGGCACCGTCGCGATCAACGTCAAGCCAATCACCAGGGCGGCGCCCCGGCCCGACAATAGCGTGTAGAGCCACGCTCCGAGCACGCAGGTCGGCAACGCACAGACGAGCGCGATCGCGGCAAGCCGCAGATCGAGCCGCTTGCGGAAAGCGACAATTCGCGCCGAATTGGTGAACATTGCCGATATGGCGATGATTGGAACCACCGGCTTGGCGCCGACCAGCGGCACCAGCACGAGCGGCATGATCGCGCCGGTGCCGTAGCCCGCCACCCCGCCGGCGATTCCAGAAAAGGTCGCCAGCCCGATAATCAGGCCGAGTTGAAGGGGGGAGACGTCGGGGATCAGCGGCATCTGGCGGAGGAAAGGCCTGAAACGGGTGTCGGCTTGGCACCATGTTGGGCTTGGCGCCATGTTGACTCGGCACCATGCAGTCACGAGAACAGCACATACAGGCGCCGCGCCTCGCTGTCGCGTCAAAGCACGGAGATTTGGGGATGGACCTTGGGATCGCCGGCCGGAAGGCCATCGTCTGCGCCTCGAGCCGGGGCCTTGGCCGGGCATGCGCCCAGCGCCTCGCCGAAGCCGGCTGCGAGGTCGTGATCAACGGTCTGGATAAGGACCGCCTCGCCGCCACGGCGGACGCGCTGCGCAAGGAAACCGGGGCCAAGATCACGGCGGTCGCCGCCGACGTTGCCTCGCCGGACGGTCAAAAGGCGCTGTTCGCCGCCTGCCCGGAGCCGGACATCCTGGTCAACAACAATGCCGGACCGCCGTTTCGCGATTTCCGCGACCTCGACCGGCAGAAGATGATCGACGGCGTCGTCGGCAACATGATCGTCGCCGTGGAACTTCTTCAGAAGGCGATCGACCCGATGGTCGCGAAAAAGTTCGGCCGCATCATCAACATCACCTCGGGCTCGGTGAAGATGCCGCTGTTCGGCCTCGATCTGTCGTCGGGCGCACGCGCCGGCCTGACTGCATTCCTGGCCGGTGTGGCGCGCTCGGTGGCGGCCTCGAACGTCACCATCAATTTCTTGCTGCCGGGCATTTTCGACACCGACCGCTTTCGCTCCAACGCTCAGTCGAGTGCTCAGAAGCGCGGCACGAGCTATGAGGAAGCCCTCAAGCAAAACATCGAATCGGTCCCGGCGCGGCGTCTCGGCACAGCCGACGAATTCGGCGCGGCGTGCGCATTCCTGTGTTCAGCGCAGGCCGGCTACATCACCGGACAGAACCTGCTCATCGATGGGGGACGATTCCCCGGCGCCTTCTGAACAACAATCGCTCTGAATTACCTAAAACGACCGACCCAAGGAGACTTTCATGAAACTCGTTCGCTACGGTGCGCCCGGCCGCGAAAAGCCCGGCATGCTCGACACGCAGGGGCGCGTCCGCGATCTGTCCAAAATCGTACCCGACATCGCAGGCGATGCGCTGTCGCCCAAGGGGCTTGCCAAGCTGCGCAAGCTCAATCCCGACAAGCTGCCGCTGGTGAAGGGCAAGCCGCGCATCGGTCCGTGCGTCGGCAAGGTCGGCAATTTCATTGCCATCGGACTCAATTACTCGGATCACGCGGCCGAGGCCGGCATGGCGATCCCCAAGGAGCCGATCATTTTCAATAAGGCGCCGAGCTGCATCTGCGGGCCGAACGACGACACCATGGTCCCGAAAGACTCGTCCAAGCTCGATTGGGAAATAGAACTCGGTATCGTCATCGGCAGCCATGCCCGCTATCTCAGCAAGGACAAGGCGCTCGACGTGGTCGCCGGCTATTGTCTCGCCAACGACGTCTCCGAGCGCGTGTTTCAGATCGAACGCGCCGGACAGTGGACCAAGGGCAAGGGCTGCGAGACTTTCGGCCCGCTGGGCCCGTGGCTCGTCACCAAGGACGAGCTCAAGAATCCGCAAGGCCTCGACATGTGGCTCGACGTCAACGGCGAAAAGCGCCAGCGCGGCAACACCTCGACGATGATCTTCGACTGCCGCCATATCGTGTGGGCGTGCTCACAGTATTTCGTCATGGAGCCGGGCGACGTCATCATCACCGGCACACCGCCCGGCGTGGGGCTCGGCATGAAGCCCGAGCCGAAATTTCTCAAAGCCGGCGACGTGGTGACGCTCGGCATCGATGGACTGGGCGAGCAGCGGCAGAAGATCGTGAAATTCAAGAAGTGACGGCTTCCGCGTCACTCACTGACAATTGTGACAGCACCGGGCCTCGCCGAATCGAGCGCCGCCAGGAGGTGTCGCACCAGCGGCAGAAGGTTGGCGAGCCTGTTAGCTTTCGCCTGCAGAACAACGACCCGGATCGGGAATCCCCCGATCTTCTGTTGGAAGACGAGGTTCTGATCAACCGTGACAAAACGTCGAAATGGCCTGGACGCCTGCGGTAAGCAATTCGCCATTCTTAAACCCAGCCCAACCCATCTCGCCGACGGTCTTGATTTCATGGCCCGCGATAGATCGCGACAGGCGCCAGTCCACGCGCTCGTCCAACAGAATCTCACGAGACCGATTCGATGAGCTTGTCCCTGGCCTGGTCCAGAAAGATCATCACCTGCTCGCGGGTGACCGTTGGAAAGCCTTCGAGAAATTCATCGATCGAGTCGCCAGCCTCGAGATGATCGAGGAGAGCTTGAAGAGGCACGCGGGTTCCAAGGAACACAGGCGTCCCACCCATAATTTCTGGATCGCGAGAAACGATTGGTCCGCTCATGCCAACAATTTACGCCTTGCATGAGTTCCCGACAACCGGGGTCGCAGAACCCCAGCGGCGGCTTCACAGATACCTCCGCCTATCCGGGCAACTCCCTATCAAATGCGCGTCTCGTCGGAACGAGATGTAAATAATTCCCGGCTTCCGACGAACGCGTTGATCGCATCGGCGATCGTGTTCAATTTTTCCTCCGAGTTTCACAGTGGCGGCCCCGACCGTCGCCGTTGCCCGATCGCACCCCAAGCCGACAGCCGGCGTCGTGAACGCGGGCGCGAACGCAATCTCCGGCTCGATCGCCGTCACAAGGCGATTGTCCGGATTCAATTCGTGATCCCAGACGAGTTTGCCGTAAGGGTGCCACAGTCCGACATCGATGCCGGCCCCCGGCAATTCTTACCCTTCCCTCGCCTCCAAAACCGCCTGCAGCGAGATGCGCGACCACGGCGCGATCTTGTCACGGAATGCCACGTAGGCGTCCCGCACCTTTCGGGCGCCTGAGCTTTTACCGGCCAGTTCGCCGAGCACGCCATCCGCCTCGCGCCGCGCCGCCGCGATCAGGTCGGACGGAAATGTGCGCAGCTGCACCTTGTCGCGCGTGGTCAGCGCCGCCAGCGCCTCGATATTGAGCCGCTCCATCTCGGCAAGCGCGAACGAGGCTTCCGCCGCGCACGCGACAGTAACGATCGCCTTCAGCTCGGCATCGAGCGCCTGCCACGCCTTCAAGGAGACGATGCACTCGCCGGTGCCGTTGGGCTTGTTGAAGCCAGGCCCGTAATAGAATGGCGCAAAGCGGAACAGGCCGAGCGCAATGTCGGAGCCCGGGCCGACGAACTCGGCGGCATCGAGCACGCCGGATTGCAGCGCGACCAGGATTTCGCCGGGCGCCGTGGTCTGCGGAATGGCGCCGAGCCGGCGGTAGACTTCGCCGCCCAGGCCCAATGAACGGATTTTCAGACCGTGCACATCGTCGCGGCTTTTGATCTCGCGGCGAAACCAGCCACCCATGCATACGCCGGTATTGCCGCCCATGAACGGCTTGACGCCGAATGGCGCGTAAAGCTCATCCCACAATTCTTGACCGCCGCCGGCGCCGATCCAGGCGACGTGCTCGTTCGGCGTAAGGCCGAACGGCACGGTGGTGAAGAACGAAGCGGCCGGCTCTTTGCCCTGCCAATAGAACGAGGCAGTGTGGCCCAACTCGGCAACGCCGGAGCCGACGGCATCGAGCACCTCGAAAGCCGGCACGATCTCGCCGGCCGCATAGACCGTGACTGTAAGCCGCCCGCCCGTGAGCGCGGCGATGCGTTGCGCGACCCGTTCTGCCGACATGCCCGGACCGGGCAGCCGCTTCGGCCATGACGTAACCATGCGCCAGTGCAGCTTGCCGCTTTGCGCGAGAGCGGGAGCGGCGATGGCTCCAACAATTCCTGCGGCGCCGCCGCGCGCGAGATTACGGCGTGTGATCGTCGTCATGCTTCTTCTCCGGATTGGAACTCTGTATCGAATCCCGGCGGCGAATTACCGAGCCGCGCGGCGCGGCCGCATCGGAAAGACCGCGGGCGGGATGGTCTGCGCCCAGACATCCTGAATGCGCGCGATCTCGGCCTCCAGAATTTCGAGGAACAATTGCGCCTGAGTCGGCAGCGTGCGCCGCGCCGGCGAGATCACCACGAATTCGGCGATCAGCGGCGGATCATAGATCGGCGAGATGACGCGGCCAATCGCGCGGCCGATATCGGCGTAGCAGATCAGGCCGGACAGGATGGCGACCCAGTCGGAGCACAGCACGAATTGCAGCGTCGAGATCATGGCGTCCATCTCGATGATCCCGGCGACCTCGATACCGTGGGTTTCGAAATAGACCTCGATATTGCGGCGCCGCACGTTGTTGCGGCCGGGAAGAATGATCTTCAGCGGCCCGCACTCTTTCAGCCGCACCGGCGCGAACGGCTTCAGCCCGCTGCGCACGTTCGACACCAGCATCTCGCGGTCGCGCACGATCAAGCGCGATTTCAATCCGACTCGGCCCTCCGTCGCGGGCACCACGGCAAAATCGAGGTCGCCGTTCTGCACCATGTCGGTGAGCGCGCCGCTGTATCCTTCGACGATATGCAGCCGCACGTCCGGGTAACGCTGCACGAATTTTTCCAAGGCCGGCGCTACCGCGGCGCGCGTCAGGGTCGGAATCATGCCGATGCGCAGGTCGCCGGTGACGCGCGAAGCGAAGGCGCGAACCTCCTCGCCGGCGCTGTCGAGTTGTCCGACCGCCTCGACGCAACGCCGATAGTAGCGCTGCCCGGCAGGCGTCGGCGTCACACCGGATGGCGAACGCGCAAACAGCTTGACGCCAAGCGCGCGCTCGGCCGCCGCGACATGCTGAGAGATGCCGGACTGAGTGGCGTTCTCACGCGCAGCGGCCCGGGTGAACGAACCTTCCTCGCACACGGCAATAACGGCCCGGACCTGCCGGAGGGGAATGTTGTACATGTGACATATTAGAAAAACTGATAGGGAATGCCAGATTATATCATTTCTTTGAGAATGGCCATCCGCATACCATGATGCGTGACACTGCGATCGGCGTAAGCCGCGGAGCCGCCGGGGAGAAGCACATGGGCACAGCAAATTTCGGCATTGCCGGTCTCGACTGGCAACAGCGCGTCAACTGGGACCGCTTGCGCGAATATCGCATCGAGCGCGCCCGGCAGATGATGAAGAAGCACAAGCTCGGCGCGCTGCTGTGTATGTAC
This sequence comes from Xanthobacteraceae bacterium, assembly GCA_036511795.1. Taxonomy (GTDB): domain Bacteria; phylum Pseudomonadota; class Alphaproteobacteria; order Rhizobiales; family Xanthobacteraceae; genus BOG-931. The sequence goes on from DATCBO010000013.1 coordinate 44,180, forward strand.
GACGAGAACGTCCGCTACATCACGGGCACACTGACGCCCGGATGGAACCGGCTCAAACCGGGCCTGCGTTACGCCATGCTGTGCGGCGACGGCCGTCCGGTGCTGTTCGAGCAGGGCGACCTCGGCTTTCAGATCGAGCGGCACTCGCCCTGGATCCCGAAGGAGAACGTGCGCCATTCGTTCGCCTGGATCAAAGGCGCCGCCGGCCCCGCCGCGACCCAGCAGGTGAAGAAATTCACCAAGGCCGTGAAGCAGGCGATGAAGGACAATGGCGTCGCCGGAGAAAAACTCGGCTGCGACTTCATCGACATCAACATGCTCAACATCTTCAAGGAAGAGAAGATCGACTGGGTCGACGGCATGACGCCGATGATGGACGCGCGCGCGGTTAAAAGCCCCGACGAACAGGAGTGCTTCCGCATCGTCGGCGCCATCGGCGACGCGACGCATTGGGAGTGCATGAAGTTCCTGCGCCCCGGCATCACCGAAAACCAGGTCACCGCGCACCTGATGCAATATCTCTACAACATTCCCGGCATGGAAGACGTCGAGGACGTCATCGTCTCCTCCGGCCCCAACACCTGGCCGAACTGGCGCAACTTCTCCGATCGCATCATCCAACCCGGCGACATCGTATTCATGGATTTGGCCGCGTTGACCTGGAACGGCTACAAGTCCTGCTACTACCGCACTTATTGTGTCGGCAAGGAGCCGAGCAAGGAGCAGAAAGACACTTACGCGACCGCGCTGAAGTGGCTCTACGACTCGATCGGCGCCGTGAAGGTCGGCGCCACCACGCGCGACATCGCGATGAAATGGCCGTCGGCGATGAAGACTTGGGGTTACGAGGACGAAGACCAGGCCGCGGCCAATCTGTGGGGCCACGGGCTGGGCCTGGCCCAATACGATCCGCCGGTGATTTCCCGCATCTGGTCGCTCGACCATCCGGTCGAGATTCAGGAAGGCATGACGTTTGCGCTCGAAACGCAGCACGGCAAGAAATACCGCTACGGCGTGCGCATCGAAGAAATGCTGATCGTCCATAAGAAGGACATCGAGATCGTCTCTAATTTTCCGGTCAAGCAGATCACTGTGGTCGATCCGCTGCCGGGCTACGGCGACCATGTGAAATGATTTCGGCCGGCGCCGCCGAAACGGGCGACCATGAGACCTTTGGCTGAATATAGCTGGCGCGACTGGCGGTTGTTTCGTCCGGCAACGCATGGCTACAAATCGATGCGCTATGCAGCCGCGCGCGAGTTGTACGTGCGGCTGCCGGCCCGCGGCGGTGCGACTGACCTCGGCCGGCGTATCGCGGGGCGGCGCGTGCTTGTCTCCATCGCGTTCAACGACGCCGAAGCCATTGCGATGCAGGCTGAGGCAATGGCGCGGTTTGTGCCGAACGCGCTCTACGCCATCGCCGACAATTCGACCGACGACGATGCGGCAAGCGCGATCGCCGCGACCGCAGCCAAGCGGGCGCTGCCATACATCCGATTGCCGCGGCACGGCTGGCGCAAGCCCGAACAGGCGAGCCGCGCGCACGGCCACGCACTCAACTGGGTCTGGCGCAATGTCATCCGGCCGGGCCAGCCGGAGGCATTCGGCTTTCTCGATCACGACCTGTTTCCGACCGCCCTCGACGACCCGTTTGCCATGCTCGCGCGCCAACCGGTCTATGGCGTGCTGCGGGCGTCCGGCAGCCGCTGGTTTCTGTGGGCGGGCTTTTGCTTATTCCGCTTCGATGCGGTCAAGGATCTGCCGCTCGATTTCGCGCAAGCCTGGTTCATCGGGCTCGACACCGGAGGCGGCAACTGGACCGCGCTCTATCGCCGGCTCGATCGCGATGCACTCATCTTCATGCCGACCCGGCTCGAGCCATTCCGGCCCGGCGCCGACCCGGTGCATGACGCGATCCAATGGTGCGGGGTCTGGCTTCACGAGGTCGGGCAGACGCAGCGCGCCGGACGCGCCGAGGCAGCCGGCGACAAGCGGCGCGCCGTCAAGCAACTGATCGCGGCGCCGTTGAACGCTAGCGGGGCGACATGAATCACTGGATCATCCCGCTGCATGCCGCCACCGCGATTGATGCGGAGCGTACCGGCCCGAAGGCGGCAAATCTGGCGCGGCTGGCCCAGGCCGGCCTGCCCACGCCGGGCGGCTTCTGCATCGCCGCTGACGCCTATCGCCGGCAAATCCAGCATCTCGGTATTGCCGACGCGGTCAGGTCCTATCCTCATGCCGATCCGGCCGCGCAGCGAAAACTCTCCGTCGAGATCAGGCTCGCGCTTTATCAGGGCGATCTCGCGCCCGATCTGCTCGCCGCCATTCTCAGCGCCTGGTGGGAGCAACCAAAACCCGCGGCGGTGCGTTCCTCGGCATTGATCGAAGACCGCGCCGATTCGAACTTCGCCGGACAATTCGAAAGCTTCCTCGGCGTGCGTGAGGACGCCGAATTCCTCATCACGCTGCGCGCCTGCTGGGCGGCGCTATGGACCACCAATGCGCGCCGCGGCATGGCGCAGCACGATCTCAATCCGGCCGACACCGCGATGGCGGTCCTGGTGCAGCCGCTGGTCGCCGCGCGCGCCTCCGGCGGGGGCTTAAGCGAAACGGCCGACGGCCACATGGTGCTGTCGGCGACGTGGGGGCTTGGCTCGACGATCGCGCAGGGCGAAGTGGTGCCCGACCGCGTCGTGCTGTCCCGTCAGGGCTTCGTGCGCACCAACGAGGCCGGCCGCAAACATCATCGCGAAGCCTGCGTGCACGGCGCCGGCACCGCGGCCCAGGCGGTCCCCGAGGAACTCCAACGCACGCCGTGCCTGGAGGCTGGACAAGCAACGACGCTCGGCCGGCTGATGCGCAAGGCTGAGGAGACTCTCGGCCACCCGATCGAGATCGAATGGGCGCTGGACGACGACGGTTTTAAGCTCCTGCAGGCACGGCCGCTGCGCGTGCAGGCGCCATTCGTGCCGGACGAAATCTGGCTCAAGCATCCGGGACTCAACGGCCATCCGGCCGGCATCGGCTGGGGGTCCGGCCGCGCCGTGGTGGTGAATTGCGAATGCGAACTGGCGCGTGTCGCACCGGGCGATATTCTGGTCACGCGCGTCGCCGGCCCGGCGCTATCGCACATTCTGCCGCGCGTCGCCGGCGTGGTCGCCGAGCTCGGCGGCTCGACATCGCATCTCGCTTCGCTCGCCCGGGAACGCGGCATTCCCATGGTGCTCGGCGTCAACGATGCGACGCTGCGCATTCCCGACGGCGCGCAGGTCGCGGTCGACGGCGTCGCCGGTGTTGTCCGATGGGTGGCCTGATGGCCAAGAAGACCGAACCAAAGAAAGCTGCGCGTCCGCGCATCTTCGTCACCCAGCCGGTTTCCGAACAGGCGCTCAAACGCCTGCGCGCGGTGGCGCGCGTCGCCGTCTTTGCCGATTCGCGCCGGATCATCCCCAAACGCACGCTGATCGCGGAGGTGCGCAAGGCCGACATTCTGTTCTGCCTGCTGCATGACACGATCGACCGAACGGTGATCGAAGCCAATCCAGACTTGCGCCTGATCGCCGCGCAGTCGATCACGCCGTCCAACATCGACGTCGCGGCGGCGACCGCGCGGCGCATTCCCGTCACCGTCACCGCACCGATCACCACAGAGGCGACCGCGGACCTGACCTTTGGACTGATGCTGGCAGTGGCGCGGCGCATGCTGGAAGGCGACCGGCTGGCGCGCTCCGGCGTCTTTCCCGGCAGCCAATCGGCCTTTCTGATGGGCTCCTGCGTCTGGGGCAAAACGCTGGGCTTGATCGGCGGCGGCGGCCTGATCGGCAAGGCGGTGGCGCGTCGCGGCCGCGGTTTTGGCATGCGCGTCCTATACTGGACGCCGCGGCGCAAGCCGGAGCGCGAAGAGCGCGAGGCTGGACTCGTGTACGTGCCGTTCGAGCAATTGCTGCGCGAGGCCGATTTCGTCTCGATCCATTCGCCGCTCAATGAGCAAACCCGGCATCAGATCGGTGCGCGCGAGCTGCGGTTGATGAAGAAGACCGCGTTCCTCATCAATACAGCGCGCGGACCAATCGTCGACGAAGCCGCGCTGGTGCAAGCACTGACGAAGAAACAGATCGCCGGCGCCGGCCTCGACGTGTTCGAACACGAGCCGAAAATCGACAAGGCGCTCACAAAAATGACCAACGTGGCGCTCACGCCGCATATCGGCAGCGCCACGCCCGAAGTGCGCGAGGCGATGGCCGGGATCGTGGTCGACAATATTCTCGCCTTCCTTGGCGGCCACAAGCTGCCAAACTGCGTCAATCCGCAGGTGTTTGCGTTGTAGATTTCTCGCCCTGTGCCGGCCCGACCTTTATGGTACGATGCCAAAATGCCCAAGAAACACGGTACTCATCCTAAGAAGGTCGATAGTAAGCAAAAGACCGGCGTTGTGATCGGCGCACGACGTTTTGCCAAGATCAGTGCTGTCGAAGGGATCGCACTAACGCGCGAAATGCAGACGCGCACCGCCGAATTCAATCGGAAGGGTTTGTCCGCGGACGAACGTCGTCGATCGATTATTCGAATTTACCGCAAGGCGTAATCAGCCAAGATGTACGAAGTCGAAAATGACGCCGTTTATTGCTATGCTGGCACGGCGATCCTCAAAAACAAGCTCGACATCAAAGATGCTGTGGAATTGGCAAAATTTGAGGCTGAAATAAGCAGTCAGCGAGCTCAGGAGCCAATTCCCGATGGCAACCTCGATTATGCGCACTATCGCGCATTGCATAAGCATCTTTTTCAAGACGTCTATGATTGGGCTGGTGAACCACGCAATATCCGAATAGGAAAGGGCGGCAATTGGTTTTGTTTTCCTGAAAACATCGACGCGGAGATGACGAAATTATTTTCTTCATTTGCGGAGCAAAGCAATTTTTCTGGCCTGAGCAGAATCGAATTCGCAAAAAGGTCGGCTCACTTTCTGGCGGAATTGAATGCCATTCACGCCTTCCGCGAAGGTAATGGACGGACCCAATTGTCATTTATTGGAATAGTAGCCGAGCAAGCCGACCATCCCCTCGATTTCGAAAAACTCGAATCGGATAAAATTCTTGCCGCCATTATTGAAAGCTTCGCCGGGGACGAAGAGCACTCCGGCGAGTCATTGCCGATTTGATCTAAGTCTGTGGGTGAACGCACCCATGTGAGACGAAGCTAGTGCCGGAGTCCAAAATGCCTCGAACTTTGATCGCCATCACTGACAGCCCCTTCCCTTCGCTCGATCCGGCGAAAAAGGCTTTGGCGCGACTCGATCCCGAATACCGCACGGCGAACAGCCCCTCCGCCGACGACATTCTCGCGGTCGCGCGCGACGCCGATGCGATCCTCGTGACTTACGCGAAGTTGCCCGGCGAATTGTTGCGGCAACTGAAGAACTGCAAGGCGATTGGCCGCTTCGGCCTCGGCGTCGACAACATCGATCTGCCCGCGGCAAAGGAGCTCGGCATCGCTGTCAACTATGTGCCCGACTATTGCCTGCGTGAAGTGTCCGACCACGCCATGGCGCTGCTGCTCGCGCTGGCTCGCAAGGTGCCGTTTTCCAACAAGCTGGTGCAGTACGGCCGCTGGGAAGTGCCGCCGATCGTGCCGCTACGGCGCCTGGAAGGCCAGACGCTCGGCCTCATAGGCTTCGGCAATATTCCGCGCGCGCTCGCACCCAAGGCCAAGGCGTTTGGATTGAAAGTCCTCACTTACGATCCTTACGTCAACGCGGATGCGGCGGCCGCCCTCGGCGTCGAAACTGTGAGCTTCGATGATCTGTTGGCACATTCCGACTTCATCTCCGTGCATGCGCCGCTTCAACCAGCGACCCGCGGGCTGATGAATGCAAAAACCTTCGCCAAGATGAAAAAAGGTGCCTGTCTTATCAACACCGCTCGCGGCCCGCTGGTCGACGAAGCGGCCTTAGTCAGCGCGCTCGATTCCGGGCAGCTCGGCGGCGCCGCGCTCGACGTGGTGACAACCGAACCGCTTGCTAAAGACTCCCCGTTGCTCGGCCGCGACAATGTCATCCTCACGCCGCACACCGCCTTCTACTCGGTCGAGGCGCTGGAGGAATTGCAAACCAAATGCGCGAGCGATGTGGCGCGCGTGCTGTCGGGCGAGAAGGCGATCTATCCGATCTCGGCTTAAGACCGGCCCCAGGCGTTGCGGGACTGGCGCCTACGCCGCCGCAATCGTAATGCCGGCCTGCTCGCAGGTGTTGGCCACGTCGCACACGGTGGCGCGTTGCATGTCGCGCTTCCAGCGCAGATCGTCGAACGCGGTGCCGCGGTGCATGGTGCAGCGGTTATCCCAGATGACGAGGTCGCGGACACGCCAGCGGTGCGCATAGATGAACTGCCGCCGCGTGGCATGCGCGACCAGTTCGTCGATCAGCGCCCGACCCTCGGCCTCGGGCATGCCGAGGATGCGGCCCGCATGCGACGCGAGATAAAGCGACTTGCGCCCGGATTCCGGAATCGTGCGCACCAGAACCTGCGGCACCGAAGGCATGCCCTGCCGCTCCTCGTCGCTGAAACTGGAGAAGCCGAGCCGCGCGCGCGAATTGAAGATCGAATGCTCCGCGACGAGCGAATCGAGCCGGCGCTTCATCGCCTCGGGCAACGCGTCATAGGCCGCCCGCTCGTCGGCGAATTCGGTATGGCCGCCGACCGGCGGTATGGAGCGCGCATAGAGCAGCGACGCGCGCGCCGGCAGCCGCTTGAACGAACTGTCGGTGTGCCACAGCCGGTTGCCGAGCTGAAACATGCGCTGGCGCGAGTCCTTGCCCCACGTCTCGTTTTCAGGATCGAGATTGGACACGTCGGCGAATTCCTTGCGCACCCGCAGCTTCGCATCCTTGCGAAACAGCGCGATCGTTGTCTCAAGCGGTCCGAAGTGTCGGGCGAAATCGAGATGCTGATCGTCCGACAGATGCTGATCCGGAAAGACCAGCACTGCATATTTGGTGAACGCCTCCTTGACGGCCGCGAGATCGGCCGGCTCCATCGGCCGCGACAGGTCAATGTCGCCGATCTCGGCCGCGAAGCTCTCCGTAACCGGACAAACGGTGATGGCCATGGACGTCGCCTCCAGGCGCCGCGTTCGCGGCATTGGTGCAATTGAATCACAATGCCCCGGCAGGTGCAATTGCCGGCTGTGCCGTTTGCGCCGGGCGCGCGCCAAGCTCACAATGCACTGACGAAACACGGCGGGCAGCAAGAGAGGCGTCATGTTGGACAATGCAGCCGCAAGCGCCATCAAATCAGCTTTGATGGAGCGCTTCGGCGAGGACATCGCAATCGACCCGGCCCTGGACGGACTGAGCGGACTGGCCAAGATCGCCGGGCACCGTTCGCATCGGCGCTACGCGCCGCGCCCCGTTGACGCCGAGCTGTTGCGGCTGTTGTGCGCCTGCGCACTCTCGGCGCCGTCGAAGAGCGACCTGCAGCAAGGCGATATCGTCGTCGTTCGCGACGCGGCTATTCGCAAAGGCATCGTCGCGACCATTCCCGACATGCCGTGGATCGAAGACGCTCCGGTATTTCTGGTCTTCGTCGGCAACGGGCAGCGGCTGCCACTGATGGCGCGGCTGCACGACAAGCCGTTCCCGAACGATCACCTCGATCAGTTCTTCAACGCGGCCGTGGACGGCGCCATCGTGATGTCCACCTTCATGTGCGCGGCGGCGGCCGTCGGCCTGGGCTTTTGTCCGATCAGCGCGATCCGCGATCATCCGCAGGTTGTGAGCGAGCTCTTACGGCTACCGGATCGCGTTTTTCCGATCGCCGGGCTGTGCGTCGGCTGGCCGACGCAAGCCGGCGAGATTACGCCGCGTCTGTCGCTGCAAACGACGGTCATCGAGAACACCTACGGTGAACGGGACCTCGCCGGCGAAATCGGCGCTTACGACCGGCGCCGAGCGGCATTGCGACCCTACCGGCGCCAACGTAATGTCGAGCGTTGGGGCACAGCACAGCTCTACGGATGGTCGCAGGACAAGGCGCGGCAATACGCCGAGCCGACGCGCACCGATTTCGGCCGCTTCATCCGCGGCAAAGGATTCTGCCTTGACTAGCGCATCTCGCCCGATCGCCACACAGACGAATTGGAAAAACAAAATGAAGACGCTGTTCGACAAGGTCTGGGACAGTCACATCGTCGCGCAGGAGGAAGACGAGACGCTGCTCTATGTCGACCGCTGTCTCATTCATGAAGGCTCACGTCACACGTTCGACGCGCTGCATGAGCGCGGCTTATCCGTTGCGCATCCGGACAAGGTTTTTGCTTTTTCCGACCATTACATTCCGACCGATCCGCAGGCCCGGTCGCGGGGCGTCGCCAGCATTCCCGACGCCGAAATCCGCAACATGGTCGAGCTGCTGATCCGCAACACCGACGAATTCAAAATTTCCCGGTTCGGCTGGGGCGACGCGCGTCAGGGTATTCTTCACGTGGCGGGGCCGGAGCTTGGCCTGAGCCAGCCTGGGATCGTGCTGGTCGGCGCCGACTCGCATACCTCGACGCACGGCGCGTTCGGCAACCTGTCGTTCGGCATCGGCGCATCTGAAACCACCCACGTGGTGGCGACGCAGACGATCTGGCAACGCCGCCCGGATACGCTGCACATCAGGATCGATGGTGCGCTTGGCTTCGGCGTCACCGCCAAGGACATCATCCTTGCGGTGATCGCCAAGATCGGCATCGGCGGTGCGATCGGTTACGCGATCGAATATGCCGGCTCCGCCATCGCTGCGATGTCGATGAACGAGCGGATGACCATCTGCAACATGTCGATCGAGGCGGGCGGCCGGGCCGGGATGATTGCGCCGGACGACACCACCTATCAGTTTCTCGCCGGCCGGCCGTTTTCGCCCAAGGGTCAAGCTTGGGACAACGCGCTCAAGTTCTGGCGGACGCTGCCGTCCGACCCAGGCGCGAAATTCGGCAAGGAGGTCGACATCGACGCGGCGCGCGTCGTCCCCATGGTCACCTGGGGGACCAATCCCGAGCAGTCGCTGCCGATCACCGAACGCGTGCCCGACCCGGACAAGGAGCCGGATGCCGAAACGCGGATCGAATACGGCAAGGCATTGACCTATATGGGGCTTAAGCCCGGCATGCGCCTGACGGAGATCGCGGTGGATCGGGTGTTCATCGGCTCATGCACCAACAGCCGCATCGACGACATCCGCGCCGCGGCCGCCGTCGCCAAGTTGGGGCGCGCTGTTATTCCAGCCTGGGTCGTTCCCGGCTCCGAGAGCATCAAGCGCCAAGCCGAGGCCGAGGGCCTCGATCGCATCTTCACCGATGCCGGATTCGAGTGGCGCAACGCCGGCTGCTCGCTGTGCACGGCGCTCAACGGCGATCAGCTCAAGCCCGGCGAGCGCTGCGGGTCGACGTCGAACCGAAACTTTCAGGGCCGGCAGGGCCCGGGCGGACGCACGCATCTGATGAGCCCGGCCATGGCGGCCGCCGCGGCGCTGCGCGGCCATCTGGTCGACGTGCGCGAACTCGGCGGGAGGAACTAGGCGTCATGGAAGCTTTTACGACGTGGTCCGGAATAGCCGTGCCGTTCGACGAGACGAACGTCGACACCAACCAGCTTTGCCCAACGCGATTCAACAAGGTGCCTTGGGGCCCGCGCTTTGCCAAGATTCTCCTGCACGATCGGCGCTTCAATGCCGACGACTCCGAGAAACCCGACTACATCCTCAATCAGGAGCCCTATCGGCGCGCCGTGATCGCGGTGGCTGGGCGCAACTTCGGCGTCGGTTCGTCGCGCGAAACCGCGGTGCTCGGTCTGATGGGCTTTGGCATCCGCTCCGTTATCGCGCCGAATTTCGGCGACATTTTTTACAACAATTCGCTCAAGAACGGCGTTTTGCCGGTGCGGCTGCCGACCGCAATCGTGGACCTCTTGCTCCGCCAGTTGCTCGCTCAACGCGGCGCGCAGATGAGGGTCGATCTGCCCAGTCAGACCGTCACCGGCCCGGACGGCGCTACGCATCCCTTCGATATCGCGCCGTTGAGCAAGAAGCGTCTGCTCCTGGGCTTGGACGAGATCGCGCACACGCAGGAATACGGCGGCGAGATCAAGCGCTTCGAGGAACGCCAAGCTAAGGACTATCCGTGGCTCGGAGCAGCACCAACTTGAGGCAAGCCACAACCCGTGCGGCCTAGAGCGCTTCCCGATTTCACTGAATCGGGAAGCGCTCTAGTTTTATAGATTTGGTCGCATTTTCTTCGGAAAACCGGTGGCCACTTTTCCGGAAAATGCTCTATTGCGCGGAAAGCAACGCCTTGTACTTGTCGAAGATCGCATAAGCCGCCTTGATCTTCTCAAGCGACTGCTTCTCGCCGAGCCAGTCGGTCTCGATGGCCTGCTTCTTCGCCTTGGCGATGAATTCCGGATCGTGGATGATTTTCTTGTAGGCGTCGTGCAGCTTCGCAAAGCGGTCCGGATATTTTTCCTTCAGATCCGCATAAGTGACGAGCGCCCGCATTGAGCTAGGCACAAAGTCAACCGTGATCCCGTCGGGCTTGAGCACGGCATTGACGGTCGGCGCGTTATGCAGAACTTCCATCGGAGTGTCGCTGAACACGGCCACAGGTGTGATCAGGCTGAGCATGCTCAGGCTTGCTTCGGCCGATACCATGCCGAAGTCGAGCTGGTTGCCGGCAAGCGCGGTGCGCAGCGGAGCGCTTGCTTCGTAGGTCACCAGGCGGATGGCAGTGAGCGGCAGCTTGAGACTCTGGAGCAGAATTCCCGAATTGAAGAATTCGCCGGAGTCGCGAACCACGCCGCAACTGACGGTGCCCGGTTGCGACTTGATCGCATCAAGGATCGCCCGGAGCGACTGGAAGCGGCCGCCCTTCGGGACGAACACCCCGGTCTTGTCGGTCCACTGGACATTCAGAATATTGAAGTCCTTGAGATCATACCCGGCATGAAATTTGTTGATGTCGAAATACCAATACGGCGACGGCCCCGTTACCAACAGCGTATTGCCGTCGTGCGGCAGACTGAGAAAGTATTTGGTGCCAAGCAGCATGGCGCCGCCCGGCTTATCGAGCACGTTGACGGGAACGCCAAACTCCTTGCTGAGTGCGGGCGCAAGATTGCGCGCCATGGTGTCGTAGCCCCCGCCCGCGTTGGTGGAAACGATGATGGTGATCGGCTGATTGGGCCATGAGGCCGCGGCCGCCGCCCGCGCGGGGAACGCCCCCGCCGCGGCCGCACCCGCCAGCATCTGCAGGAAGGGTCGCCGCGCCACCGGCTTTGCGCTTTCGCACTCAGTAATATTGTTTGAGCTTGGCGTTTCCAACATGGACGTTTCCTTACGTGGATTTGATTTATGACAGCGCCACGGGGGAAGCGGCGCGGCGGCGCCGCCACCATTGCATGATCGGCCGGCTGAATAGCGAGAACAACAGCAGCAGCAGCAGCACCATCGCGATAGGCCGCCCGGCAAAATAGCTGAACTGCCAGCCTCCGCTGATCTGGTAGGTTTGCAGCAAGTTCGCCTCGACCTTGCCGCCCAGAATCAATCCGACCACGCACGCCGGCACCGAGTAGTCGTGCCGCTGCATCAGCCAGCCGACCAGACCGAACACCACCATGGTCAGCGGCCCGGCCATGTTGCCGGAAAGCCCGTACGACCCGAACGTCGCCAGCACCAGGATGACCGGAATGAGAATGCGGACCGGAATACGGATGACGTTGGCCATTAGCCCGATCAGGCCAAGGCCCAGCGCCAGCATGATCGCCCCCTGGACGAAATTGTTGAGGATGATCGCGTAGACGACATCCTTGGAGGTATCGAGGAATTGCGGCCCGCTGGTCACGTCGTGAAGCGACAGGGCCGCGAGCATCACCGCCGAGGAGGCGCCGCCCGGAATGCCGAGCGCCAGCAGCGTCGCCATCGAGCCGGCTTCCGAACTGGCATTGCCGGATTCGGCGGCGATCACGCCTTTCGGATTGCCCTTGCCGAAGCTCTCCGGATGCTTGTCGCCGCGCCGCGTTTCCGCATAGGAGACGAGATTACAGACCGCAGCGCCGACGCCGGGCAGGCCGCCGATGGTCGCACCAATGATGAGGCCGCGCAAAATAACGACGGGATAGCGCAGCGCGTCGACCATGCCGCGAGCAATTTCGCGGATGCGCACGGTGCGCAGATCGGATCGCGACACAAGGTAACTGGTGCCGGCGAGATTGAACAATTCGCTGGCCGCAAACAGCCCGATCATCGCCGGCACGACCGGCACGCCATCGAGCAGCTCCGGTAAATTAAAGGTGCCACGGATGACATCGCGCGGGCTGAGCCCGATCGTGGCGATCAGGATGCCGATGAGCCCCGACACCAAACTCCGCGTGACGTAGCGGCCGCGCAACGCGGCGATCAACGTCAGGCCCCACATCATCAGCAGCAGCATTTCGAGCGGGCCGAGCTTGAGCACCGCATGCGAAATGAAGCCAATGCCGAAGAACAGAATAAGGTAAGCGCCCATGTGACCGAGCGTCGACGCCGCGAGCGCAAGACCGAGCGCAACATTGTGCTCGCCGCGCTGCGTCATCGGATAGCCGTCGAACGAGGTCGCCACCGCCGCCGGCGAGCCCGGAACGCCCATCAGGATCGCCGGGATGGCGACGCCGAAG
>DATCBO010000014.1:0-87884 GCA_036511795.1 Xanthobacteraceae bacterium
ATAGGGAAAGAATTCGCGCGGCTGCGCGATGTGCAGGACGTAAGCGCCCGCCGCAAGTTTGGGAAATTCGTAATGGCCGTCGGCATCCGTAAAGACGGTGGTCCTGATCGCCGTGTTCTTGGCGATGAGCTGCACCATCATGCCTTCGAGCGGACCGCCGTCGGCGGATTTTACGACGCCGTGCGGGCCGCCCAGCAGCGGATTGCTGCTCTGTGCCTTCGCAGGGAGGGCCGCCGCGACTATGGCGAGCGTCAAGGTCAGCGCGGCAAATAAGGCTAGCGCCATCGTTATGGGCGCACATCGATAGGATTTCATGATGTCCTCCCGTCAGTGCGCGCGATAGGCCGGATTGGGCGGCGGAGCGTCGGAATTCCAGCAGCACTCCTGACGCAGGAAGCTCACCAGATCATCTATGTCTGCCTCGGTGAGCGTGTATTTGTAGGCGGCCATGTCGGCGCTGCCGTTGCGGATTTGGTTTTTCACCGTTTCGTTGTTGACCGGCGCCCCGGACAACAACGTCGGGTGCTGAAACAGTCCGGTCAATTTCGGAATGTCCTGGGTGAATTCGTTGTGGCAGAACCAGCACTTGTAATAAAAGATTTCGCGTCCGCGGTCCGGGCCGCTCGAAGCTGCCTTCCTGAACTGGTAGATGCGGTCGGCCTTTTGCAGATCGTCCATCGGCGGCCCGCTAGCGGCTGGTTTGTCGGCGGCGGCTTGCGCGACGACAGGCGGCGCATCGAGCGGCCACGCCATGGTGCATGTAAAAACAGCGAGTACGGAAGCGGCGAGCGCGGTGGCGCGCATGGATGCTTTCCCCCTCGTAGGGCGGACGCTAAACGACCGCGCTCTTTGCGACACTATAGTTCGATTTTGCCTCGACAGCGACGGCTTATGGCGCATCGGTGCCATTCCGATAGACCGACTGTGCGGCGGCGGGTAAGAATGCCCTCGGTTGATCGTCGTGGGAGCATGCCGGAATGGATGAACGGGCGAGAGTTGATTGCGTCGCCAACGCCCGGGCGATGGCGCCGCTGATCGCGGCGGCGGCGCTGCGTATCGAAGCGAACCGCGAGCTGCCGGCGGACCTCGTCGATGCACTGCACGAAGCGCGCCTGTACCGCATGCTGGTGCCGCGGGCGTATGGTGGGGAAGAAGTCTCGCCGGTCGATTACGTCCAGGCAATCGAAGAGATCGCCAAGGCTGACGCCTCCGTGGCGTGGTGCATCGGCCAGACGTCGGTGTGCTCGACCATCGCCAAGGCCATGAAGCCCGAAGTGGCCGCGGAGATCTTCAAAGAAAATCCGCGCGGCGTACTGGCCTGGGGCCCAACCGGCAGCGGCAAGGCGTTGGTCGACAAGGGCGGTTTTCGGGTCAGCGGAACCTGGCCATTTGCGAGCGGCAGCCGGCAGGCAACCTGGCTCGCCGCGCATTGCGTCGTTTACGAGCCGAACGGCGAGCCGCGCCGCGATGCCGACGGCAAGCCGATCCAGAAGACGCTCGTGCTGCCGCGCGAAAGCGCCAAGATCGACGACGTGTGGCACGTCATCGGACTCAAGGGCACCGGAAGCGATACCTACACTTTCACCGACGCGTTCGTGCCCGAACAATACGCGATCGGCTTTCATGCGCTCAATCCGGCTGAGTGGCACGAACGCGGTCCGCTCTACCTGTTCACCATCTACCAGCTGTTCGGCGCGAGCTTTCCGGCCGTAGCGCTCGGTATTGCGCGCTCGACGCTCGATGCCTTCTGCGCGCTTGCGCAGAAGAAGACGCCGACCGGCCAGACCGTCATGCTGCGCGACAATCCCGTGGTGCAGTCGCAGGTCGGAGTCATGCAGTCCTCGCTGGCGGCCGCGCGGGCCTTTTTGCTCGATGCGCTGGCCGAAATTTGGCGGGCGGCGCAATCGGGTTCGTTCACGATGGACCAGCGGGTACGGCTGCGCATGGCTTGCATCAATGCCACTCAGCAGGCGCGTCAAGTGGTCGAAAACGCCTATCTCGCGGCCGGCGCTACGGCAGTGTTCCAGAGCAATCCGTTTGAGCGCCGATTCCGCGACATGCATGCGGTGTCGCAGCAGGCCCAGTCGCAGTTCGCGATCTACGAGGCCGTCGGCCGGCATTTCCTCGGCCTGCCGGCGAATTCGCGGCTGATCTGACGCGGGCTACGCGCCGCTTCCAGCGCGGCGCAATCGCCGCGGTGTTGACTCCTTGGTCGCATCCAAACAATCTGAACGCCACAAGAAACGTTTCGAGGAATGCCCATGGCGACCGTCGGCTTTGTTGGGGTCGGCAAGATCGGCATGCCGATCTGTCAGAATCTGATCAAGAACGGCCATCGCGTGATTGGCTATCGCCGCTCTTCGCTGGCCGAATTCGAGAGCATCGGCGGGGTGCCGGCGCGCTCGTCCGCTGATGTCGGCGCGCAAGCCGATATTGTGTTTTCCTGTCTGCCTTCCACGGAGGCGCTCGACGACGCGATACAGGGCCCGCAAGGGCTCATTCACAGCGCGCGACCGGGACAGATCGTGGTCGAACTGGGCTCTCATCCGGTCCCGGACAAGAAGCGGCAGATCGCACCGCTGGCCGACAAGGGCGCGGCCTTCATCGATGGCGAAATATCCGGCACGCCCGGCATGGTGGCGGCGCGCAAAGGCGTGGTCTACCTCGCTGGTGACGCCGCGGCCTGCCAGAAGGTCGAGGACGTCGTTGCCGGCTTTGCCGACTCATGCCTCTATTTCGGACCGTTCGGGGCCGCGAGCCGCGTCAAGCTCGTGAATAATCTCTTGGTCGCAATCAATATCGCGGCGACCGCCGAGGCCATGGCGCTCGCGCTCAAGGCAGGCGTTGACGCGCCGCTGATGATCAAAGCGATCGCCACTGGCTCGGGCGGCTCGACCCAATTCGGCATCCGCGCGCCCTGGATGGCGGAGCGCCGCTTCACCCCGGTGCAGGGGCCGGTGCCGACGCTGCAACATTATTTCGGCATGATCGACGATCTCGCCAGAGATGTCGGCGTGGCGACGCCGATCCTCGATTGCGTCAAACCGCTCTACGAGCGTTTCATGGAAATGGGATTCGGCGAGTACGATGTCGCCAAAATGGTCGATGTGCTCGGCTCGCTGCCGCGTTCAAATCAATGATGGTTGAAGGAGTCTTCGCATGATCCGCGTCAAGAAAATCGCCCACGCCAGTTACGAAGTTCCGGACGTGGAAAAGCAGACCGACTATTACACCAATATTCTCGGGATGACGCTGATCGCGAAGGAAAAGGACGCGACCTTTCTGGCGAATACGGTGGATCATCACTCTGTCGTGCTACGCAAGGGCGCGAACGCGCAATGCGTCCGCGTCGGATTTCAGCTCGGCGAAGGCGACGATCTCGATGCCTTCGAGAAGCAGGTGAAGGGTCACGGCGTCAACACGGCGCGCAAGAAGGATCCCGAGCCGTCAATCGGCGAACTGCTTACCTTCGAGGATACGAAGGGCACCGTGATGGAGGTGTTCAAGCGCGCCGACTTTTCGCACCAGAAATTCCAGGCCAAGGGCATCGTGCCGCACAAGCTCGGCCACGTCGCCTTCCATGTCACCGACGTCAAACACGCGACCAAGTTCTATTGCGATGTGCTGGGCTTTCGTGAGTCGGACTGGATGAGCGATTTCTTCTCATTTCTGCGCTGCGGCCCAGATCATCACACCATCAATCTGATGCAGACCGGCTCGAACCGGCATTTCCACACCGCGTTTGAGCTGCGCGATTGGAGCCACATGCAGACGGCCTGCGATTTCCTATCCACCAACGGCTACAAGCTGTTGTGGGGTCCCGGCCGGCACGGCATCGGCCATAACCTGTTCACGTATCACCGCAGCCCGGCCGGGTTGATCACCGAACTGTTCGCCGAGCTCGATCGCATGAACGAGGAGCTCGGCTATTTCGAGCCGCGGCCTTGGCACCGCGACAATCCGCAGCGCCCGAAAGTCTGGGCCAAGGATCCGACGGCCTCCAACCTGTGGGGCATCATGCCGCCGGACGAGATGCATCACTAGGCGATCCCGAGGCGCCGCCGTCGAGACGGCGGCGCACGCAGCGGAATGGCCGCCGTAACTTCAGGCGTGCGGCGCCGTCTCGTCGATCAATGCAAACTGCGCGATCAGCCAGCGCACATACCAGCGCATTGTCCAGGGCATCGCCACTACCAAGTAGCTGGTCAGGATCAACGTCAGCGTTCGCCACAGATAACCCCAGCCGGTCGCCGTGAAGACGAACTGCCGGTGCACCCCCGTGACGTTCCTGCACATCCAGCGCCCCCAGGCGGCGTACACCCAGGCCCATCCCACGATCGTGATAAACGACAGCGGGCCGAGCACCGACCAGCCAAGCAGTCCCCAATAGCTGCCGGTGAATTGCAGCGACGTTTGGCGTCCGGGCCAGACCAGATTGGCGTAGAACCATCGGGTAACGACGAGCGCCAAAAACGTCGTCAACGGGATCAACAGCAACGAAACGAAGCCGTTGAACGCCAGCGAGATCCCCGCCGACGCATAGGTGCAGAGCCCGTAACCGATGAAGATGTACCAGATATCTCCTGGTTTGCCCTCGAAGCTGACGCGCTGGCGATCCGGCAATTCGATGCGCTCAACGAACCAGCGCAGAAACCATGGCGCGGCCCAGGGCAGCGGAACGACCGCCATGACGCTCAGCCCCAGAACCAGGACACGCCAGTAGAGCGGCCAGACGCGATCGAAAGGCTGCTGCTGATCGAACACGAGGCGGCGATCGTCCGCGACGGCCACCAGACTGCCGCCGGCCTTGGCGGCCGCCGCGGCAAAAGCGCGAACCGGCTGTTGCGCCGCGGTGGATGCCGACGACACCAAGCCGGGAATTTCCGCCGCCCGCGCCCAGTTGCTCATTCCGTCGCACCAGACCAGAGTGTCCGCGCGCACCGAGCCGGCAGCGATCAATTCGCGGAGTTTCTGGTCTGAAAACGGCCCCTCTTGCTTTCCCCCGATTGCAGTATACCACTGTCGGTCCGCCATGGATTTCGCCCCCTGAAGCCCCGCCGCGCCACGTGTAAGCGCAGTCTGCATCCTAATCTGGAACCGAACGGTCCCGCTTGAGCCTTCTACTATATTGATGATGTTTTACATGTCGAGGACAATGATCTGTGTTTGACCCGGAGGGCATGGCTCGAGTGCCCAGGCAAACAGAATAACGAGGAGGAAACAATGAACGCGGACGCCAAGAAGACCGTGCTGCGAATGATCCCGTACGGCATCTATGTGCTCACGGCCGACGACGGCAAAGGCAATATCGCTGCCGCGACCGTAAACTGGGTAACCCAGTCGGCCTTTGCGCCGCCGCTCGTCGTGGTCGGAATCAAGACCGACTCGGGTGCCTACAAGATCGTCAAGGCCGCCCAGGCGTTCGCGCTCAATATGCTCGGCAAGGAGCACAAAAGCCTTGCGTTCACATTTTTTCGCCCGGCCGATGTCAGCGACGGCAAGCTCTCCGGGCAGGCCTATCGCAAGGGGACGACCGGCGCGCCAATCCTTGTCGACGCGCCCGGCGTCGTCGAATGCCGCGTCACCGCGATCGTCGAGCAGGGCGATCATCACATCGTGGTCGGCGAGGTGGTCGAGGCGCATCTGAACCGGCCGCTGACGGGCCGTCCCGACGCCGCCATCCTGGAAATGAAGGACCTCGGCGACAACGTATTTTACGGCGGCTGAGGAAATACTGCGTCGGCTTAGGAAACGGGCGTTGCGGCGGGCGGACGCAGTGCCGCCCGGTGATGCCCTTCCTTCACTTTCGCGATCTTCTCCAGCATCTCTTTGAGCGCGTCGATTGCCGCGGTCTCGTCCGCGGAGAGCGGCTCGCGTGGGTGGAAATGGTTCATCAGCACTATCAACCCGTCGCCGATGCGGCCGAGCTGCTTGCCGTAACTGGCAACGTCCGACAGCACGTCTTCCTCGACCTTGGGCTCGCTTGATGGGCCGAGATTGATGTTGACCAGCCCGAACTGGCCGCCCGTCATGAATGCGGTGAACGGATTGATTGCACGACATCGCCGGACAACGGAAGTTTGAAGGTAGGCATGCACGGCTCCTTTATCTGTCGCTGGATCGGGAGGCAGATGCGTTTGTCGGCGCCTCGGCCGCCATCGTAGCGGCGCTGCCCAGGCATGAGGAGTGGGGCGCATGACTCACGAAGGCCGCCTCTATAGGATGGCCCGATAAGGTCACGGATGCAGCAAGGGAATGACGATGCGAACCGTTACGGTTGAAGAACATTTTGCCAGCCCGGGTTTTCTCGACGGCGCCGGGCGGCAGCTCAAGGAAGGCTTTTTGCGCACCGGCCCGCGCGGCGCGCGGATCGTCGAGCAACTCGGCGAGGTCGGCGGCAAGCGCGTTGCCGAAATGGACGCCGCCGGCATCGACATGCAGGTGCTGTCGCTCAATGCGCCGGGCGTCGAGCAGCTTGAAGCTGCCGATCAGGTCGCGCTGGCGCGCGACTCCAACGATTTTCTGCACGGCGCCGTGAAGGCGCATCCGCAGCGCTTCGCCGGCCTCGCCGCGTTGCCGGTCGCCGCGCCCGACGAGGCGGTGGCCGAACTGGAGCGCGCCGTTCGCCAGCTCGGATTCAAAGGCGCGCTGATCAACGGTCACACGCGCGGCCGCTATCTCGACGACAAGGCGTTCTGGCCGATCTTCGAATGCGCCGTGGCGCTCGGCGTTCCGGTGTATCTGCATCCCACTCGACCGCCCAAGGCGGTGATCGAGGCGTCGTATGGCGGTTTTTCACCGGTTGTCGGCGACATGCTGGCGGGTTCTGCATGGGGTTGGCATATCGAGACTGCGGTTCACGTCATCCGTCTCATTCTCGGCGGCGTGTTCGACCGCTTTCCCAAGCTGCAGATCGTGATCGGACATCTGGGCGAAGGCCTGCCGTTCATGCTGCCACGGCT
The DNA here is from genome assembly GCA_036511795.1 of Xanthobacteraceae bacterium. Lineage (GTDB taxonomy): Bacteria > Pseudomonadota > Alphaproteobacteria > Rhizobiales > Xanthobacteraceae > BOG-931. Next base: position 6,963 of record DATCBO010000014.1, read on the forward strand.
TGACCGCAACCTGGCGCCCGAACTGACCAAGCTCGCACGGCCGGTTGGCGATTACCTGCGGCAAAACCTGCATTACACGTTCGGCGGCTTCAATTTCCCGGCGACGTTCCTCGATCTGCTGCTCGAAGTCGGCGTCGAACGCATCATGTTCTCGGTCGATTTTCCTTACGGCTCGATGGCGGCTGCGCGCACCTTTCTGGAGCAGCTACCGGTGAGTGCCGCCGATCGCGAGCGGATCGCGCACGGCAATGCAGAGAAACTTTTTGGAGTATAACAACCATGCGCACCATAACGCTTGAAGAACACTTTGCTACGCCGGGATTTTTCGACATTGCCGGACGCGAGCTGAAAAACCGCGCCCAGACCGTCGGCGGCCGTTATGCCAACCTGATCGACCGATTGTGCGACGTCGATTCGAAGCGTCTGGCGGAAATGGATGCAGCCGGCATCGACATGCAGGTGCTGTCGCTCACCTCGCCGGGCGTCGAGCAATTGGACACGGCCGATGCCATTGTGCTCGCGCGCGACTCCAACGATTACCTCGCCGCGGCGATGAAAAAGCATCCGACGCGTTTTGCCGGTTTTGCCGCAATCCCGACGTCGGCGCCGGACAAGGCCGCCGCAGAGCTGGAAACGCGCGTGCGTGCCGGATTCAAGGGCGCCGTCGTCAACGGCCACAACCGCGGCCGCTATCTCGATGACAAATTCTACACGCCGATCCTCGAGTGCGCCGAGAAGCTCGACGTTCCGATTCACATTCATCCGACGCCGCCGCCGAAGCCGGTGCTCGACATCTACTACGGCGGCTTCGACCCGATGCTGACCGAAATGCTCGCCGGCGGCGCCTGGGGGTGGCACATCGAAACCGCAGTCCATGTCATTCGCATGATCTCCGGCGGCGTGTTCGATCGCTTTCCCCGCCTGCAGGTCGTCATTGGTCACATGGGTGAGGGGCTGCCATTCATGTTTCAGCGCTTTGACATCATGCCACCGGCGGTGACCAAGCTGAAACGGCAATACAAGGACTATCTGCGCGACAACGTGCACTACACGTTCTCGGGCTTCAATTTCCCGCCGACCTTCCTCGATCTGTTTCTCGAACTCGGCGGCGTCGATCGGATAATGTTCTCTGCGGATCATCCGTACCAATCGATGCCGCAGGCGCGCGCCTTCCTGGAACAGATTCCGGTTGCGGCGGCCGACAAGGAGCGCATCGCCCACGGCAACGCGGAGAAGCTGCTTAAGCTTTGACCGAATGCGCGCTGTTTGGAGGGTGTCGTGACAGACTCAAACGCCAAGGCGCCCGTCCTCCTCGACATCGACAGCCCCGGCGTCGCGCACGTCGTGCTCAATCGGCCGGAGCGTAACAACGCCTATGACGGTGAGCTGATCCGCGCGTTGCTGGCGGCGCTCGACGCTTTGGATCGCGCTAAGGGCCTGCGCGCCGTCATCATCAGTGGTCGCGGCAAGCATTTTCAGGCCGGCGCCGATCTGAAATGGATCGACGCCGTGCGCGCCGCGTCGCGCGACGACAACATTGCCGCCTCGCGCGCGACCGCGCAGGCGATTTGGCGGCTCAACGCGGCGCCAGTGCCGACCGTCGCGCTGGTGCAGGGCGCCTGTTTCGGCGGCGGAACGGGACTGCTCGCTGCGTGCGACGTGGTAATCGCCGCGGAGGATGCGGTGTTTTCCATCGCCGAGGTGCGCTGGGGATTGACCGCCGCGATCATCATTCCGCAGCTGAATGACGCCATCGGTGTCCGCCAGGTGCGCCGTTATGCGCTGACTGGCGAGCGCTTTTCCGCGGCCGAAGCGCGCCGCATCGGCCTCGTGCATGAGGTCGTCCCGGCGGCCGAACTCGAAGTCACCGGCGAGCGCATCGTCGAGCAGATATTGCAAAACGGTCCGGATGCGGTTGCGCAGACCAAGGCGTTCGCGCTCGAATCGGCCTGGGCGCGCCTCGATGAAAGTGCCGCGAGCCGCCTGATTGAAAGCCATGCCGACAAGCGGCGCTCCGCCGAAGCCGCCGAAGGCCTTGCCTCGTTCGCGCAGAAGCGAGCGGGGAAGTGGAACTAGGCCACTGGACGAGTCGCTCGTTGTTTCGTCATTTTCGGACTTGATCCGGCAATCGATGCGGCGGCAGACGATGAACCAGCCGCCGCGGCGGCGCGACAAACCCCTCGGTCATGTCGAGGGGTGTGCCATGTATTTACTGGCCGCGGTGCAACTGTTGTCGGTCGTCATCGCTTTGTGCGCGGGCGCTGCCGCGGCGTTGGGAGAAACTGCCGCGCCGGCTGTGCCCGCCGACTTGCAGTCCTGCCTGCAGCAAACCGGCGACTACCTGGCCCACGGTAAGACCGTCACCTACGTGATCGGCCTCACCAACACCTGCGCCAAACGGCTGCGTTGCGAAATCTACGCCAACATATCCGGCGCCCGCGGCACCTCGCTCGGTCACACCATCATGACGCTCGGCCCGGCCGGCAGCGGCGCCGCGGCGCAGCAGACCTATACCATGCGGGTGAAAGCCGCCGGCGGCGTCGCCCAGGTTTCGCGCGACTGCAAGGCCCTGTGAGAAGACTACCTTTCCTCGCGCGCAGAAAGGTGCCGGCGACGCGCCGCCGGCGCAGCGAGATTTCCTAAAACCGTAACGATTTCTGCCAGCCGCCGTTAGCGCGCACTGCGCTAGCGCTGCGGCATGAGTTCAGTGCTGCCGCTTGCCGCGTCGCTTCTTGTTGCGTCGACCGAACGTCTGTTGCTCTCAGTCGGTAGAAATACCGGCGAAGATTCGAGTGGCCTTGCGTCGCGGCCGGCCGGCGCGACGCAGGCCGTGCAACGCGATGTCCCCTTGCCGGGCGATCCGGCCGTCATCGTCGGCGACGCGGTGAATGAACTCGCGCCGGCGGCCAATCGGACGCCGACGGTTTCCCTCGTCACTTATTCGGCCGCCGCGACCTCCGAGGCCCATGACGCACAGTTCGGTTCGCCCGCCGCCAATGCCGCTGCTGCCGCGATCCTGCCGCTGCTCGCTGGCGACACCATCGTCGCGCCATCGCAAGCGGCTTATAGGTATGCGCAGATGATGCAGGTGTGGCTGGAGAGCAAAAGCCCGCGCTCCGTTGCCGCGCGCCCCACGCCGAAATCCAAGGCGCGCGAGAAGCGCTGACCGTCGGGGTCGTGGTCCGCGCGCTGTTTAAGCCGCGGGGTCAAGCCCGCGTATGACGATCCGGCGTTGCCCCCGGCGTAATCGCAGTCCGTCCGGTGCCCGCGCAGGCTTTGCAAATGATCCGGTTGCCGCGCTCGCGGATGCGGCCGGTGCCGCAGCAGCGCACGCAAGTCTGTTGGACGACCGCGGGAGTGCGATCGTTGTGAATCGAAAATCGTTTTCCGAATGTCATTCGAAAATGCCTTAATCCCAGCGATTACCAAAGCGAAGACGACATTATCGACGCCGCATTAAGCGAGCGGCGCGCAATTGGATAGAATTTGATGCAACCGGGTATGGGGAGCTCCCTGCCTGAATGACTTCAGAACCGTCATGGCCGGGACACGCCTAGCTTGTCCCGGCCATGACGATAAGGCCGCCCGAATGGAGGGACTGTTCCCACTACTTCAGCCGGTCGGCGATCTTGTCGAGCCCGGCCTTGGCGCAGGCCTCGTCGAGATCGCCGCCCGGCGCCCCGCCGACGCCGATGGCGGCGATCGCCTCGCCGCCGGAGCGGATCACCAGCGCGCCCGGCAGCAGCAGAATGTGCGGTAGCTTGGCGAGGCCGCCCGCCGAGGTGTTCCCTCCCATGCGCTTGGCGACCGCCGCGCTCGAATCCTCGCCGCGCGATGCGCCGAGCATGATCGCCGTATAGGCCTTGTCGCGCGCCGCGCCGGGCATCGTCATCGACGCGCCGTCGCCGCGCAGCATCGCCTGCACCACGCCGTCGGTGTCGATGATCGAGGCCGTGACTTTGTAGCCCTTGGTGGCGCAGCTCGCGACCGCTGCGGCCACCGCCTCTGACGCCATCGCCGCCGACAGCCGATGCGTGGTGAGCACGGTCTGGGCCTGCGCGGGCGTGGCAAGGGCGGCGATGGACACGGCACAAAGGAGCGATGTGATGTTGAAAGTTTTTATGATGGAGTTCTCCCTTTTATCCTCAGCGGCTAACACCGGCATGCACGGTTTCTTTCCGATAGCCACGCAGTGGTAACCTCGGCTTCCTTGACAAAGTAACCCGGCGCAACGGTGAAACAAAAGGGCGGATTACGCTGCTAATCCGCCCAACGCCCTAAAGGGAAAAGATGTTCGACATCCGCAACTCAAGAGATTTTTACGCCAAGCTGTTGGCGGATTTTGATGATTTCATGGAAAACCAAGAGTCCGCACGACACGCCATGAACTGCGCCATCACAGCACATCACATGCATGATTGGGTATGGAGTGATTACTTGAAAAGTGATGAGGGTATCCGTAACAATATGGGAATTCCAAAAGATAAAGGTGATTTTTCTCGATGGATTGATGCCCATTCAGTGTGGTTCGCCATAGTTCAAGAAATATCAAATGGCAGCAAGCACTTCGGTCGGCGTTCTCCCGTCGAAACTCGGCGCGTAACAGGTTATGGGATGGGAGCTTATGGCGTCGGCCCGTATGGCCGTTCGTATCTGGAGGTCGACCTCGGCGAAGATGCTGGTGAGCATCGCTTCATGACGGTCATCGACCTTTTGGAAGTCGTCGTACGCTTTTGGCGGGACTTCATGAGACATTATAGCCCTTACCGAAATGAACTGCCGCGAGGGCAAACCAGATTGATGGACGAATAATAGGGTACAACGCCGAAAGCGGCGGACTAAAATGGACGTGGCTGAATGATTTGGGAAAGTGGACCCTGGAAAGATGAATTGCTTGCGAACGTCCGTCTGCTGAAGAAATTAGAACCAAGCAGGCGAACGGCGCGCCGTGAGTTCGCGATAGAGCGCGCCGTTTTCCTTTCGGCGTACATTATGCGGAAGTTATGGGAGGCTGGTAAGCTCTCTAGCACGTGGAAGAACAAACGTTCCAAGTGTATTTATCATCGTCCAAAAGGTCGCTTTGTGGATCGTCTCAATTGGCACAGAATCGACGAGCTATTTGACTTGAATAGGCCAGAGGACGCTTCGCTAACGGCAATTGAATTGTGTAACAGGTTGATTCATAGCTTCGTATTTTTAATGGTTGACGGACCTCGAAAGACTATTTCTGGTTTTTTCTTTACCTCCGATCAAACGAGACGGCGCGGCCTTTGGTTCATAGAATTTGCCGAGATACTTGCTTTAATGAGGGAGACCGGTCGCGACTATCCCAGTTCAGGACGTATGGTAAGACATCCACGGACCTGCGATTGGATTGCGTGGGCTGGTCATGGCGTTCCGCCAGAAGAATGGACTAAGGCGGCTGAACACCTGCAACGCCTTTCAGTCCACTCCACAAATGCTAAAAGTGGCGATTAATTGGAGTTCCCATGAACGCCCCCCTCTCCACCCACCCAACGCCCCCCTATAAGCACACTCCCCTTTTTCCGCTCGGCAAGGATACCACGCCGTACCGCAAGATCGCCGATGGCGTTCGCGTGGAGCGCGTCTTGGGCGAGGACGTGCTGGTGGTGCCGCGCGAGGCGTTGCGGGCGCTGGCGGAAGCGGCCTTCACCGATATCAATCACCTGTTGCGCCCAGCGCATCTCGCCTCGCTCAAGCATATCGTTGAGGACCCGGAGGCGTCGGATAACGACAAGTTCGTCGCCTACGATTTTCTCAAGAACGCCAATATTGCGGCCGGCGGCGTGCTGCCGATGTGCCAGGACACCGGCACCGCGATCATCATGGGCAAGAAGGGCCGGCTGATCTGGACCGACGGCGGCGACGAGGCGGCGCTCGCCGAGGGCGCGCGCGACGCCTATCTCAAGCGCAACTTGCGCTATTCGCAGCTCGCGCCGATCTCGATGTTCGAGGAGAAGAACACCCGCTCCAACATGCCGGCGCAGATCGAGATTTATGCCGAGGGCCATGATCCCGATCATGTCGAGGCGGACGGCGCCTACAAGTTCCTGTTCATCGCCAAGGGCGGCGGTTCGGCCAACAAGGCGTTTCTGTTCCAGGCGACGCCGTCGATCCTGACGCGCGACCGCCTGCTTGGCTTCCTGAAAGAGAAAGTGTTGACGCTCGGTACCGCGGCGTGCCCGCCGTATCATCTTGCCATCGTGATCGGCGGGACCTCGGCTGAATTGACGATGAAGACCGTAAAGCTTGCCTCGACCAAATATTACGACACGCTCCCCGACCACGGCTCCGAGGATGGCCACGCCTTCCGCGACAAGGAGATGGAGCAGGAAATTTTGAAGATGACGCAGTCGCTCGGCGTCGGCGCGCAGTTCGGCGGCAAGTATTTTTGCCACGATGTGCGCGTGATTCGACTGCCGCGCCACGGCGCGTCGCTGCCGATCGGGCTCGGCGTGTCGTGCTCGGCCGACCGCCAGGCACTCGGCAAGATCACGCGCGACGGCGTTTTCCTGGAGGAGCTGGAACACAATCCGGCGAAATATCTGCCGGAGGTCGATGCCGCAAAGCTCGGCGGCGAGGTCGTGCAGATCGACCTCAACAAGCCGATGCAGGAGATTCTGGCGCAGCTTTCAAAGTATCCGATCAAGACGCGGCTGTCGCTCTCCGGCCCGATGATCGTGGCGCGCGATCTGGCCCATGCCAAGCTGCGCGAGCGTCTGGAGCGCGGCGAAGGCTTGCCCGATTATTTCAAGAACCATCCGGTCTATTACGCCGGACCGGCCAAGACGCCCGAAGGCTACGCTTCGGGTGCGTTCGGGCCGACCACGGCCGGCCGCATGGATTCGTTCGTCGCCGATTTCCAGGCCGCCGGTGGCTCGATGGTGATGCTGGCGAAGGGCAACCGCTCGCCCGCGGTGCGCGAAGCGTGCAAAAAGCACGGCGGCTTTTATCTGGCCTCGATCGGCGGCGCGGCCGCGAACCTCGCCGAGCACTGCATCAAGAAGGTCGAGACGGTGGAATATCCCGAGCTCGGCATGGAAGCGATTTGGCGCATCGAGGTGGTGGATTTCCCGGCCTTCATCGTCGTCGACGACAAGGGCAACGACTTTTTCAAGGCGTTGAATTTGGGATAGCGTCATTCCGGGGCGCGCGAAGCGAGAGCCCGGAATCCTTAGTCCCTGCGCTGGGGTTATGGATTCCGGGTTCCTCGCTGCGCTCGGCCCCGGAATGACGCCATTTCTATCGCTAGCGAGAAGAGGATCACACCAAGCCGATGAGCGAACCGCCGGTGCCGTCGAAGCGCATACCGCTGTTTCGCCATCGTTCGTTTCGGTTTTTGTTCACCACGCGCGTCGCCGCCAACACCGCCAACCAGATGCAGTCGGTCGCGGTCGGCTGGTACATCTACGGCCTCACCGGCAGTGCGCTGGCGCTGGGGCTGATCGGCTTGGTCCAGTTCCTGCCGCCGCTCTGTCTGTCGCTGTTGGCCGGACAGATCGTCGATCATCACAGCCGCCGCGTGATCCTGATCTGCTGCTACGCGGTCGAGGTCAGCGTTTCGCTTGGGCTCCTCGTCCTGGCGACATTTTTCGCGCGCCCGGTCGGACTGGTGTTCGGCCTCCTGCTCATCAACGCCATCGCGCGCACGTTCGAGGGGCCGGCGCTGCAATCGCTGGTGCCGTCGACGGTGCCGCGGGAGATGCTGATGCGTGCGGTGTCGATGCACGTCTCTGGCGGAAAAATGTCGCAGCTGCTCGGCCCGGCGCTCGGCGGGCTGTTTTACAGTCTCGGCGCTGGGGTCGATTTCAGCCTGTGCGCTGTGTTGATCGGCATCGCCTTCATTGCGGGCGCCTTGCTGCCAATCCCTCCGGCGCCGGCGGAGCGCCCGAAAATGACGTGGGCGACGGTCGTTGCCGGCATCCGCTTCATCTGGCACGAGCCCGCCATGCTCGGCGCCATGTCGCTCGATCTGGTGGCGACGTTATTCGGCGGCGTGGTGGCGCTCTTACCGATCTTCGCGCGCGACATTCTGCACATCGACGTCTGGGGCTTCGGTTTGCTGCGCAGCGCACCGGCGATCGGCGCGCTCGTCGTCGCCACGTTGCTGGCTCGGGTCCAGGTCACGCGCGCTGCCGGCCGCGTCATGTTCGCCGCCGTCGCGGTGTACGGCATCGCCACCATCGGCTTCGGGTTGTCGGACCGCGCGGCGCTGTCGCTCGGCATGCTGATGATGGTCGGCGCCGGCGACATGCTCTCCGTCGTGGTGCGGCAATCGATCATGCAGTTCGCCACGCCCGACGAAATGCGCGGGCGCGTCTTCGCCGTGAATTCGCTGTTCACGAACTGCGCCGGCCAGATCGGCATGTTCGAGTCGGGCGTCACCGCGGCCTGGTTCGGGGCGGTCGGCTCCGCCGTGCTGGGCGGGGCCGTGGTGCTGGTCGTGGTGCTGCTCTGGGCATGGTATTTCCCGAAGCTGCGCAAGGTCGAGCGGCCCGACGAGCTTGCGCCTGCGACGCCACTGCGGTTCGTGGCGGGACCGTGACGCCCGAGCCAAGGAACTCGAAAGATGACGCAGACGCCGTTTTCATCAACGCCGGTCTGGCGCGACATGGATCAGAAGGCGCTCGACGACGCCTACGACCAGGATATCTACGCGCCGAACCGGCCGCTGATCGTGACGCGCCGCATCGCCGCCAGCGATCGCGCGCGTGCCATACTGGGTTCGCCAGAGCGCGTCGCCTACGGACCGAGCGAATACGAGCGCCTCGATATTTTCCGTGCCGCAGAGGCGAACGCGCCGATCAATATTTTTATTCACGGCGGCGCGTGGCGGCGCAACAAGGGGCCGGATTATCACCTGCAGGCCGAGCCGCTCATTCGTGCCGGCGCGCATTGCCTGATCGCCGATTTCATCAACGTGGAACAGTCGGGCGGCGATTTGTTTCCGATGTACGAGCAGGTGCGCCGCGCCATCGCCTGGGCGTGGTATAACGCGGCGCAATTCGGCGGCGACCGCGAACGGTTCTATATCTCGGCGCATTCGTCAGGCTCGCATCTGTCCGCGTGCGTACTGACGCGCGGCTGGCGCGAGGAAGGCTTGCCGGAAAATTTCTGCAAGGGTGCGCTGCTGCTTTCCGGCATGTATGACCTCGAAGCCGTGCGGCTGTCGAAGCGTTCGTCCTATGTCAAATTCACCGATGCGATGGTCGAGCAACTCAGCGCGCAGCGCCGTCTTGGCGGGTTGCATACGCCGCTCGTACTCGCCTACGGTACGCAGGAGACGCCGGAATTCCAGCGCCAGACGCGCGAGTTCTTCGCTGCCGTGCAGGCGGCGGGTCAGCCGGCCGAACTGATCGTCGGCGAAGCCTACAACCATTTCGAACTGCTTGAAACGCTCGCCAATCCCTACGGGCTGATGGGCCGCGCGCTGCTGCGGCAGATGCAGCTTGCCTAGGCGTCCCATCCCTGCACAATGCGGCAACAATCTTCAGGGGGGACACGCCGTGACATCGAAAGGATTAGTAGCCCTGTCAGTCGCCGCCGGTCTTGTACTTGCGACGGCCGGCACGTGGGCCACAGCGGCTCAAGCCGAGACGATGCTGATTACGCTCGGCACGCGCGGAGGGCCGCTGCCGAGCAAGGATCGGGCGCAGTCATCCAACCTGCTGGTCGTCAACGGAACGCTCTATTTGATCGATGCAGGTGACGGCGTGACGCGCCGTATCGTGCAGGCCGGCTACGATTTCCGCAAAGTCGGCAAGATTTTCATCACACACGCGCATAGCGACCACGACAATGGGCTCGCCACGCTGCTCAATTCGGAATGGGAATATCAACGTGCCGAACCGATCGACATCTACGGCGGCGGTGTCGAAAGGCTGGTCAAGGGCGCAATCGATTATCTGACGCCGAACGCGGAAATCCGCTGGAGCGAAGGCAAGAGGCGGCTGATGACCGACACCTTCCACGCGCACGACGTCATGCCCGGCGTGATTTATCAGGACGCGAATGTGAAGGTCAGCGCGGTCGAGAATACGCATTTCCATTTTCATCCCGGCGATCCGGGCTATGGCAAATACAGGTCTTACTCTTATCGCTTCGATACGCCGGGCCGCGTCGTGTTTTTCACCGGCGATACCGGTCCATCCGATGCCGTGGTCGAACTGGCGAAGGGGGCTGATCTCTATGTGACCGAAACAACCTCGCCGGACGACGTGGTCGATTTGTACAAAAAGAGCGGCGCCTGGCAGGCCAAAACCAAGGCCGAGCAGGACGCATTTTTGTTCCACATGCACCAGGAGCACGTGACGCCCGACGAAATCGGCAAGATGGCCGCCAAGGCTGGCGTCAAAGCCGTAGTCATGAGCCATCTCGGTCCGTCGAGTAATCCCGATGACGACTATCAGCGCTTCGTGACGCAGGCGAAGAAGTACTATTCGGGTCCGATCACGATTGCCAAGGACCTGATGAAGTTCTGACGTCGCGCTCCGTGGGTCGCGGGCGGAACCTGCAGCCGGTGGCACTGGCGCGAGGGTGCGGGAAGCGCGTAACGTTTCCGCCTTACAACGGAGACGTGGGATGGGAGACGTGGCGTGTCGGAATTGCCTTTGACGCTTGCTTGCGGCGACTACGAAATCGTCAGTCCGCTCATCGATCGAAAAGTCAGGCCCGATGGCATCGATCTGAACGTGCTGACCGAGATGGATTCGACGACGCGCCATTGGCGTTTCCTGCGCAACCAGGAATTCGACATGGCGGAGGTGTCGTGTTCGTCGTATCTGGTAGCGCGCGATCAGGGTCTTGAGTTCGACGCGCTTCCGGTTTTCCTGCACCGCCGCTTTCGCCACGGCTTCATCTTCATCAACACCACAAAGGGCATCCGCAGTCCGGCGGATCTGGCCGGACGCCGCATCGGCCTCAAGCAATTCCAGTCGACCGCAATCGTGTGGATGCGGGGCATCCTGCAGCATGAATACGGCGTGCCGCTCGAGTCCATCGAGTGGGTCTGCGAACTTGACGAAACCCTTGAGCTCGCCGGCCCGTCGCGGCTGAAAGTCGTGCGCCTGCCAAACGATAGCTCGGTCGAGCGCATGCTGGCCGAGGGCGAGATCGACGCGCTGCTGCATCCCGATCTCATTCATCCGCTGATCGAGAAGGATCCGCGAGTGGCGCGGCTGTTTCCCGATTTCCGCCAGGAGGAAATCGCGTATTACCGCAAGACGCAGATTTTCCCGATCATGCATGTCATGGGCGTCAAGCGCGGCGTGCTCGAGCGGCATCCGTGGATCGCCATCAATATGTTTCATGCTTTCGACGATGCCAAGAACGCCGCCATGAAGCGCCTGGCCAATCCCCGCGTCGTGCCGCTGGCGTGGTACCGCGAAGCCTGGGAGGAGCAGGAAAGCCTGCTCGGCCGCGATCCCTGGCAATATGGCTTGGGACGGCAGAACGCGAACAATCTCGAAACGCTGATCGACTATGCGCACGAGCAGGGACTGATCCGCCGCAAGCCGTCGCTCGATGAGCTTTTCGTCGACGTGTTTCAGGGCCGCAAGCGCGGCGACGAATTCCGCATCTGAGCGCCGGCGCGGTCAGCCGGTCTTGCCCTGCTTGTGACTGTGACTGTGGCCCTGCGCATGGTTGTGCGGTCCGCCACGACCGTGCGTGTGCGCGCCGTCAGCCGGCAGATAAACCACATGGCCGTGGCGCACGCCGCGCTCGGCGATGATGTGATCGGCGAATTTCTGCACGTCGGAACCGCGGCCCTTGAGTACTGTGACTTCCATGCAGCTCTCATGGTCGAGATGCATGTGCAACGTTGTCAGCGCCAGATCGTGGCGCTCGTGGAAGTCGCGGGTAAGGCGTTTCGGCAATTCGCGTGCTTCGTGATTGTAGAGGTAGACCAGGGCTGCGACGCACTGCCGCGAGCCCGCAACCTCGGTCGCCGATTGCTGCAGGCCTGAGCGGGCGAGGTCGCGGATCGCCTCGGAGCGGTTGGCGTAGCCGCGTCCGTCCATGAAGCGGTCAATCTCGGCGGCAAGCTCGTCGTCGACGGTGATGGTCATGCGCTGCATGGCTGGCTGTCTCCGGTGGCCAGCGGAGCATATCACGCCCTATCGCGAACATGGACAAGGCCGACAGCGGCCGATAGCGTCGGCGGCCCAATCAGCACACCGAGACTGGAATGCCCGAAACCAAAGACTCCCGCGCCGATATGTACGGCAGCCGCGCGCGCATCGGCTATACGTCGCCGCCGCTGACCACCGAGGTCTTCCCCTACGAGTTCTACAAGATCGTACCGGCGGGCGTGACGCTGGTTGTGACATCGCTCGCCATCGTGGTGCGCAGCAAGGACGAGGTCGATCAGTCCTACGACATCAGCATGCGCGCTGCGCGCGAGATGGCGGCTGCCGGCTGCGACATCGTCGTGCTCGGCGGCGTGCCAATCAATCTGTCGCGCGGCGCCGCCAATGCCGAACAGATCATCCGTGACCTGGAGACCGAGCTGAAGGTCAAGGTGGCGACCAGCGCTTCGGCGCAGGCCGCGGCCGCCAAGGCGCTGGGCTGCAAAAAAGTGGTCGTGGCGCAGCCTTACGAAGCGAAGGATACCGACCGCATTGCCGGCTACGCCAAGCATTTCGGTTGCGAGGTCTTGGGAGCGACCGGCTGGGGCTCGCCGTTCAATCAGATCGGCCGCATCCCGCGCCACGCCGCGATCGACATGGGCCGGGCGCTGATGAAACAGCATCCGGACGCCGACACGATCATGTTTCCGTCGCCGCACTGGCCGACCGCTGGCGCGCTTGACGTGCTGGAGCGCGAGTTCGGCGTCAACTGCATGTCGGCGCATCAGGCCATTGTCTGGGACGCGCTGCGCCGCTGCGGCGTCAACGACCGGATTGACGGCTTCGGCCGCCTGTTCCGGGAGTTTTGAGGCCGGGCCGATCACTGGACAAATGGCGCAGTCCCTGAATACTGGATGGTAAACCGCAGCCGGATTTCGGCCGAACATGGCCGAGCCGGTCGGGCGCATAACTGGTCATGGAGGAACGCCACGATGCCGAGCAAGCGCTCCTTCATTGCCAAGCGTTCGTTTATTGCCAGGCGTTCATTTATTACGATGTCTCTCGCCGCTTTGTTCGCCAACCCCGGAAAGCCAATGGCCCAACAAACCTCCGCTCCGCTTCTCATCAAGGCCGGCATTTCCGACCCTGTGAACACCGTGCTCGCCTGGTATATGGCGCGCGACGCCGGGCTTTATGCGGCTCAGGGACTGAACGTCGATATCATCAACATGAACGGCGGCAGCCGCGGCGCCGAAGAATTGCAGGCCGGCCGCATCGACATCATGCATGTCGGCCTGTCGTCGGTTATTCGCGTCAATCATGCGGGCGGCGACCTTCGCGCGATCGGCTCGCTGTCGAACGTCATCCGCTTCACGTTGTTTTCGGCGCCGGGCGTCACTGGCGCCGCTGCGCTCAAGGGCGGCATCGTCGGCGTCAGCACGTTCGGCTCGGAAAGCGATTCGACGGTAACGCTCGCGCTGCAAAAACTCGGCCTGGCGCGCGGCGACGTCACCGTCAAGGAATATGGCGGCGGCTCGCGGCGGCTGCAGGCGGTGAAGTCCGGAGAGATAAAAGCGACTGCGCTCAACGAGCCGACCGCGTCGCTGGCGCGTGCCGAGGGCGTCAATGTGCTGGTCGATCTCGTTCCAGACCAGATCGCGTGGCTGTTTTCCGGCATGGTGGTGCGCCGCGCCGATATCGCCGCACGCCGCGACGTGCTGCTGCGCTTTCTCAAGGCGAGCATCGAAGGCAACTATGTGGCGCTGACAGATGAGAAACGCGCCAAGGACGTGCTCGCCAAGGAACTGAAGATCGTCGATCCGAAAATCCTCGACATCACTTATGAGGATTTCAAGAAACAGTCGCCCGCGAACCTTGTGCCGTCGCTCGAAGGCGCACAGAACGTCCTCAAACAATTTCCCAACGTCAGCCAGAGTGTCGACGACTTCGTCGATATGAGCCTGCTTGACTCGCTCAAGGGCGACGGATTGTTCGTAGCACTGCAACAGAAATACAAATAGCTGAAAATGAGTCGCGCTCGCAGTTTTCTGCTCGGCGGATTGATCTTCATCGTGGGCTTCGCGCCGCCCGCCTGCGCCCAATCGGTCGAGGCATTCTACAAATCGCACCCGATCACCATGCTGGTCGGCAGCGGCGCCGGCGGCGGCTATGACGTCTACGCACGTACTTTCGCGCGGTTCTGGAGCAATCATATTCCGGGTCATCCGGATATCATCGCCAAGGACATGCCGTCGGCCGCAGGCTTGGCGGCCGCCTCGACGCTTTTCACGAGCGCGGCGCGCGACGGCTCGGTGATCGGCGCCTTCACCAACGGCGCGGCGATGGATCCGTTGTTCGGCAATCCGGGCGCGCATTTCGACGCGCTGAAATTCAATTGGCTCGGCAGCATCGGCAAGCTGGAGAACGTTTGCGCCACGTGGCACACGAGCCCGGTGAAGACGATCGCGCAAGCGCGCGAGCGACAGCTGATTGTGGCTGCGGCCGGCGCGACGTCGAACACCGCGATCGTGCCGAACATGCTCAACACGCTGATCGGCACGAAGTTCAAGGTGATCTCCGGTTACGATCCAGGTTCCGGTCTGACACTCGCGGTCGAAAGCGGCGAGGCCGAGGGCATTTGCGGCCTGTCGTGGTCGACCATGCAGGCCTCGCGTCCGCGCTGGATCAGCGAGCATCTGCTCAACGTCATCGTGCAGATGGGCCTGACCAAGATCGCCGCGCTGCCGGATGTGCCGAGCGCGCTCGATCTGGTCAGCGATCCGCAGAACAAACAGGTGATGGAACTGATCCTGATGCGGCAGGAGGCGGGTCGGCCGTTCGCCGCGCCGCCCGATACGCCGCCCGACCGCGTCGCTGCTTTGCGCAAGGCGTTCGATGCGACGCTGGCCGATCCGGCCTTCGTCGCCGAGGCGCAAAAAACCCGGCTTGAGATCGATCCGTTGACCGGGCAGGAGATTGCCAAGATGCTGGCGAAAGCCTACGCGGCGCCGGCGCCGATCGTGGCGCGCGCCGCCGCTTTGGTTGAGCCGAAAGTGAAGTGAGGAGCACCGATGAATACCATGACCGCGACCGCCGCGAGGGAAAAAGGCCCGATCGTCTGGCTCGACATGGATCAGCAGTCGCTCGATGACGCCTACGATCAGGCCGTTTACGCGCCGAACCGCGATCAGCTCGGCAAGCGGCGGCTGGCCGCAAGCGCGGCGGCGCTCACGCGCATCGGCAAGCCGGAGCGTTTTGCCTACGGATCGACGCCGATCGAGGGTCTCGATGTTTACCGCACGCCCCACCTGTCCTCCCCCGCAAGCGGGGCAGGGAACCGTGGGGGCGCCCCGGTCGCGATCTTCGTGCATGGCGGCGCGTGGCGTAATGGCGCGGCGCCGGAATTCACGTACCTGGCCGAGCCGTTCGTGCATCTCGGCGCGCATTTCGTCGTGCTGGACTTCACCAACGTCGACGATGCGGGCGGCAGCCTGTTTCCGATGGTCGAGCAGGTGCGGCGCGCGGTCGGTTGGGTCTATCGCAACGCCGAGAAATTCGGCGGCGATCGCAACCGGCTGCATCTGGTGTCGCATTCGTCGGGCTCGCATCTCTCCGGTTGCACGGTGACGCACGATTGGGCGAAGGACGGACTGCCGCTCGACATTCTAAAGGGCGCGACGCTGTCGAGCGGGATGTACGATCTCAAGCCGGTGCGGCTGTCGAAGCGCTCCAAATACGTCAAGTTCACCGACGAGATGGAGCAGGAGCTGTCCGCGATGCGCCATCTCGACCGGCTGCATACGCCGCTTATCCTCAGCTACGGCACTTACGAGACGCCGGAATTCCAGCGCCAGACGCGCGACTTTGCTGCCGCGGTGAAAGCCGCCGGCAAGCCGGTCGAACTACTGGTCGGCGAGGGCTTCAACCATTTCGAGATGCTGGAAACGCTCGCCAATCCGTTCGGCTTGCTCGGCCGCGCGGCGCTCGGACAGATGCGGTTGCCGCTGGTTTAGGCTGCGGCGACGGCGCCACGCTCGTCGCCGTCGGCCGGACGGCGCATCGCGGTGCGGATCACTTCGGCGCCGCAGCCCTTGCAGGCATAGACGGTGTCTTCGACATCGGGCCCGACCGCGCGGCAGCCATGATACGCCATTCGCCCGGCACAGACCGGGCAGGGCATAATGATCGATGGCAGTCTCGACGCGAGTGCGGCCGCAGGGTGGCGCATTGGCTGACCGATGTTGACGCTTTTGTGACTTTCTCCTTTGTTCCAATGCTGAGTCAAGGAAATTTGTGCATTGCACACAGGCCGCGCTGCGCCGCCGCACTGGTTTCGGCCCGCGGTGTCGGCCCTAAGTCATTATAATATTACAAGAATTCTTGTGCGTTAATGCAAGGCACACCGAGCGCGGCGAGACTTGTGTGCGCTGCCGCTACAGAGCCGTCGAGCTCGATGCCACGGCAGGCATCCTCGATGATGAACGCATCGAAGCCCTGGCGGCGGGCGTCCTCGGCCGAATAGCGAACGCAAAAATCGAATGCCAGCCCGGCGAGAAACAGCCGCGTCAGACCGCGCTCACGCAGATAGCCGATGAGTCCGGTCGGCGTTTTGCGGTCGTTCTCGAAGAACGTCGAATAGGAATCGATGGCGCCGTGCATTCCCTTGCGCACGATCAGCGCGGCATGCGGAATGTCGAGCGCGGGGTGAATGGCCACGCCCGGCGTATTCTGCTCACAATGATCGGGCCACAGCACCTGCGGTCCGTAGTACGCGGTGACGGTCTCCGACGGCTTCTTGCCAGGATGCGAGGACGCGAACGAGGAATGTCCGCGCGGATGCCAATCCTGCGTCAGCACGACGTTGCGGAACCGCGCCGCGAGACTGTTGATGATCGGAATGATCTCGTCGCCGCGCGGCACCGCCAGCGCGCCGCCGGGACAGAAATCGTTCTGCACGTCGACCACAATGAGGACGCCATCGTCACCGAACGTCGCACGCGTTTCTGCTCCCGTCATCGTGACTGCGACCCATGCTGTTGCAGACGGCGGTCGACCTCCGCGGCAAGGTCTTGCAGTTCGGGGGCGACCTCAACCGGGTATGTTGCGTCCGGATCGAGGCGCCGCAAGGGCTCGGGCAGCCGCTCAAGTTCGCGCTTGGTCCGCAGCTTGATTTCGGCGAGCGATGCCGGCGGCCCCAGGCGCTCGCCGTTCCGCATCACCGGCGAGAGCAGCTTTTCGCCGCTCTTGTCGCTTCCGTCCTCCTGGCCATCGAGTGCAAGAGTGTCGCCAGCCATGCGGCCGTCGGCGCCGTAGCGGCGCCACACCTGCTTGCGCCCCGGCCAGGTGGCCTTGTGCTCCGATTTCTTCCGTCGCGGCAGGCCGGCATATTCCTGCAGCTTGTAGACGCAGTCGACGTTGGGCACGTCGGCGGAGGTGGTGAGGCTCGTGCCGACGCCGAAGCCATCGATCGGAGCCGCCTTCTGCACCAGCGCAGCCAGCGAATCCTCGTCGAGTCCGCCGCTGGCAAAGATCGCAACCTCGGCGAGGCCGCCTTGATCGAGAATTTGGCGCACGCTCTTGGCGAGTGCGGCGAAATCGCCGCTGTCGAGCCGCACGCTGCGGATGGCAATGCCGGCGGCCTTCAGCCGCGGCGCCAGCGCCACGACTTTACGTGCCGCGGCTTCGGTGTCGTAGGTATCGAGCAACAAGGTCAGATTGTCGGGCCGCGAGCGCGCAAACGCTTCGAATGCCGCCGCCTCGTCGTCGAACGCTTCGATGAAAGAATGCGCCATGGTGCCGTAAAGCGGAATGCCAAATCGTTCGCCGGCCTCAACCGTAGCGGTGCCGGCAAAGCCCGCCAGAAAACTCGCCCGCGCCGCCATCAATCCGGCCTCGGCGCCGTGCGCGCGGCGGAAACCGAAATCGACCAGCAGCTTGCCCGGCGCGGCGAGGATGCAGCGCGCCGCCTTGGCGGCGACCAGTGACTGGAAATGCAGTACGTTGATGAGCCGGGTTTCGACGAACTGCGCCTGCGGCAGCGGCGCGGTGATGCGCAGGATCGGTTCGCTGGCGAAAAACGCCGTGCCCTCCGGCATGGCATGCACATCGCCGGTAAAGCGAAACGCCGCGAGATAATCGAGCATGTTTTGTCTGAAGCGGCCTGTGCTCTTGAGCCACGCGATGTCGGCCGCGGAGAAGCGCAAATTTTCCAGATAGTCGAGCGCCTGCTCAAGGCCGGCGGCGAGCAGAAATCCGCGCCGCCGCGGCAGCGTGCGCACGAAAAATTCGAACACCGCAGTCTGCGTGAAGCCCCGATCCAGATAGGCTTGGATCATGTTGAGCTGGTAGAGATCGGTGAGTAACGGACTTTCCGGGTGCATCGTGCCAGCACTTGTGATGATCTTTGCGAGGGGCGGGTACTTTATCATCCTCCACGCAAGTGACACGCAAGTGGGGGAGGGGGACCACCCTGCGCAGCAGGGTGGTGGAGGGGGCGTGGGCCTCAACGAAACCCTTTGGACGAAAACGAAGCGTCGAGTCAGACGCCCCCTCCACCATTCTTCGCTCGCTGCGCGAGCTACGGATGGTCCCCCTCCCTCGCTATCGCAGGGGCGGAAGGCACAAGTTCCCGTTCTCGCGGCGCGTTTTTTGTTCGCACCCGAGTCATGCAGCACGCCAAACCAAAAACTTCGCCGCGATCCCGACCTTTGCCAGATGACTCCGGCGGTGGATCGGCCGAACTCATCACGATCAAGCACGGCGCACGAACGGACGGAAATAAAGAAGGAGGCGGAACGCCGCCAGACGCGTAATCAACGGCCGCACCTGCGGGTGCGGCGCGCGCTGAAGCGCAGCGCGCTCGTCTGACGGCGTTCCACCGCGGCACTTGCGGCAGCGAACCAACGCCGCCGCTCAGCTCCAGACGCACTTCCTGGGACGTGGCGGGCGCATGATCCGGAAAAGTGGAAACCGGTTTTCCGAAAAGATCATGCGCAACAATAAGCGGGCATTACCCGCCTCCGCGTGTCCCAGTCCAGCGACATAGTCGCAGACCGGTCATGATGCCGGCCGGGCGTTGTCCCGAAGCCGCCCGGGAGCAAAGGTGACAAAGCCCTCGCCCGCGGGAACCGCACCTCGCCCCACCGGCCGTTGTCAGGCAGCCGGTGTCCTTCACGTGAGCGAGAAACCGGCGCTTCTACGCCCCGCGCGGACGGAGTCAAGCCGAATCATTTTGGAAGTGTATCTATTTGAATCCACCAACGTTTTCCTCGCGCTCTCTCGAGTGGCGCGGTTGGACGCGCAACGGCAGTGACGTTCGGAAAATCTTGATTCGCAAAAAATCGTCATTGCCGGGCTCGGGCCGCCTGCGGGCCGAAGCGTGGCACCAGTTTGCATGTAGAAGAGAACCCTCCGGCATTGTCCGAAGTTGCTTGCTTAACCGACGTTCCGTGGAAGCGGAAATCCGACGCGAGTGACCCCTCTCCGCCTTGGGCGCGGCAATCTTTCGCAAAGCAAAAGAATGGAATGACGCTAATCTTTTTAAAAATAATCGTCCATCGACCGCTGGATGAGAACTTTGCTGGGCCCAACTCCGTTAAGACAGGTTTACCCGCGTTCATGAGCGGCAATCTGTGGAAGCAATCTTGATAACCGCGGTTTCGACCGAGCCTCGCGACTTCTACGCGTAGGTTATAAGCCCTGCGAAACCCTCGTCCATATGGTCTTGATGGTGGCAGTGGAAGAAAGTGGGGCCGGGATCGTTGGCGATAAAATCGATTTCCGCTGTCGAATAGCGCGGCATGCTCAAGGTGTCTTTCATGAGGCCCGAAATTGACTTGCCGCCTATCTTCGCCACCTCGAATGTGTGCCGGTGCGTGTGGACCGGATGGCGGTCGCCGCTGTTGTTGTGCATGGCAAGCCGGTAGCGTTTGCCTCGCTGCACGGTGAATAATGGATTGGTGTCTGGCCATGATTTGCCGTTGATGGTCCAGCGGTTGTAACCGCCGTGGCCGCCGGGGATTTTCGCAAACTCCAGATGGACCGTACTGTCCGGCTCCGGCGCCGGCACTGAGCGCGCGAACATCGTGTAATCCCAGTCCGCCTTGGGGGGTGCAATCCATTGCGGCTCGCCTTGCCGGTTCGCGTATTCGATTACCGTTCCCATTCCCATGCCGCGGTCCATGTTGTCCGTGGACCCGAGCACCCATACGCCCGGATTGTTCATTTCCACGATGATGTCGGCGCGCTCCGCCACGTCGAGCCGCAGACTATCTACAGTCGTTGGCGACGGAACGGGATTGCCGTCGAGCGCCACTACGGTAAGCCGGTGGCCCGGCAGCGCCAGCGAGACGTCCATTGTTGCGCTCGCGTTGAGCAGGCGGAACAGCACGCGCTCTCCTTCGCGGACACGGATCGGTTCGTCGTGGCCGAGCATTCGCTCGCCGAGGGTGGCGGAGCGGTACATGACCTCCAAGCCGTTGTTTGGCGGCGGGCCTTTGCGGATATCCTGCATACTGACCCACTCGCCCTCCCAGCGCCGGGCCGCGAGCAGGATTTCGCGGTCATACCGACCGGGATCGCTCGTCGGCTCGACGATCAGAAATCCAAACTCGCCCGAATAGGTGCTCCGCGAAAGGTCTTTCATGGCCATCGCGTGGCTGTGATACCAGCGCGTTCCGGCGGGCTTGGGCGTGAAGGAATAGACATGAGATTGGCCAACCGGGATCATTGGCGATCCCTCTTCCGCGGCGCCATCCTGTACGGCTGGCAGATAGAGCCCGTGCCAATGGACGATGTCGTCATAACCGGCGTTGTTGATGACCTTGATGTTGACCGGCTTTCCTTCAGTGAGCCGCAGCATGGGGCCGGGAACTTTCCCGTTATAGCCGGTCGTCTTGATGACCTTTCCGGGCGCAATTTCGAGAGCAACGGGCTCGATGTTGATCGCGTAATCGATCTGCGGGGAGGGGGCTTGCCCAAAAGCCGCCGAATTGGCGATGGCAGCGCCGCCGGCACCTAACAGCAGCGTGCGTCGGCTCAGTCCCGCGCCGACTAAATCGTCCCGATTGGCGCCAAATGTCTTCGTCATTGCGGCCTCCACTTAATCCCAAGCTCTATAGCTATGCGCCGAACGTCAGAAAGACGACAGCAATTTAGTCGGCCTTGATGCCGGCGTTCCTGATGACTTTGGCCCACTTATCCGTTTCGTCGGCGCAGAACTTGCCGAACTCAGCGGGCGTCATCGGGCGCGGCACGATGCCCAAGCCGGCGAGGCGACTTTTCAAGTCTGGCCTGGAAACAATCGCATTGATTTCTTTGTTGAGCGTCGCGATTACGGCGGCGGAGGCGTCCTTGGGCGCTCCGATGCCCAGCCATGCGCTTGCATGATAGCCCGGCACGAATTCGCCGATGGTGGGCAGGTCAGGCAAAGCCTCCGATCGCTTTGTCGTGGTCACGGCGAGGGCGCGGATTTTGCCCGCCTTGACCAGGGCTAGCGATCCGGCGACAGCGATGAAGGCAATCTGCACCTCCCCGGCGAACAGGTCGGGGTAGAAGCTCGACCGATAGGGTACGTGGACCAGATTAACTGAGGCCATCTGTTTGAACAATTCGCCGAATATGTGCGGCGCGCTGCCATTGCGGCCGGAGGCCATGTTGACTTTGCCTGGATTGGCCTTGGCATAGGCAATGAATTCGGGAACAGTCTTGACGGGAAGCGACGGCGTGACCGCCATGAGAAATGCGTTGTCACCGATGAAGCCGACAGGGGCGATGTCGCGCAGAAAATCGAAATTGAGTTTGGTGTACAGCGTGGCGTCGATCGCATTGGTGAGGCTGGACAGCAAAAGCGCGTAACCGTCCGCGGGCGCCCGCACGACCGTCTCTGTTGCGAGATTCATTCCGGCGCCAGGCCGGTTCTCGATGATGAACGGTTGCCCAACCCGCTCCGAAAGCCATTGCCCGAAAAGACGGGCGATCGCATCGGGGGACGTACCCGGCGGTGTCCCCACGATCAATCGCACTGGTCGGGCCGGATAACCTTGCGTCCACGCGGCGCTCGGAATCATGCAGGCGGCGGCGCCAGTGGCAAATGCAGGAGCCGTCTGCGGACAAGCTTCATTCTTGACTCTCGCTGGTTGGGTTATCGACCGGGGGTAAAATGGCATTCATCTTGGCTCAGTGTTGCGCGGGTTTGCAACTGTTGTGCTCTCTGCCTTTGCAGAAGGTGCGCGCATAAGCGAGAGTGTCAGAATCTCTTGATCGCTAAAGCGAGTGCCGCAGGGTAACATGCGACCGCCGATGCCGTCGCATACCGAAACGAGAGGTGCCGCATCGTCCTTGTCAAGTCTCAGGCATTTCGCGACGCTCGGCGTGAAAAGAGCTAAAGCGTTGACCACCGAGATGGTTTAGCATTCAAAACTTGTGCTTCCAGCGCGGGCCCGTACGCTATTGCAGGTGAGACGGACTTGTATCCGTCAGTATTGTCAATGTTTCTCGAATCCAGTCTCGCTCTTCCCTTCAGGAATAAAACCTATGGCGTCTACGCCGCGGGGAATGCCGTTTCGCTCATCGGCACGTGGATGCAGCGGATATCGGTGAGCTGGCTGACCTGGGAAATGACCCACTCCGGCCTCTGGCTTGGCATTATGGCCTTTGCCGACTTCTTTCCGGGCCTTGTCGTCAGTCCTCTCGCGGGAGCATTTGCCGATCGCACCGATCAGCTCACCGTCGTGAAATCCAGTCAGGTTGTTTCACTGCTCCAGGCGATGGTGCTCTTTGGGCTCACCGCCACCCATCACCTGAACATTTCGGGCCTTGTTGCGCTGACTGCCTTTCAGGGCGCAGTGGTCGCCTTCAATCAACCGGCGCGGCTCGCGCTGGTGCCATCTCTCGTCCCTGAAAGTGATCTCGGCTCCGCCGTCGCGATCAACTCGGTGATCTTCAATGTAGCCCGTTTTATAGGTCCGATGGTTGCCGGTCTGGTGATTGTCTGGTCGGGTGTAGCCGCGTCCTTCGGAGCGAACGCGGTGAGCTATGCAGTATTTCTGGTGGCGCTCTGGTGGGTGAGGATCGGCGACACGGCTGCGAAGCCACCTAAACGGCGGAAGTTCGCGACCGATTTCAAGGAAGGCATCCGCTACACGGTCACCCATCCTGCCATCGGGTCTCTTCTTCTGCTGCTGACGGCGATTGGCATTGGCGGGCGGCCACTTAACCAACTGCTTCCGGGATTTGCGGCACAAGTCTTTCACCTTGGGGCTGGCGCCTTTTCAATACTGGCCTCGGCGGCCGGCGGCGGCGCCATACTGGGAGGAGTTTGGCTGGGGCACCGCTCTCAGTCAGCGAAGCTCCCGGCGATCGCCATCGTGACAACAATCGCTGGCGCCATGGCTGCAATTGGCGTCAGTGCGACAAGCAATCTTTGGATCGCGGTGCCCTGCGTGACAATTTTCGGGTTCTGTCTGTCAAGCGCGGGCATCGCTATTCAAACAATCATACAGTTATCGTCCGAACGTAGTATGCGCGGCCGGGTCATGGGAGTGTATGGCCTGATATTTCGCGGAGCGCCGGCAATCGGAGCGTTGGCAGCCGGTACGGCATCGTTACATTTCGGGCTCCAGTGGCCGGTTATCGTCGGCGCTCTGATTGTAATTGCCGCGGCAGCATGGACTTTCACCCGGCATGCTGAGATTTCCGAGGCCCTGACGAATTCCGAGGCGGAGCGGATAAATGCGCAGACAGTTCCATGACTGAGCGGCATAACCGACGGCCCGGCTGCTAATCCCCCCTTATAAAGGAGAACGCCTTTCAGAACACGAGACTATTAGCCCTAATTCGAACGCAAATGCCCAAGAATCGAAGACGGGCCGCGCGGTGCAAGGAGCACGGTCGCACCAAATGTATGCAAAAGAAAAAGAGGATCGCAAGGCACTTAAGGTCAACCGAGGAGCAATTCATTGCTGCAGCCGCTCACGGCAGTTCGTGGCACTTCGCGTCGGTTCTCGGTGTCCCGTGCGACGGCAGCTTTAGCGAAAAGCGGACGTCAGCCGATTCGGCTTGCGCCACGAGGGATGACCAGACACCGCGGCCGCGTTACGCATCCACGCTGGCGGACGGCGAGTGCTCCTCGATAATTCGCGACGGTGTTCGGCCTTGTCGCCCATCGGAGCATTTCGGATTTGCCTGCCGCGCCGAGCCTGTCATCGGGCCGGCCACTTCGTGCCGAGCCCATGGGCTCAACCCGGCTGCGGCGCGAATTGCCATCAGGCGAGGTTTGCGCCTAGCCTACGAGCCGGTGAAGGTACCAGGAGCGCGCGATGACAACGGCGGCGGAAAGCGTTGAATTGACGCGAATCGGCCCCGGCACCGTGATGGGCCAGCTGATGCGGGAATACTGGCTTCCGGCGCTGATGTCATCCGAGCTTGAGCGCGGCGGCGCGCCGGTGCGGCTGATGCTGCTCGGCGAAAAGCTGATCGCGTTTCGCGACAGTGAGGGCCGCGTCGGCGTCATGGACCATCGCTGCCCGCATCGCGGCGCGTCGCTGTTTTTGGGCCGCAACGAGGAATGTGGACTGCGCTGCATCTATCACGGCTGGAAATTCGACGTGACCGGCAAGTGCATCGATATGCCGAACGTACCGCCGCAGCAGGATTTCAAGCACAAGGTCAGCGCCAAGGCTTACCGCGCGGTCGAACGCGCCGGACTCGTCTGGGTCTATATGGGCGCGCGCGTCGAAGCGCCGCCACTCTCGGGCCTGGAAGTTCTGGGCGTTCCAGATAACGAAGTGGGCGTTCTCATGATTCAGCGGCACTGCAATTATCTGCAGGCGCTGGAGGGCGACATCGACACGTCGCATTTCGGATTTTTGCACGCCGGCCATGTCGACGCCGACGCGCTTGGCGAGGACGACCCGATCCTCCACACCGTCGCGATCCGCACACCGGACTATCACATCGCCGAGGCGCCCTGGGGCACGACATATGCGGGCTATCGCGCTGCCGGCCCCGGCCGCACGTCATGGCGTTTCGGCAATTTTCTGTTTCCGTTCTGGGCGCAGGTTCCGAATGGCGAGTTCAGCCGTCATGTGCAGGTGCGCGGCTGGGTGCCGCTCGACGATGAGCACACCATGTACTGCGTGCTGTGGTGGAAGCGCGGCGTCTCCGCCATGACGCAGCGCGATCCGGCGTTCAAGGACGGCGCGCCGATCGGCGGCATGGGACGCGGCAACGATTTTCTGCCCAATACGAGCGACTGGCTCGGCCGCTGGCGACTCGCGGCGGACCAGAGCAACGATTGGCGCCTGGACCGCGCCGCGCAGCACGACAACACGATCTACAGCGGCATCGAGAGCATCCATTTGCAGGACCAGGCCGTCACCGAAAGCATGGGGCCGATCCTGGATCACAGCTTCGAACATCTTGCGCCGTCGGATCAAATGATTACCCGCACGCGCCGGCGTTTACTGATGGCGGCGCGCGCGCTGCGCGACAATGGCGTGCTGCCGCCGGGAGCCGAAAACACCGCGGTATTTCGCGATGCGCGCGGCGGCTATTTCGTCGCCCGCGAAGGTGGCAGCTGGCAGGAAGCTTATGCGGAGCAGCTGGCTCGCGGGTGGCGTTCATCTCTGGCCGACGTGCGCGCCGCGCGGTAGTCGGTTCGCAGGACCACGGCGGTCGTGTCTGGCGTCATGGCGGTGCGCCACAGCATACGATTGAAGTTCCACCGCCGCGGTGAACGATGTTCCCGGCATGACGAGTGTCTAAAGCCGGTCGGGAACGTTTGGCGTCCTCGATGATTGGAAAACGCAGGGCTGGCAGCGTGGGTGCTGCGCGGTGTTTTCGCGCAGAGGAGCTGTCGCGGCGGTGAGGGGATAGGTCGCATGCAGAGTCGGATCCGGGGAATCGGAGCATGTCGCGACGATCGCGTTGTGCTGCGCGCGAAGCGCTTTTTCCAGCGTGACACCATGGCGAGGGCCGCGGCCATGACGATCTCGATCGGGAGAGCGCCATGATCAACGCCAATGCGATCGCAATCGCCGGAGGCGCAGTCGCAGCCAGCCTTGTCGACGTCCTCACCGACAAAGGTCTGCTGACCGAAGACGAAGCCGCCAGCGTGCGCGCCAAGGCGCTGCAGTTGCTGACGCCCTATACGATGACATCGAGCGATGCCGATGCGGCTTTCCGCTTCATTACCGATACGCTGGTGGGATTGCCGAGAGGGCGCGGCAAATAGAGAAACCGGCGCTGCCGCGATCAATCCGACGCCGCCGACGGGACGCTTTGGCCGTGCTGGAACACGTTGTCGGGATCGAACGCCGTTTTGATCCGCTTCAGCCGCGCGAGATTCTGGCCCCAATAGGCCGTCGGCCAGTCGGTTAGGTCGGCATCGCAATAATTCACATAGGCGCCGCCCGACACGTAAGGCCGCATCGCCGCGTAGAATTTGCGTAACATCGCGAGCCTGCTTGGAGTTTGGGCCGGGTCGGTCCAATAGGTGGCATACTGGACGGAGAACAGTGTGCCGCCGCGATGGGCGAATGCCGTTGCGTCGGCCGCCACGCGGGAAATCGCGCCCCCATAGGCGTCGCAGATCACATAGACATCCTTGGCGCCGTTAATCTGTTCCATCAGGGTCGCGAGGCCGTCGTCCGTCAGCGGCGTGGTCACGTAGTCGGACTTTCCCTTCATCAGCGATGACGCATAGATCCAGCCGGGTACGCCGCCAGCAAAATCGTTGATCGCCGCGATCAGCGGCGTCTGGCTGATACGCGGGGCGCCCGGCAGCGCTTTCAGCTCGCGCTTGAGCTCGGCGAGCGAGCCGATGGACTGGCCCGCACAGTGCAGGTTGACACCACCCTCGGGGTGACGGTTGATCACCAGGTTGCCGGTGATGGCGACCGGCGCATGCGGCGCCCAGCGCTGCCAGATTTTCAGGACCTCGGCGGCGCGCGCCGGCGCAAGTTGTCGCCAGTTGATGCTGAAGGTGGTGACGCTCTTGAGGCTATGCAGCTGAAGCCGGAAGCCGGTCACGGCGCCGAAACTGCCGCCGGCGCCGCCGCGGCAGGCCCAGAACAGATCCGGGCTGTGATTGCGGTCGGCGCGTAACGCGTGACCCTGCGGATCGATCAGGTCGACCGACAATACGTTGTCGCAGGCAAGCCCAAATGGCCGGGCGAGAAAGCCGTAGCCGCCGCCGAGCGCGTGGCCGGCCACGCCCACAGTCGGACAACTGCCGCCGGGAAACGCCAGGCCGTGCGCCCCGGCCGCCATGTAGATGTCGCCGAGCGAGGCGCCTGCGCCGACCGTCGCGGTCTTGGCGGCACTGTCGACCGTGACCTTGCGCATCGGCCGCGTGTCGATGACGACGCTCGAACTTTCCGAAAATCCCTCGAAACAGTGGCCGCGGCCGCGCAGCGCAAACTGCACGCCGTAATCGCGGCACCAATCCACCATGGTGCCGATCGCCTGCGGGGTTCGGCACAGCACACGCAGTTGCGGCGCGAGCACGGTGCGGGAATTGAAGGCCGGCACATAGCCGTTGAATTGGGCATCGCCCGGCCGCAACAGCGTCGCTTCGCTCGCTGGCAGCTTTGGCGGCGCCGGCAGTTGCGCGAAGGCGGGCCGGCCCGACAGCACCGCGGGCGCGAACGTTGCCGCCGCGGCGATGTGCCGGAGCGCGCTGCGTCTTGTGAGCTGAACGGGAATGAACGCGGCTCCTCGCAATGCTTGGTCGCTCGCCACCGCCACCGGGCCCACCGCTACCGAGCCGACGCGAATACAGGCGCACACCTGTGAATCAAAGCCGATCGGCGCACGATGATATTTATCAACGATTGCTGTTTTCGAATGACGGCATCAAGGCGATCGCGTGCCGCTTTATGCGGCAGGCGTTTATAAGATTTTTACAGACCGCGCATGGGCAAATTGTCCATGTCAGGTCAGCGGCGCGGTTTGATCGCCAAAATGATTCGCGGCGCAAGGCCCGGCAGCGCGACGATGCGGATCGCATCGAAATGCGCGGCGCGTAGCCAATCCGTAATCTCTTCGCGGAGAAAGCATCATCCGATTCGGAGTTCACCAAAATGTTAGCGGTGAACAACAGCGCGGAGTTTTGACCGACACCGCGGCGAACGAAAAAGGGCGCGGTTTGCACCGCGCCCCGGCTTCTCTATTTGTTGGGTACCGTGCTTCAGTCGGCCAGTGGATCAGGCCGCAGCTGGATGTGCACGATCATCGGCGTGTGACCTTTGCCGCCCTCCTGGTGCCAAGGGGTGCGGTCGCCGCTCGACGTCCACAGACCGCGCCCTTTCCAGCCGCCATTGGGATCGTCGATGCGGCCGTCGAGGCCCTTGGCATAGAAGCCGGTCGGATACGGCACCTTCATGGTGATCATCTTGCCGTCGGCAAAGGCGATA
Source organism: Xanthobacteraceae bacterium (assembly GCA_036511795.1). Lineage (GTDB taxonomy): Bacteria > Pseudomonadota > Alphaproteobacteria > Rhizobiales > Xanthobacteraceae > BOG-931. The sequence continues at coordinate 35,467 of DATCBO010000014.1, forward strand.
AGTCCGTCGCTGAGATTGCCGGTGGAGACCGGCACGTCATTGCCGAGCCCCAGCGTGTTGTGCTGATCGACCCAGGTGTAATAGCTCGACTCGGCCGAATTATCGCCGATGCCGGCAAAGCCTGGGCCCGGGTATTTGTAGAACGACCAGCCTTCCGGGCATTGGTTGCCGGTCGCCTTGGGGCCGTTGAGCGGGCCTTTGCATTTGCGCCGGTCGAAGCTGCCGAGCTGGCCGCTCGCCAGCGACACCCAGACCACGCCGTGCGAGTCGATGTCGCCGCCGCGCGGGCCGAAGCCGGGTGGCGGCACCTGGTAGATTTCGGACAGCGCGGTCGCCGGCGGATTGCTGCCGGGGTTAATGCGAACGATCGAGCCGGGGCTGTTGCGGACCGTGCCCCATACTGTGCCGTCCACCGGGCTCGGCATCACGGCGTAAAACACCTGACCGATGCGCATGTCCTTGCCCGGCTCAAGCGGCTTGCCGGGCTCCGTATAGCCGACGCCTTCGCGCTTGCCGGTGCCGGCCGTGTCGACGATCAGCGCGGTCCAGCCCTGCGAATGCGCGGCGTCGCCGGTCTCGAGAAATTTTTTGGTATCGAGCCAGCCGACCACGCCGCCGCCACCGCCGCTCGACGTCCACAGTGTATTGTCCTTGTCGACGGCGAACTGCAGATGGTGCGTGGTGAAGCATGTATCGACGAAGGTGTATTTCATCGTCTTCGGGTCGAGCATCGCCAGCTGCCGCTCGCTTTGCGTCAGCGGGAACAGCTTGGCGGACGGCAGGTCCGAGTTCTTGCCGCAGAAATCCGGATCCTTGCGGCCGCGCACCGCGGCGGCCAGCCAGAGCCGGCCCTGATCGTCGAACATCGAGTTGTGATTGTTGATGTGCGTGTCCCAGATCTGCTCGGTGCCCCAATAGGGCGACGGTGCGAGCGCGCGCACATCCGCCGCATAGCCGGGACCGAGCGAATACGGCATGTCCTTGTCGCGTACCGGCGCGTGGAAGACGAAGGCCTTGCTGTGGACCGGATCGAGATAGGGGATGTTGTCGGTCGAATATTCCGGCGAGCCGAAGATCAACCCATTGGCGTTCACCGTGGGATGGCGCTTGTCGGTGGAGACTTCGTCGTGCGTGTAGTGCTTCGGGTCGGCGTAATCCCAGGTCGTCACCACGATGTCACGCTCGAGGCCGGACGGTCGCTGCGGCTTACTTGGCAGCGCGCCGGCCGCGATGCGGTCGGTCCACTCGGCGAAATATTTGATCGGCACTGAACCGAACTGTCCGGCGATGATGTTGACCATCGTCGGGCCCGACTGGCCGGACTGCACGCGGCGCGCCCAGGCGTCTTCCGAGGACTCGAACTTGCCGAGCGTCGCCGGAATGGTCCGCGTCGCGATATCGCCGAGCTGATGGCAGCCGATGCAGCCATTGTTCTTCATGGCGTTGAGCCAGTCGGACAGCTTGACGTGTGCGGGGATGTCGCTCTTGCCGCCGAACTGATCGGCGGCCGGAATTTTCATCATCGCGTACCAGTAGATCGCCGGATAGTATTGCGCCGCGGCAGCGTCATCCGGCGCCGGCACTGCGGTCAGATTGATTTCCTTGCCGGGATCGGCGTCGACCTTCGGCGAGTCGATCAGGCCGTAGCCGCGCACCCACACTTTGTAATGCGCCTGCGGCAGATCGGGCACGACGTAGCGGCCCTGATCGTCGGTCACGACCATCTTGGCGTAGCGGGTCGCCAGATCGTGCGTCTCGGCGATCACCCACACACCGGCTTCGGTGCCGTGCGCACTTTTCACCACGCCGCCGATGTCATGACCTTTGACCGGTGCCGCGTTCTGTGCCTGCGCCGGCGCCGCGGCCAGCGAACCGGCCACGGACAATGCAGCCGCGCTCAGATAGAGGCTTCGCGCCCTCATCATGCTTCGCTCCCTGATGCTCTTGGCTTGTTAGTATTCCGAGAAGTCTGCCCGAGCAGGAGGGGCTTTGCAATGCCGGTTTGTCATTCCGAGGCGCGCGTAGCGCGAGCCCGGAATCCATAATCACTGTTGCTGCAGAAGACTGTCGCGCGGGAGGCTTCTGCTTGGACCGCTGGGATTATGGATTCCGGGCTCCTCGCTGCGCTCGGCCCCGGAATGACTGTCACGCCCCGTCGTTGGGGTCGTGATAAAGGTCGCCGACGATGCCGGTCGTGCCGCGCGTCGCGGCTTGCAGGTGATAGCGGCCGTCGCGGTCGCGGCCGAGCTTGCCGGCTTGGCGCAGTTCATCGATCGCGCAGGCCACTTCGCGGCCATCGTCGCTGCCAAGCGAATCGACGATATCGGCATAGAACATCGGCGAAGCTGACAGCGCCTGCTCGACATTCTGATAGCGCGCGGGTCCTTTGAAGACGCGCGATGCGCAGCGCGTCAGAGGGATCTGGCCGTCGCGGCCGAACGGCTTGGTGCAATCGAAACCGGATTTGGCGCCAGTGCGCCGGCCGTTGAGCGAGGGGTCCATGGTCATACCGAGGATGCCTTGCAGGATGATCATGTCCTGGTCGGCCTGGAAGCGTGTGCCCATCGCCCAGTCGACCTGGCGTTCGTCGTGGATATCGATGTCCTCGTCGAACACGTAGACGTGCTTCAATCGCATGATGCCGCCGAACAAAGCGGCGATCGCCTGCTTGGCCTCGCCATAGCTGCGCTGTTTGATCGAAACGCGCAGCGTGTTGGCGCCGCCGGACACCGAGCGCAGATACACCGCGACCGGCTCGCGCACGGTCGCTTTTAGAATCTTCATCGCATCGGCTTCGACGCGCATCGACGAGATATTGGCGCTGTCAGTCTGGTCGAGCAGAAACGCGGTGCCGTGCAGCAGCGTGTGATGCAGCACGTCGGCCCGCATGGTGATCGCGGTGCAGTGAAACACCGGGTCCATGTGGATGGCGCCGTAATAGCCCATGTATTCGCCATACGGACCCTCAGGCTCGACATAGCCGCGCTCGTCCAGATAACCTTCGAGCGTCATCTCGGCGTCGGCCGGCACCAGAATGTCGTTGGTGAGACTCTTGACCACCGGCGCCGGCTCGCCGCGAAAATTGGCGACGAGATTGAGTTCGTCGCCGGGCTGGCGCGTGGTGGCGGCGAAGAAATCGAGCGGATGGGCGCCGACCGTAAACGTTACCGGCAGTTTCTGGCCGCGCGCCACGCATGCGGTGTAGATGCGCTTGAGGTCGGATGGAGCAGTGACGTTGGTGCCGCACTCATAGCGATTCCGCAGACTCAAGCGGCGGCAGCCGACATTGCGACGGCCGGTCGCCGGGTCGATCACATAATCGATCGCCGAACTCATATAGCAGCTGCCGTCGTACGCATGCTGCGGATGGAACGGCAGTTTGGTCAGATTGACGTCCTTGCCGGTGATCTTGATCCAATGCACCGGCGCGTCGCCCGACGGCACTTCGACGAGCGGCTGCGGACTGGCGAGGCGCTTGAAATATTCGTCGTAAAGCTTTTCTTCGGTTGTCCCGAACGCTGCGGCAAGCCGCTTGCGATTGCCCGCCGTCTTGGCGACGAGTTCCACCTGTTCGGGCCCCGCTCTCTCGAACAGCACCGCCTTCTCGGTGCCCTCGATGATGGCGCTTACTGCCGTCAGGGCAACGGGTTGTTCGTAAACGTCGACTTCGCCGAGCGCCATGAGGCGGTCGACGAAATTGCGCAAACGGTACTTGTCGAAGTCGATGGACGAGGCGGCGCTGCTCATGGCTCAATCTCGGCAAACTGATGAGGTTCGCCGAGAACTGACACCAGGGGCCGGTACGGAGTCAATCAGCGCCGCGGGTGTGCTGTGTCCCGGGCGCAGCGCAGCACGCAGTGGTGCGCTGCAGACCCGGGACCATAAAAGACATTGAGTTTGGGACGGTCCCGGATCAGACCGGCAAGCTACTTGCCCACAGCGAAGCTACTGCCCCGCGAAGCTACTTGCCCCAGCCGAAATGGTAGTTCACGCCGGCGCGGAAGACGTTGTCGCGCATCGACACGTTCTGGTTCGGTGCGCCGCCGCAATTGGCGCCGCAGTTGAAGCTGCCGAGATCGACGTGCAGGTACTCGGCCTTGGCGCTCCAGTTGCCGGGCAGGGCAAATTCGACGCCGCCGCCGACGGTCCAGCCGGCATTGGTGTTGGTGCCGCCCGGCAGGCCGGGTGCGGCAGCGTGGATGTCGCCAGCGGCGAGACCGCCGGTGACGTAAGGCATGATGCGATCAAACGAGTAACCGACGCGGCCGCGCACGGTCGACAGCCAGCCATCGTTCGTCGTGCAGCTGCCGCCCGGGCAGGCCGGTGAAACCAGCGTGCCGGACAGGTGGCTCCAGTCGAGATCGCCCTCGAGGCCCAGCACGGTCTGGCCGAACTGCCAGTTATAGCCGGCGGTGCCGCCGACCTGACCGCCTGAAACATTGGTGTGGCCGATGCCCTGCCAGTGCGAATCGCCCCAGCCGCCGCCGCCGTTCACGCCGAGGTAGAAGCCGCTCCAGTTATAGGCGGGCGAATACTGCGTCGGCGGCGCCTTGTAGAGCGGCGCCAGCGAAAGATCGGCCGCGTGCGCGCCAACCGGCGCGACCAACGCACCAAAAGCCAGACATCCAATTAGAAAATGTCGCTTCACGGTTCTCGGCCTCGCGAGCGTCAGCCGCATCATAGCAGGTTTAAGCCGATGCGATACTGCGCATAACTTTATTACCCTAGGCTTACCGCTATGGTTAACGCCCAAGTATGTTAACGCCCAAGTATCTTAACGCCCAAGTATGGGTCCAAGGCACCGCCGCCACCGCCCGCTACTCTATTGGGCACAAGGGCAAAATTAGGCCCGGACTGGGGCGGCAGCCCCCTGCAACATTAAGCTTTTGTCACGTTGCAAGTGGGGATTGCCGGCCGCTCGCGCAACCGAGCCGGAACGCCTTGGCGACCGCCCGTCGATCATGGGTCAATGGCTGAATAGACCCGGCCGAATAGACCCAGCCGAATAGACCCGGCCCTCAGCCGTAGGTCTTCAGGACGTGGCGGGCGATGACCATTTTCATCACCTCGCTGGCGCCTTCGGTGATCCGGAAGCTCCTTTGCTGACGCCAGAACTTTTCGATCGGCAGATCGGTGGTCAGCGCGATGCCGCCGTGGATCTGCATGCACATGTCGGCGGCCTTGAACGCCATCTCGTCGCAGAAATACTTGCACACGTAGGCGTCCTGCCGCGCGTCCTCGCCGTTATCGAGACGAGTCGCCGCCTTGTAGACGAGGAGTCGCGCCGCCTGCAGCTCGATATACATGTCGGCCAGCATCCACTGCACCGCCTGGCGGTCGGCCAATGGCCGGCCGAACGTGGCGCGCTGCTTGGCGTAGGACGTCGCCAGTTCGAGGCAGCGCTCGGTGACGCCGAGAGCGCGCGCGCCATGGCGCACGCGGCCGGCGCCGAGCCATTGCTGAGCATGGCGGAAGCCCTCGCCCTCTTCGCCGACCCGATGGCTCGCCGGCACGCGGACGTTCTCCAGCACGATCTCCCACGGCCGGTCGCCCATCATGGTGTTGTACTGCGCGCCGAGTTTGACGCCCGGCGTGTTCATATCGACGATGAAACAAGAAATGCCGCCGTGCGAACCCTTGGCGCGATCGGTCGCCGCCATCAGCTGCATGAAGTCGGCTTCACCGGCTCCGGTGATGAAGCGCTTGACGCCGTTGATGACGTACTCATCGCCGTCGCGCACCGCGACGGTGCGCATGCCGCCGGGGTCGGAGCCGGCGTCGGGCTCGGTCTGGGCGAAGCACGCTTTCTTCTCGCCGCGCACCGCCGGCAGCAGATACTTGTCTTTCATCTCGCCTTTGAGCGAATACAGAATGGCGCGCACCGGCGGTCCCGCAATGCCGCCCATGCCGCGGGCCGGCAGTGCGATCGAGCGCGACAGCTCCTGCTCGACGATCGAGCGCGCCAGCACCGACAGTTCGGCGCCGCCAAACTCATCCGGAATATCCATCTTCCAGAAGCCGAGATCCTTGGCGCGCTGGCAGAAGCGTTCGTAATATTCCGGCTTGAGCTTCTCGCCGCCTTCGAGTGTCGTCTGCCGCTCGATCGGGATCATTTCGCTGTCGACGAAGCGCCGCAGCGATTGCTGGAACATGCGCAGTTCTTCGGGAAGTTCGAAGTCCATTATTTTTTCTCCTCACGCCAGACGACGCGTACGTCGACTGCGACTGCGCCATTGTTCCGCACCATGAGCGGATTGAGCTCGATCTCGGCGATGCGCGCGCGGTGATCGAGATAGAAGCGGGCGAGGCCGAGCGCGGTGGTTTCCAGTGCTTTACGGTCGGCCGCGGCGCGGCCGCGATAACCCGCGAGCAGGCGAGCAAGCTTGAGACCGTCGATCATCGCGGCGATGTCGCTCGCGCCGACCGGCAGCAGTCGCTGCGCGATGTCGCGCATCAGCTCGACCATGACGCCGCCAGAGCCGACGAGCAGCAGCGGACCGTAGAGCGGGTCGCTATGAGCGCCGATGATCGCCTCGATGCCCGACACCATTTCTTGCACCAGAAAGCCATCGATCTTGGCGCCGGGTTGCGCGGCGCGTGCGGCCTTCGCCAACGCGCCTGCTGCCTCGATGACCTGCTCACGGCTGCGCAGGTCCAGTAAGACGCCGCCGGCTTCGGTCTTATGCACGATGTCGGCGGAGCGGATTTTCAGCGCTACCGGAAATCCGATGGCGGCGGCCGCTTCCGCCGCCTGTTGGGCGTCGGCGACGGCGCGGCTTTGCGGCTGCGCGAGGCCGTAGCGCTTGAGCGTTGCCTCGAGGTTGGCCGGCGTCAGATCGCTTTGCGGCGCCGGGCCCGGAGCCGGCGGCGTGCGGCCGGCGCGTTCGCCGAAAAACCACAGTCCATTGAGCGCGCGCAGCAGCGGCTGCTGGCCCTGTAGAAATGGAAAGCCCGCTTTCTTCTGCACATCGAGCCCGTCTTGCGAGACCTGGTGGATCATGCGGCCGAACGCGATGACCGGCTTGTCGGTCGCGGTGAGCACGTGTTGAAGTTCGTGAATGTCGTTCCAGCTGCCGCCTTTGCCGGGGAGCGGCGACGCCCACGCCACCATGTCGATGCCCGGATCGCGGGCGACGATCTCCAGTTGGTCGGCGGCGTCCTTGAGCGTCGTCGGAATGCCAACGTCGAGCGGATTCTTTGGCTTGATGCCCTCCTGCATATACGGCAGCAGCGCCTCGTGAGTGGCGGCGGAAAATTCCGGGATCACCGCGCCTTCAGATTCGGAATAGTCGTAGAGCAGATCGACGGTGCCACCCGACGTGGTGACAAAGCCGATGCGAGGACCCTTCGGCAGCCGTCCGCACTGAAAGGCCAGTGCCGCTTCCAAAAGATCGTCGAGCGAACGGCAATTGACGATGCCGTAGCGCTCGCACATCGCCAGATACGCAGCGTAATCGCCGCCGATGGCGCCGGTATGCGACTGTGCGGCGGATCGCGACCGTTGCGTGGCGCCGGTCTTGATCGCGAGGATCGGCTTGCCGGCCGCGAGCGCGCGCCCCGCGGCGCGCATGAACGCCTCCGGGCGCCGGATACCCTCGATGAACAGCACGATTTGTTTGGTGTGCGGATCGTCGACCAGAAAGTCGACAAAGTCGGCGAGGTCGAGATCGGCCTCGTTGCCCGACGATACCGCGTAGGAAAAGCTCATTCCCCGTTCGGCGGCACTTTTGAGCCAGAACTGCATCGTTCCGCCGGACTGAAACACACCGCCGATCGGTCCCGGCGGCACGCTGCACAGCTCGGTATTAGGGTAGGCGAACAGCTTCTCGCGATACGAATAGGAGCCCATGCAGTTCGGGCCGCTGACGCGTAGCTTGCTGGTTGCGACGAAATTCTTCAGCCATGCACCGCGCTCGCGTGACGCCTCGCCCTCCCCGTCGCCGACCGCCGCAGCGTAGACGGTTGCGGATTTGACGCCGGCCGCTTCGGCGTCGGCCAGCACGCCGGGGACGTGTGTGGCCGGTACGATCACCATGGCATGATCGACCGGCTCGGGCAGGTCGCGCAGCGACGGCAGGCAGTCCTGGCCGAACACCTTTTGCTGCCGCGGATTGATCAGAACGATACGGCCGGCGTAGCCGAAGTCACGGAGATTCGTATAAATCTGACTGGGCCATTTCGCCCGCTCGGATGCGCCGACGATTGCTACCGAAGCGGGCTGCAATACGCTCTTCGCCGATCCCGCCCTCACGCCACTTGCTGTCACGCCAACTCCCCATCTTCGGCCATTTTGTCGTTTGGTATCGTATTTCAGAGCGGGGAGCTATGCTTGCCGCGGCCCGGGAGATCACATGCCAGTGCAAGGCTTGCTGCAGAGAGGCTTGCTGCAGAGAAGCTTGCCGCTGAAAGGCTTGCTACCGAAAGGCTTGCTACTGCGACGCCTGCTCATAGCGGTTGCCGCCGCGATCGTGCTCGCGTGTGGCGCGCCGAGCGCGGACGCGGCCGATGTCTATGCGGGCAAGACGCTGACCATGATCGTCGGTTTTGCGCCGGGCGGCGGCGTCGACACCACCGCGCGCGTGGTCGGCCAGCATCTGGTGCGTTTTATTCCCGGTGCACCCACGCTTTTGGTGCAGAACATGGAAGGCGCCGCGGGCCTTGTGGCAATGAATTATCTCAGCCGCCGCATCGCTGCCGACGGGCTGACCATCGCCATGCCGGGTCGCTCCTGGTACGTCGAAGGCGCGCTGCGGAGTCCGGGTGTCGCGTTCGATGTCGACAAGCTCAGCTATATCGGTAGTCCGGGCGGGGTGAATTCCGGACTTTACGTGCGCACGGCGACCGGCGTGCACGATCTCGCTTCGCTGAAGGCTTCGCGCAAGCCGCTGACCTTCGGTACGCTCGGCGCAACGACACCAACCGCAATGGTGCCGGCGCTGCTCGCCGCCGAGGGTTATCCGGTCAAGATCATCTCCGGTTATGTCTCGACCGCGCGCGTGCTGGTCGCGCTCGAACAGGGCGAGATCGACGGCTTCTGGACGGTCGAGGACTCCTTTGCCCGCCGCCACGACCTGATCGATAAGAATACGGTGCGCCCGATCCTGCAAACGCGGGCGCATCTTCCGGGCGTGCCGCTCTTGGGCGCCATCATTCCGAACAATCTGCAGCCGCTCTTGATGCTCCTGGAGGCGCCGGACAATTTCGGCCTGCCGCTGGTCGGGCCGGCGGGCATGCCGGCTGAACGGACCGATATCCTGCGCAAGGCCTTCATGGCGCTGGCGGCCGACCCGGCCTACCAGTCCGATGCGCGCAAGGCCGATCAGCCGGTCGGCGAGCCGATCGGTGGCGCGCGGCTGCAGGCGATGGTTGACGAGTTGGCCAAAGACGCTACGCCGGATATCGTCACCGCCTACCGGAAGCTCGAAACCGCAAAATGACCAAATGCCAGTGGGCGAGGCGCGGTCCGCAACGATGGAGTGAGGCGAATGCAACTTGACCGACTGGAAGGAAAACCCGACGGCAGCGTAGCGTGGGGCAGCGATATTGCCGCACAGATGCTGCGACGCTTTGGCATCCGCTACATCAGCCTCAATCCCGGCGCCAGCTATCGGGGCTTTCACGACAGCCTCGTCAATCATCTCGGCAACGAGAATCCCGGCATCATCCTGTGCCTGCACGAGGACCATTCGGTGGCGATCGCGCACGGCTATTCCAAGGCGGCCGGCGAACCGATGGCCTGCGTGCTGCACTCCAATGTGGGTCTGCTGCACGGCATGATGAGCCTGTTCAATGCGTGGTGCGATCGGGCGCCGATATTCGTGCTGGGCGCCACCGGTCCGGTCGCCGCCGAGAAGCGCCGTCCCTGGATTGACTGGATTCACACCTCGCGCGATCAGGGCGCCTATATTCGCTCCATCATCAAATGGGACGATCAGCCGACCTCGCCGGACGCGCTGGTTGAGTCGATGACCCGCGCCAACATGCTGACGCGCTCGGCGCCGACCGCGCCGGTCTATATCTGTCTCGACGCGGGCTTGCAGGAGCAGAAACTCGACAAAGTGCCGGAATGGCCCGACGTGAAGCGCTTCCAACCGCCGCAGCCGGCGCGGCCGTCGCGGCAATCGGTCGATGACGCGGTGGCGCTGCTCAAGGGCGCGCAAAAGCCGGTCATCATGTTCGGCCGCGGTTCGCGCAAGGCGGAATACTGGACGCCGCGCATCAAGCTTGCGGAAAAACTCGGCGCTTGTGTCGTGACCGACCTCAAGCAGGGCGCCACGTTCCCGACCGATCATCCGGCGCACTATTGCGCGCCGTTCAATGCGCTCGGCCAGGACGCGCGCAAACTGTTGTGCGAGGCCGATGTCATCCTTGCGCTCGACTGGGTCGATCTCGGCGGCGCGCTGCGGCAGGCGAAGAGCGCCGGGGCCGTAGGCGCCACGATCGTCGCCTGCTCGCTCGATCAAAACCTGCATACCGGCGCCAACATGGAATATCAGGCGCTGCCGCCGGTGGATGTGGCGATGGCCTCGACCGCCGATGTGGTTGTGGCCGAGCTCAACGATGCGCTCGGCAGCGGTCGCAAGGATCCGTGGAAGGTCAAGGTTCCGGCCAAGGCCAAGGCGGCCAACGGCGCCGCGATCAGCATGGAACAGGTCGCGGGCGCGCTGCGCGATCAGTTCAACGATCCGGAGAACGTGACGTTCTGCACGCTCGGCCGCGGCTGGCCGTTCGATGTCTGGCCGCTGCAGAGCGGCATGGCGTATCTCGGCAAGGATGGCGGCGGCGGCCTGGGCTCCGGGCCCGGCCTTTCGGTCGGCTCGGCGCTGGCGCTGGCCGATCAGGGCCGTTACGCCATCTCGATGCTCGGCGACGGCGACTTCTGCATGGGCGCGACTGCGATCTGGAGCGCGGCGCACCATCGCATTCCGCTGCTGGTGATCATCAACAACAACCGATCCTATTTCAACGACGAACTGCACCAGGAAAATGTGGCGCGCACGCGCGGTCGCGAGGTCAAGAACCGTTGGATCGGTCTGCGCATGGAAGACCCGTCGCCCGACATCGCCAAGCTTGCCGAGGCGCAGGGCGCGGTCGGCATTGGGCCGATCACGAAGCCCGAAGACGTAAAGGCAGCGATCGAGAAAGGCGTCGACGTGCTCAAGAAGGGCGGCGTCTGCGTGATCGATTTCCACATCGATCCACCATCCGAGCGGCAGGCGGCCCATGCGCTCGGCCACCGCGCCACGGGGGAGTAAGCTCCGTTTCCCGGATGCGGTGCAGCACCATAAGCGCGTTGACGCGCCTCTTGCGCGCGCCATGGTGGTGCACCGCTGATCCGGGATCGTCCCAAGCACTGACCGCGTAGCGGTCCCGGGTCGGCAGCGCATCATTCCGCCGCGCTCCATGCTGCGCTGCGCCCGGGAAACAAGGGACTCCGTACAAGCCATGTCCTGGCTGTTTTTTGCCTTCTCGGGCCCCGTCCTTTGGGCGATCTCGGTTCATTTCGACAAATATCTGGTCGAGCGCTTCTTCAAGGACAGCAACGTCGCCGTGCTTCTGGTGTTCACCGCCTTTATCGGCGTCGTGATGCTGCCGTTCATCTGGTATTTCCAACCGGCAGTCGTCAGGCTCGATATCCAAAGCATCGCCATCATCGGCGCGTCGGGCCTGCTCTACATGGGCGGGATGCTGTTCTATCTGCGGGCGTTACAGTCCGAGGAGGCGTCCGTGGTGGCGCCGTTCTTCCAGGCGTCGCCGCTATTCGGCTATGTACTGGCGTATCTGTTCCTCGGCGAAACCCTGTCGCCGACGGAGATGGCAGGCGGCGTACTGATCATCGTTGGTGCGCTGATCGTTTCGATCCAGTTCGGACAGCGCCGTACGTTCAAGCTGCGCCTCGCCGCGCTGATGCTGACTTGCGGTTTTGTGATGGCGATTGCCTCGCTCATTTTCAAGATTTTCGCCGTCAAGGTGGCGTTCTGGACCACGACGTTCTGGATGTTCGCCGGCGAAGCGGTGTTTGGCGCGATCCTGCTGATGATTGGGCCATATCGCAGAGAATTCACCTCCTTGCTGCGCAAGAACGCCGGCGCGCTGCTGTCGATCAATGCGTCGAACGAGCTGATCAATCTCGGCGGCGGCCTTGGCAACCGCTACGCACTCTTGTTCGCACCGCTCAGCATCGTGCAGGCGATCGGCTCGACCACGACGCTGTTTGTCTTCGCGTTCGGCGTGGTGCTGAGTTTGGCGTTCCCGCGGCTGGGCCGCGAAAATCTGTCAGGCGCCGAGCTGGTGCAAAAGGGCATTGCGGCGGTTTTCGTCGCGGGCGGCGTCGCCCTGGTGACGCACTGATCGACGGCTCGATCGCAGCTGCGCGAATTTGCACCGATTGCGCGCAGCTCGGCGCGGTTGCGCAGGCGACCGTGGAAATATATCTGCTACAAAAGCCGTGCTAGGATGTGCTGGATAGCGCGGCAGGATCGTCTGAGTTGCAGTGAGGTGAACGAGCGATGAATTGGATTTCCCAGGTGCGGCCGAAGATCCGCTCGTTTCTGCGCCGCGAGGTGCCGGAGAATCTGTGGATCAAGTGTCCGGAAACCGGTCAACTCGTGTTCTACAAGGACGTCGAAGCCAATCAGTTCGTGATCCCGGTTTCCAATTATCACATGCGCATGAGCGCGATGGCGCGGCTGAAATCGATGTTCGACAACGAGACCTGGTTCGATATCGCTGTGCCTGACGTGGCGGCCGATCCGCTCAAATTTCGCGATCAGGAGCGTTACGTCGATCGGCTCAAGACCGCGCGTGCCAAGACCGGCACGAAGGACGCGGTCAAGCTTGGTTACGGCAAGCTCGATGCGCTGCCGGTCGTCATCGCGGTGCAGGATTTCGATTTCATGGGCGGGTCGCTCGGCATGGCGGCGGGCGAAGCGGTGGTCAAAGGTCTTGAAACCGCGGTCGAGAAGGCCTGTCCGTTCGTGTTGTTCGCGGCGTCCGGCGGCGCGCGCATGCAGGAAGGCATTCTGTCGCTGATGCAGATGCCGCGCACCACCATCGCCGTGCAGGAGTTGCGCGAGGCGCACAAGCCGTACATCGTTGTGCTCACCAATCCGACGACCGGCGGTGTCACCGCATCCTACGCGATGCTCGGCGACGTGCAGATTGCCGAGCCCGGCGCCCTGATCGGCTTTGCCGGGCCGCGTGTCATCGAGCAGACAATTCGCGAGAAGCTGCCCGAGGGATTTCAGAAAGCTGAATATCTGCGCGATCACGGCATGGTCGACATGGTGGTGCACCGCCAAGATCTACGCGCCACCGTTTCGCGGCTGTGCCGGTTGTTGACGAAAGCGCCCGAGGTTGCGCTGCAAGCGCGCCTGCCTGTCGCGGCGGCGCCCGCGCCTGCCGCGCCATCGGCAGCGCCGGCGTGAGCGGTTCGCGCGCCCAGCCGTCGCCGGTTGAGGCGGTCGCGGCGCGGCTGCTGGTGCTTCATCCAAGGCGCATCGATCTGTCGCTCGGCCGGATCGAGCGCCTGCTTGCGGCGCTCGATCATCCCGAACGCCGCCTGCCGCCGCTCATTCACGTCGCCGGCACCAACGGCAAGGGCTCGACCATCGCGTTTGCGCGCGCCATCCTCGAAGCGGCCGGCAAAAGCGTGCACGTCTACACGTCGCCGCATCTCGTGAGCCTCAACGAGCGCTTTCGTCTTGGCGGCGCGCGGGGCGGCAACTTCGTCAGCGATGCTGAACTGGTAGATGTGCTGACCGAGTGCGAGGCCAAGAACGGCGGCGCGCCCATCACGGTGTTTGAGATGGAAACCGCGGCGGCATTTTTGCTGTTCGCGCGCCATCCGGCCGACATGTTGCTGCTTGAAGTCGGGCTCGGCGGCCGGCTCGACGCCACCAATGTGGTCGAGCGGCCGCTCGCCACCGTCATCACCCGCGTCTCGATCGATCACCGCGACTTTCTCGGTGACACGATCGAACAGATCGCCGCGGAGAAAGCCGGCATCCTCAAGCCCGGTGTGCCGGCCGTTATTTCCAGTCAGGTCCGCGAGGCGCTCGCCGTGATCGAACGGCAGGCGGCGCGCCTGCGTGCGCCGCTCGCGATCGCGGGCGAGACCTGGACCGCGACCGAGGAGCGCAGCCGTCTGGTTTATCAGGACGGCGATGGGCTTCTCGATCTGCCGGCGCCGCGGCTGCATGGCCGTCATCAGTTCGAGAATGCGGGCGCGGCGATCGCCGCGCTGCGGGCGAGCGGGCTGAAACTTCCCGCGGCCGCGTTCGAGGCCGGCATGACGCGCGCCGATTGGCCGGCGCGGATGCAGCGTCTGGCGGGTGGCCGGCTCGCAGCACTGCTGCCGGGTGAGGCGGAGCTCTGGCTCGACGGCGGCCACAATCCTGACGGCGGACGCGCCATCGCCGCCGCGCTCGCCGATCTGGAAGAGCGGGTGTCGCGGCCGCTCGTGCTGATCGTCGGCATGCTGTCGAGCAAAGACAGCGCCGGATTCCTGAAAAATTTTTCCGGACTCGCCCGCCGCGTCATCGCGGTGCCGCTCCATCAGGACAAGACAGTACAGGCGTCCGCGCTCGCCGACATCGCGCGCGACGTCGGCCTACCGGCGCTCGCCCGCGACGATCTGGAAAGCGCGCTCGACACCGCCGGCAAGCTCGATCTGCAGCCGGCGCCGCGCATCCTCATCACCGGGTCGCTTTATCTCGCCGGCGAAGTGCTGGCAGCCAACGGCACGCCGCCGCAGTGAATGGTGCGTCGGGTAGTTGTGAAGCGCCCTGTCATCCGCTAGGTTCCCGCGCGAATTTCGGCTGCTTACGGCCAGACTGCAGCGGATTCGTCGGCGAATGGCGAAAGAAGAGCTCCTGGAGTTTCCCGGCGTGGTAACCAAACTGCTCCCCAATGCCACTTTCCGCGTCAAGCTCGAGAACGAACATGAGGTCATCGCCCACACCGCCGGCCGTATGCGCAAGAACCGCATTCGCATGCTCGCCGGCGACAAGACGCTGATGGAGATGACCCCTTACGATCTGGGCAAGGGCCGAATTACGTACCGGTTCAAATGATCGGCCGGCCAAAACTCGTACTGGCATCCGGTTCGCCGCGCCGGCTTGCGCTCATGAATCAGGCAGGCATCGAGCCCGACGCGTTGCGTCCGGCCGATGTTGACGAGACACCCAAGCGCGGGGAATTGCCGCGCGCCTGCGCGGTGCGGCTGGCGCGTCTCAAAGCCGAGACCGCGCTCGCCATGGTGAACCTCGATGACGAGCTGCGCGGCTCCTACATCATTGCCGCCGACACCGTGGTGGCGGTCGGGCGCCGCATCCTGCCCAAGGCGGAAATGCTCGACGAGGCCGCGCAGTGCTTGCGGCTGTTGTCCGGACGCAATCATCGTGTCCATTCCGCCGTCTGCCTCATCACGCCGAAGGGTGCGTTCCGGCAGCGCCACGTTGAAAGCCGCGTGCGCTTCAAGCGGCTGTCCGAACAGGACATCGAGGCCTATCTCGCCTCTGGCGAATGGCGGGGTAAGGCCGGCGGCTACGCGGCGCAGGGCATCGCCGGGAGCTTCCTGGTCAAGATCGTCGGCTCGTATTCCAATATCGTCGGCCTGCCGCTGTACGAGACCATCACGCTCTTGGGCGGCGAGGGTTATCCCATTCATTTCGGCTGGCTCAACGCGGCCGGCGCATGAAGGCGCCGGTGCGAGATCTGGCGCGCTGCCGCCTGCGCCCCATATTCGGCTGATGACCGATCCGGCAAAACGCAACGCCTGCCCGATTTGTGGCAAGCCGTTTGAGCAGCGGTTTCGACCGTTCTGCTCAAAGCGCTGCCGCGATGTGGATCTCAACCGCTGGCTCTCCGGCGTCTACGCGGTTCCGGTTGTCGCCGAGGAAGAGGGCGACGATTTGCCCAACGACGCGTCCCCGGTGGAAGACGATGCCTCGCACTGAACAATACGCAGACGCGGGATCTTGTTGCTCGCGGCGGCCCGTCCTGGACAGCCGCAGGGCGAGCCTCTATAAGCATTCCCCGCTCGGCCTTGTTCGGCGCGAATGCTCGAGCAGGCGAGAAACGCCCAGGTAGCTCAGTTGGTAGAGCACTGCACTGAAAATGCAGGTGTCGGTGGTTCAATTCCGCCCCTGGGCACCACTTTCCAAACGCCGCGTGTGTGTGATGCCCGCCGAGACCGCGCGTTCGTCCAGCCCGAACGGCACCGAGCCCCGGCCGAAACCGGCCGGGCCGATCGCTATTCTGCTGTGCACCTATAATGGCGCACGGTTTCTGCCGCTGCAGCTTAAGTCTTATGAAGCGCAGGATTTCGCCGATTGGCGGCTTTACGCGTCCGACGACGGCTCGCAGGATGCCACGCTCGAGCTGCTTGCCGAGTTTCAGAACAAGCACGGCGCGTCGCGCGTCCAAATCCGACAGGGTCCGTGCCAAGGCTTTGTGGCGAATTTCCTGTCGTTGATCTGCGATCCGGCTATCTCGGCCGATTACTACGCGCCGTCGGATCAGGACGATGTGTGGGCCCCCGACAAGCTGTCGCGGGCGCGGCAACATCTCGATGCGGCGTCGAGCAGCCGGCCGGTGGTTTATTGTTCGCGCACCCGGTTGATCGATGAGCAAGGCGTCGAGCTCGGCCTGTCGACCTACTACCAAAAAACGCCGCAATTTCGCAACGCGCTGGCGCAGAGCCTCGCCGGGGGCAACACCATGATGCTGAACGAAGAGATGCGGCGACTGTTGATGCAGGCGGGGCCGGACGTGAAAGTCGCCGCTCATGACTGGTGGATATATCTCGTCATCACGGCGGTCGGCGGCACGATCCTCTACGACAGCGTGCCGACCGTGTCCTATCGCATGCACGGCCGCAACGTCATCGGCTCGAATGAATCGGCACTGGCCAAGGTGCTGCGCGCCCGCATGTTGTGGGCCGGCCGCTATAAGAGTTGGGCCGAGATGAACGTGGCGGCGCTGGAACGGATCGAAAACCTGATGACCGACGAGAACAGACAAACGTTCGATCTGTTTCGCCGTGCCAGAAAGGAGACCCTGATCCCGCGCGTCCGCGGGCTGATCCGTTCTGGTGTCCATCGCCAGACGCGGCTCGGCGATCTCGGGCTGTTGGCGGCGGCGGTGACCGGCAGGATCTGACGGCGCGACCTGGTTTTATAGATTGGGTCGCTTTCTTGGGAAAACCGGTGGCCGCTTTGCCGGAAAATGGCTCTAAGCCGCGAGCGTTTTGCCTGCCGGTTTGTTGTCCAGATACCAGCGATAGGTCGCGGCAATGCCGTCTTCGAGCGCGATTTCCGGCTTCCAGCCGAGCGCGGCGATGCGGCTTGAATCGAGCAGCTTGCGCGGCGTGCCGTCGGATTTGCTCGGATCAAACGCGATCTTGCCGCGATAGCCGACGACGCGAGCGACCATCTCGGCAAGTCCGGCGATCGTAATATCGCTGCCCGCGCCGCAATTGATGTGCTCGTACGCGTCGTAATGGTCCAGGCAAAACACCACCGCCCGCGCCAGGTCGTCGACGTGAAGCAATTCGCGCAATGGCGTGCCGGTGCCCCACACCACGACTTCGGCAAGCTCGGCTGCTTTCGCCTCGTGGAAACGCCGGATGAGTGCCGGCAGCACATGGCTGTTCAGCGCATCGAAATTATCGCCCGGTCCATAGAGATTGCAGGGCATGACCGAGATGTAGCGGCGGCCGTATTGCTTGCGATAGGCTTGGCACAACTTGATGCCGGCGATCTTGGCGATCGCATACCACTCGTTGGTCGGCTCCAACGGGCCGGTGAGCAATGATTCTTCCTTGATCGGCTGCGGTGCGAATTTCGGATAGATGCAGGACGAGCCGAGGAACACCACCCGATCGATGCCGGCGCCGTGCGCGGCGTGAATGATGTTGGTTTCGATTGCCAGATTTTCGTAAAGAAACTCGGCCGGGAACGTATCGTTGGCGTAGATACCGCCGACCTTAGCGGCGGCGATCACGACGGCGTCTGGGCAATTGTGCTGAAGCCAGGCTTCGACGGCCGTCTGATTGCGCAGATCGAGCTCTTTGCGGTCGGCCTTGAGCACGTCGTCGCCGCGTTTGCCGAGTTGGCGCGCGACCGCCGAGCCGACCATGCCACGGTGTCCCGCAACCCAGATTTTTCCTGCGCTCATGCGCAACTCAATACAGCAAAAAAACATTGCAATAAACAGCCGCGTTGCCGGTGCCGGGCGCTCACAAGATGCGACAAGACAGGTGAATTGATTTCAGCAGTGCGTCCTTATGGAGCGACCATGAGCATGCCGATGATGCGTCAGGCCGTCGGCAGCACCGCGCTCGCCATGTAGAGAAACAATGCAGCGCCCAACAGGCCGACCAGCGCGGCCAGAGCGAGATCGAAGCGCTCGCCGGGATTCGGCAGCGTATCCTCCGCTTCAATGGCTTTGGCGGTGCCGGTGAAGCGGACGCCCGCGATGACGATCATCACCACCCCGATGGCGATGAAGGCGAGCCCCGCCGCATTGGCGAACTTCTGGCCATGGGGGGCGATCTGCTTCAGCGCCGCCTGCGGCGCCAGCGCCACGAGAAACAGGTCGAATTTCTCGATGACGAAGCCGAACGCCATGATCGCGATGGCGGTGCGCACCCAGGCGAGAAACGTTCGTTCGTTGGCGGCATGGTCACTGTAGCGCTTGATCATGGGAGGGGCCTCAAGATTGGTGCGCCACTATAGCGCATGGCAGGCTTTCATCCACATTAGAGGCTCGGACCTTGCCGTCGCCGCCATAAGGAGGCAGTTTGGCGCCACAATCCGCGCGTGCAAAACGCGCAGCTTCGAGGGGGAGTGAAGCAATGGCGGAGCCCGCCCAAACGCAACCGAGCCGCGGCCGTTGGTACGTTCTTCTGCTGATCAGCGTGATGTATCTCATCACCTATCTGGATCGCGTCAATATCTCGACAGCGGCGCCGGCCATCAGCAAGGAGTTCGGCTTCGACAAGGTCACGATGGGCATTATTTTCAGCGCCTTTGTGTGGGCCTATGCGGCATTCCAGGTTCCGGGCGGTTGGCTCAGCGACCGCTTCGGCGCACGCGGTGTGCTAGCGGGCGTCGTCGGCTATTGGTCGATTATGACGGCTGCGACCGCCATGGCGTTCGGCTCCGTGTCATTTGTCGTTGTCCGTTTCCTGTTCGGCATCGGCGAAGCCGGCGCGTTTCCCGGCGCGACGCGCGCGATGCAGCTCTGGTATCCGCGACGCGAGCGCGGCTTGGTGCAGGGCGTCACACACAGCGCCAGCCGCCTCGGTGCGGCGATCGCGCCGCCGATTGTCGTCTTGATCATGAGCCATTTCGGCTGGCGCTCGGTGTTCTACATTTGCGGTGCGTCCGGCCTGGTCTGGTCGCTGTGGTGGTACCTCACGTACCGCAACCTGCCGGAAGAGCATTCGCTGGTGAACAAGAGCGAGCTCGAGACCATTCGCGGCCTCGATGGCAAGGGCGCCATCAACCCGCCGCCGATCGAACAACAGACCAACGTGCCCTGGTCCGTGCTGGTGCGCTCACCCAACATGTGGGCGATCATGTGCGCCTACTTCACCTACGTTTATTGCCTGTGGATTTTCCTGAGCTGGCTGCCGTCGTACCTGATCGAAGCGCGCCACTTCACGCTGATCAAGGTCGGCCTGTACGCGTCGCTGCCACTGTTCGCCGGCGTCATCGGCGACACGGTCGGTGGAGTGGCGACGGATTGGCTGCTCAAGGTGACGGGCAGCGCCAGGATCGGCCGCCGCGTTGTGGCGATCGTCGGGTTGCTGGGCTGTGCCATCTGCATCGTGCCGGCGGCGCTCACAGAAAATGCCTATGTGGCGGTGTACGGCCTCACTGCGTCGATGTTCTTTCTGGAATTCACCATCGGACCGTCCTGGGCAGTGCCGATGGACACCGGCGGAAAATACTCGGGCACGGTGTCGGGTATGATGAACATGGCCGGCAATATCGGCGGTGCGCTGTCGCCGCTGGTGTTCGGGATTCTGGCGCAAGGCGGCAACTGGCAGGCGCCGTTCATCGTCGCTGCTGTACTCCTGGTCGCCGGGGCCGCCGTTTGGGCGTTCTGGCTGGATCCCGACAAGCAGATCCTTGCGGGCTAGGGCGGGCGCGCTTTGACCTGATTCACGGCCGTTGATTAACGTGCCGTAAATCGGACTTCGCTACCACTGGGATCGCGGCCGCATGGTGTCGCTCTGCGCGGACATATGCCGTAATGTTTCGCGTTTTCAGCTGCTTAACGACACAACACGATTGGCGTCTGGTCGTCGTTGCTGGACTAGTCTGCTTTCTGTCGAGTCTGACGGCGATTACGCTGTTTAATCGCGCCCGTTCGACTGGCGGGCCTTCGCGCGCGATTTGGATTGCCGCTGCCGGCGTCGCAGCCGGCTACGGCATCTGGGCGACGCACTTCCTGGCGATGCTGGCCTATCAGCCCGGCGTGCCCGTTGCGTACGACATCAGTCTGACAACCTTTTCGCTGCTGGCCGCCGGGCTTATCACCGCAGCCGGTTTGGCAGCGGCTATATTCGTTCCGACGCGCTGGGGTGCGGCGATTGGCGGCGGCATCATCGGCGCCGGCGTTGCCTGCATGCATTATCTCGGCATGTGGGCGCTCGAACTGCCTGGCCGGATAACCTGGGACATCCCGCTGGTATTGGCTTCGATCGTCATCGGCATGTTGCTCGGAATGGCAGCGTTGGCTGTCGCCGTGTCGTGGCCCGGAACCCGGGCGGTGTTCGCCTCGGCGTTGCTTTTGACTCTCGCCATCGTCTCACACCATTTCACCGCCATGGGGGCGGTCGAGATCGTTCCCGATCCGACACGAACTTTCACGGCCTTGTCGTTGTCGCCGGCCTCGCTGACGATCGCGGTCGCCAGCATGGCGGTGGCAATATTGGGCACCAGCCTGATCTGCGCGCTTGTCGACCGCCGCCTTGACGATAAAGGGCATCTGTTGGACATGGCGCTGAACAACATGACGCAAGGCGTGGTGATGTTCGATCGTGCCGGCCGCCTCGCTGTCTGTAACGAGCGCTACCTTGAAATCTACCGGTTATCGCGGGATGTCGTGAGACCCGGCGCCAGTCTGACCGACATCGTCCGGCATCGGTTCAAGATCGGCGGGTTGCAGCGCGATCCAGACCGCTATTGCGCCGAGCTGATGGAGCTGGCGGCGTCCGGGAAGACGCAAAACTTCGTCGCCGAACTTGAGGACGGCCGGTCCATCGCTGTGGTCAACCGCGCGATTCCCGGAGGCTCGTATTGGATCGGTACGCATCACGATATTACAAACCGGCGCAAGGCCGAAAGACAGAACACCTTGCTCAGCGAGCAGGAGACGCGCCGGGCGACAGTCGATGAGGCCATCGCTTGGTTCCGTCAAAGCGTCGAAGGTGTTTTGCGGACCGTCGCCGATGGCGTGGCGACGATGAAAGCGACGGCCGGCGCGCTGTCGGCGACCTCGAACGCAACCACGATGCATACCGAAGGCGCCTTGCGCACGTCCAACGAGGCTTCGTGCCGCGTTCAGAGCGCCTCCACGGCCGCCGAGGAATTGTCGCGCTCAATCGCCGAGATCAATCGCCAACTGTTGCAGGCAGCAGAAGTGGTGCGCGCAGCGGCCGATGAGGCGCAGTCCACCAACGCCGAGATCGCCGGACTGGCACAAGCGGCACAGAAGATCGACGATGTCGTCAAACTTATTCAAAGCGTTGCGGGGCAGACCAATCTCTTGGCGCTCAATGCCACCATAGAGGCGGCGCGTGCTGGCACCGCCGGCAAGGGCTTCGCGGTCGTCGCCTCCGAGGTCAAGGCGCTGGCGGTACAGACCGGGAAGGCAACTGAAGTGATCGCCGCTCAGATCGCGGCCGTGCAGTCTTCGACGCAAAGCACCGTGCGCGCCATCGCCAGCATCACCGGCCGCATGCAGGAGATCCAGCAATTCACTGGCGCAATCGCCGCCGCGATCGAGGAACAGCACGCCGCTACCGGTGAGATTTCCAGCAATGTCGCCGGCGCGGCGTCCGGCACCAGATCGGCCGTTTCGGACCTGCAGCGCGTCTCCAGCGCGATGGCCGATATGCGGACCGCGGCCGGCACCGTACTCGCGGCCTCGGCTGCGGTCGAAACGGCGGCCGATAGCCTGCGCGGCAGTGTCGACGGGTTTTTGCACAAGGTCGCGATGTAGCGGCGATAAAGCTGTAAAACTAGAGCGTTTCCAGATTCAGCGTCATCAGAAGCGCTCTAGCAACCAGCGCCCGCATGGTCGTTCTTGCCGAACGAGCTTTGCTCAACGGCATGCGGCGGCAGCACCAGGCGTTCGACGACGCCGATCAGAAGAAACAGCACCACGCCCAGCACGGTGAGCGCCACGATGCCGCCGAACAACAGCGCCGTGTCCATATTGCCATTGGCGATCAGCAGTAGATAACCGAGGCCGCCCTGGCCGCCGACAAACTCGCCGACCACCGCACCGACCACCGCAAATGTGATCGATATCTTTAGTCCAGCGAAGATCGACGGCATCGCGTTCGGCAGCTGGATCTTGAAAAAGGTTGCGAACGGCCCAAGCCCCATCGACTGGGCCAGATAGATCTTCTCGCGTTCCAGCGCCGCAAGTCCCATCGTGGTGTTGATGACGACGGGGAAGAAGGCGATCAGGAACGCGATCAGCACTTTCGGCAAAAGGCCGAAGCCGAACCAGACCAGAAACAGCGGCGCGATGGCAACTTTCGGCACCGCCTGGGATGACACCAGCACCGGATAGATGGCGCGCGCGAACGGCCGCCACAGATAGATGGCAAGCGCCAGCGGGATACCGACGACGACGCTGAGCGCGAAGCCGAGCAGGATTTCGAGCGTAGTGCCGACACTTTCCTTGATCAGCACCGCCGAATTCTTGGCCATCGACTCGATGATGGCGCTCGGCGCTGGCAGCAGGTACGGCGGAATGGAAAGCGCCCGCGTGGCGATTTCCCAGAGCGCTAGCGCCACCACCATCATGCCGATCGGATAGGCCACAGAGCCGATCCGTTCGTTGCGCACGCTCTGGCGGCGGCGGCGTTGTACCGCGGCTTCGAGATCGCCTCCGGCCTGCGGCGTTGCCAAACCCGGCGTATTCACCATGTCGGTCATCGCGCCACTCCTTTTCGGCTCGGCTCAGCTCCATGTTCCCGTAACACGCCGCGCGCCAAAAACAGCTCCAATATTTCGCGGCTGTATTCGGCAAATTCCGGCGTCTCGCGCATCGCAAGCGTCCGCGGCCGTGGCAGCTTGATATCAATGATCCGGTCGATGCAACCGGGCCGCGGCGTCATCACGATGACGCGGTCTGATAGAAACACGGCCTCGGCGATGCTGTGCGTAATGAACAGCACGGTCATGCGCCGCTCGGTCACCAGCGCCTGCAGATCCAAGACGAGCTGGTCGCGCGTCAGGGCATCGAGCGCGCCGAACGGCTCGTCCATCAACAAGTGATCGGGATTGTGGATCAGAGCGCGGCAGATCGAGACCCGCTGGCGCATGCCGCCGGACAGTTCGTGCGGAAACCGCTGCTCGAATCCGTCGAGCCCGACGGTTGACAACAGCTCTCGTGCCCGCGCTCCGGCGTCCTTGCGGTTCATCTTCCGCGCTTCGGCCTGCAGCATGATGTTTCCGAGCGCGGTGCGCCAGTCGAGCAGCACCGGGCTTTGAAAGACAATCCCGATATCGGTTCGCGGACGTTGCACCGTGTGGCTGCCGACTTTCACCGCGCCGCTGGACGGTGGAATGAGGCCGGCGGCGATCATCAGCAAGGTGCTTTTGCCGCAGCCGCTCGGTCCGACATGCGAGATGAATTCGCCGCGCCGCTGCGTGAACGAGATGCCGTTGAGTGCACGCACCTCACCGTCGCGCGTCGCATAGACCTTCGAGAGATTCTCGATACGCAGATAGGGTTGATCGTGGGTAATCTGGTTCACGCGTGATCCGATCCCAACATTTGCATCCGATATCAGCATGCTTTCACGCGACTGTACGCCTCTTGCTGCGGCACGGCTGCACAATGCAAGACACGTGCCGGGACTTCAGCCGATTTTGCCAAGGTTTCCCCGGGGTTTAGGCCGGCTGTGGCGGCACGTATTCGGCGCCGTTCGGCACGAAGTCATTGGTGTAGAGCTCTTTCGTCGTCAGCGGCGCCGTGACGCCGCCATATTGTTTGAGCACCGAAATGGCGGATGTCCAGTCGGCGTCAGAACCCCAGCCAAGCGGCTTACCCTTGGTGTTGGGCGTCACCCAAGTCTTCCACGACACTTCGAACTCGCGCTTGATGATGGCGGGGTCGATGGTCGGCGAATATTTCTTCACCGTCGCCGCGGCCTCGTCCGGATGCTGGCGCGCATAGATGAAACCCTTGATGCTCGCCGGTACGAATGCCCGCAGCATCTCGGGATCGCTCTTGATCAGATCGTTATGCGCGATGATGCCGTTGGAGACGACATTGACGCCGTAGTCGGAAAACCAGAACGAGCGGGTCGGTGACTTGCCGCGGATTTCGATGATCGGCACGTAACTTTGCACGTAGCCGCCGATGGCATCGACCTTTCCGTCGATCAGCGCCGGCCCGAGACTCGGCGGCGTCAGGTTGACGAGATTGATCTTCGAAACATCGAGACCGGCACCCTTGACGAAGGCGGGCCATTGCTGGAACTGGCCGCTGCTGGCGACCATCGCCACCGTCTTGCCTTCGAGATCCTTCGGCGACTTGATGCCGGACGTGGCCTTCACCATGATGGCCGAGGGATTGCCGCGATAGACGCTGCCGATGGTCTTGATGTTCATGCCCTTGCCGACGCCGATACTCACTGCGTAGCCGTCGGCGAAACCGATCTGCGCCGCCTTGTTGGCAATCAGCTGAGCGGTGTTGGCCGAGCCCTTGCCGGCGACGATGGTCACGTCGAGCCCGGCGTCGCGGTAATAGCCCTGATCGTGGGCGACCAGAAATCCCAGATTGGGTCCTTCATAAATCCAGTCGAGCGTCATGCTGACCGGCTTGAGCGCGCCGGCGGCGCGCGACTGTCTCGCCACGAACGGCAATGCGAGAGCCCCTGTGGCGGACGCCTTGAGCAGGCGCCGGCGCGACAACGGGAAACGCTGAAAGGTGGAATGACTCATCGGATCTCCTCTACGATTGCGGCTCATGGGATCACATTTATGGCTTACGGCATCTGCGCCTGCGGCGCTCAGGCCGACTCCGGCGGTACGTATTCGGCGCCAGTCGGCACGAAGTCGTTGGTGTAAAGCTGGCTCGTCGTCAGCGGTGTGGAGACGCCGCCATATTGCTTGAGCACATCGATGGTGGAGGCCCAGTTCTCATCCGCTTCCCAGCCGAGCGGCTTGCCTTTGGTGTTGGGCGTAACCCAGCTCTTCCACGAGACTTCGAAGCCGCTCTTGAGGATCGCCGGATCGGAAGTCGGCGAATATTTCTTCACCACAGCGACTGCATCGTCGATGTGCTGCCGTGCGTAAAGGAAACCCTTGATCGAGGCCGGCACAAACTTGTGCAGCAGGTCGGGGTCGCTCTTGATCAGATCATTGTGTGCGATGATGCCGTTGGAAACAATGTTGACGCCGGCGTCCGCGAACCACAGCAGACGTGCTTGCTTTTTGCCAAGAATTTCGATCGACGGCACGTAACTCGCGGCATAACCGCCGATGGCATCGACCTTGCCGGCAATCAACGCCGGGCCAAGGCCTGAAGGATCGATATTGACGATCTTGATCTTGGAGACATCGAGGCCCGCGCCTTTGACGTAAGCCGACCATTGCTGGAACACCCCGCTGCCGGCGGTCATTGCCAGCGTTCTGCCTTCGAGATCTTTCGGCGCTTTGATCGAAGAATTACCCAGAACGATGATTGCCGCTGGCGCCCGGCGGAAGACGCTGCCGATGGTCTTGATCGACATGCCCTTGCTGATGCCGTTGCCGCACGTATAGCCGTCGGAGAAGCCGATCTGCGTCGCCTTGGCGGCGACCAGCTGCGCGGTGTTGCCGGAGCCTTTGCCGGGGCCGACCGTCACATCCAGGCCGGCGTCGCGATAGAAGCCCATCTCGCGCGCAATGATGAAGCCGGCATTCGAGCCCTCGAACACCCAGTCGATGGTCATCGACACCGGTGTGGCGGCGCGCGCCCGCAACGATGAAAGCGGCAGCGTGAGAGCCGCGGCGGCCAAGGCCGAGTTTTTGAGCAGTCGGCGGCGCGACATTGGGGCGCGCTGAAACGTGGAAGGGCTCATCGGATCACCTCTATGGCTTACGGCTTACGTGATCGCGTCTACGGCTTACGGCCGACAGCGAAGCATACAAGGATGTTTCGGCCACTGTCATCACGCGTCGCGTCGCAGCGGATAACGCAAGCAAGCGTCATGCCGACACGTCTAGGTAGCAAGCGAAAATGCGGTTGCCTCGGTAGCGGAAATTCGTGACAACGGGTTCTGCCAGGCGGAAAATTCGTGAGGAATAACAATGGCCAACAAGGACTTACGGGATTGGATCAAGGGCGTCGCAGCCGCCGGTGAGTTGAAAACCATCAAGGGCGCCGAACCCAAAGAGGAGATCGGCGGCTTCGTCGACATTTATCAGCGCAAGATGGGTAATCCGGCACTGCTGTTCGACGAGGTACCGGGCTTTCCGAGCGGCCGGCGCGTCGTCGCCAACATCCTGACCTCGGTGCCGCGTATCAACGTCGCGCTCGGATTGCCGCCGCAGGCATCCGAAATGGAGCTGATCCAATGGTGGCGCAACTACATGAAGCACGCGCCGTCCCACCAGCCGCGGGAGGTCAATGGCGGGCCGCTCCTGGAGAACGTGTTCGAAGGCAAGGATATCAATATCCAGAAAATCCCGACGCCGATCTGGCACGAGCATGACGGCGGTCCGTATATCGGCACCGGCTGCATGGTGGTAATGCGCGATCCGGATTCCGGCTGGCTCAACTACGGCTGTTATCGCGTGCAAAGCCACGAGCCCGACGTGGCCTCGGTGATGATGTCGCCCGGCAAGCACGGCCGCATCATCATGGGCAAGTATCACGACCGCGGGCAGCCCTGTCCGGTCGCGGTGATTGCCGGCATGCACCCGGCGCTGCTGATGCTGGCGGGCCTCGAGATTCCGTACGGCAAGAATGAGATGGAAGCCGCCGGCGGTATCCTCGGCGAGCCGATCGAAGTGTTCAACATGCCGCGCACCGGACTGCCGGTACCGGCGAATGCCGAGATCGCCTTCGAAGGACACATTCATCCGAATGATCTGGTGCAGGAAGGCCCGCTCGGCGAATGGACCGGTTACTACGCGTCGGGCAGCGCGCCGGAGCCGGCGATCCGCATCGCCACAATGATGCACCGCAACGATCCGATCCTGGTCGGGGCCATTCCGGCGGTGCCGCCAAATGACAACACGTTTTATCTTGGCACCTATCGGTGCGGCGCGGTGTGGAACCAGCTCGAAGCAGCCGGCATTCCCGAAGTCAGAGGTGTGTGGGCGCACGAAGCCGGCGGCAGCCGGTTCATGCTCACCGTCTCGATCAAGCAGCTTTACGGCGGCCACGCCAAGCAGGCCGGCATGGTCGCCTCACACTGCCATGCCGGCGCTTACTGCAACCGCTGGACCATCGTGGTCGACGAGGACATCGACCCGACCAACATCAACGACGTGATTTGGGCGATGTGCACGCGCTGCGACCCGCGCATGCAGGTCGACGTCATCCACGGCGGCTGGAGCTCGGCGCTCGATCCGATGTGCTACGACACCGAAAAGGACCGGCGCAATTCGCGCGTCGTGATCGATGCCTGCGTTCCGTTCAATCGCAAAAAAACATTCCCGACCATCGCCCGCTCAAGCAAAGAACTTGACGCGCGCATGCGCGCCAAGTGGGCGCACGAACTGCCGAAGGATTTTTAGCGTTCGCGCGGGTTTGTTCGGTACGTGCGGATCGGCGCCGCGCTTTTTCGCTGCCGGATGAACCATGCTCGTTCTCCAACGTCATGTTGCCGAAATGGCTCCGCGGCTCGGCACCTCAGACGTGGACGCCGTGATGCCCAAACAAGAGAACCACGATGACGATGATGACGAGGATCCAAATAAGGCTGTGACCGCCGCCGCCATAATAGCCGCGGCGATAACCCCAATAGCCTCCGCCGCCGCCTCCAAATAGGAGGACGAGTATGACTATCAAAAGAATGAGGCTCACCGCACACCTCTCGCTTGGGCAGGCATTGCCTGGGCAGGACTTGCTTGGGCACGCCTCGTTTGAGCTAATGCGCGTTCTTCAGGGTGGTTCCATGGGACTGCTCCGCTGGTTTAGCCTCGTCTTGGCCATCTCGAGCGTTAACCCAGCGACCCGCGGACCTGCAGTCCCGGGATGACTGAGTAGGGTAAAGCGTGTATAGGCGCGGCCCGTCTCCCGTAGTATTCATCCCGTAAGGAGCAGGACAGGGTCCTGTATTCGCCGTTCATGACAGATGACGCGCCCGCTCCGGTCGGAAGCGACGTCCCTCTCGATACGAAGCTCGATGCGCGTTCCGAGCCTGGCCTGTTGGCGTTGGCGCTCGGCAGCCTCGGCGTCGTTTATGGGGATATCGGCACCAGCCCGCTCTACGCGTTTCGCGAAGCCATTCTGGCGGCGGCCGGTGAGCATAAGCAGGCGCTGCGAGCTGGCGAGGCCGAACTCGCCAGCGGCAACGTGCTCGGCGTGCTGTCGCTGATCCTGTGGGCGCTGATCGTCGTGGTCACTCTGAAATACGTCGTGATCCTGCTGCGGGCCGATAACAATGGCGAGGGCGGCACGCTCACCCTGATGGCGCTTGCCTCCCGCGCGGTCGGCCGTGTCGGCAAAGCCGCCGGGCTGGTCGCGCTGCTCGGCATCGTGAGCGCCGCTTTGTTCTACGGCGATGCCGTGATCACGCCGGCGCTGTCGGTGCTATCAGCGATTGAAGGTCTCGACGTCGCCACGCCCGCGTTCCACCCCTACATTCTGCCCATCACGGTCGTGATCCTGCTTGCATTGTTTGCCATTCAGGCGCGGGGCACCGCGAGCGTGGCGTCGCTGTTCGGCCCGATCACTGCATTATGGTTCCTGGCCATCGCCATACCGGGACTGTTGTGGATCCTCCGCGATCCGGTGGTGTTGTGGGCGCTTAGTCCGCATTTGGGCATCTATTTTCTGCTCCACCACGGCATGATCAGCCTGTACACGCTGGGCGCGGTGTTCCTCGCGGTCACCGGCGCCGAAGCACTCTATGCCGATCTCGGCCATTTCGGCCGGCGGCCAATCCGACTCGCCTGGCTGTTTGTGGTGCTGCCCGCGCTGGCGC
Source organism: Xanthobacteraceae bacterium (assembly GCA_036511795.1). Classification (GTDB taxonomy): domain Bacteria; phylum Pseudomonadota; class Alphaproteobacteria; order Rhizobiales; family Xanthobacteraceae; genus BOG-931. The sequence goes on from DATCBO010000014.1 coordinate 64,865, forward strand.
TGAATTATTTGGGGCAGGGCGCGCTGGTGCTGGAACACCCGGCAGCGACGGAAAACCCGTTCTTTCTGCTCTATCCGGAAGGGCTGCGCCTTCCAATGGTGGTGCTCGCGGCCGCCGCCACCGTGATTGCCAGCCAAGCCGTTATCACTGGCGCCTATTCGCTGACCAGCCAGGCCATCCAGCTTGGGCTGTTACCGCGGCTGGAGGTTCGACACACGTCCGCGCAGCAGGCGGGGCAGATTTACATGCCGCGCGTCACGATCCTGCTGCTGGTCGGCGTGCTGCTCCTGGTGGCTCTGTTCCGCTCGTCAAGCGCGCTCGCCTCCGCGTATGGCATTGCGGTCACCGGCACGATGGTGGTGACCGGCATCATGGCCTTCATCGTGTTCTGGCGATTGTGGCACTGGTCGCTGCTTGCCGCAGCTGTGCTGATGTTTCCCTTCATTTTCATCGATCTGACGTTCCTGTCCGCCAACATGCTCAAGGTGGTAGAAGGCGGCTGGGTGCCGCTGGCGCTCGGCGGCGCGCTGATGCTGGTCATGTACACGTGGCGGCGCGGCACCAAGATCCTGTACGAAAAGACGCGCCGGCTGGAGACGCCGCTCGAAGATCTCGTGCGCATACTGGAGCGCAAGCCGCCGCAACGGGTTCCCGGCACGGCCGTCTTTCTCACCAGCGATCCAACGAGCGCGCCAACCGCGCTGATGCACAGCCTCAAGCACTACAAGGTACTGCACGAAAACAACGTCATTCTCAGTGTCGAGACCACCCACACGCCGCGCGTCGACGCCAGCAAGCGGGTCCGCATCGAGCCAGTGGGCTCGACCTTTCTGCGCGTGCTGCTGCGCTTCGGCTATATGGAATCGCCAAACGTGCCCCGCGCGCTCGCGATAGCGCGCAAGCTCGGTTGGCAATTCGACATCATGTCTACATCGTTCTTCCTGTCGCGGCGGGCGCTGCGGCCGGCGCCGCACTCCGGCATGCCGCGCTGGCAAGACCGACTGTTCATCAGGCTCGCCCGCTCCGCCAACGATGCCACCGATTATTTCAATATCCCGACGGATCGAGTGGTCGAGGTTGGCACCCAAGTCACGGTGTGACGGCGCGGTCCTTCGCCGCCCTCATGCTTTCGCGGCCTTCGTCCCCTGCGCTTTTGCGATCGCCTCGCAGACGCGACGTGGCGTCAGCGGTGTTTCGTTGAAACTCGCGCCGATGTCGGCGAACGCATCGGCCACCGCGTTGGCGATCGCGGCCGGTGGCGCGATGGCGCCGCCTTCGCCCAGGCCCTTGACGCCGTATTCGGTCGTCAGCGCGGGGGTAAGGAGATGCTCGATGCGGATGAACGGCATTTCTCCGGCCGTCGGCACCAGATAATCGGCGAGGCTGGCGGCGAGCGGCTGGCCCTGGGCATTGTAGGGAATCTCCTCGTAGAGCGCGGTGCCGATGCCCTGCGCGATGCCGCCGACCACCTGGCCGTCGACGATCATCGGATTGATCATGGTGCCGCAATCTTCCGATACCACGTAGTCGAGGAGTTCGACCGCGCCGCTGTCGGGCTCGACGGCGACGAGCACCGCATGCGTGCCGTAAGCAAAGACTCCGCCCGAGTCTGACGGCTCGTAGGTGGCGGTGATTTCAAGGAGCGGCTCCATGCCGGCGGGCAACTGATCCGGCCGCGCGTTGGCGGCGAACGCGATCTCGGCGACGCCGACTTTGTTGGACGGGCCATGCACCATGCCGCCCTCAATGCGAACCGCGGCGGCATCGGCTTGCAAAAGATGCGCGCCGATGCGGCGGATTTTTTCCGCAAGCGCGCGCGCTGCCCGGCCGACGGCGCCGCCCGCGAACACGATCGAGCGCGACGCAAACGTGCCGAAGCCGTAAGGGCCGACCGCGGTGTCGCCGTAACGCACGGAAATTTGCGCCGGATCTATGCCGAGTTCGTGCGCGGCGATCTGTGCCAGCGTTGTTTCGTGGCCCTGGCCGTGGTTCTGCACACCCACATAGATCAATACGCCGCCGTCGGGCAGCATCCGGATATTGGCGGACTCGTAGCCGGGAATAACGCGAAATTTGCGCTTGGCGAATTCGACGATGCCGTGGCCGCTCTGCTCGGTATAGAAGGCAAAGCCGACGCCGATCCTGCGGCCATCGGCTTCGCCCTGCGCCTGGCGCTTGCGGATCGCCGGCAGATCGATTTTGTCGCGCGCGATGTCGAGCGCCGCGACGTAATCGCCGGTGTCGAGCTTCATGCCGGCGGCCGTGCGGTAAGGAAGCTCGGCCGATGTGACGATGTTTTGCCGCCGCAGGTCGAAGGGCTCGCGCTTGAGTTCGCGCGCCATCTCGTCGACCAGCCGCTCCAGCGCGAATGTGGCGCCGGGCCGCGCCACGCCGCGATACGGGCCCATCGGGGCTTTGTTGGTGGCGACCGTATGGGCGTTGAGTTTCAGATGCCGCATGCGATAGGGCCCGGTCAGGTTGCGGGACGCCATGCTGGCTTCCTGAAACGCACCCGTGGGCCACAGCGCATAGGCGCCGGCGTCGATATAGATCTCGCCTTCGAGACCGAGCAGCGTGCCGTCGCGCTCGGCGCAGATCGTGAGATCGTAGGTGTGGTCGCGCGCGTGTGGCGACGCCAACAGATGTTCGCGCCGGTCCTCGATCCAGCGCACCGGGTGACGGAGCTTGAGCGCCAGCGCCGCGACCGCGACATCCTCCGGCATGATGCGGTTCTTGCCGCCGAAACCGCCGCCGACATCGGGTGCGATGACGCGCACCTTGTTCTCGGGCACGCCGAGCATCCGCGACAGCGCCATGCGCTTCAGCTGGCCGCCCTGCGTCGACAGATAGACGACGAGTTCGTCGAGCCGGTGATCCCAATAGGCAAGCGCGCCGCGGCCCTCCATCGACACGGTGGCCTGCCGGTTGAGCCGCAGCCGACGATGCAGCCGTACCGGCGCCGCGGCGAGGATCGAAGGATCGCCTTCCACCACGCTGGTGCTGATGTAGGCGTTGCTTGGCCATTCATCGAAAACGCGCTGGCTGTCGCCGCGCATCGCCGCGACGACATCGACAACGGCCGGCAATTCGTCGAGCTCAAGCTGCACGGCTTCGGCCACATCCTCCGCCTGCGCACGCGTCGGCATCACGCAGGCTGCGATGGTTTGCCCCACATAGCGGACGCGCCCGTCGGCGAGCGGTGGGTAGGGGCTGTGGCGGTGGGCGGAGAGTTCGGGCCCAGCCTCCAGCACATTGATTGGGCCGATGTCGGCGAGCGTGAATACGTGCGCGGCATTGTCGGCAGGCTTGACCACGCGGCGCACGCGCGCGTTCGCCATCGGGCTGCGCACGAAGGCGATGTCCTGCACGCCGGGCACCTGGACGTCGGCAATGAACATGCCGTGTCCGTAGAGGTGACGCGCATCCTCCTTGCGCAGCAGGCTCGCGCCGATCCAGCCTGCTGTCTTGTGCTCTGTCATTACGAAATTCCGGTTGATTTGTCCGTCATTCCGGATCGTCGCGAAGCGGCGAGTCCGGAATCCATACTCCCTGCGCTGGGGTTATGGATTCCGGGCTCCTCGCTTCGCTTGGCCCCGGAATGACATACTCAACCTTGCGGCGGCACGTAGTCGGTGCCGGTCGGGACGAACTCGTTGGTGTAGAGCTGGGCCGTCGTCAGCGGCGCCGAAACGCCGACATACTGTTTGAGCACGGAGATGGTGTCGGCCCAATCAGCATCGGAGCCCCAACCGAGCGGCTTGCCCTTGGTGTTGGGCGTCAGCCACGTCTCCCAGGACAGCTCGCATTCGCGCCTTGTGACGCCATCATCGGCGGTGGGTTGGTACTTTTTCACCGTCGCAATCGCTTCATCGACGTGCTGCCTACCGTACAGGAAGCCCTTGATCGACGGTGCGACGAACGCGCGAACGAGATCAGGGTCGCTCTTGAGCAAGTCCTGATGCACAATGATGCCGTTGGAGACGATGGTCACGCCGGAATCTGCAAACCAGAATGTGCGCAGCTTTTTCTTGGCGCGCACCTCGATGCTCGGAGCGTAGCTGAACACATAGCCGCCGATGGCGTCGACCCTGCCGTTGACCAGTGCAGCGCCGACGCCGGCCGGGTCGATGTTGATGATCTTGATCTTATTCGGGTCGATGCCGGCGCCTTTGACGTAGGCCGGCCATTGCTGGAACTGCGCGCTGCCGGCAGTCATCGCCACCGACTTGCCTTCCAGATCCTTGGGCGATTTGATCGGCGATTCATCGAGCACCATGATGGCGGCCGGATCGCGCCGGTAGATAGTGCCGACGGTCTTGATCGCCATGCCCTTGGCGACGCTATTGGCGACGACGAAACCGTCCGAGAAACCGATCGGTGTCGCCTTGCTGGCAACCAGTTGCGCGGTGGTGCCGGAGCCCTTGCCGGCGAGGATCGTCACGTCCAGGCCGGCGTCGCGATAAAAGCCCTTCTCTTGTGCGACCAGAAATCCGGCGCTGGCGCCCTGATAGAGCCAGTCGAGCGTGAATGTCACCGGCTTGAGCGCGGTCGCGGCGCGCGCGACGAATGGGGCCGGCAGGGCCAGTGCGCCGGCCGCGAGTGCGGAATGTGCGAGAAACCGGCGTCGGGATACCGGCGCGGTCTGAGAACGCGAAGAGCGCATGGCTTCACCTCCAGGGGTCAGTGTGCCGGCATGAGGGGCGACAGCAAGTTCGTCCGCCCGACAGCTTGATAGCCGGTCACAAAGCCGCTGAAAAGCAAGCGTTATGCGAGTGGTGGATGACTGCGCCGGTGCGTAGCCGCCGCTTACGCGGTTTGCGGCGGTACATACTCGGCACCGCTCGGTACGAATTCGTTGGTGTAGATTTGGCTCGGCGTCAGGGGCGCGGTGACGCCGGCATGTTGCTTCAGAATCTCAACGGTTGAAGCCCAATCGGCATCGGAGCCCCAGCCGAGCGGTTTGCCCTTGGTATTGGGCGTCACCCACGTCTTCCACGACGTTTCAAGCTCCAGCTGTGTGATCGCGGGATCGGCGGTCGGCTGGAATTTTTTCACCACCGCATAGGCGGCGTCCGGGTGCTGCCGCCCATAGAGGAAACCTTTGATCGCGGCGGGTACGAACGCGCGAATAAGGTCCGGGTCGCTCTTGAGCAAGTCCTGATGCACAATGATGCCGTTGGAAACGACGGTGACGCCATAATCCGCAAACCAGAACATGCGCAGCTGTTTCTTGGCGCGGACTTGGATAGTCGGGGCGTAGCTGAACACGTAGCCGCAGATCGCCGGAACCTTGCCGCCCACCAGCGCCGGCGACACGCCGGCCGGATCGATATTCACGATCTGCACTTTCGAAAGGTCCACGCCGGCGCCCTGGACGAAGACTGGCCATTGCAGGAATTGGGCGCTGCCCGCCGTTATTCCCAGGCTTTTGCCCTCGAGGTCCTTCGGCGACTTGATGTCGGAATCGGAGAGCACCATGACGGCGGCCGGATCGCGGCGATAGATGCTGCCGACGGTCTTGATCGCCATGCCTTTGGCGATGCTGCTTCCGACCACGAAACCATCGGAGAATCCGATCTGCGTCGCCTTGCTGGCGACCAGCTGGGCGGTCGTGCCGGAGCCCTTCCCTGGACTGATCGTCACATCGAGCCCGGCGTCGCGATAGAACCCTTGGGCATGCGCGACCAGGAATCCGGCATTGGGCCCCTGGAACAGCCAATCGAGCGTCAACGACACCGGTTTCAGCGAACCCGCGGCGCGCACGAAGCTTGGGCGCGCGAGCGCGGAGGCTGCGGCGGCAAGCGTGGCTGAGGTTTTCAGGAAGCGCCGCCGAGAAATCGATGCGCGCGGTCGTTTTTCGAAGCCCAAATGCGAGCCCATGACTGATCTCCGGGTTATCGCCCGGCTCACCGGCGAAGCCGGCTAGTCATCGTTGAATGTCTTATGACCGGGCGGTTGGCGGCATAAAATGCAAATCGTGTGCCACACCCGGCGAACCACGCGCTGGCGTTCAGATCCCTTGCGGCGGTACGTATTCCGCGCCGGTCGGCACAAATTCGTTGGTGTAGAGCGCGCCTAATGCCGGCGGGCTTGCGACGCCGCCATATTGCTTGAGCACCTGAACGGTCGAGGTCCAGTCGGACTCGGCCTCCCAGCCGAGTGGCTTGTCCTTGGTGGTCGGCGTGACCCAGGTTTTCCAAGACAATTCCAGTTCGCGCCGTGCGATGGCCGGATCGACCGTCGGCAGATAGCGTTTGACCGACGCGACCGCCTCGTCCGGATGCTGTCGGCCGTACAGGAAGCCCTTGATGCTCGGCGCGACGAAAGTGCGCACAAGGTCCGGATCGCTCTTGAGCAGGTCGTTATGCACGATGATGCCGTTCGACACGACGTGAACGCCGTAGTCGGCGAACCAGAAAATGCGGACCTGCTTCTTGGCGCGGATTTCGATCGCCGGCACATAGCCCTGGGCGTAGCCGCCAATGGCATCGACCTTTTTGTTGACGAGCGCCGGACCGACGCCGGCCGGATCGATGTTAACCATGCGGATTTTTGTGACGTCGATGCCGGCGCCCGTGGCGAAGGCCGGCCATTGCTGAAACTGCCCGCTGCCCGCCGTCATGGCGACGGTCTTGCCTTCAAGATCTTTCGGCGTCGTGATGCCGGAATCCGCGAGCATGATGAGGGCCGCCGGATTTTTGCGAAATACGCTGCCGATGGTCTTGATCGCCATGCCTTTGGAAATGCCAGTGGCCACGGCGTAGCCGTCGGAAAAACCGAACTGGCTGGCCTTGCTGGCGATAAGCTGGGCGGTGGTGCCCGAGCCTTTACCGGATGTGACGGTGACATCAAGCCCGGCGTCCCGGTAGAAGCCCTTGTCACGGGCCATGATGAAGCCAACGTTGGGCCCCTGATAGATCCAGTCGAGCGTCATGGAGACCGGGCGGAGCGCGGCAGCGGCCCGCGCGACGAACGGCGCTGCGGGTAACGTGAAGGCCCCGGCGGTGAGCGCCGCATTCTTCAGGAGAAGGCGGCGCGACAGCGGTGATCGAGCGGCGGGGTGGCGGCTCATGGCATGACCTCACATCGTCCCGAAGGACCGGCAAGCCAGAGCATACAGGTAAGCCGCGGCGGCTGTCACCGTCCTGCTCAACGCAACCATTTGTTGGCAGGCGACCAGAAATCGCGCGGCGTGCATCGCCGAAAACGTGCGTAGCGGATCGCAGACAATCCGATTTCAGATGGCGTTCGCCTTAGAGGGCGTTGGCTTTGGCCTCGGCTTTGGCCATGGCATCCGTCCATGTGTCGACGGCTTGGCGCGCTTGACGGACCGCTTCGGCGAAAGCCTCCTCCTTATAGAGGTGCCGCCATTGGCCGCTCTCATATAACTGCACGAGATGACTCAACGCCCGGCGTGCGGTGAAAAGCTGCCGCTCGGCATGTTTCTGCTGGACTTCGGCAGTCAAGACTTTGGTCATTGGCTCAGTGTGACCGAAACTCGTAAAAAAAAGTCAAAAGCGCGTCTGTTTATTTGTCTCTGTGACGGAGACAATGTGACAAAACTGCCAGACGACGCGACTGCGGCGGCCGTTAATAAGCGCCTTCGGTGAAAATCGGATCGACTGAGCCGTGCCACGGCCCGTTGAATTTCGCCAGCAGATCCTGGGCAGGCGTGCTGCCGCGCAGGAGCCGCTCCTGCAGAACACCTAGATACCGCGTCTCGTCCTCGCCTGCGGGATTGAGCCGCTTGCGGCGCGTCAGTCCGGCGCGGGAGAGCTTGAGAACCTCGGTGGCGATTTCAAACACGGTGCGGCCGCCCACCTTGGCGCCGAGCGCGAATTTAGGCACGTCGTCGCGCAGCTTTTGCCGCTCCTCGGCGGTCCAGTCCTTGACCAGGTCCCAGGCGGCATCGAGCGAATTGTCATCGTAAAGAATGCCGACCCACAATGCCGGCAGTGCCAGTAAATTCGGCAGCGGCCCGGAATCGGCGCCGCGCATTTCCAGATAACGCTTGAGCCGCACTTCGGGAAAGGTCGTGCTCAGGTGATTGGCCCAGTCGGAAATGGTGGCCCGCACGCCCGGCATGCTGCGCAGTTTACCGCCCAATAGATCGCGAAACGACAACCCGGCCACGTCGACATACTCGTCGCCGTGCTTGACGAAATACATCGGCACGTCGAGCGCGTAGTCGACCCAGCGCTCGAAACCCATGCCCGGCTCGAACGCCCACGGCAGCATGCCGGCGCGATCGTTGTCGGTGTCGCGCCAGATTTCCGAGCGGAACGACAGAAAGCCGTTGGGCTTGCCGTCGGTGAATGGCGAGTTGGCAAACAGCGCCGTCGCGATCGGCTGCAGCGCCAGCGACACGCGTAGTTTTTTGACCATGTCGGCTTCGGAGGAGAAGTCGAGATTGGTCTGCACCGTGCAGGTGCGGTACATCATGTCGAGGCCGAGGCTGCCAACCTTCGGCATGTAGGCCGTCATGATCTTGTATCGGCCTTTGGGCATGCGCGGTATTTCGGCGCGACTCCAGCTCGGCGCCATGCCGATGCCGAGGAAGCCGATGCGCAACGGCTCCGCCACCTCGCGAACCTGCGCCAGATGCGCCATCAGTTCGCGTGATGTCTGGTGCACCGTCTCGACCTGCGCGCCGGACAATTCGAACTGGCCACCCGGCTCGAGCGAAATGGCGCCGCCGCCGGTCACGTCGTACAGGCCGATCACGTTCGGCCCTTCCATGATGGGCTCCCAGCCCAAAAGGTGCTGCATGCCTTCGAGCAGCGCGCGGATGCCGCGGGGCCCCTCGTAGGGGACAGGGCGGTGCCCTTCGAGCGTGAAAACAAATTTCTCGTGCTCGGTGCCAATACGGAATTGCGACTTCGGCCGGGCGCCTTGCGCCAGCCAAGCGACGAGTTCGTCCCGCCGCTCGATCGGCGTCAGGTCGACTTGATCACGCGCCATGAAGTGTCCCGGGAAAAATGGGCCGCGACCTTACACGCCGCCCGCCGCAAAGGCCAATGTCGGTTCCATGACGGCTAGGCCACCGCCATGCGCTCGCCGGGCGGGAAGCGCCCATAAAACGTCTCACCCTTTTTGGCCATATCGACCAAAAGTTTACACGGTTTGAAACGGTCCCCATGGCGCTTCGCCAAACGGCTGCAAAGTGTGACGAAGGCCGCGGTCCCCATGCCGTCAATGTAGGAAATGGTGCCGCCGGTGAAAGGTGCAAAGCCGAAGCCAAGGATTGAGCCGACATCGGCCTCACGCATGTCGGTGACCACGCCCTCCTCGATGCACCCGGCAGTCTCGAGCGCCTGGATGGCCAGCAACCGCTCTTTGAGTTCAGCGACATCGAGCGTATCGGGATCGAGTTTGGTCGGCTGCAAATCGGTAAGCCCCGGCCACAATCGTTTCGGCCCGTTCTGCGGATAATCGTAAAAGCCCTTGCCGTTCTTGCGGCCGAGCCGGCCATGCTTTTCCACCATCTCGCTGAGCAGCGCCTTCTGCCGCGCGTCGATTTTGTCGGCGCCGAGATCGGCTTCGGTCGCCTGCAGGATCTTCCAGGCGAGATCGACCGCGACTTCATCGTTAAGCGCCAGCGGGCCGACCGGCATGCCTGCCATGCGGCCGACATTCTCGATCATGGCGGCCGGCACGCCGTCGCTAAGCATTAGATGGCCTTCGCGCAGATAAGTCCCGACCACTCGCGACGTGTAAAAGCCGCGCGAGTCGTTGACCACGATCGGGGTCTTGCGAATGGTGCGGACATAGTCGAGCGCACCGGCGAGCGCGGCCTCGCTGGTGTCCTTGCCGAGAATGATCTCGACCAGGTTCATGCGCTCGACCGGCGAGAAGAAATGGATGCCGATGAAGCGTGTGCGGTCCTTGAAGGCGGCCGCAAGTGAATTGATCGGCAGGGTCGAGGTGTTGGAGCCGAAGATCGTGTCTTTGCCGATGACGTTCTGCGTTCGACCGATCACCTCTTCCTTGATCTTGCGATCCTCGAACACCGCCTCGATGATCAGATCGCAGTCCTTCAGCGCCACATAATCCGCGGTCGGTTCGATGCGCGCCAGCAGCGCGTCGCGTTCGGCGGCGTTGGCGCGGCCGCGCTTGACCTGTTCCTCCATCAGCGCCTGCGAATGTGCTTTGCCCTTCGCGGCGGTTTCCGGGTCGCGATCGACCAGCACGACGTCGAGCCCGGCGAGCGCGCTCACATAGGCGATGCCGCCGCCCATGAAGCCGGCGCCGAGCACGCCGATCCTCTTGAATGTCTTGCGCGGCACCGCCGGCGGCCGGCGAGCGCCTTTGTTGATCTCTTGTAATGAGACGAACAGCGAGCGGATCATCGCCGCCGCCTGCGGCGAGCGCAGGATGTGGGCGAAATAGCGCGACTCGACTCGCAGGGCCTGGTCTATCGGCAGCTGCAAACCCTCATAGACCACCTGCATGATGGCGCGCGCCGCCGGATAATTGTCATAGGTCTCGCGGCGATAGAGTGCGTTGGCTGGCGTGAATACCAGCATGCCCGCCTTGGACTGCACCGGCCCGCCCGGCAGCCTGAAGCCTTCGGCATCCCACGGCGCCGTGGCCGAACCGCCCGACGTGATCCATTCCTTGGCGGTCTCGATCAGATCGCCAGCCGGCACGACCGCATCGACAAGCTTCATCGCTTTGGCACGCGCGACATCGATCTGATCGCCTTTGAGCAGGAATTGCAGCGCGTCGGCCGGCTGCAACATGCGCGCGATCCGTTGCGTGCCGCCGGCGCCGGGAAACAGGCCGACCTTGACCTCCGGCAGTCCGAGTCGTGTTTTTGCGTTGTCGGCGGCGATGCGACGATGGCAGGCGAGCGCCAGCTCGAAGCCGCCGCCGACCGTGGTGCCGTTGATCGCCGCGACCCACGGCTTGCCGCAAGTCTCGATGCGGCGGCACAGCAGCGACCATGTGCGGCTGTCCTCAAAGAAGCGTGCATTCGCGGCGTCCTCGCCCTGCGAGGCTGCGAGCTCCACGAAGGCGCGGCTCAGGGACTGCAGCACCGTGAGATCGGCGCCGGCACAGAACGTGTCCTTGCCCGACGTGATGACGACGCCCTTCACGGCCGCATCGTCGGTGGTCTGCTTGACGATCGCCGCAAGCTCCTTGGTCACCGTTCCGTCGATGACATTCATCGAGCGGCCCGGCGCGTTCCAGGTCACGACCGCGATGCCGTCGGTGCCGATATCCAAGGTAAAATTGGTAAAGCTCATCAGTACGGCTCGCCGTTCTTGTGGGTGTAGCGCATGCCTTTGTCGTCGCGCACCACCATCAGATCCACGTCCGGGCCCGAATAGTGCACGCGCTCGTATTTCGACCGGGTGCCGACTTCAAGATAAACGGCGTCCCGGTTCGACTTGTTGACGAGATGATGACCGATCCCGCTGTTAGCCTTAAAACCCGCAGCGTCGCCCGCCTTGAGCAGCGTCTCGCCGTCATCCTCGATCAGAACGATTTCGCCTTCCAGTACAAATACAAATTCGTCTTCCTGTTCGTGCCAGTGGCGCAGCGCCGAGGCCGCGCCCGCCTTGAGCGTGGTGAGATTGACGCCGAACTGATCGAGGCCGGCCGCATTGCCGAGTCGCTTGCGCTCGCGGCCCACGACCACGCGATCGTACGGCGGCGGATAGCCGGTACGCGTATCGGTCGGCAGCTTGGCCACGTCGATTTTCGGCATCGATGACTTCTCATCATTGTCATCGTCCGCGAAGGCGGACGATCTGTGATCGCGGTCGTTTCGGATACTCTTTACACACCCGGGCTTACTGGATGCTCCGCCTTCGTACCTACACCCGCTCGATGATCGTCGCGGTCCCCATCCCGGCGCCGATGCACAGTGTGATCAGCGCGGTCGAAAGCTGGCGTCGTTCCAGTTCGTCAAGCACGGTGCCGAGGATCATCGCGCCGGTGGCGCCGAGCGGATGGCCCATCGCAATGGCGCCTCCGTTGACGTTGACCTTGGCGGGATCGAGATCGAACGCCTGCAGATAACGCAGCACCACGGAAGCGAACGCCTCGTTGACCTCGATCAGGTCGATGTCGGCGAGCGTCATTCCGGATCTTTTCAGCACCTTCTCGGTCACGTCGACCGGACCGGTCAGCATCAGCGCCGGCTCCGAGCCGATATTGGCGAACGCCTTGATCTTGGCGCGCGGTTTGAGGCCGGCGCGCTTGCCGGCGCGGGCGGTGCCGACCAGCACCGCGGCGGCGCCGTCGACGATACCGGACGAATTGCCGGCGTGGTGGACGTGGTTGATGTATTCGACGTCGGGATGCGCCTGGATGGCGACGGCATCGAAGCCGCCTTTGTCGCCCATCTGTGCAAACGAAGGCTGCAGCGATGCCAGCGACTGCATGGTCGTGCCGGGCCGCAGGTGCTCGTCCTTGTCGAGGATGGTGAGGCCGTTCACGTCCTTCACCGCCATGACCGAACGGGAGAAGCGGCCGTCGCTCCATGCCGCCGCTGCGCGCTTTTGGCTCTCGACCGCATAGGCATCGACATCGTCGCGCGAAAATCCATATTTGGTCGCGATCAGATCGGCGGAAATTCCCTGCGGCAGGAAATAATGCGCGACCGCGATCGACGGATCGATCGACCAGGCGCCGCCGGCCGAGCCGATGCCGACGCGGCTCATCGATTCGACGCCGCCGCCGATCGCCAACTCCTGCTGGCCGGCCATGATCTGCGCCGAGGCGAAGTTGACGGCGTCCAGCCCCGAGGCGCAGAAGCGATTGATCTGCAGGCCGGCGACGCTGTTGCCGAAGCCGGCGACCAGCGCGGCAAGCCGCGCGATGTTGGCGCCGGCCTCGCCGATTGGATCGACGACGCCCATCACCACGTCATCGATCTGCGACGTATCGAGCTGGTTGCGATCCCTGATGGCGCCGAGCGCCTGGCTCGCCAGATTGAGCGCGGTCACTTCGTGCAGGGAGCCGTCGACTTTGCCGCGGCCGCGCGGCGTACGCACGTGATCGTAGATGAAGGCGTCCAGCATGGCATCTCCCCGGCGAGAATCCATTGTGCAGCGCACATACTAGCCAGCACGCGCCACCAGCACTAGCCTGACGCGGCATATTGGGATCGGCGGCGTCGCATGGGTCGCGTTGAGGGCAAGGTCGCTCTAGTCACGGGTGGGGCATCGGGCATCGGCCTCGCCGCCGCAAACCTGCTGCTCGACGAAGGCGCCAAGGTCGTTTTGACCGATCGCGAGTCAGCTCTCTCGGCTCCTGGGCCTGAGTCGCTCAGGGAACGCGCGTCCATTCGGAGCCTCGATGTGACGCGTGAAGCCGATTGGATCGCGGTCACCGATACGGTCGCCGCCGAACTCGGACGCATCGATATTGTGGTCAATTGTGCGGGCGTGGTGCTGCTGAAAGATATCGAGACGACGGCGCTGGAGGAGTGGCGGTCGCTGATGGCGGTCAATCTCGACGGCACGTTTTTGGGCTGTAAGCATGCGGTTCGCGTCATGAAAGATTGCGGCGGTGGCTCGATTGTCAATATGTCGTCGGTTGCGGGAATTATCGGGTCGGGCAATCTCGCGGCTTACAGCGCCAGCAAGGGCGGCGTGCGCCTGCTGACGAAATCGGTGGCGCTGCATTGCGCCCGCAGGGGCTACAACATCCGCTGCAATTCGGTGCATCCATCGTTCGTGGAAACGCCGATGCTGCGGTCGATGATCGAGTCGGCGCGCGACCCGAAGAAACTGGAAAATAATTTCGCCCAAGCGGCGCCGCTTGGCCGGCTGGCGCAGCCGGAGGAAATCGCGCGCACGATCCTGTTCCTGGCGAGCGACGAGTCGGCGTTCACGACCGGAGCCGAGCTGGTGATCGACGGCGGCCTTACCGCCGCATGAGTGCTGACCGATGGGCTCATTCAGGATGAAAGCCGGTCTTCCGGCATGCTACGAGCCGCGCGTGAACGCGGCGCTGCATTGATCAACTCGCCCAGACTAGCTTGTCTGTTCCGAAGGCGTTTGCGGCGTGGAGGATGTTGTAGGCCAGGACCGAGAGCGCCGTTTCGGCCTTCACTCGCCTCAGGCCTCGGGTGAGAAATCTCCCTCCGCTCGACGTTCGCTTGATCGTGCCGAAGGGGTGCTCGACCGTGCATCGTAATCCTCGCACATGGCGCGCTGCTCCGTCATGGGCAGCTTGCCAGTGCCCCCGACATTCACGGCCCGAAGCAAGGCGACGTAGCTCGTCATGGGGTTCGACCGCGCCGGGGATGAAAGGTTTCTCCGCGAGCGAGCTTGGCGACCATCTCGGCGATCTTCGCGGCGCGTTTTTCCGGCGTTTTCGTTTGATGCACGCGATAGAGCACGGAGTACCGATTGGCTGAGTCCAGCGCGTCGAACAGAGCGCGGGCGGACGGTTCGGCATCGAGGGCGGCCTTCAGATCGTCGTCTGGCGCGGCCTGCGATTGGGGCGCGTAGGCGGCCGCCCAGCGCCCGTCGGCCTTGGCCCGATCGATCTGGGCTTGGCCATTGGGCTTCATGCGGCCGGCGATCAAAAGCCGCTCGACGCGTTCGCAGTTCATTTTCGACCAGGCGCTATTGGGCCTTCGCGGCGTGAAGCGCGTCTTGAAGTAGGACGCGTCAACGCTACCGAGTTGGCCGTCTACCCATCCATGAACGAGGGCGCTGTCGATCGCGTCGGACTTGCTGATGGTTTGTTCTGGCGCGCCCTTCTTGGCGAACCTGAGCTAGGCGCCGACCGCGTCGTCAGGCTGATCCGCTAACCAGGACTCAAATTCCGTCGCATGGGAAAAAGTCAACAATGGAAGCTCGCGCATCATGCCTCCAAGCTAGAATACGAGGTGAACTTCGGGAACCAGGAACTATCCGAAGGACGCCAATTCTTAACCGCCTGTTTACCCTAATCCGGAAAAGTCGGCATGCGGGGAAAGAGGGCCGTGCCATGCGCTCGTTTCGCAATCAGCGCCGGCCCGAGAGGGGGGCGCATATTGCCCCTCCCGATGTGGTCTGGGCGCGAGGATGAAGTCTGGCGGTCCGTGGAATCTGAGAGGCCTCCGTCCGCAGGCGCGCGAGGCTGAGCGCGACGCAACGCAACGCGTCGACGTGGCGGTCGATGAGTGGCTCAACAGGGTGATCCGAAAGAACGGCGGCGACGACCCCGCCGACCGGCGCCCGCTCCGCGCGCCCATGCCTGAACCGCCGCCGCCGGCACGCAGCAAGCGCGACGAGCCCAGATACGACGTGAGATACGAAGGCCGCCCATACCGCGAGGATCGCCGCGACGAGGGCGACGAGCGTTCGCGCCAAGGCGAGCCGCATCGGCAAGGCGAGCCGCGCCGGCAAGGTGAGCCCCATCGCCGCGACCACGACGGCCGGCCCCGCCACGAGTGGGATGACGATCGCTCGCACCGCAAATGGGATCGCGACGAAGCGTCCGGGCGCGAGCGTGGCCGCGATGAGCCGCGACGCGACAATACCGGCGGCAAGAGACCGCCGGCGTGGCAGGGCGGCCGTGGCGAGCCGCGCCGCGACGCTCCAGCGCGCAATGCCCCCGCGCGTGATTCCTCGGTCCGCGAGGCCGAAGAGGCACGCCGCCTTGACGCCATTCGCGAGGCTGCGCGCCAAGCCGCGCGCGAGGAAGCGCGTCGTGAAGCTGCCGCCCGCGCCGCCGAAGAAGACAGGCGCCTTGAAGCTGTGCGCGAGGCCATGCGTGAAGAGGCCCGTCGTGAAGCTGCCGCTCGCGCCGCCGAACAGGAGCGCCGTCTCGAAGCCGCGCGGGAGGCTGCACGCGAAGAGGCGCGCCGTGAAGCTGCGGCCCGCGAGGCCGAAGACAAACGCCGCTTCGAAGTCGCACGTGAAGAAGCACGTGAAGTAGCGCGCCAGGAAGCCCGCCAAGAAGCTGCCGCTCGCGCCGCCGAGGATGAACGTCGACTGGAAGCCGCACGCGAGGAGGTTCGCCGCGAAACGGTCGCTCGCGCCGCCGAAGATGGGCTTCGCCGCGACACTGCCGCGCGCGAAGCAGAAGAAGCGCGTTTGCTTGTGGTTGCCCGCGATGAGGCGCGCCGCATATCGGCGCCGGCGCGTGAGGGAATCGGCGAGATGCATTCGCGTCTCGACCAGCTCTCACAGCAGATCGAACGCCTGTCGCGCGCCACGTCTTCCCGACCCAGAGTCCCACCGGCGATTCCGGGGGCTCCGGCTGGAGAACAGCAGCCGCGGCTGACTGGTGCTCCGCCGCAGCGGCGGCGCGCCAGACCCGCGTCGGACCTGTCAATTGATGATGCCGTCGCCGAAATTGCAGCACGGCAGCGGGCGCTCGATGGCGGACCAGCCACGGTGCGGGCTCCGGCAGTGCAACGTGAACCTGTCGCGGCTGCGGATTCGCTTCTCCCGCCGGAGCCTGTCGCTGCGGCGCGCGAAGCTTCGGCGCCAAGCGACAAGCTCATGGCGGCGGCTGCCGCCGTCAGCGCTCCCACGGTTGATTTTTCCAGCCTCGAACAACAGCTGCGCCAGATCACGGCGCGCATCGAAGCCTTGCAGCCCTCGGGCGATATCGAGAAGGCTATCGGCGCAATCCGGTCGGATCTGACCGACATCAGCCGCCAGCTCAATGAAGCGCTGCCGCGGCGCGCGGTGGAGTCGCTCGAAATCGAGATCAAGGCGCTCGGCGAGCGGATCGATCACAGCCGCCAATCCGGCGTCGATCCGAATGCGCTTGCCGGTCTCGAGCGTGGATTGACGGAAATCCGCGAGACGCTGCGTGTGCTGATGCCGGCGGAGAATCTGGTCGGTTTCGAGGACGCGGTGAAGGCGCTGTCGCAGAAAGTCGACATGATTCTCGCCAAGGACGATCCCTCGGCGCTGCAGCAGCTGGAGGCAGCGATCGGCGGCCTGCGCGGGGTCGTTTCGCACGTCGCATCCAATGATGCGCTGGCGCGCCTCGCCGAAGAGGTTCGCACGCTCGCCGGCCAGGTCGACGTCATCGCCAACACCGCGGCGACCGGCCACGCGGTTTCGGCGCTGGAGCAACGCATCGACACCCTGGCGGCGGCGCTGACCTCGTCGAGCGGCTCCGGCCACGACGTGTCGGGTCTCGAACAGCGTATCGATTCGCTTGCCGCCACACTGACGGCCTCGTCCGGCGCCGGTCGCGACGTTTCGGCGCTTGAGCAGCGTATCGATTCGCTTGCCGCCACGCTGACGGCCTCGGCTGGGGGCGGTCACGACGTTTCGGCGCTTGAGCAGCGCATTGATTCGCTCGCCGCCGCGCTGACCGCGTCGAGCGAGGCTGGGCAGGCCGTGCCGCGCGATCTGGAAAGGCTGCTCACCGGGCTGATCGAAAAGCTCGACTGGGTCCAGCTCACCCACACCGACCACGCGGCGCTTGCGCATCTTGAAGATCGCATCGCCGCCTTGGTGCAGCGGTTCGACACGTCCGACGCGCGGCTTGGCCACCTCGAAGCGATCGAGCGCGGGCTAGCCGACCTTCTCGTGCATCTCAATGAGATGCGCAGCAACAGCTCAAGCGCAGGCGCGCTCGGCGCCGCCCCGTCACCGGGAATCGATCGCGACGTTGCCGAGATCAAGGCAAGCAACCGCCGCACCCGCGATTCGCTTGAGGCCGTGCAGGAGACGGTCGAGCATGTGGTCGGCCGGATCGCCAGCATCGAAAGCGGACTGCGCAGTGATGCGCCATCGGCGGTAGTGCGGGTGTCCGTGCCAGCCGCGGCGCCACCGCAATCGGCCGCGCTACGCGATGTCGCGCTGCCGCTCGCCCCGGAGCCGCCATCGGAATCCGAGGCCGCAGCCGAGCCGTCGGCGGGCAGGATGCCGCTCGATCCAACGTTGCCGCCCGATCATCCGCTGGAGCCCGGGTCTGCTCCAGGCCGGGCGCGCAATCTGTCGCCGGCGGAGCGAATCGCCGCTTCGGAAGCAGTCGTCAGTGCGGTCAAGCCGCCGGTCATCGCCGATGCGGGCCGGCCCGATTTTATCGCTGCCGCGCGCCGCGCCGCTCAGGCCGCCGCGGCAGAGCGACCCGGACAAAAGCCCGCAAATGCCGCCGGCGCGCCAGCCGCGGCGCTACCGAAGAAAAGTTCTCAACGGCTGCACAAGCTCATCGTCGCGGGCGCCGCCGTCCTCATCCTGCTCGGCGGCGTGCGTGTTGTGACAAAGTTTTTCGAGAACAGCGGCGTGACCGTCGTCCCGCAAACTCAACCCAGCGCCGTGCCTGAGCAAGCAGCACCGGGCGGCGCGTCGCCAGCCATCACTCCTGAAGAATCGCCGCGGCCAGCCGAGCCGTCCCTGCCGGTGCCGCCTCGCTCGCTCAGCGCTCCAGCGGTGGTGCCACCTGCGACCAAGGAAGTCGTCCCGCAGCGGCAATCCATGCAGCCGCAAAATGCGGGCACACCGCCGGCAAGCGCCGTGGCGCCATCAGTCGGCGGCCGACATGCCGCGGCGGGCATGCCGTCGTGGGCGTCGCCTGAGATCACCGGCGCGTTGCCGCTACCCGAAACAGCGCCACAGATGGCGCCGGCCGGAAGCCGCGCTGCGCCGATTGCCGATGACAAGCTTCCCGCGACTATCGGCGATCCGGCCTTACGCGCGGCCGCCATGGCGGGCGATCCGGCCGCAGCTTACGAAGTGGCAACGCGTTTTGCCGAGGGCCGTGGCGTCCTGCAGAACGGTGCGGCCGCCGCTCACTGGCTCGAACGTGCCGCTCAAGGCGGGTTGGCTCCCGCGCAATTCCGGCTCGGCGGACTCTATGAGAAGGGCGCGGGCGTCAAGAAAGACCTCGCCAGGGCGCGCGAGCTTTATGAAGCGGCCGCCGACAAGGGCAACGGCAAGGCCATGCATAATCTCGCGGTGATCTACGCCGAGGGTGTGAACGGGCCGCCGGATTACAACAAGGCCGCCGAGTGGTTCCGCAAGGCGGCCAATCACGGCGTCCGAGACAGCCAATACAATCTCGCTATCCTCTATGCGCGCGGCATCGGTGTGCAGAAGAACGACGCCGAGGCCTACAAATGGTTCGCGCTTGCGGCCGATCAGGGCGACAAGGAAGCGGGAACAAAGCGCGATGAAATCGCATCGCACCTTGATCCGCAGACATTGGCAGCTGCGCGCAACGCGGTGAAGAGCTTTACGCCTGAGCCGCAGCCCGACGACGCCGTCAATGTGAAGACGGCTGCGGCCTGGAATGTGCAGGCCAGCGCGGCGCGTCCGGCCAAACGAAAATAGCGATCAATCGGGCAGGCAGCGCGCGGCCGTGACTGCGTAGAGACGGCTGTCACCCAGCATATGGGCGGTGAAATCCAGCGTGCCGAACAGCATCGCGATGGCGCGGTCGCGCACGTTCAGTCCGCCCGTGTAGGCGCCGAACGACGGCATGACGAGGCGATGGGCATTGGCGGCGAAGCAGCGCCGGCTTACAGCGCGGCCGCGTCGCGCGACGCGCGCCTGCGGATGCAGATGGCCGGCGATCTCGCCGTCGGTGGCAAGAGCCGATGGTTCGTGCCGGAAGGTGAGGGGGCCGAGCGCCAGCATGTCGGTGAAGCGGCCGCCGACGCCCGCAACCGGATCGGGATCGTGATTGCCGGCGATCCACAGCCAGTCGCGGCCGCGCTGGAGCGCTCCGAGCGCGACGCGGTCGGATTCGGCCATGCGGGCCGCGCCGCCGCCGTCGTGAAAGCTGTCGCCAACTGCGATGACGAGCCGCGGCGCGTAGCGCGCGATCAGATGACCGATGCGCGCGAGGGTCGCCGCCGTGTCGTAGGGCGGCAACAGCACACCGCGCGCCGCGAAGGCGGAGCCCTTTTCCAGATGCAGGTCGGCGACCGCGAGCACGCCTTCATCGGCCCAGTACAGTGCGCCGGCCGGATCGCCGATGAGGGTGGTGCCACAGAGCGAGATCGTACTATCCGCTCGTCCCGGCGAAAGCGGGGACCCGGCAACTGGATTTCCGCTTGCGCGGGAATGAGCGGAGGAAATGGCGCCCCTCACTGCATGGCCTCCTTCACAAGCTCGGCCTCAGTCTCTGCGAGCAGCGTATCGGCCGCCTCTCCGTAAACGGCTTCGCGGCCGATCTCCAGCATTACCGGAACGGCGAGCGGCGAGACGTGATCGAGCGCCTTATGGACGATTCGGCCGCTGATGCGCGAGAGCATTTCGCCGAGCCGGCGGACGTCGAGCAGGCCGCTCGCCGCATCGGCCCGCCCGGCTCGCAGCAGCACGTGGTCGGGCTGGTGGCTGCGCAGCACGTCATAAACGAGATCGGTCGAGATCGTGACTTGCCGGCGCGACTTCTCCTGACCGGGAAAGCGGCGTTCGATCAGTCCGGCGATGATGGCGCAGTTGCGGAAGGTGCGCTTCATCAGCGCCGATTCGGCCAGCCACGCTTCCAGATCGTCGCCGAGCATGTCCTCATCGAAAAGTTCATCGAGCGAAAACGTCCCGCGCTCGATTTGCTGCGCCACATTGCCCAGCCCCCACACCGCGAGCGCGTATTCGTTGGCAACGAAGCCCATCGGTTTCAGTCGCGCGCGTTCAAGGCGTCGCGTCAGCAGCATGCCGAGCGTCTGGTGGGCGAGGCGGCCCTCGAACGGATAGCAGACCAGATAATATTTGTTGGCGCGCGGAAAGGTCTCGACCAGGAGCTCGCGCTGCCCCGGCATCTGCGAGCGCCATTCTTGAATCTCCAGCCATTCGCGCACTTGCGGTGGCAGGCCGCGCCATTCCTGCGGGCGGGCGATGATGCCGCGCACGCGCGCGGCGAGATAAGTCGAGAGGGGAAACTTGCCGCCCTCATAAGCCGGCACCTTCGGATCTTCGGCGGTGGCGCGCGACACGTAGACTTCGTCCTCGACGATGGCTTCGTATTTGAGAATCTCGCCGGCGAACACGAACGTGTCGCCCGGCACCATCGTCTCGACGAAATATTCCTCGACCTGGCCGAGCATGCGGCCACCGCGCGGAATCACTTTCGACGCGCGGGAACGCACCAGGCGCACCTTCAGCATGTCGGCTTCCACGATGGTGCCGACGTTAAGCCGATAGCGTTGCGCCACGTTCGGATGGGTGATGCGCCACAGCCCGTCCTTGCCGAGGCGGATGCGGGCGAAGCGCTCGTAGGCCTTGAGCGCATAGCCGCCGGTGGCGACGAAATCGACCACGGCATCGAAATCCGCACGCGTCAGCGCCGCATAGGGCGCGGCCGTCATCACCTCGGCGAATAATTCGTCGGAGCGAAACGGCGCGCCGCAGGCACAGCCGAGCACGTGCTGCGCCAGCACGTCGAGTGCGCCGATGCGCGCCGCCGGCGTGTCCTGGGCGTTCTCGGCAATGGCATCGAGCGCGGCGCGGCATTCCAGCACTTCGAAGCGGTTTGCGGGGATGAGGACCCCCTTCGACGGCTCGTCCATGCGGTGGTTGGCGCGGCCGATACGCTGGAGGAGCCGCGACGCGCCTTTCGGCGCGCCGACATTGATGACGAGATCGACGTCGCCCCAGTCGATGCCGAGATCGAGCGACGAGGTGCAGACCACGGCGCGCAGCCAGCCGCTTGTCATTGCGGCTTCAACCTTGCGCCGCTGCGCCACGTCGAGCGAGCCGTGATGCAGCGCGATCGCCAGATTGTCGTCGTTGATGTGCCAGAGATCCTGAAAGATGCCTTCCGCCTGGCTGCGCGTATTGACGAACACCAGCGTCGTGCGGTGCGCCTTGATCAGCTCGTACATTTCGCCGAGCGCGTAGCGCGCCGAATGCCCGGCCCAGGGCAGCCGCTCGCGGCTGTTCAGCATCGTCACGTCGGGCGCGGCGCCGCTTTCGGCGATGATGAGATCGGCGCGCGAATCCTCAGTGCGCTGGGGCACCATGAAACGGCACAACTCGTCCGGTTCCGCGACAGTCGCGGAGAGTCCGACCGACGTGAGCTGCGGCGACAGGCGATAAAGCCGCGCCAGCCCGAGCGACAAAAGATCGCCGCGCTTTGACGTGACGAGCGCGTGCAGCTCGTCGAGAATGATGCGTCTGAGCGAGCCGAACAGATACGGCGCATCGGCGGACGCCAACAGCAGCGCGAGCTGTTCGGGCGTGGTCAGCAGAATTTGCGGCGGGTCGCGGCGCTGGCGCTGGCGCTTCGAGGTCGGCGTGTCGCCGGTGCGGGTCTCGATGCGAATCGGCAGCCGCATCTCGGTGACCGGTGCCTCGAGGTTGCGCGCGATATCGACCGCAAGCGCCTTGAGCGGGGAGATGTAGAGGGTGTGCAGTCCTCCCTCGCGACGGACCTCGCGGCCGATCGAGAGCAGACGGCGAGCAGGCGGCCCTATCGCAAGGCCTTCGGCGTCGCGACCTTTCCCGACACGCGGAGAGAGGTGAAGCCCACTTAGCTCCACCAGGCTCGGCAGGAAGCCGGCCAGCGTCTTGCCGCCGCCGGTCGGTGCGATCAGCAGCGCCGACCGGCCGGCCCTTGCCTTGTCCAGCAATTCGAGCTGATGCGCGCGCGGCGTCCAGCCGCGGCTTTCAAACCAGCGCGCGAACTGTTCCGGCAGGATTGTGGAGCGTTCGAGGACGGTCACGGCCGAGAACTCGCGGGCGGGCTCGGCTGGGTCGAGGGCCGCGCCACCACGATCAGGCTGTCAACCGGCACACCCTTCTCGCTGCGAACGGCCGCTCGCACGAGAGACAAGACCTGAAGATCAGCGTCTCGCAGTCCGGTGCGCACATAGCGCTCGCCGTGTGCGTAACGCAGCGTCGGTAAAAGTTTTACGCCATCGCCCGCATGGGTCTCGACCGTGAAGGCAAACATCCCATCCGGCGCGAGGACGTGTGCAACATTGGCGAAAATGCCCGCAAGCTCGTTCACATAGACGAATACATCAGCCGCGATGACGAGATGATATTTCGCTGCATTGGTTGTCTCGTTGGCTAGTGCAGCGGCAACATCGGCAGTGACAAAGCGATCGTAGAGACCCTTGGCGGTGGCCCGACCGATCATGGCCGGCGAAAGATCGACG